>NZ_JBVJHP010000007.1:181991-419923 GCF_055586745.1 Nonomuraea sp. NPDC049378
CCTTAGGTGGCCGCAAAGAAGAGGCTCTCGCTCCTGGCCCGGGCGGGACGCGCCAGGGCGGGACGCGCGGACACTCGTGCTCAGGGGGTGGCGCCGGTCTCGCGGACGACCTCGTAGCGCAGCCAGAGCATCCCGTCGCCTCCGACCTGGGCGAAGAGCAACCGCAGCCGGGTGGGAAGCTCTCCGTCCGCGAGTTGGGGGCCGTCGAAGAGCGCCGGTGTGCCGTGACCGCCGATGGCGGCGGGGATGACGAGCAGCTGGATCTCGTCGATGAGACCGGCCCGGAGCAGCGCGCCGTTGAGCCCGCCCCCGGCCGTCGAGACGACGCAGGTGACCGCCAGCTTGTCGCGCATGCGCCGCAGGGCCGCGGCGAGGTCGACGCGTTCGCCGCCGGCGACCAGGTAGGGGATCCGCTCCCGGCGCAGATGGGCCAGATAGGCCGCGGGCGTGGCGCGGGCCACCAGCACCAGCAGGTCGTATCCGCCGTTCCGCTTCATCGACCACCCCACCCGGCCCCGGCTGTCGACGACCGTGAACCACTTCTCGTGCCCTGGCCGCTCGACGACCTCCTCGGGCAGGAAGTCCGTGAACAGCGTGTCCACCGGCTCATCGAACTCTTCGGGCAATCCGGTCAGCGGCCCGGTGGAGCCGGTGACGAGCGACCCGCTCCCTTCCAGGACCGCCTGGGGCTGGTGCAGACCGGCCAGCAGCGCCGAACGCGCGTCCTCGGCCGCCTGCGCCCCCTCCGGCTGCATGGACTGCCACATCCGGGCGGCATCGGCCTCCATCAGCAGGCGATCGCTGCCGAGCGTCACTCGCCCGTCGACCGACGTCGACACGGAGACCACGACGCGCGGCCGGGCGGCCGGCCCGGATTCCTGCTCCATCAGAGCCTCCTGAGGGGACCGTCGCCTTCAGGCGATGGGGGAATCGGGAGCGGGAGGGCCGCCAAGGCCCGGGCGTTCAGGGGCAGAACCTCGGACACCGTCGCCTCCTGCGGATAGGATTGTGCTTGTGCTTTCGGGCATCGGTCAGGGCTTGGCCGTCGTCTCCCGCGTATGCGGGGCGAGAAGCCGCTTCCTTCAGGGAGCGGAGGAGTCACGACTGCACGCTCCTCATGCCGGGGATCTGGCGGTGGTCTCGTTCTATCGATGGCCACCGACAGTTACGCGGACCCCGTTCCGCCCCGGCGGGAGCTCAGTCCCTGGCCTGCCTGATCTCCCTGATCGCCCGCATGATCTCGCGCTCGGCCGGTTCCTTGGTCACGCCCATGTCCGCCAGCGCCCGCACCACGGGCCCGTCCTCCAGCGACAGGATGCCGAGCAGGATGTGCTCGGTGCCCACATAGTCGTGGCCCAGCCGCAGCCCTTCACGCAACGTCAGGTCCAGAGCCTTCCTGCCCTGCGCGGAGAACGGCGTGATCATCTGCCGAGGGCTGCCCTCGCCCGGCCCGAGCGCGGCCGTGACGGCGTCCTCGACGGAGCCGGGTGACGCGCCGAGCGCCACCATGGTCGCGACCGCAAGCGCCTCCGGCTCGCGCAGCAGCCCGAGCACCAGGTGGCCGGGCTCGATGTGGCCGTGGCCCGCCGCCCGCGCCTCCTCCTGCGCCTTCACGACGACGCTGCGGGCCCGATCGGTGAAGCGGGCGTAGGCGCGTATGTCGGCCGCCAGGTCGGGGCCGCCGTCCTTGGGCACGAACCGCTTCTGCGCGGCCTGCTTGGTGACGCCCATGCTGCGCCCGATGTCGGTCCAGGAGGCGCCGGAGTGCCTGGCCTGGTCGACGAAGTGGCCGATCAGATGGTCGGCCACTTCGCCGATGTACTCGCCCAGGGCCACCGCGTCCGACAGCTCGCCCAGGGGGTCGCCGTCGGGGTGGCGGGTCTTGATCGCGGTGATCAGGTCGTGGAGACGTACCGTACTGTCCATGCCGTCAACCATAGGTTGACGATCGCTTGCCGTCAACTCTCGGTTGACGGTTGGGCTGCCGGCGCCGGCGAGGGCTCGACGACGAGCCCCGCGTGCTGCGGACGGGGTTCGCCGTTTCCAGCTTGACGCTCACCGTGCAGCCGAACCGGCGCCCAGCGCGTCGCACTCGTACAGCGGCGCGTCCAGGAATCGCGGGTCGATCACCTGGCGAGCCGCTCCGATCCGGTCAAGGCCGCACGTCGATCCTCCACTTCAAGGACGACATGCTGCTGTTCACGCTGGAGCACCACGGCCGTCGCCTGGTCGAGAGGCTCTCGGCGCGCGCCGCCGGTGCGCCGCAGCCCTCCACGCCCCGCCGCGTGCTGCGCGCGATCGCGATCGAACTGCTTCCGCTGGAAGAGGAGCGTGCCGTCGAGGCGAGGATCGCCGCCGCCTTCACGCTCCGCGCCGCGGCCGACCCGGAGCTCGCGCAGGTCTTCCGCCGGCAGTACGCGCTGCTGGACACCCTGGTGGCCGACCAGTTCGGCCGGGCCGGCGTGCCAGACGCCGACGCCGACGCCCGGGAACTGCTCTGCCTCATCGAGGGCCTGCGCACCCAGCGGCTGCTCGGCGAGATCGACGACGGCACGATCGTGGCCATGGTCGAACGGGTCCTCGACCGGCTCGGCCCGGCGCATCCGGTGCGGCCGGCCTGACCGACCGCTACGCGCTGGTCGACCACCCGCCCACGCTGGGCTCGGGCGCACGGACGTTCGAGGGTCTGCGCTGCTGACGCGGTTCCGCCCCGCCAGCGGGATACACCACGGAAGGCGTCATCGCCGCCCACGACGATCGCCGCTGACCGCCGCCTCCTCCTCGGAGCCGGGCGGGCGGAAGCCCGCGCAGAGGCCTTCGAGGCCGATGCCGCTGATCAGCAGGCGTTCCTTGGCGTTGCCGAGCAGGCCAGCGGTCCAGGTGACCGATCCGCCGTCGCTGAGGCCGACGTCGTCGCCGGCCGGAGTGGTGGCGCGGATCCCGAAGCAGACGCCGCTGTAGTAGCCGCGGCCCGCAGCGCGGTCGTCGTCGAAGCCGAACGCGGCGCCGGGATGCGCCTGCGCGAGCCGGTCCAGGACGTTCTCGCGCAGCGCCCGGCGGTGGCGCCCGCCGGTCAGGTCGGTGACGGACACGCGCACCTTCGTGGCCTCGTAACCGAGGGCGCGGGCCTGGTGCAGGATGTCCAGGTGGACGCCGATCTGCTCGGCCAGGGCGGCCGTCTCGAAGGCGAACGAGCCCTCGTCGCGACCGGCGGTGCACAGGCCCAGCAGCGAGAAGTGCGCCGCCATGCCCGGCCCGTCGAAGGCCTGGGCGCGCACCACGCGGTGAACGGCCCCCAGCCGGACCCGCCGTCGTGAGCGCGGATCGGCCCCGAGCAGATCCCGGCGACGTACCGCGCACTCCAGAGCCAGCACGTTGGTGACGTCCGCGACGACCTCCGTGGTACGGACCGTGGTGACGACCTTGTTCTGGTCCGCGGTAGCCACCGACGAGACGGTGCCCAGCGGGCACAGCGGCGACAACGCCACCGTGGTGAAGGCATGCTTGCCAAGTCGTTCGAGCACCAGAGCCTCCAGGCGTGCCAGCTCACCGGCGTCCAGCGCCGACGGCCGGGTGAACCGGTTGTCCTCATAGGCCTTCAGCAGGCGCGCGGGCGTCACCGCGGCGGCACGCCGGCGGGAGACCTCGAGCAGCAGCGTCTGCAGATCGGTGGGTGACAACCGTTCGGCCAGCACCTCCAGCGCCTCGGGAACGGCTCCCTCGCGCAGGATCCGGCCGAGCCACCGCTCACGCGTCCGCGCCGCCGACCGATCTTCACCAAGGTCGAACACATCACTCATCGAAATATCGTGGCGAATTTTCGGACGCCCCGCAGCGGGTTTCCGGCCGTCCGGACTTCAGGGAGATCGGAGCAGTGAGCCCGGATCCGCGCGAGCCGTGTGGCTCATGTCACATCCGTTCCTGTCACACATCGCCGGGCAGGCCCGTCAGTAAGACGACCAGCAACGACGACAAGGAGCCACCATGGATGCTCGTCTGAACGTTTTCGGCAGCCAGCTCGCGGCCAAGGCGATGAAGCACTTCGTCGCGGTGAGCAAGGTGGTCGCGGACTCGAGCCTGCCGGCGGCGACGCGGGAACTGGTGCAGCTGCGCGCCAGCCAGATCAACGGCTGCGCCTTCTGCATCGACATGCACACCAAGGACGCCGCGCACGCCGGGGAGAGCTCGGTGCGGCTCAACCTGGTCGCGGCCTGGCGGGAGGCGACGGTGTTCACCGAGGCCGAGCGAGCCGCCCTGGAGCTGGCGGAGGAGGGCACCCGCCTCGCGGACGCGGCCGGCGGCGTCTCCGACGAGGTCTGGGCGAACGCCGCCAAGCACTATGACGAGGAGCAGCTCACCGCCCTGGTGACGCTCATCGCCACCATCAACGCCTACAACCGCCTGAACGTCATCACCCAGCAGCCTGCCGGCGACTACCAGCCCGGCCAGTTCGGGTAAGGGGAAGGCCCGGGTCCGCCCGCGCCGGAAGGCAGGCGGATCCTGGCGTTCGGCGGAACGTCCCAGGGGTGGCTGCCCGCCGCCCGTGCGAGGGCCGCACGGCGGGCGTCGCTCACGCGTCGAGGAGCCGCCATGCGGTGAGGGCGATTCTGGCGCGGGTCAGCCCGGCCGGTTCCGTGAGGTCGATGGCCAGGGCCTTGCCGATCTGTTCGAGCCGGCGGGCGATGCTGCTGTGGTGCAGGTGGAGGAGGTCGGCGGCCTGGCGCAGGGAGCCGGTGGCGCAGTAGGCGTCCAGGGTCTCCAGATCCTCCGGGGTGCCGGCCATGCGGGCGATCGCGGCCACGTCGGCGTTGCCGCGCGCGACGTCCGGGGGGATCTCGGCCAGGAGGGCCAGCGCGCCCAGGTCGTCGTAGTGGATGACCGGCCGGCGCGGGGTGGAGTAGCGCAGCGCGGTGCGGGCCTGCTGCCAGGACGTGCAGGGGCTCGCCGCGGCGCCGATGCCCGCCCGCACGTCCGCGGGGAACCGGCTCTGGTCGACGGTGGTGGCCAGGATGACGCCCACGCCGCCGAGCGGCGCCGCCTTGACCGGGCGCGACGGGCAGATCAGGCCGCCGACCTGGTCGAGCGGGAGCTGCGAGCGTACGGCGGCGACGCGGACGGGCAGGTCGGCGGCGAATCCCAGCAGGCGCAGCGCCCGCGCTCTGGCGGCCTCCTCGCTGCCGGGGCTGATCGCGAGTTCGACGAGGGCGGGGTCGGCCATGGTGGTGCTGGCGGGGCCGTACCTCTCGACGACGGCCGCGGCGGCGATGGCGAGCCGGTCGAGCAGGAGTTCGTCGAGCAGGACGGGAGGGGCGGCGCGTTCCAGCCAGACCGTGCCGATCTCCTCGTCGTCGAGGGTGATCGGCGCCGTGGTGGACGCGGGGGACGGCGGGTCCGCCGCCTGCCCGCCGTCGGGCGAGTAGCGGATGACGCGTCCCGGGCCGTGGAGCCGTATCCCGGTCACGCACCCGGCCAGGTTGGCCGACGCCCGGGCGAGCGCGGGGAGATCCACCCGGCGGCGCATCAGCGTGTCGTAGAACATGACGACCCGGATCGCGCCACCGGCTTCCGTGTCGAGGTGCGACAACCGTACGGCCAGTGCCTCCATGCCCGGAAGGGTACGCGACGATCGGCGCGCGACCCAGTGGCGATCGGCGACGGTTGGCGGATGATGGCGCGGGGCGGCCGCGGCCAGGATGAGCTGTATGGATCCCGAACTGGAAGCCTTCATCCCGCTGTTCCCCCAGTCGGATCTTCGTGATCCGATCGCCGAGCGGAAGGACTTCGCCGCCCTGGCCGCCGCGGTGGCGCCGCCGGACACCTCGGACCTGGAGATCGAGGACCACATGGTCCCCGCCGAGCCCGACGTGCCGGTGCGCGTCTACCGTCCCCGGCAGGCGGCGCAGGGCGCCGTCGTGTGGCTGCACGGCGGCGGCTGGGTCATGGGCGACCTGGAGACCGAGCACCCCTGGGCCGCCCGGCTCGCCAACGTCTCCGGCACGGTGGTGATCTCGGTCGGCTACCGCCTGGCCCCCGAACACCCCTTCCCCGCCGCCCTGGACGACGCCTACGCCGTGCTCCGCTGGACGGCCGAGCACGCCACCAGCCTCGGACTGGACCCTGCCCGCATCGCCGTCGGCGGCCACAGCGCCGGCGCCGGACTGGCCGCCGGCCTGACCCTGCGGGCCCGCGACGAGCACGGCCCGTCCATCCGCTTCCAGCTGCTCAACCAGCCCGGCCTCGACGACCGCCAGGAAACCTGGTCCGCCCGCGCCTTCACCGACACCCCCTGGATGACCCGCGACAAGGTCACCGCCGCCTGGCGCCACTACCTCGGCGACGCCCCCGCCACCCCCTACGCCGCCCCTGCCCGCGCCGGCGACCTGACCGGCCTGCCCCCCGCCTACATCGCCACCGCCGAACTGTGCCCCAACCGCGACGAGGACATCGCCTACGCCGCCCGCCTGCTCCAGGCAGGCGTATCGGTCGAACTCCACCAGTGGCCCGGCACCTTCCACGGCTCACAGGCCATCCTGTCCGCCGAGGTCTCCCAGCGCCAGATCGCCGAACTCGGCGCCGCACTCCGCCGCGGACTGGCCGGGTGACGCCGCCGCCCATGGCACGGCTGCTGCGCCCTTACGGATGGGGTCTCGCCGCTGTCGTCCTGTCGCAGGCGATCGGCTCCCTCGCGGGCCTGGCGCCGCTGCTCGCGGTCGTCGAGCTGGGCCGTGTCCTGCTGTCGCCGGGCCCCGCCGACCACGGCCATGTCTGGTCCGTGGTGATCGCGGGCGCGGCCGGCCTGCTCGTCCGGCTGCTGTTCACGGCCGCTTCGTCGGGGATCGGGCACGTCATCGACGGCCAGGTGCAGCTGACGCTCCGCCGGCAGCTGGCGGAGCGGCTGGGGCGCGTACCGATGGGCTGGTTCTCGAGGCGCGGGACCGGAGAGCTGGCCAAGGTGGTGGGCGAGGACGTGAGCGCCGTGCACCCGTTCATCGCCCACTCCCCCGGCGAGCTGGTCTCCGCCTTCGTGGTGCCGCTGGTGTCGCTGGTCTACCTGGCCTCCGTCGACTGGCGGCTGACGCTGATCACGCTGATCCCGGTGGCCATGGCGGTGTCGCTGGTCCCGCTGATGATGCTGCCCGCCCGGCTGCGCGAGCAGGAGGAGTTCGACGCGGCCATGGGGCGGATCGCGAGTTCCGCCGTCGAGCTGGTCCAGGGGATCTCGGTGGTCAAGACGTTCGGCGGATCCGGACGCGCCCACCGCACGTTCCTCGAGGCCGCCGACGATTTCGTCAGCGTCTTCTTCCGGTGGGTGCGCAGCATGTCCCTGATCGCGGCGGGCATGCAGCTGGCGCTGTCGCCGCCGTTCGTGCTGCTGGTCGTGCTGATCGGCGGGGCGGCCCTGATCACGTCCGGCGGCATGGCCCCGGCCGACCTGCTGCCCTTCCTGCTGCTCGGACTGGGCCTGACCGCGCCCGTGGCGGCCCTCGGTCACGGCTTCGACGACCTGCAGGCCGCCCGGCGGGCGGTCGGCCGGATCAAGGACGTGCTCGAGGTGCCCTCGCTGCCGGAGCCTGACGACCCGGTCGCGCCGCAGGGGCACCGGGTGGAGTTGCGTGACGTCCGGTTCGGTTACGACGAGGGTCACGAGGTGCTGCGCGGGATCGACCTGGTGCTCGAACCGGGGACGGTCACCGCGGTCGTCGGGCCGTCGGGAAGCGGGAAGTCCACGCTCGTCCAGCTGCTGCCGCGGTTCTTCGACCCGGACCACGGCTCGGTCCTCCTCGGCGGCGTCGATCTGCGCGAGCTCGGCAGCCGGGAGCTCTACCGGAGGGTCTCCTTCGTCTTCCAGGACGTGCGCCTGCTGCGCGCCTCGGTCGCCGACAACATCGCCCTCGCGGTGCCGCACGCCGACCGCGACGACGTGGTCCGCGTCGCCCGGCTGGCCGGCATCCACGATCGCGTCCTGCAGCTGCCGCGGGGGTACGACACCGTGCTCGGGGACGACGCGCGGCTGTCGGGCGGCGAGGCGCAGCGCATCGCGATCGCCCGCGCGCTGCTGGCCGACGCGCCCGTTCTGGTGCTCGACGAGGCGACCGCGTTCGCCGACCCGCAGACCGAGCAGGCGGTACGCCGGGCCCTGGCGACGCTGGAGGGCGATCGGACGATCCTGGTCATCGCCCACCGCCTGGAGACGGTCGCCGACGCCGACACCGTCGTGATGCTGGAGAACGGCTCGATCGTCGAACGCGGCAGCCCCGCCGAACTCCTGGCACGGAACGGAAGGTTCGCCGCGTTCTGGCGATCCCACCGGTCGGCGGTCGCCGGCACGAGCGGCACCCCCGGCGACGTACGACAAGGAGATGAGCCCTGATGATCCGCATGCTGCTGCGCGTGCTCGGACACGAGTTCGCCGGGCCGATGCGCCGCACCATGGCCCTCATGACGATCACCGCGACGGCCGAGGGCCTGTCCTACGCGCTGCTGGTTCCCGTGCTGCGGGCGCTGCTCGGGGACACGCCCGCGGACGCCTGGCCGTGGCTGGCCGCGTTCGGGGCCGCGGTCGCCGGCTACGCCGTGCTGCGCTACACCAGCGACCTGTCCGGCATGCGGGTCGGGACCACGATGTTGCGCGGCCTGTACCACCGCCTCGGCGAGCATCTGGCCCGCCTGCCCATCGGCTGGTACACCGCCGGCCGGGTCGGCGAGGTGTCCCTCATGGCGGGTCGCGGGCTGCTGGCGGCGATGAGCGTGGCGGCGCATCTGCTGGCGCCGTTCATCTCCGCCGTGGTGACTCCGCTGGCCATCGTCGCCGTGATGCTCGTCCTCGACCGGCGCATGGGGGTGGCCGCGCTGGCCGCCGTGCCCGTCGTGGCGGCCATCCAGGTCTGGACGGCCCGCTCGATGGCCGCCACCGACGACGAGCGCCACGAGCGCGACCACGAGGCGGCCGGGCGGGTCATCGAGTATGTCCAGGCCCAGCCGGTGCTGCGGGCCGGCGGGCGGACCGTGGAGCGCTTCGCGCTGCTCGACGACTCGCTGCGGGGAGTCCAGCGCGCGTCCCGGCGTAGCGTGCTGGCCACGCTGCCCGGCATGGTGGGGTTGACGCTCGTCGTGCAGGCGATCTTCACCGTGCTGCTGGTCCTGGGCGCCTACCTCGTGCTCGGCGGGTCCATCGGCGCGGCGGAGGTGCTGACGATCCTGGTGCTGGCCGCCCGCTGCGCCGACCCGCTGCTGTCGTTGTCGGACATCGGCGGCCGGCTGCGCGGCGCCCGGTCCGAGCTGGACCGGCTCGACAGGGTGTTGAGCGCCGAGCCGCTGCCGGAGCCCGCCGACCCGGTCGAACCGGCGGGCCATGGCCTGGAGCTCGCGTCCGTCACCTTCCGGCACGGCGCTCGTACGGTGTTCGACGACGTGTCGTTGTCCGTGCCGCAGGGACAGCGGCTCGCCGTCGTCGGACCGTCGGGCGCGGGCAAGAGCACCCTGCTGCAGTTGCTCGCGCGCTTCTACGACGTGGACGCGGGCGCGGTGCGCGTGGGAGGGGTGGACGTGCGCTCGATCGACACGGAGGTGCTGATGGCGCGGATCGCCATCGTCTTCCAGGACGTCTACCTCTTCGACGGCACGATCGAGGAGAACGTACGTCTCGGCCGTCCCGGCGCCGGCGAGGCGGAGGTGCGGGCGGCGGCGGCCGCGGCGCGGCTGGACGAGGTGATCGAGCGGCTGCCCGGCGGATGGGCGGCCAACGTCGGCGAGGGCGGCGCGCTGCTGTCGGGCGGCGAGCGCCAGCGGGTCTCGATCGCGCGGGCGCTGCTGAAGGACGCGCCCATCGTGCTGCTGGACGAGGTGACCTCCGCGCTGGACCCGGAGAACGAGGCGGCCGTCCACGAGGGGATCGAGCGCCTCATGGCGGGCCGGACGGTGGTGATGGTGGCGCACCGCATGCGGACCGTCCGGCGTGCCGATCGTGTCGTCTTCGTGGACGGCGGCCGGATCGTCGAGGAAGGAGGTCACGACGAGCTGCTGCGCCGCGGCGGGCGCTACGCCGGGTTCTGGGAGATCTCCACGACGGCGGGTTGCCCCGCGACCAGGTAGATCGTCAGAGTGGCGCGCCAGGTGAACGCCGCTCGGTCCGGTCGACGTTCTTCGGGGTCACCCGTGACCGGCCGGTCATGGACAGGCCCGCGTTGGCGGCGGCGGCCACCTGGGCGGGGTGGGTGAGCTGCGGGTGGTGCCCCGCCCCCTTGACGATGGTGACCGGGACGTCGAGGGCGTCGCCCACGAGCGGGTCGTGTTCGCCGGCGACGACGCGTACGGGCACCGGGCAGGTGGCCGCCAGAGCGCGCAGTTCGGCCCGCTCGGCCGGCCGCTGCGCTCCTGCCAGCCGGCGCGCGGTGCGCCGCGCGACGCCAGGACGCCGCACCTGGGCGGCCGCGCTCTCCAGCGCCGGCCCGGCGGTGGCGCCGGGGCCGAGCAGCGCCCTGGCGAGCCGCGCGGCTGAGGCCGCGTGCAGCAAGGGGCCGGCGAGCACCCCGGTGCGCTGGGGCCATGGCGGGCGGCGCTGGAGGAAGTAGGGCGAGACGAGCACGAGACCGGAGAGCCGTTCGGGATGGGCGTGCGCGTAGCGCAGCGCGGGCGCGGCGCCCGCCGAATGTGCCACGAGGACCGGCCGGGTCCGTACGGGAGCCAGGAGCGCGGCGAGCCAGGCGGCCGGACCGGCGCCAGCGCGCCGGCCGACGAGGTGTCGTAGCGGTCCTCCGACAGGAAGTCCAGCGACTCGGGCTCGGCTCCGGTCAGCGCGCGGGGCAGGCGGCGGACGAGTCCGGCCGGCAGGAGCACGCGCGGTCCGCGCAGCCCGAGGTGCCGTGCCAGCAGCGCCATCAGCTCGGGCAGCTCGGAGGTGTCGTCGTCGAGGACCCAGTGCGCGCGGAAGGGCCCCCGATCGTGCTCGGGGACGGCGGCCAGGAAGCGGGCCAGGTGGTCGGCGGTGACCACGGGCACGTACGTGTGCCGCGAGCCGGGCAGCGCCTGGAGCCGTCCCGACCACAGGCGCTCCACCAGGCCGGCCAGGCCGAGGTACTGGTCGGACTCGCCGGTGGCCGAGTGGCCGATCACGGTGGCGGGATTGACCACCGTCAGGGGGATGCCCCGTTCCCGCCGCCGCCCTCCGCACCGTGGCGTCGCCCTCGCGCTTCGAGGCCTCGTACGCGCCCAGGCGCCGGTAGAGCCCGGCCAGGTCGTGCTCGGAGGGCGGCTCGCCCGCCCCCGCGCGGTATCCGGAGATGTGGACCAGGCGCCACAGGCGCGGGCGGGCGGCGGCCCAGCGCAGGACGTTCACGGCGCCGTCGACGTCGACCCGCCGGGCCTCGTCGCGGCCCAGGCCGAAGCGGTACACGCCGGCGGTGTTGAAGACGTCCCGTACGGAGTCCAGCCGGGCCTCGTCCTGCGGCGCGAGCGCGCCCTGGTGACCAGAGTGTCCGGTTGGTCCATGATGAAGCTCTTCTCTAGACCGATCTACATATTCTGAGGGCCGCGACGTTGACGCGGGACGCACCGCTGTCACCAGGTCAGCCATGGGGGGTGGTGCCGTCGCTGACACCAGACCCTCGCTCAGCACGCATCGATGAAACAGGAACCGGGCGGCGGCCAAGGGCGCACCGGGGTTCGCGCGCCACCAGGTCGGGGCGACGAACCGGGTGTGCGCATGTTCGCCCGGTCGGGGGAACGCGGTGTGGGTGTCGTCAGTCCGGCAGCAGGTGTGACACCAGGGTGCGTGCCCATTCGGGAGTAGGGGCCTGGTCGGTGAAGACGGCGCGGTAGTAGAGGGGGGCGAGCAGGGCGTCCGTGGCGCGTTCGATGGGCGGGGTCTCGTTACCCCGGGCCTGTTCCCGTTCGAGCATGGCTTCGAGCTGCCGCTGGCGTTCCGCGCGGCACGCGCTGGCGTTCTCACCGCCCGTGCCGACGATGGCTCGCACCAGGGTGAGGGTGTCCGGGTCGCTGAGGTCCTTGGCGAGGTCGGAGGCGAAGCGTTCGAGGTCCTCGCGCAGGCTTCCGGTGTCCGGCACCACGATATCTCCGGAGAAGCGGCTGGTCGCGACGTCGGCGAGCAGGTCTCCGACGGAGCCCCAGCGGCGGTAGACCGTGGTGGCGTGCACGCCTGCGCGGGCGGCTATCACCGGGATCGTGAGCTCGCCGGCCTCGTCGCCGAGCAGTTCGCGGACGGCCTGGTGGACGGCGGCGCGGACCCGGGCGGAGCGGCCGCCGGGCCGGCTCTCGGTGCGAGATGAGGAAGGCGCAGGACGCATGCGACCAGTATCGCACTGATCACTGCTTTTTAATCGCAATGATCACTGCGTTTGTGTTACCTTGAAGCCACTAACGCAACGATCACTGCGAGATGTTCATGTCTGTTGAGCCTTCTGACCTCCCCGCACCGCTCGTCGGCGGTCCGCACTGCCGCGTGCCGCGGAAGGGGGCCTTCTCTTCCGCGGCCGCCGTCCTCGTGCTCTTTCTGGCCGCGTCCAGCGCCCCGTCCCCGATCTATGTCATCTACCAGCAGCAGTGGCAGTTCGCGGCGTGGGTTCTGACGGTCGTCTTCGCCCTGTACGTGTTCGGCCTGCTCGGCTCGTTGCTCGTCGTCGGAGCACTGTCCGACCATCTCGGCCGCCGGCCGGTGCTCGCCGCGGCGATCGCACTGGAGGTGATCGCGCTCGTCCTGTTCCTGGTCGCAGGGAACGTACTCGTCCTGTCGGCCGCTCGGGTGTTGCAGGGCATCGCGACCGGGGCGGCGACGACGACGCTGAGCGCCACGCTGGTCGATCTCGAGCCGTCCCGGGGGCGGGCGGGCGTCGTCACCTCGGTGGCTCCCCTGACCGGGCTCGCTGCCGGTGCTCTCGGCAGTGGCGCGCTGGTGGAGTTCGGCCCCGCCCCGACCCGGCTGGTCTACGCGCTGCTGCTCGGCGGGATGCTGCTGGCGGCGGTGGTCGTCGCCCTCGTCCCGGAGACGTCGCCGCGCCGGCCGGGAGCCGTCGCCTCCCTGCGACCCCGGGTCGCGATGCCCGCGCACCTACGCGCCGACATCGTCCCAGTGGTGCCGGCGATGATCGCCACCTGGGCCCTGGCCGGGATGTACCTCTCGCTCGGCCCGTCCGTCGCGGCCGAGTCGCTGGGGCTGCACAACCACCTGATCGGCGGCGTCGTCGTGACGCTCCTGGCCGGAACCGGAGCACTCGCGGTCTTCCTGCTCCGCTCCCGGCCCGCCTCCTGGCTGCTGGCTCCCTCGTCCGCGATGCTCGGGCTGGGCACCCTGATCTCGCTCGGTGGGGTCGCGCAGGGCCTCGCCTGGCTCGCCGCCGCCGGCACCGTCGTCGCGGGTCTCGGCTTCGGCGCGTCGGTGCTGGCGACGTTCGGCACTTTCGCCCGGATCGCCAGGCCGCACGAGCGCAGCGCGGTCTTCGCCCTGGCGAACACCATCAACTACCTGGGCAACAGCGTGCCCGCCGTACTCGGCGGAATCGCCGTCACCGCCCTGGGACTGAGGACCGCCACCATGATCTACGCGCTGGCCATCGCGGTGATCACGTTCTCCGCCTTCGCCCTGCGCCTGAACCAGCTACGGGCCGAGCGCCGCACCGTCATGGCCACGTGCGGCTGAGAGCCCGCGCCCGCCCTGCTCCACCAGCACATGCGTAACAAGTGACAAGGAGACATCGTGACGGAGACAAGCAGGAGCAAGAAGCACCTGGGGGTCCGGCGAGCGGACCACACGACCATCCGGTACACGGCCAGCGGTCCGGCCGGAGGACCGACCCTGGCTCTCATCCACGGCTGGGCGTGCGACCGCGGCGACTTCGACGCGGTGACCGACCATCTGCCCAAGAACCACCGTGTCCTCGCGATCGACCTCGCCGAGCACGGCGAGTCGCGGTCGACGCGGAAGCTATGGACGATGGAGGAGTTCGCCCGCGACGTGACGGCCGTGCTGGAGGCCGAGTCGGTGGACAAGGCGGTCGTGGCCGGGCACTCCCTCGGTGGGGCGGTCGCTGTCGAGGTCGGCCGGCTGCTTCCCGATACGGTCTCGCGGGTGGTGGCGCTCGACGCGCTGCACTATCTGTCCCTGTTCCCGGCGATGAGCGAAGAGCAGGTCGAAGCGATGCTGCGCCTGTTCCAGGAGGACTTCGCCGCCGGGGTGCGGGGCCTCGTCGAGGGAGGCTCGCCGGCGGGGACCGATCCGGCTCTCAAGGAAACGTACTTCGAGAAGATGGTCGCCGTACGGCAGCCCGCGGGGCTGCGTTCCCTCGAAGGGCTCATGCGCTGGGACATGGACGCGGCGCTGCGCGAGACGAAGCAGCCGATCACCGTGTTCGCGATCCGTGACCTGGTGACGCAGGAAGCGATCGACCGCTACGGGGACCGGCTCGACATCGTTCTCATCGAGCTGGGCAGCCACCACTTCCCGGTGGAGGCGCCCGAGGGCACGGCGAGGCTCCTGGCCGATGTGGGAACCGACTGATGAGACCGCGACTCATTCGGCCAGTCGGCGGTAACACATGAGGGCTGCAGCGATCGCCACGAGGGACGCGCAGCGATCAGCCCGGCGCTCGTAGCGCCGGTGTGAACGGCGGCAGCCGCGAACGAACTGACCATCAATGATCAATGAGTCGGTCCAAGGCGGTGACCGAGCCGGTGACCGAGGCCGTGAGCGCCGCGCTCAGGCGCC
This sequence comes from Nonomuraea sp. NPDC049378, assembly GCF_055586745.1. Classification (NCBI taxonomy): domain Bacteria; kingdom Bacillati; phylum Actinomycetota; class Actinomycetes; order Streptosporangiales; family Streptosporangiaceae; genus Nonomuraea; species Nonomuraea sp. NPDC049378. Next base: position 196,708 of record NZ_JBVJHP010000007.1, read on the forward strand.
GAGCAGGACCGCCACCACCCGTCGCGCCCGCTCGACGGGCACCAGGCTGCGCCGGGCGCGGGCCAGGACGAGGGCCCCCTCGATCAGGGCGAGCAGGGAACCGGCCAGGTCCTCGGCCTCCGCAGGAGGGCGTCCGTCGGCGACCAGGCGGTCGGCCAGCGCCCGCTCCCAGCCGTCGTAGGCGTCGGCACAGACCTGCTGGAGCGCGTCGTGGGTGGCCGCCACCTCCAGGGCGACCGTGGCGATCGGGCAGCCCTTCGCATAGCCGGCCGCCTCCATCCGGCCGGCCAGCGCGTCCAGCACGGCGTCGATGAGCGCACCGGTGCCGGCGGCCTCGTCCGCCAGGCTCCTGATGAGGGCGTCGACCTCCCGGCCGGACGCGGCGACGGCCTCGGCCGCCAGCTGCTCCTTGCCGCCGGGGAAGTGGTGGTAGAGCGAGCCCCTGGGCGCCCGGCCTGCGTCGATCACCTCGTTGAGGCCCGTGCCGTAGTAGCCCCGCTCCTCGACCAGCGTGCGCGCGGCGTCGATCAGCCGCGCCCGCGTCTGCTCTCCTTTGACAGCCATGAAGGAAGAGTAGACCGATCTACATATTTTGTCCATCCGGTGTGACGACGGGCTGCCGCGCCGCGGCGGGCGTCACGCCGGCTTCCGGGAGCTCTCCATGGCGCCGGGCTGCAGGTAGGAGAGCAGGAGCTTGATCAGGAGCACCGGCGTGAACCAGGCGACGGCCTGCGGGACGGTGACGAGCGTGAGGCCCAGCACGGCGATCGCGAAGGCCGCCGGGTGGCGCACGCCCGGCGGCGCGAACTGCAGGACGGCCCCTCCCCACGCGATCAGGTAGATCGCCAGGGCGGCGCCCCAGGTGAACCCCGGGACGAGCCACGCCATGAGGAAGGGTTGGACATGGATGCCGACGAAGATCAGGTGATGTCTGGCCGTCCGGCCGGGGGCGTGGTATTTGCGCTTGGCCGACGCCGTGGCGTTGACGACGGCTCCGCCGTACAGGTCGAGGGCGATGATCGTGACGACCACGACCGCCGGCCAGGGCCAGTGCGCGTCCAAGGCCCGGTGGAGCGCGAGCGCCGCGCCGGCCACGGCTGCGCCGTAGCAGAGGAGCCGGTCGACGCCGGTCGCGCCGGGCGCTATCAGGACGTCGTCGATCCGGCTCATCGCAGGCTCCGCACGCAGATCTGGACGATCGGCCCGGCCAGCTCGCCCAGGTCGAGCTCGGGGTCGGCGAGGCACTGCACCAGGCAGCCCTCGACCGCGCCGACGATGACGGCGGCGGCGTGATCGGGGTCGAGACCGGGGCGGATCGCGGCCCGGCGCAGCAGGCCGGCGACCGTCGTGCGGTAGTCGCGGTAGAGGCCCGCCATGTCCAGGCCCGCCATGTCCAAGGGGGCGTTCCACACGTCGAGCTGGACGCGGGCCAGGTCGGCATCGGCGACCAGCATCGTCAGCGTGGCGCCGATCAGCTCCTCCAGCCGGTCGAGCGGGTCGGCGCCGGCGTCGGCATGGGCCAGCAGCGCGGCGACCCGGGCGGCGTGCGCTTCGAACGCGGCCTTCAGCAGCTCGTCGCGACTGTCGAAGTACAGGTAGACGCTGCCCTTCGCGATGCCCGCCTCGGCGGCGACGTCGTCGATGCGGGTGGCCGCGAAGCCCTTGCGGGCGAACATCCGGACGGCGGCGGCCAGGATCTGCTCCCGCCGCTCGGCCTTGTCGACTCTCTTGGGGGTCATGCCACAATAATGACTGACTGGTCAGTCATTATCAAGCGGGCGGTGCGCGCGCGGCGGACGGGCCCGGCCCGCGAAAGCACGCGCGGCGCGCCGGGTTTCGCCGGGCCTGCCGGGGGAACCGGGGCGGACCAGGGCGACGGAGAGGCGGGCGAGATGGCGCGCAGGCTGATGGCGATCGGCAATCCGGCGGCGGGCGGCGACGACGACGAGACGCGGCAGGCGGTGCTGCGCACGCTGGAGAGCGAGGCCGACGTCGTGGCTCCCGTCGTGGCGGCGCCCGGAGACGTCGACCGCGTCCTGGCCCGGCACCCCGGCCGCGACCCCGTGGTGCTGGGCGGCGACGGGACCCTGCACGCGGTGCTGGCGGCCCTCTTCGCCCGCGGCGAGCTCGCCGACCGGCCGGTGGGGCTGGTCCCGATGGGCACCGGCAACGACCTGGCGCGCTCGCTGGGCCTCCCGCTGGACCCCGAGAAGGCCGCGCTGCTGGTGCTGCGCGGCACCGAGCGGCCGCTCGACCTGCTGGTCGACGACGAGGGCGGGATCGTGATGAACGCCGTGCACGTCGGCGTGGGCGCGCTGGCCTCGCAGCAGGCGGCCCCGCTCAAGCCGGTGCTGCGCCGGGCCGCCTACTCCGCGGGCGCGCTGCTCGCGGGGATCCGCAGCCGGGGCTGGCGCCTGCGGGTGCGCGCCGACGGCGTCGTCGTCGCGTCCGGCCGCCGGCGCGTGCTCATGGTGGGCGTCGGCAACGGCGCCACGATCGGCGGCGGCACCCCGCTGGCGCCGGACGCGTGCCCGGACGACGGGCTGGCCGACGTCGTCGTCTCCTTCGCCGTCTCCCCCTGGGCACGGCTCGCGTACGGGCTGCGGATGCGGCGCGGCGAGCACCTCGAGCGCGGCGACGTCGTCACCGTGAAAGCGAGCTCGGTCGTCATCGAGGGCGAGCCCGTGCTGGCCAACGCCGACGGGGAACTGCTGCCGGCCGCGCCCGTCCGGTCCTGGACGGTACGCCCCGGAGCGTGGCGGCTCATCGCACCGGACGATGGCGCTTGACCTGAGGTGCGGCCGGCCAGTCACCCCGGACCGTGACCCTTGACCCCTGTGAGAGCATCGGTCAGGAACGCGTGATGATCGCTCGCCGGCCGTCTCGACGCGGACGCCCGCCGGCGCGCGGTGGATGGGAGGATCCCATGTCCTTGCCCGGCCGGCTCCTGCTGGTGTTACCCCTCGTGACTCCTCCGCTCCCTGAAGGAAGCGGCTTCTCGCCCCGCTTACGCGAGAGACGACGGCCAAGCCCTGACCGATGCCCGAAAGCACAAGCACCATCCGACCCGCAGGAGGCGAGGGTGCCCGAGGTTCTGCCACTGAACGCCCGGGCCCTGGCAGCCCTCCCGCTCCCGACTCCCCCATCACCTGAAGGCGACGGTCCCCTCAGGAGGCTCTGATGGCGACGTTCGCGGCAGGCGGGGGTGCGGCCGGCGCGGCGTCCGCCGCCGTCGATCATCGAGGCCGACTTCCCCGACCCCGACGTCATCCAGGCCGGATCCACCTTCTACGCCTACTCGACCAGCAGCCGGGCCGGCCGCATCCAGGTGGCCGGCGCGCCGTCGCCGACCGGGCCGTGGACCGTGCGCGGTGACGCGCTGCCCGACAAGCCGTCCTGGGCGGGCGACGGCGGTTTCTGGGCGCCCGACGTGACCCGGCGCGCGGACGGGCAGTACCTCATGTACTTCACCGGCCCGAGCACCGCGACCAAGCGCATGTGCATCGGCGCCGCGCTGTCGCCCACCCCGCTCGGCCCGTTCCGCCCCGTCGGCGACGGCCCGCTCGTCTGCGACCCCGCCGAGGGCGGCGACATCGACCCGTCGAGCTTCGTCGACACCGACGGCACGCGCTACCTGCTGTACAAGAACGACGGCAACGCCGTGGGCAAGCCCGCCGTCATCTGGCTGCAGCAGGTGGCGGCCGACGGCGTCACCTTCATCGGGGCCAGGAGGGAGCTCATCCGCAACGACCGCCCGGAGGAGGCCGGCGTGATCGAGGCGCCGGTGCTCGTCAAACGCCCGTCCCGGTACGTGCTGTTCTACTCGGGCGGCTCCTACACGGGCAACTCCTACTTCACGAGCTACGCCACCTCCCCCTCGCTCACCGGCCCCTACACCAAGGCGTACCGGCCGCTCATGACGACCGGCACCTTCGACGGCGCGGTGCAGGGCCCGGGAGGCACCGACGTGCTGGGCGATCGCGTCTTCTTCCACGGCTGGGTCGGCAACGCGCGCTGGATGTACACCGCGGACCTGGGCTGGGCCGGCGACCTTCCCGTCGTGCGCGGCAGCCGGGTCCGCTACGAGGCCGAGCGCGGCACGGTCAACCACGCGGAGGTCCGCACCGGCGCGGCCGGCGCGTCGCAGGGCGCCGTGGTGGCGAAGCTGGACCACGCCGACAGCTGGGTCGACATCAGGGTGTTCGCGCCGGTGGGCGGCGACTACACCGCGAACGTGGCGTACGCCGCCGGATACGGCGACGCCCAGCACGCCCTGACCGTGAACGGGTCGGCGCGGGCGACCGTGAACTATCCCGACCGCGGCTGGGACAACTGGACGCAGGTCAGGGCGACGGTCACCCTGGTCGCGGGGTGGAACACGTTGCGCCTGCAACATCTGACGCGGTGGGCGGAGCTCGATTACGTCGAGCTCGCCTGACCGGGCCCGCCGGCCGCGCGTTCCCTGAGCACGGCCTTCTGGATCTTGCCGGTCGAGGTCTTGGGCAGGTCGCAGAAGGCCACCTCCCGGGGCGCCTTGAAGTGGGCGAGGCGCCCCCTGACGTGCTCGACCAGCTCGCCCTCGGTGACGCTCGCGCCGGCGGCCAGGCTGACGTACGCGACCGGCACCTCGCCCCAGTGCGGGTCGGGCCGCGCGACGACCGCGGCCTCCTGCACGGCCGGATGGCTCACCAGGGCGTTCTCCACCTCGACGGAGGCGATGTTCTCGCCGCCTGAGATGATCACGTCCTTGGCGCGGTCGACGACCTGCACGTAGCCGTCGGGGTGGCTCACCGCCAGGTCGCCCGTACGGAACCAGCCGTCGGGCGCGGCCCTGCCGGTGGCGGCAGGGTCCCGGTGGTAGCCCACCATGACGTCGTTGCCGCGCATCGCGATCTCGCCGACGGTGGCGGCGTCGGCCGGCACGTCGTCGCCGTGCGCGTCGACGACCCGGACGCGCTGGGCGACCACGTTGCCCACGCCCTGCCGCGCGCTCAGCGCCGCCCGCTCGGCGGCGTCCAGGTCCGCCCATGCCGGCTGCGGCTGGCAGATGGCCGCGGGCCCGTACGTCTCGGTGAGCCCGTACAGGTGGATGACGTCGATGCCCGCTTCCAGGGCGCGCCCGAGCAGCGCGGGGCTCGGTGGCGCGCCGCCCACGCAGGCGAGCAGGCGCGGGTCGAGAGGGCCGGCAGGCGCGTCCTGGTGGGCCAGCAGCGACGTGAGCACGGTCGGGGCGCCGCACAGGTGGGTGACGCGGTGCTCGCGGATCAGGCGCCAGGCCTGGCCCGGCTCCACCTTGGGCAGGCAGACGTGCCGGCCGCCGGCCAGGGTGACCGCCCAGGGGAAGCACCACCCGTGGCAGTGGAACATGGGCAGCGTCCACAGGTAGCCGCTGGCCGCGTCGAGCCTGGCGTGCAGCGCCATCGCCATCGCCTGGAGGTAGGCGCCCCTGTGGTGGTAGACGACCCCTTTCGGCCGGCCCGTGGTCCCGCTCGTGTAGTTGATCGACAGCGGCGCCAGCTCGTCCTCCACCGGGATCAGGAGCGGCTCGGCGCCGGCCCGCAGCGCGTCGTACGCGGCGGGCGGCAGGAGCAGCGGTCGCGCCGCGCTCGCGCCGGCCGCCGCCCGCGCCGTGGAGGCGAGGCCGTCGTCGTGCAGGAGCACCGACACCTCGGCGTGGTCGAGGATGTAGGCCAGCTCGCCGGGCGACAGGCGGATGTTCATCGGCACCAGGACGGCGCCGGCCGCCGGCACCGCGAAGGTCGCCTCCAGCGGCATGTGGCCGTTGGCGGCGAGCACGGCCACCCGGTCGCCGGGGCGCACCCCCGCCCCGGCCAGGCCGCCGGCGACCTGCCGTACCCGCTGCCACAGCTCGGCGTAGGTGAGCGTCAGCGCGCCGTCGAGCACCGCCGGGCGCCGCGCGAACACGGTCGCCGACCGTTCGAGGAAGCTCGTCGGAGTCAGCGGCTCGAACGACAGACCGGACATCCGTCCCTCCTGCCTGGGCTGTGCGAAGGGGTGCTTGATCGATCGTCGCACGGCGAGGCCGCGCCGCGGGAGACCGCACGCATGGCATCTAAAGCGGATTTATATCGCTCCTTTCTACGCTGGCGGGATGTCGAGTGTTGAGGACCGCTTACTGGCGGGTCGCTACCGCCTCGTTTCGCCGATAGGCACCGGCGGCATGGGCACGGTCTGGCACGCGCACGACGAGCGGCTGGACCGGGAGGTCGCGATCAAGGAAGTACGGCTCCCTCCCGAGCTCGGCCCCGGCGAGCGCGCCGAGCTCTGCGCCCGCATGGTGCGGGAGGCGCAGGCGGCCAGCCGGCTCAAGCACCCGGGCATCGTCACCGTCCACGACGTGCTCACCAGGGACGACCGCCCGTGGATCGTCATGCGGCTGCTGCGCGGCCGGCCGCTCGACCGGGTGATCCGCGACTCGGGAGCGCTGCCCGTGCGCCAGGTGGCACGGCTCGGCCTCGGCGTGCTGGACGCGCTCGCCACCGCCCACGCCGCCGGCGTGCTGCACCGCGACATCAAGCCGGCCAACATCTTCGTCGGGGAGGACGGCGCGCCGATCCTGACCGACTTCGGCATCGCGACGGTGGAGGGCCAGGCGACGATCACCGAGTCGGGGATGCTGGTCGGCTCCCCCGGCTACATCGCCCCCGAACGGCTGCGCGGGGAGCGCCCCGGCCGGCAGTCGGACCTGTGGTCGCTGGCCGCGACGCTGTACGAGGCGGCCGAGGGCGAGCCCGCCCACCCGGGCGGCGACGCGATGGCGGTGCTGGCGAGGGTCCTCACGGAGGAGGCCCGACCGCCCCGGCGGTCGGGATCGCTCGGGCCGCTGCTGACCCGCATGCTGGCGCGCGAGCCCGCCCAGCGCCCGGCCGCCGAGCTGGTACGCCGCACGCTGGCGAGCATCGCCCAGGACGCGGAACCGCCGCCGCTGCCCGCGCCCGCCGCCCTTCCCTCCGGGCGGCGCGCCCTGCCGTTCTCCTCCGGGCGGCGCACCCTGCCGCTCGCCGGCGGGGGCGGGCGCCGCCGGCGGCTGATCCTGGCCGCGGGCACGGCCGCGCTGCTCGTCTCGGCCGGCACGCTCGCCGTCACGAATCTGCGGGGTGAGGATCCCCCTCCCGTGGCCTCACCGCCGCCCGCCGTCTCCGTCACCGCCACGTCCCCGTCCGCCGTGGCCCAGCCGGTGGAGGAGGAGCAGGCCAGGTTCCCCGCCCCGATCGACCTGTGCACGCTCGTCACCGCCGAGCAGGCCGCCGAGATCGTGCCCGGCGCCTCACCGCGCGGCGGCACGCTGTTCAAGAACGGCGACAGCACCGGATGCCGGTGGACGGTCGAGGGCAGGGGCCTGTTCGTCAGCGAGGAGCCGTTCGGCACGGTCTATCCGGAGATGTGGGACAGCCAGCCCGTCGACGCCCACGACGCCTACGTCAACCTGCGCAACCATCTGCACGGCGGCGACAAGCGGCTGATCGTCTGGACCCGCCCCTCCATCGGCGTCACCCAGCGCACGCAGTCCGACCAGACAGGCTCCACGGACGTCCCCGGGCTGGGGGCGGAAGCGCTCACCTACGACCTGCTCGTACGTCACCAGGAGGACGTCATCAGCACCACCGTCGCCTACCGGCTCAGCAACGTGCTGCTGGAAGTGACCTACACCGACATGAAGGCCGGCTCGTCGGAGCGGACCCGCGAACGCGCGCTGCGGGCGGCGCGCTGGACGGCCGCCGCGCTCGAGGAGAGGGCGGCATGAACCCGCCGGGAGACCGCTACCGGATGTCGCGGCCCGCGGGCGAGCGGGCCTTCCTCGCATCGGACCGGCAGTTGCTCAGGGAGGTGCTGATCAGGGAGGTGCCCTCGCCGCCGGAACTGCCCGGGAGCGAGCGCGACGTGCTCGCGCTGAAGGCGGTGCAGCGGGCCCGCGCCGCGTCGCGGATCTCGCATCCGGCGCTCAACCCCCTCCTCGACGCGTACGTGGCGGACGGCGCGGCCTGGCTCGTCTCCGAGCCGATCGACGGCATGCCGCTGGCGCAGGCCGTGCGCGAGCGAGGGCCGCTCCCTGCCGGGCAGGTGACCGCCATCGCCACGGACGTGCTCGGCGCGCTCGCGGCCGGTCACGCGCTCGGCCTGGCGCATCTGGGCGTGCGGCCGGACACGGTCTGGCTCACCGCGTCCGGCAGGGGCGTGCTCACCGGGTACGGCTGCGCGGTGCCCGAGCTCTTCGGAGGCGGCTCCGGGGGCACGCCGGGCTTCACCGCCCCGGAATGCCTGTCAGGAACGGGGCCCGCCCCGGCGTCCGACCTGTGGTCGCTGGGCGCCACCCTGTACCTGGCGGTCGAGGGCGTGCCCGCGTTCCCCGAGGGCGGGCTGGCGACGGTGAGCGCGGTGCTGGCGGGCGAGCCGCGCCCGCCGGTGCGCGCGAGGGCGCTGGCGCCGCTGCTGCTCGCCCTGCTCGCCCGCGACCCCGCCAGGCGGCCCGCCGTGCCGGCCGCGCTCGACACGCTCCGCGGAGGCGGCCAGCGCCCGGCGCTCCGGCTGGGGGGCGGCATGGTGGCGCTGTCCGCGGCGGGGCTGAGCCTGGTGGTGGCGGCGCCGGCCGTCGCCGTGACGCTGTCGCTGGGCGGCTCCCCCGGGCCCGCGCCGCGCACCACGTACGCGCCCGTCTCGGCGTCCTCCGCCGCCTCCACCGCGGGTCCGGCCGCCACGGCACCGGTCGGCACCTCCCCCAGCGCCACGGCCACGCGGGGAGGAGCCGCCTTCGCCTCCATCCCGCGACCGTGCAGCCGGCTCACCGAGGAGCAGGCGCGGGAGCTGGTCCCCGGCTACACGAAGTCCCCGCTGGAAGCGAACGAGTGCTCGTGGTCGACCCTGGACGACGGAAAGAACTCGATCATCCTGAAGGCGTTCCTGATGAAGCCGGGGCCGCTGGGCGACGGGACGGCCGTGGCCCGCGAGTACGTCATCGGCATGCGGCAGGAGGCTGCCAGCATGGCCGGCCCGTCCGCCGTGGGCGGCAGGGAGCTGCCGCCGCGCGACCTGCCGGGCGTGGGCGACCTGGCCGCAGGACGCGACAAGGTCTCGTCATGGGCCGGCGACAACAGGCTGAACACGGAGGTCTGGTTCCACGTGCGCAACCTGGCGATGCTGCTGCGCTGCGAGCGAGACGTGCCGAGCACGGTCACCGCCGACACCGACGGCTCCGTGCGCAAGTGCGCGGAGACGGCGGCACGCCACGTCGCGGAAGGGCTGACATGACCACGCTGCTCAACGAGCGCTACCGGCTGACCGTCCCCCTCGACGCCGGCGAGAAGACCACCGTGTGGCGGGCCAGGGACGAGGTGCTGCACCGGGACGTGACCGTACGCGCCCTCGACGAGCGGGACCTGCCCGGCGCCCTCGCGGCGGCACGCCTGCGGCATCCGGCGGTGGCCGCCGTGCACGACGTGTTCACCGTGGACGGCCGCTCGTGGCTCGTCGCCGAGCTGCTGGAAAGCCGCACGCTGGGCCGGCTCGTGGCGGAGCGCGGCCCGCTGCCCGCCGGGCAGGTCGCGGCGCTGGGCGCGGACCTGCTCGAGGCCCTGGTCGCCGGTCACACGCTGGGCGCGTTGCACGGAGCGGTCCAGCCGGACCACGTGCTGGAGCCGAGCTCGGGACGGTGGGTGCTCACCGGGTTCGGTACGGGGGACGCGGATCCCGCCTTCACGGCGCCGGAGTGCCGGGCCGCCAACGCGGTGCCGGTTCCCGCCTCGGACCTGTGGTCCCTGGCCGCCACCCTCCTCACCGCGACCGGCGCCCCGCTTCCGCCACCCGCCCCCGGCCGTCCCGTTCACGGGAAGGTGGCGTCCGGCCGCCCGGCCCTCGAACGGGACGTCCCCGACCGGCCGGACACCGGCCAGACCAGCGCTCACCAGACGGCGGCCGAACGGCACGACGGACCGGACACCACCCGGACCACACCCGACCTGAAGGCAGCCGCACGGGACACGCCCGAGCAACCGGAGACCGGCCAGGACGCGGCCGGCGGAAGCGCGCCGGGCCAAGCGGCCGGCGGAGGCCTGACGAGCCGGGCAGACGGCACCGGCGTTCCGGCCCCCGGAGGCCTGTCTGGCCGGACGGCCGGGGTGGGGACACCGGAGGATCGGGCGCCGACCGTACGGGTCCGTCCCGGTACCGGAGGGCAGGATCGGCGCGGAGGTGGTGATCGCCCCGCCGGCACGCTGCGCCTCGACCGCCCCGGCGCAGGTGCGGAGACGGAGGACGCGGCGGCCCGGTTGCGGCGGCTGCTGCTCGAGCTGCTCGCCGAGGACCCGGCACGGCGCCCCGACGCGTGGACGGCGCAGCGGACGATGCGGGACATCGCCACAGCGGGACGGGCGGACCGCGTCACCGGTAAGACCACGGTGGAGCTGCGGCTGGGCCGGCGTCCCGCGCTGCAGGCGCGGCCGTGGGCGCTGGCGGCGGTCGCGGCGTGCCTGGCCGTCGTGGTGGCCGGAACGTCGGCGGGTGTCACCGCGGCGTTCGGCCCGGACCGTACGGCGGCCGTCGCCGCCTCCACCGCCGGGCCGTCCTCGGGAGGCGGGCGCGGCGGCACCCCGTCCCCTGCGGCGACCGGCCGCACTCCTCCGCCCGCGAACCTGCCCGCGACCCCGGTCGTCCCTCCGGGCGCGGACTCGGGGACGGGCGAGGTGACCACCCAGCCGGACATCTGCCGTCTCCTCACGGATGAGCAGCTCGCCCAGCTGGTGCCCGACAGGGATAAGCCGTTCGCGTTCGAGCAGCGGAGTTGCGACTGGAAGTCCGATCTCTCGGACATACCGGGTCGGCTGGTCTACGGGCTGAAGGTGGACGTCGAACGGAGCGGAGACCCCGCCGAGGCGCGGCGGACATTCGGTTACGCTCGCGACTCCGCCTATCGCATGGTGCATGCCACGACGGACGGCAGCATCGTCTACCGCGAGCCCCAGAAGCTGGAAGGGCTCGGCAACGAAGCATTCACGGCCGACTTGACCCACGTGGCCTCGACGAACTCGGAGCCGAGCTTCAGGGCCTCCGTGCACTTCCGGTTCAGCAACGCGGTGGTGACGGTCGAGTACGGACGGGACGTGGAGGAGGACCAGCGCATGCGCGAACTGGCGGTGCAGGCGGCCCGATGGGTCGGGGAAGCGCTCGCCCGTGAGTACTGACGCTCCGCTCGCCGGGCGCTACCGGCTGGGGAGCTCGCTGGGCGAGGGCGGCATGGGCATCGTCTGGCGGGCCTGGGACGAGCTGCTCGGCCGCGAGGTGGCCGTGAAGGAGGTGCGCCTGCCCGCCCACATGCCCGCCGACGCCCGGCAGGAGCTGTGCGAGCGCACCATGCGGGAGGCCAGGGCGGCGGGCGGGCTGGCGCACCCGTCCATCATCACCGTGCACGACGTGCTCGTCGCCGACGGCCGCCCGTGGATCGTCATGGACCTGGTGTCCGGGCCCTCGCTGGAGCGGTTGCTGGCCGGCGGCGAACGGCTGTCGCCACGCCGGGCCGCGGTGATCGGGCTGCAGCTGCTCGAGGCGCTGGCGCTGGCGCATGAGCGGGGCGTGCTGCACCGGGACGTCAAACCCGCCAACGTGCTGCTGGCGGAGGGCGACCGGGCGATCCTCACCGACTTCGGCATCGCCGTGCGCTCCGGGGAGGCGGCGCTCACCTCCGCGGACGCGGTGGTGGGCTCGCCCGGTTACATGGCTCCCGAGCGGGTGCGCAACGACCGCGCGGCCGGGCCGCCGTCCGACCTGTGGTCGCTGGCTGCGACGCTGTACGCAGCCGTCGAGGGCCGGGGGCCGTTCCACCGGGACAACCGGCTGGCGACCCTCGGAGCCGTCCTGACCCACCCGGCCCCTCCCCCGGCGCACGCGGGCCCGCTGGGGCCGGTGCTGCTGGCCGTGCTGGCCAAGGATCCCGGTCGACGCCCTGACACCGAGGCGTTCCGGCAGGCTCTGCACGCGGTGGCGCACCCCGACCAGGCCGGCGTCACCCCCGGTGTCACTCCGGACGGCACCGGGAGTGACACGCCCCGGAAACGTGCCAGGAAACATGCTCGGGGACCCGGTGGGGAGCACGGACGGGGCGGCGCCGCGTACCCGCCCGGGCAGGCCTCCCCGCCGCTCCCCGGCGGGAATGCGCCGGGCCCGCGCACCGGGCGGGACGGGGTCGACACCGTGGACCACCCGTTCCAGCCGGCCTTCCCGGCGGCCCGGCGGAGGCGACCGCTGGTGGCGGCCGCCGTGGCGGGCGCGGTGGCGGCGTCGGCGGTGACGGCGGCCGCGCTGCTGATGACGAACGCCACGACGACGACCGGCCCACCCGGCACCACGACCAGCGGGCCGACCACCGGGCCGACCACAGGACCGACCACCGGGCCGACCACCGGGCCGGTGACGGCGACCTCCGTCTCCACGCCGCCCCCGTCGCCCACCGCCGCGGCCGTCCCCGATCCGTGCACCCTGCTGACCGAGGCGCAGGCGGCCGCTCTCACGGGCGGCGCCCCCTCCCCCGAGGGCACCACCACCTGCTCCTGGCGGGGACGTACACAACTCGACATCAAGATCAACGGCTATCCGGAGGAGAAGACCGCCGAGGAGACCCTCGCCCTGCACCGCGCCGCCGCGGTGTCGGAGGCCGGCGTCGGCAAGGGGGAGCTCACCACCGTGACCGTTTCCGCCGTGCGGAAGGTGCCGGGCCTGGGCGATGAGGCGTTCGCGCAGGACGAGGGGACCGTCTCCGACTTCGGTGACAGCGCCGCGACCACCGTGTGGCTGAGATCCGGCCGCACCCTCCTCACGGTCACCCACACCGCGCGCGAGCAGCCGAAGGTGAGCGACGACGTCCGCGACGGCGCGCTCCGGGCCGCCCGCCAGGCGCTGGCCAACCTGCCCTGACGGCACCACGGCCCGCCGGCCGGCGGCGGTCCCGCGCGACGCCGACGCGTCGAGGGGGTCACGCGCGTCAGCCTGTGGTCGCAGCCCGGGTGCGACCAGCGTGGCAGGCGAGGTTCGTCAGGAATGAGGACGAGGACGGCCGCGGGCCCTTCGAGGATGGAGATCGTTCACCGCCGTCCCATCGAAGGAACCTCTACATGTCCCTCCTGACCGGCCGCCGCGTGGCGGCCACCGTCCTCATCGCCGCGGGACTGCTGTCCCCCCTGCCGGCGAGCGCGCAGGCGCAGGAGCATGCCGGCGTGCGCCAGGCGCTCGACGCGATGGTGGCCGCCGGCGCTCCCGGCGTCCTGGCCAGGATCGACGACGATCGCGGCACCTGGATCGCCACCAGCGGCGTCGCCGACCTGGAGACCCGCGCGCCGGTGCCGCGCGAGGCGCGGTTCCGGATCGCCAGCCTGACCAAGAGCATGGTGGCCGCGGTGGTCCTGCAGCTGGTGCGGGAGGGCAGGGTGAGCCTGGAGGAGAAGATCGCCACCCGGCTGCCCGGCCTGGTCGAGGGAGGCGACCGGATCACCGTACGGCACCTGCTCAACCACACGGGCGGCCTGGCCGACTACGCGCAGGCGCCCGGGTTCGCCGACCCCGCCCGCTTGCACAAGACCTACACCCCGCGGCAGCTCGTCGCCGAGGCCGAGCGGCTGCCGCGACCGGAGCGGGGCCGCTTCTCCTACTCCAACACCGGCTACATCCTGCTCGGGCTGCTGGTGGAGAAGGTCACGGGCCACGACCTGGGCGCCGAGCTGAAGCGGCGGATCTTCCGCCCGGCGGGCATGACGCGCACGTACCTGCCGCTGACCCGGCCGGACATCCGCGGCCCGCACGCCACCGGCTACTACCTGCCCAGGGACGCCGACCCCGAGGTGCCGGGCTCGCTCAAGCCCATCACGCGGCTGAACCCGTCGTTCGCGTGGGCGGCGTACGGGGTGGTGTCGGACGCCCGCGATGTGAACCGCTTCTACCAGGCACTGTTCGGTGGCCGGCTGGTCACGCGCGACCTTCTCGCCCAGATGCGTACCGGGGTCGGCATACCGCAGGCGCCGGTGTTCCCGCGGTACGGGCTCGGGCTCGAGTCGGCGGGGCTCACCTGCGGCGAGACGTGGGGCGCGACCGGGGCCATCCCGGGCTACCAGACGTTCGCCTTCGCCGACGCGGCGGGCAGGCGCCGGATGACGCTCTCGGTCAACGTGCACCGCAGCGATCCGAAGGTCGCGCCGATGTTGCTGGCGGGCGTCGACGCGCTCAACCGCTACTTCTGCGGCGAGCCGTACAAGCCGCCGACGAAGTGACGCCGAGCCCGGCGATCGCGTAGGCGCCGGCCGCGACCACCACGTCCACCCAGCACAGCCCTCTCCCCCAGGCCAGCGGCACGGCGGCCGCCAGCGCCGCGAACGGCGCCAGCACGGCTCCCCAGAGTGCGGCCGCCGCGACCCGTCCGCGCCCCGGCGGGGGCGGGGCGGCGCCCGCCCGGTTCTGATCGGCGATGCCTGTTGCGGTTGGAGCCATCCCAGATCCGCCTCCCGTCGAACGGCTGAAAGCGCTTCGGGAGACCCACGCCTGCCCGATCGGAAACCGTCATACCGCCCATCGATCCGGATTTGGCATTGACCAGGGTGATTCTGGGCCGGACATCGGCGCGTGTTTGCCACCGGCCTGACCGGACGCCGCGAGCGGCTCATGAGCGCCGGTACGAGCCCGTACACGCGGCAGGGCGTGCCGAAGCTCAACCGGGCGGCCCGTCACGCCCCGCGCAGCGCCGCCGGCGGCACGGGTATGGCGGGGAACGGGTTGTCGGGCAGCAGGATCACCCGGCGTGCCCTGTTCGGCTGCCCGGCGGCGTCGAGGTGGAGCAGCGCCGCGCCGATGCCGGCCGCGCCCACCATGTATCCGGTGTCGGCCGTCACCTCCTCCGGCCGCAGCCGCCGGTAGGCCTGGTACCAGCGGTAGCCCCGCCCGTCGTGGTCGCTGGCCCGGCCGATCAGGTCGGCGGCGAGCGTCCTGGCGTACTCCAGGTGGGAGGGGTTGCCCGTCGCCGCCCATAAACCGGTGAACAACTCGATCAGGCCGGCCGCGCCGCAACACTGGCAGGCCACGTTCCAGTAGCCCTCGGTGCTGCGGCGCGGCACGCCGCTCTGCACGATGCCGCGCGCGAGCCGTTCCACCCAGTCGAGGTCGCCCGGGTCGCCCGCCACCCGGTGCAGCTCGTAGAACATCCGGGCCACGCCCGCCGAGCCGGAGCAGAAGCCCAGGTAGTGCAGCCCGCGCGCCTGCGGCACGTGGTGGGGGACGACCGCGCACGCACCGGTCACCACGCTGATCTCGCGGACGAAGCCGGCACCGCTGCGCGCCGCCGCCAGGAACCGGTCGTCGCCCGTCACGCCGTACAGGCGGGCCAGCAGGAACGCGGTGCCCGCCGTACCGGCCAGGAAGCCGGGTGTGACGGCATCGGACGGCAGGCCGGGACCGTCTCCGAAGAGGTGCCCCGGCACCGGCAACCGGGCGATGCGCAGGCCGGCCTCCACCGCCGCCTCCTCGCAGGCCGGCAGGCCGAAGCGGGCGGCCGCGGACAGGAGGCCGAGCACGACTCCGCCGTCGCCGCGCTGGGCAGGGTCGCGCGACCAGGCGACGCCGTCGCCCGAGGACCTTCCGAGGTGGACGACGTGCTCGGCGATCGCCCTGGCCTCCGCCTCGAAGCGGTCCTCGCCGAGCGCCCAGCCGGCCTCCATGAGCGCCACCATCGTGCCGGTGAGCCCGTGGTAGAGCGAGACGTCGTCGCGCTCGCGCCAGGTGGCGGCGAGCCACCGTGCGCCGGCCCTGGCGTCGTCGAGGTAGGCCTCGTGGCCCGTGGCGGCGGCCAGTTCGAGGAAGAACAGCACGATGCCGGCGCCGCCCGAGTAGAGCGACCAGGGCTCGGGGGTGACCGCCGACCCGCCGCGCAGGTCGGGATTGGCCAGCCAGCGCCTGCCGTGCTCGTCGTCGGCGGCGGCGGACCTGATCCACCGCCCCGCGCGGATGGCGGCGGTCACCGGGGAGTCGGCGCGCGCGCTCGACGGGCGGGTCCTGTCCATGCTCACCACCCCATCTTCCCACACATTTGGTAGGAAAATAAGTATTTACCGCCGCGTCACCGACACGCCCGTGCGCCGCACCGCGGGCGAGTCAGGAGGACGCCACCGTCACGCGTGCGGGCCCGCCGTGACCGTGCCGACGGTCAGGCTCGGCCGGCCCTCCATCACCGCACCCACCCGTTCCACCTGCTCGTCCAGCTCGCGCAGGTGCGCCCGCGACAGGTCGCCCAGCGGCTCCACCGTGACATCGATTCTCCGCCCCGAACGCCGCTGGGGCCAGACCCCGCCCACGACGCCGTCCACGAGCAACACGGGCAAAGTTCCCCGCCTGCCCGCCGTTCAGCGCCCGGCCGGCCGCCGCGCCCGTGATCGGGGTCGGTCATCGCGCGCGTGACGTACGCGACCTCGCGCGCCATCACGGCCAGCCGCACCCCGACGAGCCGTTCCTACGGGTCGCGCCGGGCCCGCAGCTCGTCCAGCACGACCCGCAGCTCGGGCCGTCCGTCCCGGGCGAGCGCGGCCGGACGGCGGCACCGCTGCCCGTGGGACAACGGTTCCACCTCGGCGATCAGGGCGCTGGGCGTGAGGGCATGAGACCGCATTAACCGCCCCATTATGCTGCTACGGCGCGCCGATCGTGAGCCAGCGACCTTACCTGGCTCGATCGGCGGAGGGCCATGGCGTGGGTCACGCGCCGCAGGCGGCCCGTACGTCCGCGACCAGCCGCGCCGCCGCGTCGATGGTGCGCCCGATCTCCTCCGGCGTGTGCCCCACCGAGGCGAGCAAGGCCTGGGCCCGCTCTCCGAACCCGCCGGGCGCGGACGGCAGCCGGTCCGCCGAGGCGATCATGGCCTTCTCGTTGACGAGCCAGGCGCCGTCGTGGGCGTGCAGCGCGTGGCAGGCGACGCCGAGCGCCCGGAACAGGGCCGCCGCGGTGTACGCCGGGTCGCGGCCCGCCGCGCCGTACCGGGCGGCCGACAGGGCGAAGTCGCCCTCCCACAGCCCTCCGACCAGGGCGTCGCGCAGCGCCGGCGGGTAGGCGGCGGCGACCTCGTCGCGCAGGGCGGTGAGCTCGCCGCCCGCGTCGGCGAGGACCCGGCACAGGGCCACCTCGCCCGCGTACGCGTGGGAGTAGAAGCCCAGGGGGTGGCCGACCTGGAAGCCGATCTCGTAGCGGCCCGCGCGGCAGTCTCGCCAGACGCTGTGCACGCGGTCAAGGTCACGGTAGATCCAGTCGACCCGCCACCCGTCCATGGTGAGCCAGCCGCCGCCGTCCACCCACGGGCCCCAGCCGCCCGGCTCGGTCAGCTCGGCGGGCGCGCCGGTCAGCTCCGTGGCGAGCGCCCGCAGGTCGTCCACGGCGAGCGGGCCGCGGTAGTAGAGGCCGAGGTCGATGTCGGAGTCGGGACGGTGGGTGCCGCGCGCGCGGCTGCCGCCGAGGACGACGGCGACGACCCCGGGCACGCCGGCCAGCCGGGCGGCGATGGGGTGGAGATCCGGTTGTCGCACGGGCCGATCCTAGCGGGCCGCCCCGGACCGTTTGACAGATTTTTTTGTCGGTGACATCGTTCACGCATGGACGAAGTGGCGGTGATCGAAGACCCTGCGGCGGCCGAGGCGTCCCTCGACCCCATGCGCTCGAAACTGCTGGCCGAGCTGGTCAAGCCCGGCTCTGCCACGTCGCTGGCCGCCAGGGTGGGCCTGGCCAGGCAGAAGGTCAACTACCATCTGCGGACGCTGGAGAAACACGGCCTGGTGGAGCTCGTCGAGGAGCGGAGGAAGGGCAACGTCACCGAGCGCGTGATGCGGGCCACCGCCGCGTCGTTCGTCATCTCGCCGGCCGCGCTGGCCTCCGTGCAGCCCGACCCCGGCCGGTCACCGGACCGGCTATCGGCGCGGTGGCTGCTGGCGCTGGCGGCGCGGCTCGTACGCGATGTGGGCGCTCTGGTCAACGGGGCGGCCAGGGCGCGGAAGCGGCTGGCGACGTTCGCCATCGACGGCCAGGTGCGTTTCGCGTCGGCGGCCGACCGGGCGGCGTTCGCGGAGGAGCTGACGCAGTGCGTGACCTCGCTGGTCAGCAAATATCATGATGAGTCTGCTGAAGGCGGGCGTGATCACCGGCTGATCGTGGCCGTGCACCCTTCCGTGCCCCCTTCCGTGCACCCGATAGAGCGTTGACGTGGGGCACGCGTTCGAGCTCCCCCATGAGGCCCTGGTCGAGGCGACCCCGGAGGAGGTCTGGGAGGCCATCTCGACAGGGCCGGGCATCGATTCGTGGTTCATGGGCCGCAACGAGGTCGCCGGCGGGGTGGTCCGCACGGCCTTCGGCGGCTTCGCGATGCCGGAGTCCACGGTGACGGCCGCCGAGCCCGGCAGGCGCTTCGCCCACAGCAGCGCCACCGGCGAGGACGGGCGCTTCGTCGCCTACGAGTTCCTCATCGAGGGGCGCGACCGGGGCAGCGCGCTCGTTCGCCTGGTGACCAGCGGGTTCCTGCCCGGCGACGACTGGGAGGACGAGTTCGACGCCATGTCCAGGGGCATGGAGATGTACTTCGCGACGCTGGTCGAATATCTCGGCCACTTCGCGGGACGGGCGGGGACGCCCGTCACGGAGTTCGGGCCGCCCGTCGGCGACTGGCCGCGCGCCTGGGAGCTCCTGTACGCCGCCCTCGGCGGCCCTCCCTCCCCCGGCGACCGCGTGCGGTTCGGCCCCGGGCAGGTCGAAGGAGTGGTGTACTTCCGCAACTCCCAGACCCTCGGCATCCGAGCCGATCACGCGATCTACCGCTTCCTCCAGGGCTTCCACGGTCCCATGATCGCCGCACACCTGCTCTTCGAGGATGAGCGCGGGGATGAGCGCGAGGGCGGGCGCTGGCGGGCGTGGCTGGACGAGCTGTACGCGGACGGGACGTGACGACCACCGCGACCGGGGCAGGAAGGCGGGCATGAGAGTCGTCGCGCTGTCCGACACGCACGCCCCCAGGCGCTGGCGCTCCTGCCCGCCCCGCGTCGCCGAGCACGTGCGCGGCGCGGACCTGATCCTGCACGCGGGCGACGTCTGCGTCCCCTCGGTGATCGAGGAACTGGCCGCCTACGCCCCCGTGCACGTGGTCAAGGGCAACAACGACGGCCCCGACCTCGACGCGCCGGAGAGGCTGGAGCTGACCCTGGACGGGCTGCGGATCGCCATGATCCACGACAGCGGCCCGGCCAAGGGCCGCCTGGCCCGCATGCGGCGCCGTTTCCCGCGGGCGGGCCTGGTCGTGTTCGGCCACTCGCACATCCCGCTCGACGAGTCGGACGGCGGCCTGCGCATCTTCAACCCCGGCTCCCCCACCGACCGCCGCCGCCAGCCGCACGGCACGCTCGGCCTGCTCACCATCGAGCACGGGGCGCTCACCCGGGCCGAGATCGTGCCCGTCACGTGACGACGTCGTCGCGCGACTTGTCGAGGTTGGCCTTGAGCTCCTCCATGACCTTGGCGTACCCGAGGTAGCTGTAGCGTTCGGCCGCGTGCCACGGATAGAGCTGGCCGGCCTTGACCGCGGGCAGCTTGGCCCAGGTGGGCTTCGCGGCCATCTCGTCGATCTTCATCGACTGGGCGCGGGCGTCCACCAGGATCACGTCGGCGTCGTACTTGTCGGCGTTCTCCCAGCTCAGCACCTCCCAGAAGCCGCCCTCGCTCTTCGTGGGCCGGTCCGGTGAGACGATGTTCAGGCCCAGCTCGCCCCAGTACTTGATGTCGGGGTGGTCGGGCAGGTAGGCGACGTACAGGTTGTCCGGGGTGCCTGTGACGATCATCACCTTCAGGTCCGGCCTGTCGGCGGCGAGCTGCTTGAGGGCGTCACCGGCCGCGTCGAAACGTCTCCTGGCATCGGCCACGGGCGCGGCATCGGGGTCCGCGCCGAGCGCGGCGGCCAGCCGGCCGTACGTCTCGATGATCTCCACCAGGGGCTTGCCGCTGAGCTGCACGCCGACCGTGGGGGCGATCTGGTCGACCACCTTGACCGACTCCTCGGGGACGTACCAGAGGGTGTTCTTCTGGTACATGCCGGCCACCAGCAGATCGGGCTGGAGCGAGGCGTACTTCTCGACGTTGAACTCGCCCCACACGTTCCCGATCGACTCGACCTTGGAGATGTCGACCTCGCCCACCTCGGGGTCGCGGCCGCCGTCCTTCAGCCGGTGCGGGCCGAAGACCGCGACGGGCCGCACGCCGAAGTCCCACAGCGCCGCCGCCGCGCCCGACTGGGCGACGACGCGCTGGGGGCGCTCCGGGAGGGAGACCCGCTTGCCGCGGTCGTCGGTCCAGGTCCATGCCCCCTGGCCGGACGCCGGCGGCGCGGCGGCGGGCGGCGGGGCCGTGCCGCCGCAGGCGCCGGCGCCGAGCAGCGCGGCGGCGCCGATGGCGGCCAGGATGCGGCGCGGGACAGTGGCCATGGGTGCTCCTCTTCGCAGCGATCTACGCCCTGATGGACGCCATATTAGATGAGCCTTACCTAACCGATAATCGCGGGCCGCCGGAACGGGCGTAGCGGGAAGCACGCGCCGTACGACCGGTGGTGTAGCGGACGTGGCGACGGCCGTCCGATGCCCGCGGGGGACGCCCGCACGACCCTTGGCAGTAGGGCGACGGCAAGACGAACGGGAAGAAGCCGTGAGCGCCCTCCAGCACAGTGATCGCGGATCGCGGGAGAGAAGGGCCGGAAGATGAGCCAGCCGCACACCATCCAGGACGAGATCACGCTTCCCGGCTTCTCCGGGGCGGCGCACCTGCCGGGCGAGGCCGGTTACGACGCGGCGCGCCGCTCGCTGAACCCCGCGGTGGACCCCAGGCCGGCGCTCGTGGCCGAGGCGCGGAGCGCCGCCGACGTGCGGGCGGCGCTGCTGGCGGCGCGCGGGCACGGGCTGCCGTTCGCGGTGCAGGCGACGGGTCACGGCACGCACGTCCCGTGCGACGGCGGCATCCTGGTCAGGACGTCGCCGATGCGCTCGGTGCTGGTCGACCCGGCCCGCCGGATCGCGCGGGTCGGTCCCGGCGCCCGCTGGGGCGAGATGGTCGCCGCCGCCGCGCCGTTCGGGCTCGCGCCGCTGTCCGGGTCGTCGCCCTCCGTCGGCGTCACCGGCTACACGCTCGGCGGCGGGCTCGGCTGGCTGGCGCGCAGGCACGGGTTCGCGGCCGACAGCGTGGTGCGGGCCGAGGTCCTCCTGGCGGACGGCAGGCACGTGACGGCGAGCGCGGGCAGCCACCCCGGGCTGTTCTGGGCGCTGCGCGGGGGCGGCGGCGGGTTCGGCGTCGTCACCTCGCTGGAGTTCCGGCTCCACCCGGTCGAGCGGGTGTACGCCGGTTTCACCTACTTCCCGATCGAGGCGGCGGGCGAGACGCTCGGCGCGTACCGCGACTGGATGGACGGCGCTCCCGACGAGCTCAGCACGGCACTCGTGTTCAGGCACATGCCGGACGGCGAGGAGGTGCCCGCCCCGGTGCGCGGGCGGCACGTCGTGATGCTGAAGGTCGTGCACGCCGGGACGGCGGAGGAGGCACGGCGGCTGCTGGCGCCGCTGTACCGGGCGGCGGGCCCGGCGCTGCTGGACGACACCCGGACGACCACGTACGCGGCCACCGCGATGGGCGGCACCCCGAACCGGCACATGGACATGTTCGACACCGTCCCCGACCAGGTGATCGACACGCTGGTGCGGGCAGCGGAGCAGGCGCCGACGGTGGAGATCCGGCACTGGGGCGGGGCGATGAGCCGGCCCGGGCCGGACGCCGGGCCGGTGAGCCACCGCACGACGAGGCTCTCGGCCATCGTGGACACGCGGGTCCCCGGGCTGGCCGAGGCGCTGCGACCGTACGCGAACGGCGGGACGTTCCTGAACTTCCTGGCCGACCCGTCGCGGACGGCGGCCGCGTACACGACGGCGGACCGCCGGCGGCTGGGCGAGGTCAAGCGCGCGTACGACCCCGACGGCTTCTTCCGCGTCGGCCACGTCGTCCCCGCCTGACCACGCCGCGCTCCCCGCCACCGGCTGAGGCGCGGGCTGGACCCGCTCACGTGGGCGCGTACGGGGAAACGCCCGCCGACGGTCACCGTCGGTCGAGCAGCGCCGCTGTCTTCAGGCGCTCGGGTGCTCCGATGGCCGTGAACAGCTCGTGAGCGCGGCGCCAGTGGCGGCGGGCCTGCTCGGGGGCGTGCGCTTCCCGGGCGTGGCCGAGCGTGAGCAGGGCGCGGGCGTGCTCCAGCCGCTGGCCCGACCGGTGGGCGAGCCTCAGCGCCTGCTCGCACGCGCGTACCGACTGTGCCGCGTCGCCGTCCGCCAGGTGCACGGCGGCGAGCAGCCCGTACAGCCGGGGCAGGTTCAGCGGGTTGGCGTCCTGCGCCAGCTTCAGCGCGCGTTCGGCCTCGTCACGCGCGTCGGCGTGCCGGCCGCCGCGGTGGTGGGCCTCCGCCAGGCCCAGCAGCACCTGGTCCAGGTCCGTGCCCGTCCGCTCGGCCAGCCGCAGCGCGGCCTCGAGGCGGGCGAGCGCGGAGTCCATCCTGCCGAGCTCCAGCTCGGCCTCGGCCATGCCGCTCAGCGAGGCGATCTGGCAGCGCCTGTTCTCGACCTCCCTGGCGACGGCCAGCCCCTGGGCGAACGCGTCCACGGCCTGCTCGTGGCGGCCGGCGTCGCGGTGCACCCAGCCGTAGGTCTCGTACGTGACCGCCACGGCGTACCGCAGTCCCGCGGAGCGGGCCACGGACAGGGCCTCGTCCAGGCATGCGAGCGCCTCGCCGAACCGGGCCTGTTTCTGGCGGACAAGGGCGAGGTTGACGAGGGTGAGCGCCTGGAGCAGCCGGTCGCCCGTCCCCTCGGCCAGGGGAAGGTTGGCCACCAGGCATTCCTCGGCGCGGTCGAGCCGGGCGAGCATCAGGTAGGCGGAGGCGAGGTTGTTCTGCGCGCGCAGCTCGCCGCGTTCGTTGCCGAGCGCACGGTGGATGGCCATGGCCCGCCGGTAGCGCGGAAGGGCTCGCTGCGGCTTTCCCAGCTGTTTGCTCGCCACGCCGCCGCCCTGCAGCGCCGTGGCCTCGCCGTGCGCCCAGCCGGCCCTGCGTGCCAGCGCCAGCGCGCGCTCGTACTCCCGCATCGCGCCTTCGAGGTCGGCCATGAGCCACCGGACGAGCCCGAGGGAGTTGCGCATCGCGGCCTGCCCGATGGGGTCCTCCTCCCGCTCGGCGGCGTCCAGCGCGATGCCCGCCAGGCGCAGCCACTCCGCGTGCGTGCGCCGGTGTTGCAGCAGGCCCGTCATGGCCTCGACCAGGAACCAGGCGTAGGGGCGCGGACCGTGCTCGGCCGCGTGCGACACGGCGGCGGCGAGGTTGTCCCATTCGTCGTCGAACCAGCCGACGGCCTCCGCCGGGCCGCCGAACTCCGTCGGCGTGACACCGGCCCCGGCCGGGCCGCCGGGCAGCCGCGGGGCCTCGAAACCCGCCGCCGAGGTGGCGCGAACGACGGTGCCCAGGTAGTAGTCGAGGAGCCGGTGGGCCGCGGCGTGCCGCTCCCGCGGCGGATCTTCCGCCAGGCTGAGCCGGACCGCGTACTCGACCACCAGGTCGTGGGCGGCGAAGCGGCGCGGGCCTGTCTCCTTGAGCAGGTGGACGCGCACCGCCGCGCCCAGGAGGTCCTCCGCGTGCTCCCGGCCCGTGCCGGCCAGGGCGGCGGCCGCGTCGGCGGAGATGGCGGCGCCCCGGGCCACGCCGAGGAGCCGGAACATGCGCCGCGCGGGAGCCGGCAGCGCCTGGTGCGACAGGTCGAGGGCCGCCTGCACGGCGACGCTCTCGTCGCCGTCGACGCGCAGGCGCGCCAGCCGTCCCCGGTCCGCCAGCTCGCGAACGTAGTGGCCGATCATCCGGTGCTCCTGGTCGCCGATCCAGGACATGGCGATGGAGAGCGCGAGCGGCAGCCGGCCGCAGAGCGCCACGAGCTCCGCCGCGGCCTCCCGCTCGCGGCGCAGGCGGTCCTCGCCGATGCCGTGCGCGATCAGCCGCAGGGCCTCCCGCTGGTCCAGCACGTCGAGCGTGAGGCGTTCGACGCCGTCCAGCGCGACGAGGCCGCCGAGGCGGTTCCTGCTGGTGATGACGGCACGGCAGCCGGGGTCGCCGGGCAGCAGCGCACGGACGTGCTCGGGTGCGGCGACGTCGTCAAGGACCACCAGGACGCGCCGGCCCGCCAGGAGCGAGCGGTACAGGGAGTGAAGATCGAGATCAAGCGGGTCGAGAACACCCGTCTGACGCAGCTCATCCACCCGGACTCCTGATTCCGGGCGCAGGGCCGCATCCCGGCCACACCGGGGTGCGGCCCTGCCCATGCCGTACCTGATCCTGGAGAGAGAATGACCACGTCCGTGGATGCGGGGCTGCGCGAGCGAGCCGCGCGGCTGACGGTCTCCTTCGACGGAGAGGCCTGGATTCTCGGCCGCCCCGAGCTGGGCGTCTTCGTCGCGGTGCCCGAGCCTGGCGCCGTGTTCGTGACCACGCTGCAGGAGACGGGCTCGCTGGCCGAGGCCACCGCGCGGGCCGGCGAGGTCGCGGGCGAGCCGGTGGACGGCACGGACTTCGTCGAAGGGCTCACCGCCGCCGGGCTGCTCGACCCGCCCGCTGAGACGGCGCCGGTCCGCGGGCACATCAGGTGGATCGAAGGGGTCAGCCCTCAGGCCGCGGCCCGGCTGTTCGGCCGCGCCGCCTGGTCGTTCTACGTGGCGGCCGCGCTGTTCGCGGCCGGCGTGCTGGTGTTCCGGCCCGGTCTCCGGCCCTCGTGGGAGGACGCCGTGTTCCTGCCCAGCCCGGGGCTGTCGGCGTTCACGTGGCTGCTGATGGGTGTGGCGTTCGGCGCCGTGCACGAAGCCTGGCACTGGCTCGCTGGGCGCGCGGTCGGCGTGCCGGCGATCTTCCGCGTCAGCTACCGCGGTGTGTACGTCGTCTTCGAGACCGACCTCACCCAGATCGTCACGGTTGCGCGCAACCGCCGCTACGGCGTCTATCTGGCGGGGATGGCCGTCGACACCGTGGTCCTCGCCGTGACGCTCGCGCTGCGGCTCCTCGGCCCGCCCGCCGGCGTGGACGGCTTCCTCGCCGCCGTGGCGCTCTTCCTGATCTTCGGCATCGTCTGGCAGTGGGCCGCCCTGCCGCTGCGCAGCGACTCGTACGCGCTGCTCGCGAACGCGTTGCGCTGCCACAACCTCTACCGGACGACGTGGCTCACCGCGAAGGGCCGGCTGTTCCGCCTCACCGAGGCCGAGAGCGCGGAGCTGGCCGGGGCCGGGGAGCGGGACCGGCAGATCGCCCGCTGGTTCGTGGTGCCGTACGTCGCCGGGATCGCCGTCATGGCCTGGATGCTCGTCACGGTGGTGCTACCGCTCATGATCTCGCTGGGCGGCTGGGGACTGGCCCAGTTCGCCGGCGGCGCGGTCGGCTCGGCGGGCTTCTGGGAGGCGCTGGCCGTGGCGGTCTACATCGCCGCGCAGCTCGGCCTGCCGCCGCTGCTCGCCCTCCGCGAGCGGCGCCTGCGCCGTGCGGGCGCCCTGCTCTGAAGGAGCCGCGTCGGCACGGCCGCGGTGCGGCGGCCGTGCCGCTGCGATCTCATCCCGGCTGCGTCGCCGGGCGGGGACGGCCTATGGGCGCATCCCGCGGTCGGAGACGTGTTCCGAGGTGCCGACGTGGCGCTGCTTACGCATGCCGGCCAGGCCCAGCAGGCCCAGCAGGCCGAGCAGGCCCCACAGGCCGGCGTTACCGCCTCCGTCCGTCTGTTGCTGTGGCGCGGGTGTGACCTGGCTCTGCGCGACGGGCTCGACCGGTGTGTCGGCCGTCGCTGCGGCGGCCGGGACTAGCGTCAAGAAGAACGCCAGGCCCAGCCCGGTGAGCGTCTTACGCATTGGGTTTTCCCCCGATCCGGCGGTCTCACAACCGCGGAGACCGCCTATCACGCCTTCCCCCCGGAAGGCTACCGATAGCGGGGCGATCTCCATTTGCCCTGCTAGGTGGCCTCTACCATCGTCACGCCCGCCTCAAACGCCTTCTCCCGTCAGGTGCGGCCGCGGCGGAAGTTCTGGCGGACGTGCCGGAAAAATCGGTTCCCTCCGTCATCCCCGTGTGACTACACTCCCCACCGAACGCCGTACCGCATCGATGAGGGAGAGGAGCCGGCCGTGCGCCACAGCACCGCTGCCATCGTCCCTCCCTCGCGGCACGAGGTGATCCTGGTGTCTTCGTCGCCCCGATGCCGGCTGCGCGGCCGCCATCGGACGCCCTGACGAAGCGACCTTCCCGACCCCCCGCGGGCCTGATCCCGCGCCGGGGTCCTCGCACGGCCTCGAGTTCCGGCCGTCCTTCGTCCGGGGAATCGCGCTGTCCTGTTCGACGACACCCGGAAAGGGTCATCGGCTGTGCGCGCCCATCTCTCCACCTCCCTGACGACCGTCCGCAATCTCGGCATCCTCGCCCACGTCGACGCCGGCAAGACCACCGTCACCGAACGGATGCTCTTCCTCGCCGGCGCGACGTACAAGCGGGGTGAGGTGCACGACGGCACGACCGTCACCGACTTCGACTCACAGGAGCGCGACCGCGGCATCACGATCTTCGCCGCCGCGGTGAGCTGCGCCTGGGACGGGCACCGGATCAACCTCATCGACACCCCCGGCCACGTCGACTTCTCCGACGAGGTCGAGCGCTCGCTGCGGGTGCTCGACGGCGCGATCGCGGTGTTCGACGGCGTCGCGGGCGTCGAACCGCAGAGCGAGTCCGTGTGGCGGCTGGCCGACCGGTACGGCGTGCCGCGGATCGCGTTCGTCAACAAGCTCGACCGGGCCGGCGCCGACCTGGACGCCGCGGTCGAGTCGATCCGCCGCCGGCTGCATCCCGCGCCGCTGGTCGTGCAGCTGCCGATCGGGCGCGAGGACGGCTTCGCCGGCGTGGTCGACCTGGTGCGGATGCGGTCGCTGGTGTGGACCGGCGGCGCCTGCGAGGAGGGTGAGGTGCCGCGGGAACTGCGCGAGGAGGCGCTGCGGCGGCGCCGCGTGCTGGAGGAGGCGGTGGCCGAGCTGAACGCGGACGCGCTGGAGGAGTTCTGCGCGGGCCCGTCGATCTCCGCGGGCACGCTGGCCGCGGCGCTGCGCGACCTGACCCGCACCGGTGCGGGCGTGGTGGTGCTGTGCGGCTCGGCGTACCGGGACCGCGGGGTCGAGCCGCTGCTCGACGCGGTGGTGGCGTACCTGCCCTCGCCGCCGGAGGTGCCGGCGGTGCGCGGCGAGGACGGCGCGGAACGCCCGGCGGACCCGGCCGCGCCGCTGGCCGCGCTGGCCTTCAAGGTGAACTCGACCGCCACCGGGCGGCTGACCTACGTACGGGTGTACTCGGGCACGATGCGGAAGGGGGACACGGTGCTGGACGCCGGCGCGGGCCGTACCGAGCGGATCAGCCGCATCCTGCGCGTGCAGGCCGACCGCCACACCGAGGTGGACCGGGCGGTGGCCGGGGACATCGTCGCCGTCGTCGGGCCGAAGGCGGCCAGGCCCGGGACGACGCTGTGCGCGCCGGGCTCGCCCCTCGTGCTGGAGCCTCCGGGGGCGGCCGACCCCGTGGTGTCGGTGGCGGTCGAGGCGCGCAGGAGCACCGACGCCGACCGGCTGGCCGCGGCGCTGGCGCGCCTGGCCGAGGAGGACCCGTCGCTGGCGGTCCGCACCGACGCCGAGACCGGGCAGACGCTGCTGTCGGGGATGGGCGAGCTGCACCTGGAGGTGGCGGTGGAGAAGATCCGCCGCGACCACGGGCTGGCCGTCGGCGTCGGCCGGCCTCAGGTGGCGTTCAGGGAGACCCTCGTCCGCGGCGTGTCGGGCCTGCTGTACCGGCACGTCAAGCAGGACGGCGGCGCCGGCCAGTACGCCCACGTCATGATCGACGTGGAGCCGCTGGCCGAGGGCGACTTCGCCTTCTCCTCGACCGTCACCGGCGGGCGGGTGCCGCGCGAGTACGTGCGCGCGGTCGAGGCCGGCTGCCGCGACGCCCTGGCCGGCGGGCCGCTGGCCGGGCACCCGGTGACGGGCGTGCGGGTGACGCTGACCGACGGCGCCACCCACACGAAGGACTCCTCGGAGCTCGCCTTCCGCACGGCCGGCCGGCTGGCGCTGCGCGAGGCGTTGCGGGCGGGCACGATGGCGCTGCTTGAGCCGGTGGCCGAGGTGACGGTCACGGTGCCGGACGACGCGGCCGGCGGGGTGCTGGGCGACCTCGCGGCCCGGCGCGGCCGGATCTCCGGCTCCGCGACGCGGTCGGGCACGGTCGTGATCACCGCGATCGTGCCGCTGGCCGAGGTGTTCGGCTACGCGACCCGGCTGCGCAGCCGTACCCAGGGCCGCGGCACCTTCACCACCCGCCCGGCCGGCTACGCCCCGGCACCGTAGAGACCGGCGCCGTAGAGACCGGCGCCGTAGAGACCGGCGCCGTAGAGACCGGCGCCGTAGAGACCGGCGCCACGCAAAAACCGGCGCGCGTACGGCCCCGTCGCGGGGGCGGGGCCGTACGCGTTTCCCGGCGGCGCACCCGCGGGCCACGGGCCGGGGGCCCGTTGGGGGCTCAGCGTTCCCGGTGGTCGGCGGCCACGCCGATCAGGGCGATGAGGCCGGAGGCGAACTCCATCGCCTCGGCGTGCCCCTCGCTGAACGGCGGCTGGAAGCCCACGCCCTCCCACCTGCGTGTCGCGGGGTTCCACAGGTCGGCTCCGACCTCGAAGTCCCAGCCGTAGACGCCGTGGTCGTACCAGAGCTCGTCGGCGGAGTTGCCGGCCGCCGAGTACAGCACGTCCGTCACGGGGCCCGTCTGCTGCGGCCAGGTGACCGTGCCGCGCTCGGCGGCGATGGCCTCCTCGATCGTGCGGGCCGAGCGCAGGAAGTACGCCAGGTCCTGCTCCGACGGCCTGGGCAGGGTGACGCGGCCGTCGAGCTTGTAGGCGCCGGGAGGCCACATGAAGTAGCCGCCGTAGCTGTGCACGTTCAGGGCGAACCGGATGTTGGGGTACGTCTGCGCCAGCCACATGACGTTGCGGCTCTCCGGCTCGGAGTGTTCGGCCGGGCCCGCGTACGTGCCGCTCTGGCAGTTGGCCGAGGCGCCGAAGTAGCCGTCGTGCAGCGATCCGACGGCGTAGTTGCGGTTGACGTCCACGCCCCAGGTGTTGCGCGCCGCCGGGTCGGACTGCGCGGCGGGGCAGTGGTTGGTCATGTTCTTACGCTGGGCGTTGAAGTCGTAGAAGCTGTAGTTGGCGCCGTCGGGGTTGACGGTCGGCACGATGAAGATGTCGGTGCGCTCCAGCAGCCGGCGGGTCGCCCTGTCACGGGCGTGGTTGCGCAGCAGCCGCTCGGCCGCCTCGATGGTGACCAGCGGCGTCACCCACTCCCTCGCGTGCTCCTGGGCGTAGGCGAGCACGCCGGTGCGCGAGCCGTCGCGGTGCGTGCCGATGCGCAGGGCCAGCACGCGCGCGGGCTCGCGGGAGACGCCGGCGGGGGCCTGGAGGAAATCGCTGAGCTGGGCGGGCGGCGCGGGCGCCATGACGCCGCCCCCGGCGTCGTCGCGGTAGGTCGTGGCGGTGACGCCGGCGCCTTCCGTGGCGTTGATCGCGGCGGCGACCTGGGCGGCGGTGCTGACCGGCGTGCCCGAGCCGTCGGTCGCCAGGCTGACGGTGATGAGCTTGCCGTCCACGTTCACCCGCAACGGCCGGTCGGGCGCGCCGGGGCCGGCCAGCTCGACCGCCAGGTCGTTGCCGCCTTCGGAGCCGTAGGCGGCGGAGGTGATCACGACGGCCGCGGCGGGCGGGGTGCCGATCAGGGCCTGGGCGTGCCGCCGGTAGCCGTTGGTCCGGTACGGCAGCGTGATGATCTCGGTGAGCCCGGGGTAGCGCCGGTGCAGGCTCTTGACGCGCTCGTCGAGCTGCGCCGGCGTCATGTACCGGCTGACGAAGTCGCGCTGGTATCCGCGGCCCTCGCGGTCCGGCCGCTCGCCGTCCGGCCATTCCTTGACCCGCGCCTCCGCCGTGCCGCCCGCGGCCGAGGTGACGGTGACCCACCGCGGCCTGCCGTCCGCGGGAACGGGCGTGCTGAGCTGGTGGCCGAGGTACGCGCCCGCGTCGACGTACGCGACCATGGGCGCCTGCCCGTCGGATCCGCGCGCGCCCTTCCACGTCACGGTGAGCGCGGCCGCCTGCCCGGCGTTGCTGGACGCCTCGACGGACAGGAAGTAGCCGTCGCGCGACCTGAACCAGACGGCCCGCTCGATGACGATCTGGTCCTTGGGCGCGGTGGCCCTCGGCCGCGCCTGGGCCGGCGCGCCGGGTGCGAGGGTCGCGCCCAGCGACTTCAGGCCGTCGAGCTGGCCGGGTGTGACGACGGCGTCGACCTGGATGCTGCCGTCAGGTTGCGGGCGGACCCGTTCCGTGAGGTCGGCGCCGGAGGCGACCAGGCGGTCGAACGCGGCCTGGCCGGGAACGGAGAGGGTGACCAGCGAGGCCGGCTCGGGATCGGCCGGCCCGGCGATGACCGGAGCGGCCGGCTCCGCGGCTGCGAACGTGGTGAGCACCATTATCAGAACGACTGCGGACGCCCGTAAACCGCGCATCGGCCCCTCCAGGATCGCCGTATGGGGCTCATTGAAGGACGACTTGCCCCGCCCGGCAAGACCCAGGCCGCGCGCGACCCGGCTCAGGAGGCCGTGACGTGCGGCACCTCCTGGTAGAGGGCCCAGTCGGCGCTGATCGCGCCGGCCGTCTTCAGCAGCAGCGGCAGGTGCTCCTCGGTCAGCTGGTGGAGGGAGGTCTCGGCGGCGTGGGCGTTGACGTTGACGGCCGCGACGACGTTGCCGAGCCCGTCCCTGAGCGGCGCGGCGACCGACCGGATCCCGAGGGCGAGCTGCTCGTCCGTCATCGCCCACCCCTTGGCCCGCACCTCGCGCAGCACCGCCTCGCGCTCGCCGGCGTCCGGCCGCCAGCGCGGCTCGATGCCGGAGCGGCTCGGCTCGGCCAGGACCCGCTCCACCTCGGCGGGGGAGAGCGCGGCCAGCAGCACCTTGCCCAGGGACGTCTGCAGCGCCGGGAAGCGGGTGCCGATCTGCACCGACAGGGCGACGATCTTCGGCACGGCGACCCTGGCGACGTAGACGATGTCGGAGCCGTCGAGCTGGGCGATCGAGGAGGACTCGTGCGTCTGCCTGACCAGCCGCTCCAGGTGCGGCCTGGCCACCTCCCAGAGCCCTGTGGAGCGGATGTAGGTGACGCCCAGCTCGAGCACGCGCGGCGTGAGGGCGAATCCGCCCGCCTCCTGCCGGGCGTAGCCGAGCTCCTGGAGGGTGAGCAGGATGCGGCGGGCCGTCGGCCTGGCCAGGCCGGCGGCGGTCGCCACCTCTGTCAGGGACATGACCGGGCGCCCGGGCTGGAAGGCCCTGATGACATCGAGGCCGCGGGCCAGCGCCTCGATGAAGTCAGGTCCCGTGTCACCGCGTGCCATCGATGCCCTCTCGTTCGGATCCGCCTGCTCCGACTTTAGACGGTCGGCACGGGCGGCACGGTCGGCCGTCCGCACAGCGGCCGGTCACAGGCGGTGCGTGGAGTCGCTGCGGTAGTCGGTGTACGTGTACGGGTTGTCGAGGATCTTCGTCGCGGGGATGTCCGGGTTCATGCCCTTCTCCCACGCCTCGTCGCCCATCTCGGAGCGGAGGTGCTCGACCGTCCGCTCGACCTGGCGGCGGGCCGCGGCCAGGTCGACACCGACGAGGCGGTGCTCGTGCTTGACCACGCGGCCGTCGACCAGGACGGTGTGCACGTCGCCGCGCTGCGCCTGGAACGCCACGTGGCCGAACGGGTTGAGCAGCGGGAACGACACGGGCGACGCGTCGTTCTTGATGAGCACCAGGTCGGCCTTCTTGCCGGGCTCGACGGCGCCGAGGTCGTCGCGGCCGAGCGCGCGGGCGCCGCCCCGGGTGGCCCAGGTGACGACCTCGTCGGCGCGCAGGCCGCAGTGCGTGACGGTCTCGCCCCTGGCGTGCGCCTCCAGGTGCTCGCGGGAGCGGTCCGCGCCGAGGGTGGTGCGCATGGCGGAGAACAGGTCGCCGCTCCACCAGACGCTCGTGTCCATGGACAGCGACACCGGGATGCCGTGGGCGCGGACGGCCCACGTGGGCGGGTAGCCCTGCCCGGCGCTCTGCTCGCTCTCGGTGGAGACCGA
Source organism: Nonomuraea sp. NPDC049378 (assembly GCF_055586745.1). Lineage (NCBI taxonomy): Bacteria > Bacillati > Actinomycetota > Actinomycetes > Streptosporangiales > Streptosporangiaceae > Nonomuraea > Nonomuraea sp. NPDC049378. The sequence goes on from NZ_JBVJHP010000007.1 coordinate 228,997, forward strand.
GATGGAGCCGCCGGTGGCCGCGATGCGGTGGTAGGAGTCGGCCGACAGCGAGGCGGCGTGCACGTACACGGTCTCGGGGGTCATGAAGCCGTGCTCGTGCATGAGCTTGATGCCGTCGTCGCTGGTGGCGCCCCACACGCCGGCGTGCGTGGTGACGGGCAGGCCGAGCTCGCGGGCGACCTCGAAGGCGGGCTTCTCCGGGAACGACGGGTCGCCGAGCACGTCGAAGGCGAGCTGGAATCCGAGCAGGTCGTCGCCGGTGACGCGCCGGGCGACGAAGTCGCGGAACTCGGGCGTGGCCGTCCATTCGGCGGGCGGCGCCTGGATGTTGCCGTACGCGAGCACGTACCGGCCCGGCACGGACCGCAGCGCGTCGGCGGCGGCGTCGGCGTGGTCGACGGTCTGCAGGCCGTGCGACCAGTCGACGACGGTGGTGACGCCGGCGTCCAGGGCCTCGATCGCGGCCAGCGTGTTGCCCGCGTGCACGTCCTCGGGCCTGAAGAGCTTGCCGTGTTCCAGGTAGAACCAGACGAAGTACTGGGTGAGCGTCCAGTCGGCGCCGTAGCCGCGCATCGCGGTCTGCCACATGTGGCGGTGGGTGTCGATCATGCCGGGCATGACGATGCCGTCGGAGGCGTCGATCTCGATGGCGTCCTGCGGGGCCTGCAGGTCCTGGCCGACGGCGGCGATCCTGTCCCCGGTGACGAGGACGTCCGTGCGGGGCAGCACCCGGCGCCCGTCCATGGGCAGCACCGTGCCGCCGCGCAGCACCACGGGGCGCCCGGGGTCGAAGTCGTTCATGGCACGCTCCTCGTTGGCGAACAGCTGTCCGCTATACGGTCACCGCTACTGTGATGAGCGCGCGTCCGGCTGTCAAGACGCTTGACGCCCTGGCCTTCAGATGCTGGGATCGACTGGGCGGACATATGTCCGTTCAACGGACGCGAGGATGGGACTCGATGACTGACACCGAGCCGCGGGGGCCGCTGTCCGGCGTGCTGGTCGCCGACTTCTCCAGGGTCCTGGCCGGACCCTACGCCACGATGTTGCTGGCGGACATGGGAGCCGACGTCGTCAAGGTGGAAGGGCCGGGCGGCGACGACACCCGGACGTGGACGCCGCCCGCCAGGGGCGAGGCGTCCACCTACTATCTCGGGGTCAACCGCGGCAAACGCTCGATCGCCCTCGACCTGCGCGACGAAGCCGACGCCGACGCCGCCAGGGAGCTGGCCCGCCGGGCCGACGTGCTGGTGGAGAACTTCCGGCCCGGCGGGCTGGACAAGTACGGCCTCGGCTACGACGCCGTGCTGGCCGCCAACCCCGGCATCGTGTACGCGTCCATCAGCGGCTTCGGCTCCGGGGCCGGGGCGCGTGTGCCCGGCTACGACCTGATGGTGCAGGCCATGTCGGGGCTGATGAGCCTCACCGGCGACCCCGGCGGGCCGCCCTACCGGGCCGGGATCAGCGTGTTCGACGTGATGGCCGGCAACCACGCCGTCATCGGCATCCTGGCCGCGCTGCGCCACCGCGAGGCCACGGGGCGGGGCCAGCACGTCGAGGTCAACCTGATGTCGTCGGCGCTGACCGGGCTGGTCAACCAGAGCTCTGCGTACGTCGCCGGGGGCGTGGTCCCCTACCGGATGGGCAACGCGCATCCGAGCGTGTTCCCGTACGAACCGCTGCCCACGGCCGACCAGGACCTCATCGTCGCCGCCGCCAACGACGGCCAGTTCCGCAAGCTGTGCGAGGTGCTCGGCATCCCGGAGGTGGCCGACGACCCCCGCTTCGCCCGCAACGCGAGCCGCACGGCCAACCGCGAGGAGCTGCGGCCGATCCTGGTCGAGCGGCTCGCCCGGCGCCCCGCCGACGAGTGGTTCGACCTGCTCCTGGAGGCCGGGGTGCCGAGCGGGCCCATCAACACGATCGACGGCGGGTTCGCCGCGGCGGAGCGGTTCGGGCTCGACCCGGTCGTGGAGGTGGGCGAGGGCGAGCGGGCGGTGCCGACGACGCGGCACCCGATCCGGTTCTCCGAGACACCCGCCGGCTACGCGCTGCCGCCGCCCGAGCTGGACGAGCACGGCGCCGAGCTGCGCACGTGGCTGTCCGAGGGGCGGCCGTCGTGACGCCCGGGGACTACCCCACCGCGCTCGGGGCGTCGTCGCCCACGTCGATCACCCTGCTCGGCCACGACCTGGCCGCCGACGTGATGGGCGAGGTGGGCTTCGGCGAGCTGGCCTTCTGGCTGGCCACGCAGCGCCGCCCGTCCCGGGGGGAGGTGCGCGTGTTCGAGGCGGTGCTGGCCGCGCTGGCCGACCACGGGTTCACGCCGACGGCGATCGTGACGCGGTTGACGTACCTGTCGGCGCCCGACTCCGTGCAGGGCGCGCTGGCCGCCGGGCTGCTCGGCGGCGGCTCCCGGTTCCTCGGCGTCACCGAGGACTGCGGGCGTTTCCTCGCCGGCGTGCTGAAGGAGCGTGACCCCCTCCCCTCCGACGACGCCGGCTGGGACGCGCTCGCGCTGGACACCGTGACGACCTGGCGCGAATCCGGCCGGCGCGTGCCCGGGCTCGGCCACCACGTGCACAAGGACGGCGACCCGCGCACGCCGCGCCTGTTCGAGATCGCGGCCGAGGAAGGGCTGTTCGGGCCGCACCTGTCGCTGTTCGCCGCGGTCGGCCGGGTGCACCCCCGCGTGCTGGGCAGGACCCTGCCGCTCAACGGCGCGGGCGTCTGCGGCGCGGCCCTGGCCGACCTGGGGCTGCCGATGGAACTGCTGCGCGGATTCGCCCTCCTCGCCAGGACCGCCGGGCTGATCGGCCAGCTCGCCGAAGAGCTGCGCCACCCCGTGGCCAACGAGATCTTCCTGTCCGTGGACCTGAACAACCGGTCCGTGCCCCCCGACCCCTACGGAGAGACGCATGGCTGAACTCGTCGCGGTCATCGCATCCACCCACCACCCCTTCTACCACCGCGCCAGCACCTCCACGGGCGAGGACCGCCCGCCGTTCGCCGACGAGTGGGTGCGCAAGGTGGAGGCGTTCCGGCAGACCCTGACCAGAGCCAGGCCCGACGTGCTGGTCATGGTCGGCTCCGACCACTTCCACCAGCTGTGGCTGGACAACATGCCGCAGTTCCTCGTCGGCAAGGCGCCCTTCTACGACGCGAACTTCTACAACGAGGAACGCGAGTTCGGGCTGCCCAGGATGGTGTTCACCGGGCAGGAGGACCTGTCGGCGTACATCCTGCGCGAGGGCCTGGACGCGGGCTTCGACCTGGCCTTCTCCAACGAGTTGCGGATCGACCACTCGATCACGTGCCCGATCATCACCCTGCGCCCGCAGAACGACCTGCCGATCGTGCCCGTCTACACCAACATCTTCGCCCCTCCCCTGCCGCGGCCGAAACGGTTCGTGCAGCTCGGCCGGACCATCAGGGAACTCGTCGAGTCGTGGCCCTCCGACCAGCGGGTCGCGGTCATCGGCACCGGGCACCTGTCGCTCGAGCTCGGCGGGCCGCGCCAGTTCGGGCCGCACGGCCCCGACCCCGAGTTCGACCGCAGGGCCGTCGAGTGGATCTCCACCGGCGACCTCGACGGCTGCCTGTCGGAGGTCACCCTGGACAGCCTGTGGGAACCCGGCAACGCCACCCACGGCTTCATGGACTTCATGCTGATGATGGGAGTGGCCGGCGAGGGGAAGAAAGCCGACTATGTGGATACGTACGACCTGTTCCACACCATGGAGGCGTACTTCACGTGGTATCCGAACGGAGGCGACGGGTCATGAGCAAATACCTGCTGAACAAGTTCCTCTTCACCGTCGACCGCGACCCCGAGCTGGTCGAGCGCTACCGCGAGGAGCCGCGGGCCACCGTCGAGATGTGGGAGGCCGAGTACGCCAACCGCATCCTCGGCTGCCACACCGGCGAGTCGTCGACGTGGCTCCGCTTCGACGACGTCGAACGCGAGGCCCTGGCCGCTCACGACTACCCGAAGTTGTTCGAGCTGGGGGCGCACCCGTTCCTCACGCTGACGTTGTTCATCGCGATGTTCGAGCGCGACCACCCGCCGCTGGGCTTCCAGAAGGAGTACGCGCGGCGGCTGTCCCACATGAGCCTGCCGTACCCGGACATCGCCACATGACGGACCTGGACGTGATCGCGTGATGCGGGCCGTCACGATCGAGACGTGCGGCCTGCCGCCCGTGGTCGCCGAGCGGCCGGCACCCGTGGCGTCCGGTGCCGAGACGGTCGGGGTCATCGCCGCCCCGATCACCCCGCTCGACCTGCTGTGCGCGGGCGGCGCCTCCTACTTCGGGACGCCGTCCGTCCCCTACGTGCCCGGCGTGCAGGGGGTCGGGGCCGTCGGCGGGCGGCTCGTGTGGTTCCCCACGCCGGCGGGGATGGCGCCGGGCGACGGCAGCATGGCGGAGCTGGCGGCGGTGCCCGCCGAGGACCTCGTCGAGTTGCCCGGCGGCGCCGACCCGTTCGCCGTGGCCGCGCTCGGATTGTCGGCCGTGGCCGCGCACATGGCGCTGACCTGGCGGGGCGAGCTGGCAGCCGGCGAGCAGGTGCTGGTGCTCGGCGGCGGTGGCGTGGTGGGGCAGGCGGCCATCCAGCTCGCCCGTCTCGCGGGCGCCCGCCGGGTCGTCGCCGCCGCCCGTTCACCGCAGGCCCGCGAGCAGGTCCGGCAGGCGGGGGCGGACGCCGTCGTCACCCTGGACACCGACGACGTGGCCGCGCTGGCCGCCCGCTTCACCGCCGCCTGCGAGGGGCCGCTGGACCTGGTGCTCGACCCGCTCTTCGGCGTCCCGGCCGCCGCGGCGGCCCGCACCCTGCGTCCCGGGGGCCGGATCGTCAACCTCGGCAGCTCGGCGTCGGAGACGTCCCCGCTCGACTCCGCCACGCTGCGCAGCCGGTCGTTGCGGGTGCTCGGCTACACCAACAACGAGCTGACCAGGGAGCAGCGCGCCGCGGCCATCACCCTGATCGCCGAGCGGGTGACCGAAGGGCGGCTGTCGGTGGCGCACGAGGTCGTACCGCTGGAGCATGCCACCGAAGCCTGGCGACGCCAGGCGGCCGGCGAGGCCACGGGCCGCATCGTCCTGAGCACCACCTGACCGGCCGGGGCGGCTCAGGCCAGCTGGGCGACGCCGGAGCGCGGGGAGGAGAGCACCGGCACTCCCCCGTCCGCCTCCGCGACGATCCCGGCCATCGACGCCTGGGCCAGCACCACGACGTCCACCTGCCCCGCGAGCCGGCCGAACCCGTCCAGGACCAGGGCGTCGTGGCGGGCCGGATCGCCGCCGCGCAGCGCGTCGAAGGCGCCGTCGCACAGGTGCGGAACGACCTCCCGCGCCACCCCCTCACGGGACGCCGCCCGCCGGACCAGCCGGGTGGTCGGGCCGAGCGTGGTGGCGAGCGTCGCCAGCACCCCGATCCGCCGCCCGGCCCGCACCGCCTCCCCGGCCATCGGCTCGTCGATGCGCAGGATCGGCAGCTCGGCGAACGGGCGCGCCTGTTCGGCGGCCTCACCGATGGAGGAGCAGGTGACGAGCAGCGTCCCGGCTCCCGACTCCTTGGCGTACATCGCGTACGAGACCAGCCTGCGCAGGACGTGCGGGGGCGGGCCGTCGCCGGCGATGGTGTCCTGGAGCAGGCTCTCGTCGGCGAAGTGCAGGATCCGCGTGCCGGGCCGCACCTCGGCGGCCAGTTCGGCCAGCGGCGCGGCGAGCGCGGGCACGGTGTGCAACATCGCGATCGCCGGCCCTCCCGCAGGACGACCATCAGCCGGTCCGGCCGTCCGCGCCGTCATCGGGCGTTCCACGGGCGGGCGAAGGAGTCGACGATGGACGCCAGCCGCCGCAGCCGGGGCACCGAGCGCGTACGCAGCTCCGCGGCCAGGCCGGCGGACCCCACCACGTCGCTCCAGATCGCGCGGCCGGCCAGCATCCCCGACGCGCCCGCCCGGCAGGCGGCCCGGACGGCGGCGGGGAAGTCGTCCCGTTCCACGCCCTGGGAGAGCACGACCCACGGGACGGGGATCACCTCGTCGAGCCGGGCGCACTCCTCGGCCAGCCGTTCCTCGGGGGCGGCGCCGCCGAGCGGCACCTGGGCCTTGTACAGGCTGGGCCGCAGCCCGGCCAGTTCCCTGGCGGCCTCCCGGATCGCGGCGGGCCCGTCGAAGCCCGCCTCCTGGCCCTGGACGGGTTTGGCCACCCCTTCGAGCACGGAGAGCAGGCCCGCCTCGGCGCATACACGGACGAACGCGGCGGCGGTCTCCAGGCGGCGCCGCCGGTGCTCGTCATCGCGCCAGATGAGCAGCAGCTTGGCCGCGACCGCGCCGGCCCGCCGCGCGGCGGCCAGGTCGATCGTCTCGTCGATCGAGGTGTCCTCGACGGGGCCGTCGGGCGCCTGCCGGAGGCTGTCCACGGCGATGATCAGCCCGCCGGGGACCATGCCCTCGGCGGCCACCCGGTCGAAGCCGTAGTCCCTGTCGATCAGGAACCCGGAGGCGTGCGGCCCCACCTCCCGCGCCACCGCCAGCTTGAACCCGGCCAGGGTGTCGTCGTCCACCCGCTCCCCCGTGGCGGCGGCGAACATCTGCCTCAGGCTCTCCCGCTGGTCCATGGCGACCATGGCGAACCCACCGGACGGGCGGGCCAGCAGGTCGAGCGTGGGGGCGGGCGTGGTGGTCTCCTGGCTGGTCATGGGTGCTCCGATCTGATGGTTCTGCCTGGTCATCCGTGCTCCCGCCGGCCGGCGGAGGTCAGGAAGCGTTCGTACAGGGGGAGGTAGGCGGCGGCGAGGCCGGGGTCGTGCCGTTGCGGCTCGCGGGGCAGCACGGGGACGTCACCGAGCGAACCTCCCGCCTGGCCGGCGATGAGAGCGGCGCCCGCGCAGACCGCGTCGTCGGCCCGTACGACCTCCACCGGCACGGGCGAGACCGCCGCCTTCACGCGCATCCAGAGCGGGACCCGGACCTGCCCGCCGAAGACCACGAGCCGTTCGGGAGCGGCGCCGGTCACGGCGGCGAGCTCGGCCACGGTCCAGCGGGTGTGCAGGCACGTTCCCTCCATGGCGGCCGCCAGCAGGTCGCCGAACGTGTGCTCGGGCCCGATCCCGGACATCGTGACCCGGCGTTCGCGGTCGGGCGCGGGCGCCACCCTGCCGCGCAGGTACGGCTCGGCGATGATGCCCGTCGGCAACCGCACCCCGTCCAGCAGTCCGGGCAGGGCGGCGTACCTGTCCCGTCCCGCTTCCCGCTCGCCCGCGCGCTCCGCCGTGGCCCGCGCCCGGGGGGCGTCAGGGGGAGGAGCCAGGCCGAGGAGCCAGTCGAGCATGCCGCCGCTCGTCGGCAGACCTCCGACCAGGACGGTGCCGGCGCCGTCGAGCGAGGGGTCGGCCGTGGCTCCCAGGGCCAGGCCGGTGCGCGGGTCGGGCCGGTGCGCCGCCGGCGCCAGGACCGCCTCCGCCGTGCCCATGGAGTCGGCCACGTCCCCGGGACGGCGTACGCCCGACGCCCACGCGCCCACCGCGTGGTCGTGACCGGCGATCACCACGGGGGTCCCGGCCGCCACCCCGCTCGCCCTCGCCGTCAGCCCGCCGACGGGCTCCACCGCCCCGGCCGTGGGCGCCAGCTGCTCGGGACCCAGCCCGGCCAGGGCGAGGAGGTCCTCGTCGTAGCGGCCGCGTACGACGTCGTAGGCGAGGGTGCGCGCGGCCAGCGTCTCATGGGTGCGCAGCACGCCGGTGAGCGCGTACGCCACCGCGTCGGGCACGCTCGCCCACCACCGCATCGCCGCCGGCACGCCCGGCTCGTGCGCACGCAACCAGAGCCACTTCGCCAGCGGCGCCTTCCCGTCCACCCACCGCCCGGTCCGCGCGTAAACCGCCACCGCGTCCTCGCCCGCGCCGGGTGGGCCGGTGCCGCGGAGCGCGGCGGCTTCCTCGTGGCCGCGGGGGTCGTTCCACCACAGCAGCGGCGTGAGCGGGCGTCCCGAGGCGTCGAGGGGCACGCCGGTCTCGGCCATGCCCGCGATCCCGATCGCGTCGGGGCCGCGTTCCGCGCGGGCGGCGCACTCCGCCAGGGCCTCCACGACGGCGGCCACGAGGGCGGGCAGGTCGCGCGGGGTCGGGTGGCGTACGGCAGCGACGCAGCCGCCCCCGTCGTCGAAGAAGCCCACCTTGACGTGGGTGGTGCCCACGTCGATCCCGCACAACAACGCCATATTGTCACTATAAGTCCATAAGTTGGCCGAAAAACGCCAACTTATGGGGCATCATGGTCATATGAGCGACATGGAGGCGAGCCTGCGCTACTCGTCGGCCCCGCACAGGCGCGAGGCGATCCTGCGCAGGATCGAGCTCGACGGGTACGTCGCCGCCGCCGACCTGGTCACCGAGCTGGGCGTCTCCCCCAACACCGTCAGGCGCGACCTGCGCAGGCTGGCCGGTGACGGCCTGGTCAGGGCGGTACGCGGAGGCGCCGCAGCAGCCGACATGGGTGCCACGCCGTTCACCGACCGCTCCGTTCAGGCGTCCGCCGCCAAGCGGGCGATCGCCGCCGCCGCCGTACGCCACGTGGAGCCGGGCACGGCCATCGCCCTCGACTCGGGCACCACCACGCTGGAGATCGCCAAACTGCTCCCCTCCGGGGCGAACCTCACCGTGATCACCCACTCGCTGCCCGCCATCGCCGTGCTCGCGCCGAGACCCGACATCACGCTCATCGGGGTCGGCGGCCAGTACGGCAGGGACACCCGCTCGTTCGGCGGGCCGGAGACCCTGGCGTGGCTGGAGCACATGAGCGTGCGCACCCTGTTCCTGGCGGCCACCGCGCTCGACGGGAACGGCGTCTACGGGGCCACACCGTACGAGGCCGAGACCAAGCGCCGGCTCATCGCCATCGCGCGCAGGACGATCGTGGTGGGCGACGCGCGCAAGTTCGCGCTGAGCGCCCCGATCCGGGTGTGCGGCTGGGACGCGGCCGAACTCCTGGTGACCGACGGCGTGCCGCCCTGGTTCGAGGACGTCGGCGTCGAGTTCGCGTCACAGGCCCCCTCCTGAGGGCCCTCACCACCTCGGCCGGCGTCACGCGACCGCGTCGTCGACGGCGGTTCCGGGTGCGGTGGCGGAGTGGCGCGTGTCGGTGGCGCTGCCGAGGATCCGGTACCGGCGGAGCCGTTCGGCGAGCAGGTCGGCGGAGCGGGTCATGACAGCCCCGGCACGATCAGGACAAGCCAGCACAGAAGCGGCGCGGCGACCACGATGGTCATGCCCCACGTCATCAGGCGCTTGAACACGTCGTCCCGGACCGCCACGTCGGCGTTCGCGACGATCAGCGCGCCGTTGGTGGAGAAGGGGCTGCAGTCCACCACCGAGGAGGAGATCGCCAGCGCCGTGACCATGCCGACAGCGCCGACCTGCCCGGTCTGCAGGAAGGGTACGGCGAGCGGGATCAGCGCGCCCAGGATGCCGGTCGTGGAGGCGAAGGCGGACACCACGGCGCCGATCAGGCAGATCAGCAGGGCCGCCAGGAGCGGAGCGCCGACCTCGGCCACGCCGTCGCCGAGCCACTTCACCGTGCCCTGGTCCTGCAGCAGGGCGACGTACGTGACGATGCCGCCGACCAGGAGCACCGTACCCCAGCTGATCTTGTCGACGGCTCCGCGGGCGGCGGAGGGGAAGATCAGGGTCAGCACGACCGCCACCGCGAGCGCGAGGAAACCGATGTCGAGGTCGAAGACGAGCGCGCCCACCGCCAGCACGAGCAGGCCGATCAGCGTGAGCGAGCGCTGCGCGTCTAGGCGGGGCAGGGCGTCGTCCACGGGGTGGTCGCCGCCGTCAGTATCGCCGTCGGGGCCGTCACCGGGGCCGGGGCCGCCGCCGGCGCGGCTCATGACCGCCGTCCTGAACGACTGCCGGTCACGCTGCAGCAGCTTGGTGCCTCCGAAGGCGAGGAAGCCGACGAGGCTGATGAGAGCGCACGCGCCCAGCGCCCCACCGAACAGGACGGCCGCGTTGCCCGGCAGGTCGCTCTGGTCGACGACGCCGTTGGTGATCGCGCCGAAGATGCCGATCGGTGAGAAGCTCCCACCGGTCGAGCCCTGCACCACCATCAGGCCCATCATCACGGGGTGGATCCGGTAGCGGGCCGCGAAGCCCATCGCCACCGGCGCCACGATGGCCACCGCGGCCGGGCTGGCGGCGCCGATCGCGGTGATCGCGGCGCAGACCGCGAACATCACCCACGGCATCAGGGCGACGCGACCGCGCACGGCGACCACCGCCCGGTGCACGATCCAGTCCACGGTGCCGTTGGTCTTGGCCAGCGCGAACAGGTACGTGACGCCCACCAGGATGACGAACAGGTTCGCCGGGAAGCCGCCGAGCACGTCGTCCACCTCCACGCCGAACACGGAGGTCCCCACGACGAAGGCGGCCACGAGTGCGAGCGCGCCCATGTTGATGGATCGGATGGTGGCCACCAGGAACACCAGTACGAGCACGACCAGCGCGATGATCTCCGCTGACATCGGCAGCTCCTCAGGGGGTCGGGCGCCTGACCCGGTTACGTGCGCCATTTCCAGATTGGCCTAGCCTCTGCTCCACTGAGGCGGGCTGTCAATAGACTGTCCTCCGTGACCAAGAAGCGCCCGCAGACCTCCGCCGTTCCAGGACGCCTGGAACGGCCGCGCCTGTATGTGCAGCTGGCCGATCACATCGCGCGCTTCATCGAGGCCCAGGGGCTCTCCCCCGGCGATCGCCTGCCGCCCGAGCGGCTCCTGGCCGCGGAGCTGGGGGTCAGCCGCGCGTCGCTCAGCCGCGCCCTGGTGGCGCTGGAGGTTCAGGGCAAGGTCGAGGTGCAGCACGGCAACGGCGCCGTGGTGCTCGCGCCGACCCTCCAGGACGAGAAGCCGGCCCTGTCGTCGTTGTGGGCCGAGCGTGATCCCGCCGATCTCGCCCGGGCGCGGGAGGCCGTCATGTCGGGGCTGGCGCGCAGCGCGGCGGCCCACCCCGACAGGAGCCTCCGGCTCGCCCTGCTCGACGCGGACGGCTCTCAGGTCCGCTTCTCCGACACCTGGCCCTGCGTGCGCCGGCTGTCCGGGCCGAGCCTGCTGGCCGAGCTCGACGACCTGCTCGCGGAGGTGGCGCCGGTGGACGAGTCCCGGATCGCGGCCGACCGCCTGGTGGCTCTGGCCCGTGCCGTCGTGGTAGGTGACGAGCAGGCCGCCGCCTCCGCCTGCGCCGGCCTGTTCCACTTCTGACGCCCCGCACGGGACGCGCGCGGGGCGTTCGCCGGAGTACGGGCCGGCCGGAGCGAACCCAAAGAACCGCGCATTATCCATCAAATGTCCCGTGAAATACCGCCACGTCGCAATAAGTCGGTAAATAGCGGCGATACGCACCCTTGACACCTTGCCAAGGCAGCAATAACCTCCCGATTGATTATATCGATTTAATCCGCCAGGGTGCCGGGCCGACCGCATCCATGCGGGCGTCACCCCCAGGAGCCCGTGACCATGAAACCCCCCAGCAGCATCCGCCGCGCGCTCATCACCTCCCTGGCCGCCCTGCTCTGCCTCCCCCTCAGCGCGGCCCCGGCCGCGGCGGGCGGAGCCGGTCACGGACGGCCGGGCGCGAGCCTCCGGCTCGAACACCTCGACCGCGGCCTGGTGGCGGCCACGACCAGCGGCGGCGTCTTCCTGAGCTGGCGGCTGCTCGGCGACGAGGTGACGGGGTACGGCGAGACCGGCATGAAGGGCCCGGCCTTCCGCGTCCACCGCGACGGCCGCCCCATCGCCACGGTCACCGACAGCACCAACCACCTCGACGCCGGCGGCACCCGCTCCTCGCGCTACCACGTGACCCCGGTGACCAGGGGCCGGGAGGGCCGGCCCAGCGCCTCAGTCCAGCCATGGGATAAATCGTTTTATGACCTCAAGCTGCGAAAACCGGCCGACGGCGTGACGCCCACGGGCGAGGCCTACACGTACACCGCCAACGACATGAGCGTCGGCGACGTGGACGGCGACGGCCGCTACGAGTACGTCGTCAAGTGGGACCCGTCCAACTCCAAGGACGTCTCCCAGCGCGGCTACACCGGCAACACCTACGTCGACACCTACGAGCTCGACGGCACCCTGCGCTGGCGGCTCGACCTGGGCGTCAACATCCGTTCCGGCGCCCACTACACCCAGTTCACGGTCTACGACCTCGACGGCGACGGCCGATCGGAGATGATGCTCAAGACCGCACCCGGCACGAGGATCATCCGGTACGGGAGCAGGGGCCAGGTCGTCTCCGAGCGTTACGTCACCATGCCGCGCCGGGACGTCAGAGCGGGCTATTCGCACCAGGACGACTATCGCAAAAGCGCAGCAGACTATTTCGACCATGTTGTGGACATGTTCGCGAAATGGCACAAGCACCCGGAGGTGGTCGCGAAACGCTGGCCGGCCACGCTGGAAGAGGCCTTCGGCATCGAGCCGGCCCACGAATATCCGCTCTCCCATGAGGACGCCGTAGAGCTCGCCACCTATTTCGTCGACGTCTACGCCCCGGGGCGCAGCGGCAACAACCGGCTGCGCGAGTTCGAGGGCTTCGTCCTCACCGGCCCCGAATACCTGTCGGTGCTCGACGGCGCCACCGGCAGGGAACTGCAGACGATCCCCTACAAGCCCGGCCGCGGCGACGACGGGCTCATGTGGGGCGACTACGCGATGTCCAGGATCGAGCCGGGCAACCGGGTCGACCGGTTCCTGTCCGCGGTGGCCTACCTCGACGGCAGGCGCCCGTCAGCGGTGTTCGCCCGCGGGTACTACACCCGCACCACGCTCGTCGCCTACACCTGGAACGGCCGGCGGCTGGAGGAGGTCTGGTACGTCGACAGCGGCCACGCCCCGATGGCGAACCCGTTCGACGCCTCACCTCACGGCGTCCCCGGCAGCAACCCGGAATATGCCGACCTGACCACGCAGGGCTTCCACTCGATGAGCGCAGCCGACGTGGACGGCGACGGCAGGCAGGAGATCGTCTACGGCGCCGCGACCATCGACGACGACGGCGACCTGCTGTACTCGTCGTTCGCCGAGGGCCCGCCGCAGAGCAGCGTGCCCGGGCAGAACGTCCGGCTCGGCCACGGCGACGCCCTGCACGTGGGCGACTTCGACCCCGACCGGCCGGGCCTGGAGATCTGGACGGTGCACGAGGGCGGCGCCTGGGCGCCGTACGGATGGGCGTTGCGCGACGCGGCCACCGGCGAGGTGATCCACGGCGGCTACAGCGGCCGGGACACCGGTCGTGGCATGGTCGGCGACATCGACCCGGCCGTCCGCGGGGTGGAGGCGTGGTCGTCGATGCCCCCCGACCAGGAGATCCAGGCGGGCCTGTGGTCGGCCCGCGGCGAGCACCTGGGGCGCGGCACCCCCGGCACGAACATGAGCATCCGCTGGGCCGCCGACATGACCACGCAGCTCGTCAACGGCGCCGCGACCACCGAGCTGCAGACGCCGACGATCGACGACTGGAGGCGCGGCACGGTCCTCGCCGCCGACGGCACGCTGGCGAACAACTGGACGAAGGGCAACCCGGGGCTGGTCGCCGACGTCTTCGGCGACTGGCGCGAGGAACTGCTGGTCCGTACGGCGGACGGCGAGGCGGTGCGGATCTATCTGAGCACCGAGGTGACCGGCAGGAAGATGTACACGCTGATGCACGACCCGCAGTACCGCGCCGACGTGGCCCGGCAGCAGACGGCCTACAACCAGCCGGCGTACCCGGGCTTCTACTTCGGCTCCGACATCGACTGGTCGCGGGTCCCCGTGCCCCGCGTCAGGACATAGGCACGGGGCCCGGCCCGCCTCACGCGGCAGGCCCGTCGACGGGCAGGATCGGCCCGTCGAGGGGCTCGTCGCGGTCGCAGGTCAGCTCGCCGTCGCGCACCCGCAGCCGCGCGACCTGGACGGACGACCGGCGGCCTCCGTCGGGGTGGGTGAAGTAGAAGGCGAGCGCGTCCTCCCCCGTCACGACGACGTCGGCGTGGTGACCGAACCCGCCGTCGTCCCGGTGGGCGCCGGGCCGGTCGAGGATCAGGCCGCGCGGCTCCCAGGCGTCGAGGTCGGCAGAGGCGAGCACGCGCTGGCCGCGCCATTCGTCGACGATCATCCAGTGCCGGCCGCCGAGCGTGAACACGTTGGGCCCCTCATGCGCCGAGATCGTCACCACGGGGCCCCTGACCTGCCAGTGGTGCAGGTCGGGGCTGTCGGCGGCCCAGGTGTGGGACCCGTCGGCCTCGTCCTTGTACCAGAGCCGGTGGCCACCGCCCGGCAGCGGCGCCACGCAGGCGTCGATCACGTAGGGGGACGACAGGTTCAAGGTGGAGCGGTAGTCCCAGCGCACCAGGTCGGGGCTGGTGTAGTGGCGGATGTGGCGCTCGTGGGGCCGCCAGGCGGCGGGCACGCCGCGGATGACGCTGACGTACATGTGGTACGTGGCGCCGTCGTCGACGATCTCCGGCGCCCAGTAGGTGTGCCGGCCCCACTCGGTGCCGAGCCCTTCGACAGTGCCGCGGTAGAGCCAGGTGACGCCGCCGTCGGTGGACGACGCCACGCCGAGGTCGGTGCCGTGCACCCAGCTCACGTCGCCCCGGTCGGGAGCCGTCGCGCGCCTGCTGGTGTAGACGAGCCACCACGCGCGCTCCGCCCGGTTCCAGATGACGGTCGGGTCGGTGGCGCCGTCGTGGATGGGGTCGCGGTAGAGCGGCCGGGGGACCATCTGGCGCCTTCCTGTAGGTGATCGCCGCCACGATACCGGCCGGACGCGCCGAGGGCGCCCCCCGGTGCGGGAGCGCCCTCGGCGTACGTGCCGGGTCAGGCGGGAAGCTTCACCAGAACCGGCGTGGTCGCGGGCCGGGTGTCCTTCTCGGCCCACGCGCCGGTCGAGAAGGACACCGGGTGGTTCTTCTTGCCGGCCCCGTCGCCCCACTTGGTGACGACGTAGTCGATCTTGATGTGGCCCTTGCCCCCGTTGTCCTCGACGCCGAGCGTCTCGGAGTTGAAGGTGCCGCCGGTCAGCTCGGCGAAGGTCTTCGCGTCCAGGTCGAGCATGACCCCGCGGCTGGAGGGGTCGCCCGGGCCGCGGTCGCCGACGAAGAACGGCACCTTCTTGCCCTGGTAGATGGCGTACCCCTCGGTCATGAGGGGCCAGCTGGGGCTGGCGGCCAGGCCCTTCTGCATGGGCTTGCCCGAGGCGGGCAGGCCGGTGTCGCCGGCCCGTCCGGAGGCGTCGTCCCAGAAGTACGACGCGGTCGTCGAGCCCTTGAGCATGACCTGCTGCACGGTGCCGTTGTCGGCGTGTGCCGGAGCGGCGCCCATGGCCAGGGCGGTCGCGGCGGTCGTGGCCAGCATGGCAAAGGTACGCAGGCGAGCTGTCATGATGGTGTCAGGTCCTTTGTTAGGGGACTATGGCAGTTCGCGCTCGCTTGGACGGACGTAGCCGGGCGGCACGCCATACGGGACGCTACGCGGAGCACGGGGGAATCCAGCGGAGGGATCCGGGTTCCGGCGCCCTCGCCGCGACTGCGCGGGCATGGGTCATCGCCGGACAGTCACCAATTTAGCCCCTAAACCGGACAAAGGCAAACATATCGCCATGAAACGGATATAGATCTACCTCAACCGATCTCTCTGCGCATCGTCCGCACCATGCCCGCCGCCATCGGCAGCACGATCCACGCCAGCGCCGACACGGCCAGCCGGGCGGCGTCGCCGCCCGTCATGTCGCCGTTCACCAGCGGGACGGTGGCGGTGTTGAGGTCCAGCCACTCCATCGCGGCCTCCCCCGCGGCACCCAGCCGGCCCACGACACTCCAGACGACCGTGCTGGACAGGCAGATCACGATCGCCGCGGGCGCGTTCATCAGCACCGTCCCCAGGGCCAGCCCCTGGGCGGTGAGCAGGACCGTCGTCGCCGTCCATCCCGCCAGGGCCGGCGGCGCGACCTGCCAGTCGGCCGGCACGCCCTGCGCCGCCGCGACGGCCGCCGTCACCGGCACCGCGACCACCAGCGCGAACGCGCAGGCCACCACGGAGGCGACCAGGGGCGGCAGGCACTTGGCGGCCATCACCCGCCCCCTGCGGGGTTCGAGCGTGAACGTGGTCAGCGCGGTGCGGTGACTCCACTCGCCGGTGACGGTGAGGATGGCGAGCACGGGAAGCAGGATGCCGAACACGATGCCGGCCGTCCCCGCGACGGTCTGGAACTCGGGCCCCGAGACGGCGCCGCGGCCGACGACCGAGCCGACCGCCAGGGCGACCAGCACCCCGGCGATGATCCTGCTGCCGCGGGTGTCGACGAGCTTGCGCATCTCCACGCGCAGCAACGTCGGGAAGGGGACGCGTCGGGTGTTCATGCCAGGCTCCTGTCGGCGGCGGCGGTCAGTTCGAGGAACGTCTGCTCCAGGCCACGGCCCTGGCCGAGCTCGGCCGGAGTGCCCTGGGCGAGCAGGTGGCCGCGTCCGATCATCACGATGCGATCGGCGACCTGCTCCACCTCGTGCAGCAGGTGCGAGCTGAGCAGCACCGCGCATCCCGAGTCGGCCAGGTCGCGCAGCAGCCCGCGCATCCAGTGGATGCCCTGGGGGTCGAGGCCGTTGGCGGGCTCGTCCAGGATGAGCGCCCGGGGCCGGCCGAGCAGGGCGTGCCCGATGCCGAGCCGCTGCCGCATGCCCAGCGAGTAGCCGCCGACCGCCCGCCGTCCCTCCTTGCCGGTCAGGCCGACCAGCTCCAGGACCTCGTCCACGCGCGAACGTGGCAGGCCCAGCATCATCGCGCCGAGCGTCAGGACCTCCCGGCCGCTGCGGCCGGGGTGCTGGGCGGAGGCGTCGAGCAGCGTGCCCACCTCGTAGCCGGGGCGCTCCAGCTCGGCGTACCGCCGCCCGAGCACGGTGGCGGAGCCGGAGGTGGGACGGGACAGCCCCGCCAGGATGCGCATGGCCGTCGACTTCCCCGCCCCGTTGGGCCCGAGAAACCCGGTGACGGAGCCGGCCGGCACGGTGAAGGACACGTCGTCGAGCGCCTTCACGTCGCTGTACCTCTTGCCGAGGCGTTGAAATTCGATCACCCTCAGAGTCCATCGAACGCGCGCCCCGCGTGCATCGGACCTGGGTCCACGCCGGGTGGCGGCCCGGCCGCCACCCGGCGCCCGCGGTGTAGACCAGGGTCTGCAGCACGATGGACCCCGGTCGCTGACCGGCGCGGCGGCGGGTCCCTAGGCTGGTGGGCGTGCACGACGCCGACGAGCACCAGCCGCCCATCGACCGGCTGGGCAGCACGCTGCGCCACCTGTTCGCGGCGCTGCCCCTGCTGCTCTACGTCGTCATGGTGGTGCTCCTGTCGGGCCGCGTGCCGATGCCGTACAGCTCGCTCGGCTGGGTGCTGGCCGACATGGGGCTGGGCGCGGCCGGGCTGGTCCTCATGCGCTGGCGGCGCAGGTGGCCGTGGCAGATCGCGCTGGCCACCACGATCCCGACCATCGCGTCCTTCACCGCGAGCGGGCCCGCGCTCGTCGCCTACACCTCGCTGGTCACGCACCGGCGCTGGCGCCAGATCGTGCCGGTGGCCGCCGTGGCGATCCTGAGCATGTTCCTGGCGGGCCGGTGGCAGGGCACCCCCACCACGGGCCTGCTCAACGCGGCGGTCGGCGCCGTCACGCTCGCCGGCGCCACCGTCCTCGGCCTGTACGCCCGCAGCCGCCGTGACCTGGCCGCCTCCCAGCGGGAGGCGGAGGCGGCGGCCCAGCGGCAGCGGGTCGAGCAGGCCCAGCTCGCGGAGCGGCTGCAGATCGCCCAGGAGATGCACGACGTGCTGGCGCACCGGATCTCGCTGCTGGCGATGCTGGCCGGCGGGCTGGCGTACCGGAAGGACCTCACGCCCGAGCAGACCAGGGAGGCGGCGCTGGCCATCCAGGAGAACGCCCACCAGTCGCTCAACGAGCTGCGTGCCGTGCTCGGCACGCTCAGGCGGGACGGCGGTCCCACCGGCGGTGCGAATGAGGGTCCCGAGGGCCCGCAGCCGACGCTGGACCATCTGGACACCCTGTTCGAGGAGGTGCGGGCGGCCGGGCAGCGGGTCGAGGTGGACGACGCCATCGACTGCCGCGAGCGGTTGCCCACCCAGACGGGACGCCACGCGTACCGGATCGTGCAGGAGGCGCTCACCAACGCGCGCAAGCACGCGCCGGGCAGCCGTGTGACGGCGGAGCTGGGCGGCCGGCCGGGCGAGGGGCTGCGCATCAGGGTGAGCAACCCGGCGCCGCCCGGCCAGTCGGCGGGGCCCGGCAGCCGGCTGGGCCTGGTCGGCCTGGCCGAGCGCACCCGGATGGCCGGCGGCACCATCAGCCACACCGTCCGTCACGGACGGTTCATCCTCGACGCCCGGCTGCCGTGGGAGGCTTGAACCCATGACCCGCCTTCGCATAGTGATCGTGGACGACGACCCGATGGTGCGCACGGGGCTGCGCCTCATCCTGGGCGGCGAGCCCGACCTCGAGCTGGCCGGGGAGGCGGCCGACGGCAGGCAGGCCATGGCCGTGATCCGCGACCTGCGCCCCGACGTCGTGCTGATGGACATCCGCATGCCGCACCAGGACGGCCTCGCCACCACCGAGCTGGTGCTCAAGAGCCCTTCCCCGCCCAAGATCCTGGTGCTGACCACGTTCGACGCCGACGACATGGTGCTGCGCGCCCTGCAGCTCGGGGCGCACGGCTTCCTGCTGAAGGACACGCCGCCGCCCAAGATGATCGAGGCCGTGCGCGCGTGCGCGCGGGGCGAGCCGGTGCTGTCCCCGAGCGTCGCCCAGCAGGTCATCGCGGCCGCCACCGGCAGGCACGACCCGCGGCGACCGCAGGCGCTGGAGGAGCTGTCCCGGCTGACCGAACGCGAGCGGGAGGTCGCCGTCGAGATCGCCAAGGGCGGCTCCAACACCGAGATCGCGGCCGGCCTCTGCGTGAGCGTGGCCACGGTCAAGGCCAACATCACCCGCATCTTCGCCAAGCTCGGCACCGACAACCGGGTTCACGTGGCCATGAAGGTGCGCGACGCGGGACTGATCTGAATGCCGCTGGACACCGACCGGCTGCTCGCCGCGCTGACCGCCTGGAACCTGCCGGTGGCCTCCGCCGAGCCGCTGCCCGGTGGCTGGAACTCCGTCACCTGGCTGGTCCGCACCCCTCCCGGCACGCGCTACGTCGCCAAACTGTCCGACGTGGGGTCCGCCACCGCCTTCCTCGGCGGCCTGCGGGTGGCGGCCCGCGCGGAGCGGGGCGGGCTGGCCAGCGGCGCTCCCGTTCCCCTGCCCGGCGGCCGCCTGGCCGCGGACCTGGACGAAGGGCTGCTGGCCCTGCTGCGCTACGTCCCCGGCCGCCCGCCGGACGCCTCCTCGGCGGGCGACCTGCACCGGATGGGGGCCGTACTGGCCCGCGCGCACCGCGCGCTCGGCAACGACATCGCCGACGTCGGCAGGCAACACCGGTGGCCGTGGCCGTGGGCGAGCGACTGCCTGCGGGAGCTGCCGATGCCGCCGCACGTCCGCACGGCGGCGGCGCGCGTGCTGGAAGAGGCGCGCGAGACCGCCCCGCACCTGCGCGCCGGCGTGGTCAACGGCGACCCCGGCCTCGACGGCTTCCGCCTCAGCGCGCGCTCGCCCGAGGAGGACGGCCTGGTCGACTGGGGCGCGGTCCTGCAGGCCCCCATCCTGTACGACCTCGCGTCCGCCGCCGTGCTGACCCGCGACACCCCCCACGCGATCCGGCACATCGTGGCCGGCTACCGGGCCGTCGCCCCGGCCATCGACGACGAGCTGCCCCATCTGGGCACGTTCGTGCGGCTGCGCTGGATGGCCCACGCGATCTACTTCTCCGACCGCATCGAGCGCGGCCTGCTCAGGGGCGTCACCAGCGCGGCGGGCAACGAGGAGGGGCTCGAGGAGGCGTACGCCGGCATGCGCGGCCGCTGACGCGCCAGCCCTACGAGGGCCCTACGAGGGGAGGGCCGCTCAGCAGCGTGTCGAGGAAGAGCTCGCGGTAGCGGAGGGCGTCGACGCCGAGCGCCACGTCGACGCCGTGCGCCGTCCCGGCCAGCCCGTGGGCGGCGTCCTCGCCCGGCAGCGCCCGCCGGTCCACCAGCGTCTGGCCCCTGCTGTATCCGGGGGCGAGCTCCACGCTCACCGGCAGCCGCTCGGTGGTCAGGCCCTCGGGGTCGGCCACCGCGCACACCGCTCCCGCGTCGCCGAGCAGCCCGTCGCCGTTGACGCGGGGGTCGGCCCCGCACAGGGCGATCTGGTGCCGCAGCAGCAGGCCCGCCAGGCGGCTGCCCGGCTCCTCGTGCCCGATCAGCTCCGCGCACGTGGGCGCGTCCACGGAGACGTGGTAGAAGACGTCCAGCCCGTACATCGTCACCGGCACCCCGGCGTCCACCACGATCGCGGCCGCTTCCGGGTCGTGCCACACGTTGAACTCGGCGACGGGGGTGGCGTTGCCGGTCGAGGCGCTGCCTCCCATGAGGACCAGCCGCTCGATGTTGCCGGCGACCTCCGGGTAGGCCCGCAGCAGCAGCGCCAGGTTGGTGAGCGGGGCCAGGCCCACCACGACGACGGGCTCTGGGGCGCCGAGGATCGTGTCGCGCAGCAGGTCGACGGCGGGCACGCCCGCCGTTTCGCGGGCCGAGGCGGGCAGCCCGAGGTCGGCGAGACCGTCGGCGCCGTGGATGTGGCTGGCGTCGCGGGCCGGCCCGATGAGCGGCCGTTCCGCGCCCGCGCTCACCGGCACGTCCGGCGCGCCGGCCGCGTCAAGGACCTTGAGCGTGTTGGTGACCACCTGGCCGAGGCCCGCGTTGCCGGCCACGCACGTCACCGCGCGCAGCCGCAGCTCCGGGTGGCGCACGGCGAAGAGGAGGGCCAGCGCGTCGTCCACGCCGGTGTCCACGTCGAGAATCAGGTCCTTCATCCCATTCCTTCCTCGATGCACCTTGACAGGTGCGCGGACACCATCCCACCATGTCCTATCTGACCCATGAGGTCTAGACGTCTACCCTCCAACGGGAGCACGCCGTGACAGACGTCCCGCCCACCCCGTCCACCACCACCCCCTCAACCGAGAGGGCCCGCGCCGTGCCGTGGAAGCTCACCGCGGCCACGATCGTCGGCAACACCATCGAGTTCTACGACTTCACCATCTACGGCACCCTCACCGCGCTGGTCTTCGGCCGGCTCTTCTTCCCCACGTCCGACCCCCTCGCGGGAACGCTGCTCGCGTTCGGCACCTTCGCCGTCGGCTTCGTGTCACGCCCCCTCGGCGGCGTGCTCTTCGGGCACCTCGGCGATCGGCTCGGCCGCAAACCGACGCTCACGTGGAGCCTCGCCGTGATGGGCACGGCCACGTTCCTCATGGGATTGTTGCCGACGTACGCGGACATCGGCGTCTGGGCGCCCATCATGCTCACCTTCCTGCGATTCTGCCAGGGGCTGGGCATCGGCGGCGAATGGGGTGGCGCGGTCAGTCTCATGGTCGAAAGCGCGCCCCCGTCCAGGCGCGGGTGGTACGGCAGCCTCGTCCAGACCGGCAGCGGCTTCGGCATCATCCTGTCCAGCCTCACCCTCACCACGCTGCTGGCCACGCTCGGCACCGGCGAGCTGCTGGCCTGGGGCTGGCGCATCCCGTTCCTGGTCAGCGTGGTCCTGGTCGGCGTCGGCGTCGTGGTGCGCATGCAGATCCAGGAGTCACCCGAGTTCCACGAGGTCAAGGCCGGGAAGCAGGTCGAGCGGGCGCCGGTGTGGCAGACCGTGCGGGAGCACCCGCGCACGATCGCGCTCGCGATCGGCATGTACGTCGCCATCGCCGCCTTCGGCTTCGTCATCGGCGTGTTCGTGATCTCGTACACCGTCCAGGAGCTGGGCCTGTCGCGGGAGCTGGCGGTCACCGCCAACCTCGTCAACGGGGTCTTCTACGTGATCGGCATCCTGGCGGCGGGGGCGCTGTCCGACCGGATCGGCAAGCGCAGGACGTACCTGCTGTGCGGGCTGCTGCTGATCCCGGCCCCGTTCCTCTACTTCGCGCTGCTCGACACCCGGTCGATCCCGCTGATCCTCGCGGGCAGCGTGTTCGTCGGCCTGGTCAGCGGCCTGCCGTACGGCGTGCAGGCCTCGCTGTTCTGCGAGCTGTTCCCCGCCAGGCTCCGCTACAGCGGGATCTCGCTCGGCTTCCAGGTCGCGACCGTGCTGGGCGGGGCGCTCGCGCCGACCGTGGCCTCGCTGCTGTTCGCGGCGGCGGAGCACAGCTGGGCCATCTCGGCCTACATCGCGGGCCTCGCCGTGATCATGGTCCTCTGCACGCTGGCCGTACGGCCGTACCCGGAGACGACGAAAGGCATCAACGGATGACGAACCGGCCGAACATCGTGCTGGTCATGGTCGACCAGCTGGCCGCGCGCTGGCTGGAGCGGGCCTGGCAGGGCGTGGTCGACCTGCCGAACCTGCGGGCGCTGGCCGAGGGCGGCGTGCGGTTCCCCAACGCGTTCACGCCCAACCCCGTCTGCGCCCCGGCGCGCGCCACCGTCGCCACCGGGCTGACCAGCCAGGGGCACGGCGTCACCGAGTGCGGCTACGACCTCGACCCGGCCCTGCCCACGTTCATGCGCACGCTCCAGCGGGGCGGGTGGCGTACGGGCGCGTTCGGCAAGCTGCACCTGCGCACGCAGATCGGCGGCGTGCGCCCCGACTACCGCCCCTACGGGTTCGACGTCACCCACATCACGGAGGACTCCCGCGCGGGCGAGTGGCTGGACTGGGTGCGCGAGCACCACCCCGAGCACTACCGGGCGGCGCTGTCCACCGTCTGGATGACGATGATCCCCGAGCTGCGCGCGTACGGGCCGGAGCGGCGCGACCTGGTGGCCGAGATCGAGGCCGCCCGGCGGGAGTTCCCCGCCTCCACCGGCGAGGCGTACACGCTGCCGTTCCCCGCCGAGATCTCCCAGACCAACTGGATCACCGAGCGCGCGTGTGACTTCATCCGCGATACCGAGGCCGGGCGGCCGCTGTTCGCGCACGTCAGCTACGTGCAGCCGCACAACCCCTTCGCTCCGCCCGCCGGGTACCTGCCGCGCGTGCGGGCCGAGCGCATCCCCGGCCCGCTGCCCGCGGAGTGGCGCTCGGGCGGGCCCGCCTACTTCGACCGGGAGCAGTACCGGCAGGCGTCCTACGACGTCGACGACTGGAAGAGCCACCGGCTGCACTACTTCGCCGACCTGGCGCACCTGGACGAGCAGCTCGGGCGGCTGGTGGACTGCCTGCGCGAGACGGGGCGGCTGGCCGGCACGTACGTGATCTTCACGTCGGACCACGGCGAGCTGCTGCACGACCACGGGCTGGTCGGCAAGTGGGAGCGCCACTACGACACCTGCATCCGCGTGCCGCTCATCGTCTCGGGACCCGGGCTGAGCCCCGGCGTGCGCTCCGAGCTCGCCGAGCTGACCGACCTCGCGCCCACCATCCTCGACCTGGCCGGCCTCGAACCCGACCCGCTGGCCCGCCCCCAGCTCGGCAACCCGCACGTCCCACGGCAGCTGCCCGCCCTGCCGGGCAGCTCGCTGCTGCCCCTGTGCCAGGGCCTGGACCTCGACTGGCGCACCGCGGTCTACGTGCAGAGCAACAACAACCACTGGGAGGCCTCGCCCCGGAGCTGGTCGCGTACGGTCCGCACCGCCCGCCACCGCTACACCCGGTATTTCGGCGGGGGCGGCGAGCAGCTCTTCGACCTGGAGGCGGACCCGGACGAGCAGCACGACCTCGCCGCCGACCCCGCCGCCGAGCCGATCCGCCGGCGGCTCCACGACGAGCTGCTGGAGCTCGTCGTGCTCGACGGATATCCCAACAGCCCGCGCGGGCTTTACGGCATCGGAACGTGGTAGCGCGGCTCTACAGTAGTCCCGTGATGAAACCGCCCAAGCGAGCCGCCATGGCCGCCCAGGCGATCCGTGAGCTCATCGCGGCGGAGTTCGAGCTGGGCGACCAGCTGCCCTCCGAGGCCGAGCTGGCCCGGCGGCTGGCCGTGAGCCGGGTCACCATCCGCGAGGCCCTCGGACAGCTCTGGCTCGAAGGCCTCATCTCCCGCCGCTGGGGTGTGGGCACGTTCGTCCGGCAGCGTCCTGGGCCGGCCGCGGGGCCGTTCACCAACGTCTTCGTCGACCTGCACGACATCGGCTCGCTGCCGCACCGGATCGCGGCCACGGGCCGCACGCCGTCGCTTCCGCACGCCCGGGTCGAGCAGGTTCCCGCTCCGCCCGAGGCCGCCGCCGCGCTGGGCCTGGAGGCCGGCGAGCCGATCTGGCGGGTGGAGCGCTGCCTGGCGATCGACGGGACGCCCGCGATCGTGCTTTACGACCATGTCCCGCTCCGGGTCAACGGCGTCCCGTTCGACCCGGGGCCGGTGACGGGGATGGGAGGCGACTTCCCCACGCTCGTGCACGCCACCGGCACCCGCATCGTCAGGGACGAAGCCCGGCTGGAGGCGGCGCTGGCCGACGAGGGCGTGGCGAAGCTGCTCGGCGTCGACGCGGGGTCGCCGATCCTCGCCACGCGGCAGACCAGCCACGCCGACACCGGCACGGTGGTGCTGTCGACCCGCTGCTTCTACCGGCCGGAGGTCTTCTCGATCCTGCTGGTCCGCACGGTGCCCTACTGACCCTGGCTCTGCCGTCCTGTGCCGGCCGGGGGCTCGACGGGGTGGAGCACGTCGTGGGTGCGCAGCCGCCCGCACATGCCCCACCTGGCCTCCGGGCTCTGCGGCGATTCCAGGAGCGCCGACGCGCGCAGGTGCGCGCCGTCGCCTCGGGCCAGGGCGTCGAGCACGGCGGCGGTGTGGCGGGTCTCCTCGGCGACCGTGCGCTGCCAGGTCTCGCGCCAGGCCGCGACCTTGGGCCGCACCAGCGCCACCGCGTGGTCGTAGAACCGCTCCAGCGGGCCGGGGTCGCCGCCGGCGGCGGCGCCCGCCAGAGCGCGGAAGCCCTGCACGGCCAGCTCGCGCCGGCGCATCGCGGCCGCCTCCATCGACTCCTCCTGCTCACCGGGCAGGGCGGCGGGCAGGGCGGCGGGCAGGGCGGCGGGCAGGGCGGCGGCGGCGCGGTAACGTTCGGGGTCGGCCATGATCTCGGGTGGGAAGGTCATGACCGCGTCGCCCGCCTCGGGCAGGCCCGCGTTCGCCATCACGACCACGACCTGCAGGCCGCCGCGGTTGACCGCCCGGTGGACGGTGCCGGGGGTGAACCACACGGTCGATCCCGCCGCGAGCTCCGTCTCCCTGAAGCCGTGCGTGTCGAGGGTCTGCAGCGCTCCGCGCCCGCCGATCACGACGTAGCCCTCAGTGGAGGCGGTGTGCAGGTGCGGGGTGCCGCCTTCCAGGCCGTCGGCGCACGCGCCGGTGTAGACCGACAGGCGGGTGACGGACGTGCCGCCGGGGAACGCCGCGGGCATCACGCGCTCCGCTCGAACGACGTGGTGCTGCGCCGGACGACGAGCGTGGTGGCGAGCTCGATGCGGGTGCCGGAGGGGCCCCGGGGGTGGGTCAGCTCCTCGGAGACGAGCCGCACCGCCTCGTTGGCCATCTCGTCGAGCGGCTGGCGGACGGTGGTGAGCGGCGGCGAGAGCATCTCGCACACCATCGAGTCGTCGAACCCGACGACGGACAGCTCGTCGGGCACGCGGACGCCGCGCTCGGTGGCCGCCTGGTAGACGCCCGCGGCCTGCAGGTCGTTGGCCGCGAAGATGGCGCTGGGCGGGTCGTCGCGGCCGAGCAGCCGGGCGCCGTATTCCTTGCCGCCGTTGACCATGAAGTCGCCGTAGTGGGTGAGCCCGGGGTCGGGGTGGATGCCGAACGTGCGGTGCGCGGCCAGGTAGCCCTCGTAGCGGTCGAGGGTGCACTGCGCGTCGAGCGGGCCGCCGATGAAGCCGATCCGGGTGTGCCCGAGCTCCAGGAGGTGGGTGGTGGCCATGACGCCGCCCAGCCAGTTGGTGGCGCCGACGGTGGAGATGCGCGGGTCGCGCTGGCCCGCGGGGTCGAGCAGCACCAGGGGCACGTGCAGCAGCTCCTCGATCGCCTCGATCTCCCGCTGGTCGGCCCGGGTGAGCACCAGCACGATGCCGTCGGTGCCGCGCTTGCGGACCGTGCCGATCCAGCGCCGCAGGTCGAAGTCGTGGCGCGCGGAGGAGGTCACGACGAGCGAGAACCCCCAGCGTGCCGCCGCCCGCTCCGCGCCCCTGATGAGCACCTCGGCCCACGGCGAGCCGAGCCCGTCGATGAGCAGGTCGACCAGGCCGACCCTGGGCGAGCTCGGCGGGCGCGGGGTTTCGTAGCCGAAGACCCTGACCGCTTCGAGGACTTTGTCCCTGGTGGCGGCGGAGACATGTTTCTTGCCGCTCAGGACCTTGGAGACCGTCGGCACCGACACTCCGGCGGCCGCCGCGACGTCGGCCAGCGTGGCTCGCGGCGCTCGGGGCACAGAACCTCCCGTTGCCGTGGGTGCCGGTGTCCCACCGGCACCTGCGAGGTCGTTTTCGGAAAATGCGCACACCCGACATGCCGCCAGCTGACCTGGTGATACCAGGGAGCTGCGGTTGCCTCATGAGGCTGTTGACATGGATGCAGCTCGGAGCCTACCGTAACGGATCGGCAATGTCACCGTAATCTTTCGGAAAGTCATCCGGAAACTTTCTGATCCGTAAGACACGTCCGGCCGGCGCGCCGCGATCGAGCAGGCCCCCTGTTAGCGCTATCAACAGATGGAGATCTCCATGCCACGAACGAGGGTGTATGCCTGCACGAGGTGAGCAGCCGGAGACCGCGGCGCTCAGGGTCGACGACCTGCTCGCGGAGATGTCGCTCGACGAGAAACTCGCCCAGCTCGTCGGCCTGTGGCTGAACGTCAACCGGGAAGAAGGCGTCGTCGCGCCGTTGCAGGACGCGATGCAGGGCGACGAGGAGGAGTTCGAGGCGTTCGCCCGCCACGGGCTCGGCCACGTCACCCGCCATTTCGGCACCACGCCCGTCGACCCCGCGCAGGCGAGCGCCGAGCTGGCCGGACGGCAGCGCTGGCTGCGCGACCACACCCGGCTCGGCATCCCCGCCATCGCCCACGAGGAGTGCCTGACAGGGCTGGCTGCCTGGCGGGCGACGACCTATCCCGTGCCGCCCGCGTGGGGCGCGACGTTCGACCCCGCCCTCGTGGAGGAGATGGGCCGCAGGATCGGGGCCTCCATGCGGGCGCTCGGCGTGCACCAGGGCCTGGCCCCCGTGCTCGACGTGATCCGCGACCAGCGGTGGGGCCGGGTCGAGGAGTGCATCTCCGAAGACCCGTACGAGGTCGCGACCATCGGCGCGGCGTACGTGCGCGGCCTGCAGTGCGCGGGCGTGATCGCCACGCTCAAGCACTTCGTCGGCTACTCCGGCTCCCGCGCCGGCCGCAACCTCGCCCCCGTGCACGCGGGCCCCCGCGAGGTGGCCGACACGCTGCTGTTCCCCTTCGAGGTCGCCGTGCGGGACGCGCGGGCGGGCTCGGTCATGAACTCCTACGCCGAGATCGACGGCATCCCGATCGCCGCCGACGCCCACTACCTCACCCGGATCCTGCGCGACGAGTGGGGCTTCGACGGCACGGTGGTGGCCGACTACTTCGCGGTGGCCTTCCTGCACACCCTGCACGCCGTGGCCTCCGACGCCGAGGACGCGGCCGTGCAGGCGCTCAGCGCGGGCATCGACGTCGAGCTGCCCACCGGGGTGGCCTACCTGGAGCCGCTGAAGCGGGCCGTGGCCGCGGGGCGGATTCCGGAGTCGCTCGTCGACCGGGCGCTGCGCAGGGTGCTGACGCAGAAGGCCGCGCTCGGCCTGCTCGACGACGGGTACGAACCGCGCGGGTCCGGCCCGATCGACCTCGACGACCCGGAGTCGCGGGCCCTGGCGCGGCGCCTGGCCGAGGAGTCGATCGTGTTGCTGGCCAACGACGGTGTGCTGCCGCTCGGCCAGGCCGCGGGCAGGCGCGTCGCGGTCGTCGGCCCGAACGCCGGCAGCGTCGCGGCGCTGTTCGGCTGCTACTCCTTCGTCAACCACGTGCTGCCGCACTCCCCCGGCGTGGAGACCGGCATCGCGGCGCCCACGGTGCTCGACGCGCTGCGGGAGGAGCTGCCCGAGGCCGTGATCAGGACCGAGCGGGGAACGGGGGTGGACGACGGCGATCGCTCGGGGATCGCCGCCGCCGCCCGCCTGGCCGGCGAGTCCGACGTCGCGATCCTCGTGCTCGGGGACCGGTCGGGGCTGTTCGGCAGGGGCACCTCCGGCGAGGGCTGCGACGTGGAGACGCTCGACCTGCCCGGCGCGCAGCAGGAGCTCGCCGACGCGGTCATCGCCACGGGCACGCCGGTCGTGGCGGTGCTGATGACCGGCCGCGCGTACGCGGTGCCGGGGATCCTCAGGAACGCCGCCGCCGTCGTGCAGGCGTACTTCCCCGGCGAGGAAGGTGCCGGCGCCATCGCCCGGGTGCTCAGCGGCGCCGTGAACCCCTCGGGCCGGCTGCCGATGAGCATGCCGCGCTCGGTCGCCGGCCAGCCCTACAGCTACCTGCACCCCAAGCTGGGCGCGGCCGGCTCGGTCAGCAACATCGACCCGGCCCCCGAGCTGCCCTTCGGCCACGGGCTGAGCTACACCCGCTTCGCCTGCGAGGGCCTGACGGCCGGCGGGCAGGTCCGGGCCGGCGAGCCGATCCGGTGCTCGGTCGTCGTGCGCAACGCGGGCGAGCGGGCGGGCGCCGAGGTGGTCCAGCTGTACGCCTCCGACCGGATCGCCTCCGTCACCCGGCCGCTCGCCCAGCTCGTCGGCTACGCCAGGGTCGAGCTGGACCCCGGCCAGTGCGCGACGGTGAGCTTCGACGTGCCCGCCCGGCTGCTGGCGTTCACCGGCAGGGACGGGCGGCGCGTCGTCGAGCCCGGCGAGGTGGGCGTGTCGGTGCGCCGCTCGGCCGCCGACGTGGTGGCCGAGGCGAGCGTGCTGCTGACCGGGCCCGTGCACGAGGTCACCGGGGACGAGCGGCGGCTGACCACCGTGTCGGTCGAGAAGGGGCAGCCGTCATGAGGATCGCGATCGTCGGCGCCGGCGGCATCGCCGGCGTCCACGCCGCCGCCCTGTCGGCGCTCGGCGGGTCGGCGCGGATCGTCGCCGCCGTGGACATCGACGCCGCCCGGCTGGACGCGTTCGCCACCACGTGGGACGTGCCCGAGCGCTACACGCGCGTCGAGGACCTGCTCGAACGCTCGGAGTGCGACGTCGTGCACCTGTGCTCCCCTCCCGGCCTGCACCGCGACCAGGCCGTGGCGGTGCTGGAGCGGGGCTGGTCGGTGATGTGCGAGAAGCCGCCGGCGTTGTCGCTGCGGGAGTTCGACGAGATCGCCGCGGCCGAGGCGCGCAGCGCCGGCTCGTTCGGCACCGTCTCGCAGCACCGGTTCGGCGCCCGCGCGGTCGCGCTGCGCGAGGCGATCGCCCGAGGCGACTTCGGGCCGCTGCACCTGGCGCTCTGCAACACGCTGTGGTTCCGTCCCGACTCCTACTTCGCGGTGCCGTGGCGCGGCACGTGGGAGTCGGAGGGCGGCGGGCCCACCATGGGCCACGGCATCCACCAGATGGACCTCATGCTGTCCCTGGCCGGCCCGTGGGAGTCGGTGCGCGCCACGGCGGGCCGCAAGGCGCGGCCGACTCAGACGGAGGACTTCTCGACCGCGGTGGTGACCCTCGCCTCTGGAGCCACCCTGGTGATCGTCAACAGCCTGCTGTCCGCCCGCGAGACCAGCTACCTGCGCTTCGACCTCGCCGGCGGCACGGCCGAGCTGGAGCACCTGTACGGCTACGGCGACGACTCCTGGCGCTTCACCCCCGCCCCCGGCGACCCGGACGCCACGTCCCGCTGGAACGCGCTGCCTCCCGGCGGGCCCTCCGGCCACTCGGCCCAGTTCGCGGCCGCCGCCGAGGCCCTGCGCTCCGGCGCGCCCATGCCGGTCACGACGGCGCAGGCCCGCCCGACCCTCGAGCTCATCGCCGCCGTCTACGCCTCCGCCTTCACCGGCCGGGAGGTGGCGCGCGGCGAGCTGGCGGAGGGCTCCCCGTTCTACTCCTCCATGGGCGGCCACCGGGCCCCGTGGCTCACGACCGAAGGGACCGCCTGATGACCGAACCCGTGGACGGGCTGCGGCTCACCGACGAGCGCGGGCGGGCGCTGACGCTCCGCAGCGACGGCGTCGACCTGTTCCGCTACGTGTACGGCCCGTGGGACCGGCAGCTGGAGTCGCCCCGCCCCTACTTCCACCCGCTGCGCACCCGGTCCGACCGGCTGGTGTCGCTCTACCGGCCCTGGGACCACGTCTGGCACAAGGGCATCGCCTGGTCGCTGCCGAACGTGGGCACCCAGAACTTCTGGGGCGGCGTCACGTACTACCGCGACCGCGGCTACGTGCAGGCCGACAACAACGGCGCCATCGTGCACGACGGTTTCGACTCGATCAGCAGCGGCGCGGACCGGATGGCCGTCAAGGAGTCGCTGACCTGGGTGGCGAGCACCGGCGAGCCCTGGTTCACCGAACGCCGTTCCTTCGGGGCGCTGCTCGGCGAGCACGGGTGGACGCTGGCGTACGCGACCGAGTTCACCAACGTCTCCGGCGCCACCGTGCCGATCGGCAGCCCCACCACCGAGGGACGGCCCAACGCCGGGTACGGCGGGCTGTTCTGGCGCGGGCCGCGCTCGTTCAGCAACGGCCGCGTCTACCTGGACGGGCGCACCGGCGGCGACGAGATGATGGGCGAGCGCGGCACGTGGCTGGCCTACTCCGGCGACCACGACGAGGTGGACGCGAGCTCGACCCTCGTGTTCGTCGACGACGGGCCCGATGACGGGCCCGATGATGAGCCGGTCCAGTGGTTCGTGCGGACGGGGATCTTCGCGTGCGTCTGCCCCGCGCCGTTCTTCGACGTCGTGCGGCCGGTGGAGCCGGGCGCGTCGCTGGCCTTCCGCTACGCGGTCACCATCGCCGACGGCGACCCCGGACCGGACGGCGCGGCCCGCATCGCCGCGGACACGGCCGGCGTCACCTCGCGCCTCCTGTGATCGGAGTTCCCCTATGACCCGCATGGACACGTTCCGTACCCGCGTCGGCGGATTCGCCTACGGCGGCGACTACAACCCCGAGCAGTGGGAGCCCGCCGTGTGGCACGAGGACGTCCGCCTCATGCGCGAGGCCGGCGTCAACACCGTCAGCCTGGGCGTCTTCGCGTGGGCGTCGCTGGAGCCCGAGCCGGGGACGTACGAGTTCGGCTGGCTGGACGACGTCATGGACCTGCTCCACGAGCACGGCATCAGCGTCAACCTGGCCACCCCGACGGCGGCGCCGCCCGTCTGGCTCACGCACCTGCACCCCGAGGTGTTCCCCATCATGGCCGACGGGGAGCCGTTCGGCTTCGGCAACCGCCTGCACTACGACCCGTCGTCGCCGATCTACCGCGAGTACGCCGCCCGCATCACGACCAGGCTCGCGGAGCGGTACTCGTTCCATCCCGCGCTGGCGATGTGGCACATCAGCAACGAGTACGGTCCGACGGCGTACAACGAGGCCGCGTCGGTCAACTTCCGCAGATGGCTGCGGCGCAGGTACGGCGACCTCGACACCCTGAACGAGGCGTGGACCACCCGATTCTGGGGCCAGCTCTACACCGACTGGGAGCAGATCGAGGTGCCGAACATCCCGCGCACCTGGATGAACCCGGCCCGCAAGCTCGACTTCAAACGCTTCACCTCCGACGCGCTGCTGGAGTGTTATCTGGCCGAGCGGGACATCGTGCGCTCGTTCCGCGATGACGTGCCGGTGATGACCAACTTCATGCGTTTCTTCCGGCACGCCGACTACTGGCGGTGGGCGCCGGAGGAGGACGCGGTCGCGCTCGACATCTACCCCAATCCGGCCGAAGCCGACTCGCACGTGTCGGCGGCCTTCAACTACGACCTGTTCCGCTCGCTCAAGGGCGGGCAGCCGTGGATGCTGATGGAGCAGTCGAGCAGCGCGGTGTGCCAGTGGAAGCTCAACGTCGTCAAGGAGCCGGGGCGGATGCGGCTGGGCTCGCTGCAGGCGGTGTCGCGGGCGGCCGACTCGGTGATGTTCTTCCAGTGGCGGGCCGGCCGGGGCGGGCACGAGCGTTTCCACTCGGCGATGTTGCCGCACTCCGGCCCCGGCTCGCGCACGTTCAAGGAGATCGTCGAGCTCGGCCGGGAGATGAAGCTGCTGGCGCCCGTGGCCGGGACGACCTCGCGCGCGGAGATCGCCGTGCTGTTCGACTGGGACGGGTGGTGGGGGCTGGAGGAGACGCACGGCCTGCCCCGCAGCGACTTCAGCTACACCGACACGGTCATGCGGCACTACGCGCCGCTGTGGGAGCGGCACCACGCGGTCGACGTGGTGCCGGCGGGGCCGTCGCTGGACGGGTACAAGGTGCTGGTGGTGCCCAACGCGTACCTGATCGGCGACGAGGGCGCGGAGCGCATCCGGGCCTTCGCCCGCGACGGCGGCACGGTCGTCATGTCCTTCTTCTCGGGCGTGGTCGACGACTGCAACCGGGTACGGCCCGACGGGTATCCCGGCGCGTTCCGCGACCTCATCGGCGCGAAGATCGACGAGTACTGGCCGGCGCGCCCGCACGAGACATTCGCCGTGGAGTTCGCCGACGGGCGGCGGGCGACGTCGACCTGGTGGCGCGACGACCTCCACCTGGAGAGCGGCACGGCGCTGGCCACCTACGCCGACGGGCTGCTCGAAGGGCGGGCCGCCGTGGTCGAGAACCGCTACGGCTCGGGGCGGGTCGTGTACGTGGCGACGCTGCTGGAGCAGGCCGCCCTCGACGCGGTGGTGCTGGAGGCCGTGGCGTCGGCGGGCGTGCGGTCACGGTTCGCGGGCGTGCCCGCGCACGTGGAGTGCTCGGTGCGGGGGGACGACACGTACGAGTACGTGTTCCTGCTCAACCACAGCGCGGAGCTCGGCGCGTCCGTCCCCCTCGAAGGGCCGGGGACGGACCTGCTCACGGGGTCGCCGGTGGCGGGGCAGGTGGAGCTGGGGCCGCTGGGCGCGGCGGTGATCCAGCGGGCGCTCCCGTAGCGGCCGCGTCACCCGCGTGGCGCGCCCCTTCCGCGGCGCCAGATCACCGCGCCCAGCACGAGCGCTCCCGCCACCACCGCGACGATCACCATCAGGTTCGTACGGTCGAGGGCCGGCTCGGCGCGCACCCGGACAGGCGTGCCCAGGGCGTCGATCAGCTCGGGGGTGAGCGGCCGCATGCCCTGGGTCCGGCGAGTACGCGTGACATCACGCCTACCGAAACGTGGCGCGGGCCCGATCTGTTCGCCCGTCGCCGGTCACCGTCACCATCCCCGCCCCTCGCTCGTCACCCGTTGGCATGTCGGTGTGCACCATGAGCAGGGCTGCGCTGCGGAACGGCAGCCGCCCGGCGTCCCCGCGCACGACCGGCAGCCTGGAGCGCGCGTACTCCAGCATGCCCGCCGACAGGTCCATGCCCACCGGCGTCCACCCGAGCTCCCTGACCGCTCCCGCGTACGCGCCCGTGCCGCATCCGGTTTCCAGGCACGGCCCGGTCCCCCGCCCGAGCAGCTCACGGATCGAGCGCCGGATGCAGAGGCGGTCGAGATCCCCGTACGTCACGTGATATCCCTGACCGGTGATGATCGCCAAGGAACTGCGCGTGTCCGCGTACGCCATCTGCGTGGAGGACGGACAGATCCTCCTGGCCCGCTGGGTCGGCCCCGCCGGCGAGCGGCTCTGGACGCTGCCCGGCGGCGGCCTCGACCACGGCGAGGACCCGGTCGACGCCGCGATCCGCGAGGTGGAGGAGGAGACCGGCTACACCGTCGCCATCGACGCCCTGCTCGGCATCAGCACCCTGCACCGCCCCTACCCGAGGGCTGACCAGCGCCAGGCCGACTTCCACGCCCTGCGCGTCATGTACGAGGGCCACATCACCGGCGGCACGCTGCGCCACGAGATCGGCGGCAGCACCGATCGGGCCGCGTGGATCGCCCTGGCCGACGTCACCGGCCTGGAACGGTCGGAGGTGGTGGACGCCGGCCTCGCCCTCCACCGCACACGACCGCCCGACGGCCGGGCGAGCGTCCCCTGATTTCAGGCGCTCAGCGCAGCTCCTGGACGCGGATCATGTTGCCGGCGGGGTCGCGGAAGGCGCAGTCGCGGACCCCGAACGGCTGCTCGACCGGCTCCTGCATGACCTCCGCGCCACCGGCCTGCACCCGCGCGAAGAAGCCGTCGAGGTCGTCGGTGGCCAGCAGGATGCCGGTATAGGTGCCCTTGGCCATCATCTCGGCGATGGTGACGCGCTCGGCGTCGGTGATCCCGGGGTCGGCGGCCGGTGGCTGCAGGACGATGGACGTGCCGGGCTGACCTGCGGGGCCGACCGTGATCCAGCGCATCCCGTCGTAGCCGACGTCGTCGCGCACCTCGAAACCGAGGACGTCGCGGTAGAAGGCCAGGGACGCGTCCGGGTCGTCGTGCGGCAGGAAACTCGCGTGAATGGATACGTTCATGCACGTCAGGCTAGGCACTGTCGGCGGCTGCACGCTTCTCGATTCCTGATCTCCTCGCCGCCCGCACCGTAGCCTTGCCGTCTTGAAGCTCGTGCCGTTGTGGTTCGCCTGGCACGAGCAGGCCGTCTGGCTGTCGACCAGGGCCACGAGCCCGACCGGGCGCAACCTGCGCAACGGCGGCCGGACACGGCTGGCCTTCGCCGACACCCAGGACGTCGTGCTCCTCGACGGCGAGTGCCGGACGATCTCACCCGGCTCGCAGGCACGTCCACGCCGCGAGGCGGACACGGCCGCGGTCACAGTGCCTGCGACAGGACGAAGTCCTCATAACCATCGGGCACCCGCATGCCACCGGACACCATCCAGTGCACGCGCCCGGCACCGGTCAGCGCCAGCGTCGCGCGATAACCCACCTCGACGTCCGCCCGGTCGAAGCGCCCGCCCGCCCCCGCCAGGTAGTCGTCCAGCGGATCCACGAACGTGCTCAGCGCCAGCGCCGCCAGGTCGGCTCCGACCGGTCCGGCGCCCAGCGTGGCCCAGTCGAGCACCACGGTCCCGCCCGCCGAGTCCAGCAGGTTGCCGGCCGAGAAGTCGCCGTGCGACAGGACCACCGGCAGCCTGGACAGCTCGGCGAGCAGCTCGTCCTGCCCGCGCCACAACTGCTCGATGCGGGGATCGACGTCCGCCGGCGTCCATTCCGTGACCGCGAGCCGCTGGGCGAGCTGGTGACCGGCCAGCCACGGCGCGTCCGGCACCGCCGTGGCCGCCTGCCACGCGCCGAGCCCGCCGGCCGCCGCGCGCGGCGAGGCCGGCGTGCCGGTGACGTCCTCGAGGTACACCACGTCGTCCACGACGCCGTAGCAGCGCGGCGCGGCCAGCCCGGGACCGCGCGGCAGCAGGCCGCTCGCGTACGCCAGCGGCTCCCGCCGCCAGTACGCCCAGTGCCGTGGATCTCCGGCGTACGGGGCGTGCCGCCCGGTCCGCAGCGGCCGGAACTCCTTCCTGACCATCCGGAACGGCACCTCCCGAGCCCCCGAACCTCGAGCACCCCCCACGCCGCGGGTGCCGTCGGTGTTGTTCACCCGGGTCGATGCGGCGCCGGACGCGCCTGCCCCGGCATCGTCCGGCCCGAGCAGAGCCGTTCCGGAGAGGCGGGTCACCGCGCCGGTCACAGCACCGGTCACCGCGCCGGTCACCGCGCCGGTCGCCGCGCCGGTCGCCGCACCGGTCGCCGCACCGGTGCCGCTGCCGATCGGCTCGGCGTGGCAGCCGAGCACCCTGCCACCCGACCGCCCCAGGACGGCCGCCAGCACCGTGCCGGGCAACCGGTCACCGCGTTCCGCCCGGCCGTCACCCACCGGCGACCGTGGGCGGGACCCGGGCGGGGGGGTCATCCGGCGGCCGGGCGGGCGTGGGTGACGGCGAGGTCCACCACCGGCCGGTAGGCGGCCACCTGGTCCGGAGTCCATGCCTCAGGCCCGTTCAGGGCCTCGTGGGTGACGATCCGGTAGATGAGCGCGCGTACCAGCATCTGCCCCCATTCGGGCAGGTGTGCCAACCGTTCGGCCAGCGCGGGCGAGGCGCCGTGCCAGCACAGCGCGTCCGCGACCGCGACCGCCGCGGCCCAGGACGGCGGACGCCAGTACACCGGCCAGTCGATGATCGCCGGTGGCAGGCCGGGGGCGAACAGCACGTTGCCGGGCAGATCCCCGTGGACCGCCTGCGACGGGAGATCCACCGGCCGCCGAGCCCGTACGAGCGGTTCCAGCAGCCGGGCCGCGCCGGGCGGGCCGGGGAGTTCCTCCCACGCCACGCGGTCCCCGTGGGACCAGGGGTCGTCACGGACGTCCAGGAACGCGGGCCGGGGCAGGTGGGCGATCGCCTCGTGGAAGGCGGCCCCGGCCCTGAGCACGTCGTCCTGCCTGCCGACGTCGGGCTCGCCCGGGACGAGCCGGGCCGCTTCCCATCCGTGCGCCACCCATGCACCGTCCCGCGCTCGTACGGGACGGGCCACGCGGAACTCGGGCGAGTCAGGCAACGCGGACAGCGCTTCGGCCCGCCACACGGTCTCCGGCAGGAAGTCCACCTGCTTCACGACCGCATCGCCGACCCGCCAGGCCCCGCCCATCCAGACCGGCCGCCCCTCGGCCCCGTACGCGTCGAGCACCTCGTCAGGAGGGCCGTCCGGCGTCACCCCGCCCGCAACAGGGCCGCTCACGGCGCCGTGGCCCAGGCGTGCACGGCGGCCCTGAGCTCGGCCTTCATCTCGTCGGGGGCGAACGACGCGTCGATCGACGCGCGTGCCAGCCCGGCCAGATCGTCGTCGGTGCAGCCGAAGACGTCGCGCAGCCGGGTGTACTCGTCCGCCAGCGCCGTCTCCCCGTCGGTGTTGATCGTGACGGTGAGCCCAGCCGCCCGCAGCCGCGGCAGCGGGTGCTCCGCCAGCGACGGGACGAGCCCGAGCAGGACGTTGGACGTGGGGCAGACCTCCAGCGGGATCCCGCGCTCGCGCGCCTCCGCCACCAGGCTCTCGTCGTCGAGGATCCGGATGCCGTGCCCGAGGCGCTCGGCGTGCCCCAGGTCGAGGGCCTCGCGGATGCTGGCCGGGCCGGCCGCCTCGCCCGCGTGGTGGACGAGATGGAGCCCCGCGTCCCTGGCCGCGTCGAGCACCTCGGCGAACGGCGCCAGCGGATGGCTCTCGTCGCCCGCCAGCCCCATGCCGATCACGTTGTCGTAGCGGGTGGCCAGCTTGTACGTGCTCCACAGCCGCTCCACCGGCCGTCGCCTGGAGTGGTCGAGCAGCACCTGGCACTCGATGCCGTAGCGGGCCCTGCCCTCGTCCAGCCCGTCGAGCACCGCCTCCAGCGGCATCTCCGGCTTGCCCACCCGCTCCCCGTGGGAGGCGGCGGTGAAGGTCACCTCGGCGTAGCGGGTGCCCTGCGCGGCTTCGTCCGCGCAGAACTCCACCGCGACGCGCCGGAAGTGCTCGGCCGTGCGCAGCAGCGCGCGCACCCGCGCCCGCTGGTCGGCGAACTCCCTGAAGTCGCGGAACACGCCGCCGTGTCCGGGTGTGCCGCCCAGGTCGCGCACGGTCTCAGGGCGTACGGTGCTCTCCAGGTGAACGTGCAGATGGGCTTTGGGCAGCGACCGGACGTCTTTCACGCGCCACAGGCTAGGCCAGACCACCGCGCGCACGCAGGTCGTTTTCCGCCGTGCGGCTAGGAGGCGGCGGCCCGCCGGGTGACGCGGATCTTCGACTGCTTGTGCGGCAGGCGTTCCCAGTCGTCCATGAACCTCGCCTGCAGCCCGTGCTTGGCGGCCAGCGCGATCAGGGTCTCGGTGCGGTAGTAGAAGTCCTCCCGCAGCACCTGGTGCTCCTTGCCTTCGGTCCGGTCGAAGGTGAAGTCGAACCATCCGCCGGGTTTCATGACGCGGCCGACGTGGGCGAAGCACTCCTCGATCACGTCGAGCGGCGAGTGGGAGAAGACGCTGTGCGCGTGGACGACGTCGAAGTGCTCGTCGGGCAGGAAGGCGAAGCGCAGGTCGCGTACGGGGGTGAGGTGCGGGAGCTTGTCGCCCAGCCCGTGTTCGGCGAGGGTGTCCTGGGCCGCCATGAGGATGTCGGGCGAGATGTCGATGCCGTAGTAGTTGCCGGTGTGCAGGTAGTCGATGAACAGGTGACCGGCCCGCAGGTTGCCGCAGCCGATCTCCAGCATCCGGCATTCCGGCTTCAGCCCGTGCTCGACGAGGTAGTCGAACTGCATACGGCCCAGCGCCAGCCACCGGCGGTGCGTGTGTGAGCCGACCGCGCCCTCGGGGTCTCGCGCGGTGTCGGACTTCATGACGGCACGGTAGTAGGCGACGTGGTCGCGGGTACGCAGCCTGAACCAGGTGTCGCGGGCGAGCCGCCTCACGTGGGGCAGGATCTTGCGCGGGTTCTTGAACGCGTACGTCACTTGGTGGACGAGGCTCGAACGGGAGCGTTTCACGCCTGGGAATCTAGGTCACTCACAGCAACATCCAAGGGGCTGTGGCGACAGTCTTGAGTTCCCGTTTGCGCAGCCTTTCTCTCCGGAACCTCGTGCGCCAGGTGAACGGTCAGCTCAGGTAGTCGCGCAGCGCCAGCGAGCGGGACGGATGGCGGAGCTTGGACATCGTCTTGGCCTCGATCTGCCGGATCCGCTCCCTGGTGACGCCGTAGACGCGCCCGATCTCGTCGAGCGTGCGCGGCTTGCCGTCGGCCAGGCCGTAGCGCATGCTGATCACGCCCGCCTCGCGCTCGGAGAGCTGGTCGAGCAGGGCGTGCAGCTGCTGCTGGAGCAGCGTGAACGACACCGCGTCGGCCGGGGAGACCGCCTCGGTGTCCTCGATGAGGTCGCCGAACTCGCTGTCGCCCTCCTCGCCGAGCGGCGTGTGCAGCGAGATGGGCTCGCGACCGTAGCCCTGCACCTCGATGACGCGGCTCACCTCGAGCTCGCTCTCCTTGGCGATCTCCTCCGGCGTGGGTTCGCGGCCGAGGTCGCTCTGCAGGCGCCGCTGCACCCGCGCCACCTTGTTGATCAGCTCCACCATGTGGACGGGAATGCGGATCGTGCGGGCCTGGTCGGCCATGGCGCGGGTGATCGCCTGCTTGATCCACCACGTGGCGTAGGTGGAGAACTTGTAGCCGAGCCGGTAGTCGAACTTCTCGATCGTCCGGATCAGGCCGAGGTTCCCCTCCTGGATCAGGTCGAGGAAGAGCATGCCGCGACCGGTGTAGCGCTTGGCGATGGAGACGACCAGCCGGAGGTTGGCCTCCAGCATGCGCTGCTTGGCCCGCGTGCCGTCCGCGGCGATCCACTCCAGGTCGGCGCGGAGCTCGCCGGGAAGGTCGGGCTCGGTGTCGAGCCGCTCTCTGGCGAACAGCCCGGCCTCGATGCGTTTGGCCAGCTCGATCTCCTGCTCGGCGGTGAGCAGCGGCACCCGCCCGATCTCTTTCAGGTAGGTCTTGACCGAGTCGGCGCCGATGGCGCTGCCACTGTCGGCGACGCTTTCGTCCAGCTCGAGAACCTCTGCTGCTTGGGACAAAACACTCTCCTCGCTCGCGTTGGGTAGGATGGACGGCAACCTAAACTTAGGTAACGCCTAACATTAGGTACATACTCCTCTTGAAGCAAGCCTAAATATAGGTCGCACCTAAAAATCTGTGAGAGACTGCGGCTATGAGCATCGACACCTTGGGATTGAGGGAACAGAAGAAGCGCGAGACCAGGCGGGCCATCTCCGACCACGCTACCCAACTGTTCCTGCAACGTGGCTTCGACCGCACGACGATCGCCGACATCGCCGGCGCCGCCAGAGTGGCCAAGATGACCGTCACCAATTACTTCCCCCGTAAAGAGGATCTGGCCCTGGACCACCACGAGGCGTTCGTGGCGGGCCTGGCGGAGGCGGTCGCCCGGCGCCCACCTGGGGAGTCGGCGCTGGGCGCGGTACGTCGAGCATATGCGCACGCGCTGGAACAGCGTGACCCGGTCATCGGCTTCACCGGACGCGACTTCGCCCGGATGGTCGCCGGCAGCCCGACTCTGGTGACCCGGCTGCGCGACCTGCACGACCAGCGTGAAGAGGCCCTCGCCGGCGCGCTCGCCGCGGAGACGCACGCGGCGGCCCCCGACGAGTCCGCCACGGCCGGCACCCCGGAAGCCGCCAGGACGTCGTACGACACCGCGGCCAGGGCGGCCGTCCACGGTGGCGAGGAGACCGCCGGAGAGTCCCAGGGCGGGACGCCCGCCGCCGGCGTCGAAGGGGACGTCGAGGGGGACATCGAGGGGGACACGGTCGTCGCGCGGGCCGTGGCGGCACAGCTCGCGGCGGCCGACCGGCTGCTCTTCCGCGAGCTGCAGCGCCGCACCCTGGCCGGACAGGACGACGACGAGATCGCCGGGGCGCTGGCGGAGGCCGCGCGGCGCGTCTTCGACCTCCTCGAACCCGCCATCGGCGGCTACGCCGTCCGCCGGCCGGCGTAGCCGGCCACCTTCAGAAGCAGGCGCCTGCGCCACCGGCGCCCCCGCATCCGCCGGATCACGCCCCACCATGCGGCGGCCCGTCGGACGCGCGCCGTCAGAGCGCGCCAGAGCCGTGCGGGCGGCGGTCTTTCGCGTCCACGTTGCCGACCAGAGCCCTGAGGATGCCGGGGAGCTCCGCCACGGTCGCGGCGGGCCTGGCCGTGCTGGCGACGGCCGCGGGCGCCACAGCCGCGGCAGAGGGCTCCGAAGGCACCCCGGACGCCCTCGCCGCCGGCTACGACCTGGTCTTCCTCATGGCGGCCGGGCTCGGCCTGGCCATCGCGCTGGTCAGCCTGCTGCTGCCGCGGCACGGGCGCGCCTGACGGCCGCTCACGGCTCCGGCCGCACCTCTCATGCCGCCGCCGACCGAGATGGGATCTGCTAGATTTATCTTTCCGGCCGGAGGTTGCTCCCGGCCGGAAAATGCTTGTATGACGATTCTTCAGGCAACCGTGCGGCCCGTGAGCGCCGCCGACCACCCCGCCGTCGAGCGCCTCTGGCTCATGTTCCGCCACGACATGGCGAAGTTCCAGGGCGGGCTGCCCAGCCCTGACGCCACCTACCACGGCGAGCGGCTGCGCTCGGCGCTCGAGGACGACGACTGGGCGGCCTACCTGTTCACCAGCGGCGACCGGCCGCTCGGCTTCTCCTTCGTGCGGGCGCTGTCCGGCCCCGCCCGCGTGCTGAACGCCTTCTTCGTGGTACGCGGCGCACGGCGGTCCGGGATCGGGATGACCGTCGTACGGGAGGTGATCTCCCGGCACCCCGGCCCCTGGGAGATCGCCTTCCAGGACGCCAACACGGCGGCCGTCGCGTTCTGGCGGCGCGTCGCCACCGACGTCGCCGGCGACGCGTGGACCGAGGAACGCCGGCCCGTCCCGAACCGGCCCGACGTTCGCCCTGACGTGTGGATCTCCTTCACCGCCGCCGCACCGTCACGGGCGGGATAGCGGCGACCCGGCCCGGTGCTTGCCGAACATTCCGGTCATCTGACTTGTCGCGCGATCAGACCGCCGCGAGCGGGGCGATCGAGGATCATCCGGGAAGCGCAGGCGTCATCGCGGCACGCCGGCTTCCGCGTCGCGCAGGTCGGCCAGGGCGTCCCGCAGGTATCCGGCCAGTTCCCAGGCGTCGGGCACCATCGCGCGGTCGGTGACGACGCCGATGTCGAGCGAGCCGTCGTAGGAGAAGGCCGTGATGTTGACGCCGCCGCTCACGTCCGAGATCACGGAGACCGGATAGTGGTGCAGCAGCCGGGCCCCGCACACGTACAGGGGGAACTGGGGTCCCGGCACGTTCGAGACGATCAGGTTGATCGGCGGGGCGGCCTGCCCGAGCAGGGCGAACGCCGAGCGGGAGGCCAGGCCCATGAGAGCGGCGGGCATCGACTCGCTGAACTCGCGCAACCACCGCGCGGACGCCGGCGAGAACCGGTCCTTGAGCCGCCGCATGGCCTGCCGCACGTGCTGCAGCCGGTCGGCGGGGTCGGCGACGTGCACGGCCAGCGGAGCCGTCATGATCGTCACCTGGTTGCCGGGCCCCTCGGCCCCGGCGTCCCGCAACGAGAACGGCACCCCCGCCACCAGCGGCTGGCTCGGGACG
This sequence comes from Nonomuraea sp. NPDC049378, assembly GCF_055586745.1. Taxonomy (NCBI): domain Bacteria; kingdom Bacillati; phylum Actinomycetota; class Actinomycetes; order Streptosporangiales; family Streptosporangiaceae; genus Nonomuraea; species Nonomuraea sp. NPDC049378. The sequence continues at coordinate 271,328 of NZ_JBVJHP010000007.1, forward strand.
CCCCCGTGCGCGGCCAGCCACCCGCGCAGCGCTCCCGCGCACACGGCCATGACCACGTCGTTGACGGTGACGCCGAACGCCTTGCGCACCTGCTTGAGCTCGTCCAGCGGCAGCGACACGTACGCGAAGCGCCGGTGCTCCGACACGGGACCGCTGAAGGGCGTCCTGGGCACGGGCAGCGTCGGCAGGTCGGGAACCTGCCGGGCGCCGGCCAGCCTGCGGGCCAGCCCGGAGACGAACCGGGCGCCGGGGAGCGCGGACACGACGGGGATCTCGTCCAGGTAGGGGACGGCCATGGACGCGAACCGCACGGCGTGCGCGGGGTTGCCGGCCAGCCTGGCCACGCCGCGCGCCAGCATCTCCGCCTGCCCGGGAGGCGGGGCGTCGCGTTCGGGCTCGGCCTCGGGCGGCGGCGCGGGCCGGGGGCCGGTGTCGAGCAGCGCGGCCAGCACGTCGGCGCCGCCCACCCCGTCCACGGCCGCGTGATGGATCTTCGTGTAGAGGCCCATGCGGCCGCCGGCCAGCCCGTGAATGAGATAGATCTCCCACAGCGGCCGGCGCCGGTCGAGCCGGCGGGCGTGCAGCCGCGAGACCTGCTCGGCGAGTTGCCGCTCGTCGCCGGGCGGCGGCAGGCCGATCTCGCGCACGTGGTAGTCGAGGTCGAGATCGTCCTCCTGCATCCAGTACGGGTGGTCGAGCCCCAGCGGCACCGGGGCCAGCTTGCGGCGCAGCGCGGGCACGTACGGGAGCCGTTGTTCGAGGAGGGCCTGCAGGTCGGCGCGGTGGAGGTCGCCGTCGAGGATGGCCAGGCCCGCGATGTTGGCGATGTTCGTGGCCGTCTCGAAGTGCAGGAACTGCGCGTCCAGGGCGGTCAGCTGGGGCATCCGTCGAACCTCCGCCCGGACAGTCCGGCCACCCACGTCAAGGGCGCGTTCGGCACGTCGTCCAGCCCCCTTCCCGCGAGATCCGCAGACCTCTTCAGCTCCCTGCCCGGCGGCCAGGCCCGTACGGCGCCGCGTTCTTCGCATGACAGCACAAGAAGGTGCTGACGCGTCGGCGCGGCACGATTGAGGTCTCCGAGGCTGAGCATCTACATACCATGCCTTTCCCTATCAAAACGGTACGCGCCACCTATCCCGCACTCTCCGACGGCTACGCCTATCTTGACGGAGCCGCCGGCACGCAGACGCCGCAATCGGTGATCGACGCCATCTCCACCGCATACCGGACCGGGATCGGCAACGTCGGCGGCGCCTTCCCCGCCAGCCACCGCTCCGACGCCATCGTCGCCGCCTGCCGCGCCGCCGTGGCCGACCTGGTCGGCGGCCATCCGGACGGCGTCATCCTCGGCCCGAACATGACCACGCTCACCTACCGCCTGGCCAGGGCCGTCGCCGGCCCCGGCGACGAGGTCGTGGTCTCCAGGCTCGACCACGACGCCAACGTGCGCCCCTGGACCCAGACCGGCGCCACCGTGCGCTGGGCCGAGGTGGACCCGGTCACCGGGGAACTGCCGGTCGAGCAGTACGAGAGCCTGATCGGCGAGCGCACCAGGGTCGTGGCGGTGACGGCGGCGAGCAACATCCTCGGCACCCGCCCCGACGTGCCCGCGATCGCCGAGCTGGCGCACCGGGCGGGCGCGCTGACGTACGTGGACGGCGTGCACGCCACCCCGCACGGCCCGGTGGACATGCGGGCGCTGGGCGCCGACTTCTACGCCACGAGCGCGTACAAGTGGTCGGGACCGCACATCGGCGCGGTGGTGGCGGACCCGGCGCTGCTGGAGACCATCAGGCCGGACAAGCTGGCCTCCTCGGCCGACACCGTGCCGGAGCGGTTCGAGACGGGCACGGCCGCGTTCGCCGACCTGGACGGGGTCACGGCGGCCGTGGACCACCTGGCCTCCATGGTCCCCGGCACGGGGAACCGCCGCGAGCGCCTGCTCGCCTCGATGGCCGCGGCGGAGGAGCACGAGCTGGCCCTGTTCCAGGTGCTGGTCGAAGGGCTGGAGACGATGCCGCACGTCACCATGTACGGCAAGCCCGCCAGGCGCACCGCCACCGCCTACTTCAACGTGGCCGGCCACACCCCGCGCCAGGTGGCCGAGCACCTGGCCAGGCTCGGCGTGAACGTGTGGAACGGCCACAACTACGCCTGGGAGCTGACCGGCGCACTCGGCATCCGCGAGTCGGGCGGCGCGGTGCGCGCGGGCCTGGTGCACTACAACGACCGCTCCGACGTCGACCGGCTGCTCGAAGGGGTGGCCAGGCTGGAATGAACCGGGGTCTCCCGGTGCTGTCGAGGAACGCAGTCTTCATGAAAAGAGGCGTTTCCCATGTCCCGGCAGGCCGTCGCCGCCCAGCTGATCGTGCAGGCACTGGAGGCGGAGGGCGTCGAATACGTCTTCGGCATCCCCGGTGAGGAGAACATCCACTTCGTCGACGCGCTCCACGACTCCTCCATCCGTTACGTCCTCGTACGTCACGAGCAGGGCGCGGCGTTCATGGCGGAGATCTACGGCAGGCTGACCGGCAGGCCCGGCGTGGCGTCGGCCACGCTCGGCCCTGGCGCGATCAACCTGCAACTCGGCGTGGCCGACGCCACCACCAACAGCACGCCGGTGGTGGCGATCACCGCCCAGGTGGGGCTCGACCGCATCTACAAGGAGTCGCATCAGGTGGTCGACCTGGTCTCGCTGTTCAGGCCGATCACCAAGTGGGCGGAGCTGGTGCCGTCGCCGCAGGCGCTGCCCGAGATGATCCGCAAGGCGTTCAAGACCGCGCAGACCGAGCGGCCCGGCGCCGTCTACCTGGCGATCCCCGAGGACGTCGAGTCGGCGCCGATCCCCGACGGCCTGGCCCCGCTCCCGGTGAACGTCGTACGCCCGCAGGATCCCTCGGCCGCGCAGATCGCCCGCGCCGCCGAGGTGCTCGACGGCGCCCGCCGGCCCATCGTGCTGGCCGGCCACGGCGCGACCAGGGCGGGCGCCTCGCAGGCTCTGGTGCGCTTCTCCGAACAGCTCGGGCTGCCGGTGGCCACCACGTTCAACGGCAAGGGCGTCTTCCCCGACGACCACCGGCACGCGCTGGGGGCGGTGGGGTTCATGCGCCACGACTACGTGAACTTCGGCTTCGACGAGGCGGACGTGCTGATCAGCGTCGGGTACGAGCTGCAGGAGTTCGACCCCGTCAAGATCAACCCGCTGCGCGACAAGAAGATCATCCATATTCACCGGTTCCCCGCCGAGGTGGACGACCACTACCCCGTGGCGGTAGGGGTGCACGGCGACGTCTCGCGCTCGCTGGACGCGCTCGGCGACGCCGTGCACCGGCGGTTCGAGATGAACGGCACCGGCCAGAAGATCCGCCGCATGATCGGCGAGGAGCTGGCGCAGGGGCGTGCCGAGGGCGCGTTCCCGCTGTCGCCGCGCAGGATCGTCGCCGACATACGCGAGGCCATGGGCCGCGACGACATCGTGCTGGCCGACACCGGCGCGGTGAAGATGTGGATGGCCCGCATGTACCCGACCTACGAGCCGAACACGATGCTGGTCTCCAACGGGCTGTCGTCCATGGGCTTCGCGGTGCCGGGCGCGCTGGCGGCCAAGCTGGCCCACCCTGAGCGCAAGGTGCTGGCCGCGACCGGGGACGGGGCGTTCCTGATGAACTCCCAGGAGCTGGAGACCGCCGTGCGCGAGCGGATCCCGTTCGTGGTGCTGGTGTGGGTGGACGACGCCTACGGCCTGATCGAGTGGAAGATGGACCTGGAGCTGGGGCGCGACTCCCACGTCGCGTTCGGCAACCCCGACTTCGTCACGTACGCCGAGAGCTTCGGAGCCCGCGGCCACCGCGTGACCAGCGCCGGCGAGCTGCTGCCCACGCTGCGCAAGGCGCTGGCCGACGACGTCGTGTCCGTGATCGCGGTCCCGGTCGACTACGCGGCCAACCTGCAGCTGACCGACAAGCTGGGCGAGCTCACCGGCCCCTTCTGACAGGACGGCGGGCCGGCGCCGGGGGGGGGGGGGGGGGGGGGGGGGGGGGGGGGGGGGGGGGGGGGGGGGGGGAGGGGGGGGGGGGGGGGGGGGGGGGGGGGGGGGGGGGGGGGGGGGGGGGGGGGGGGGGGGGGGGGGGGGGGGGGGGGGGGGGGGGGGGGGGGGGGGGGGGGGGGGGGGGGGGGGGGGGGGGGGGGGGGGGGGGGGGGGGGGGGGGGGCGGGGCCCCCCCCCCCCCCCCCACGACCGCCGCATGATCTCTTGAACCCACACACTACGGCGATCCGGCCCGCTCTGTCCCCATCGGGGCGGGCTTAAGCGTTTCACTGACCAGGGATATTTACCCGAAATCTGCATCTGGTAGTGCGCCGGACCATCCGGGTTGGCATGATTACCACAACAATCTCCTGACGCGCACCCTCACCCTCAGCGTCGGCCCACAGCAAGAGGATCGGCCCGTGTCCCAGCCGCTCACCGATCAGCGCCCCCGCGCCGAACTGATCGCAGAGCTCTACGACCGTCATGCCGCGGGGCTGTTCGCGTACTGCGCTGACCAGCTCGGCGACCTCGGCTCAGCGTCCGATGTCCTGGTTGCCGTGCTGACCGGGGTTCCGGTCGCCCAGCCGCCCCGCGCAGCTCTCTACGCGTTCGCCCGCCGCGAGATCCACCGGCGGGACATCGTCTACTCCCCGCCCGCCGTCGACCCGCTCATCGACCCGGCCACCGCCCTCGTCGAGCGCGTCCTGCGCGAGCTGCGCCCCCACCAGCGCGAGGTGCTGGTCCTGTCCGCGGTGTGCGGGCTGAGCAGGGCCGAGCTCGCGTGGGTGCTGGACCTCGCGCCCGACACCGCCGACGAGCTCACCGTGGCGGCCGCGAACCGGTTCAGGGAAGCGCTCGGCACGGCACTGGCCGCGACCGGGCTCCGCGTGCCCAAGCCGGTGGCGGACGTCTACGGCGCGCTGCACGTGGCGCCGCTGCACGACGTGCTCGGCCGCCTGCCGTGGCCGCAGCCGCCCGGCGCGCTGCGCATCCACTTCGCAGGCTCCCGTTCCGCGGCTCCCGGGCCGCTGTTCGTGAAGCCGCGCTGGCCCAGCCCGCCGATGTGGCCGCAGCCACTGGCCGAAGCGGATCCCGCCACCAGCACGGTGATCTTCCCCGCCGAGCTGCTGACGCCGCCCTCGCCGGCGCAGGTGCCGGAGCACGACGCGACCACCGCCCCGATGCCCAAGTTCCGCGAGTCCACCGACGATCACCATCGGCTGCGCGACCCGCTGGGCTCCATCAGGCCGCTCAGGGATCCGCTCGGCGGCCCCTGGCCGTCCTCCTCGCCGGCGGGGGAACGACCGTTCTTCATGGCCGCTCCCGAGCCCGACGGTCCCGGGCCGTTCGCGACGGGCGACGTGATCCTGCCCAAGGACGCGCCCGACCCGTACATGACCGGGGACGTCCTCGTCCACAAGGGTCCGGTCCGTGCGGTCCCGCCGCCGCGGGGGGAGGACGAGGTGCGGGAGGCCGCGCCGCTGTTCCGGCCGCGTACCAGGACCGGAGGGAAGGCCGCCGCGGGACCGGCCGCCGCGCCCACGCCGCCCACCGGGCCCGCCAAGCCGTCCGAGCCGGTCTATCGGCTGCCTGACCTGCAGAAGGACCCTCTGAGCAAGGAAGTCCGCGCCGGGGAGCCGCCCGCTCGCGAGGCGTCCCGTCGCGAGGCTTCCGGTAGCGAGGCGTCCGTGCTGGCGCCGCGTCCTGTGCGGGCCAGGCCCGCGCCGAAACGGCGTCCGGCACCGGTCGGGCCGCAGAAGGCGCGGCGCCGCAGGGAACGCCACCACGACTGGGCCTGGGAGCTGGTCGGGTTCCTGATGTGCGTGGCGATCGCGATGATCGTCTTCTTCTCCATGCCGATCTTCAACGGCTGAGACCCGCCGGCCACCCGGGCCGGCGGGTCAGCCCGCGGACAGGATGAGACCGCTGGTGGGCACGCCCGTTCCCGCCGTGACGAGGACGTTCGTGACGCCGGTGAGCTGGTTGGCGGCGGTGCCCCTGATCTGGCGCACCGCCTCCGCGATGCCGTTCATGCCGTGGATGTACGCCTCGCCGAGCTGCCCGCCGTGCGGGTTGACCGGCAGGCGGCCGTCCAGCTCGATGCCCCCGTCCCTGAGGAACTCCGGCGCCTCGCCGCGGCCGCAGAAGCCGAGCTCCTCCAGCTGGGTGAGCACGAACGGGGTGAAGTGGTCGTACAGGATGGCGGTCCGGATGTCCTGGGGCGTCAGGCCGGACTGTTCCCAGAGCTGCCGGCCGACGACGGACATCTCGGGAAGGCCGGTCATGTCGTCCCGGTAGTAGCTCGTCATCATCATCTGGTCCGCGCCCGCGCCCTGGGCCGCCGCGGTGATGACCGCCGGGGAACGGCGCAGGTCGCGGGCGCGCTCCGCGCTGGTCACGACGAGCGCCACCGCGCCGTCGCTCTCCTGGCAGCAGTCGAGCAGGTGCAGCGGCTCGACGATCCACCTCGACGCCTGGTGCTCCTCCAGCGTGATGGGCCGCTGGTAGAACCAGGCGGCCGGGTTGGTGGCCGCGTGCCGGCGCATGGCCACCGCGACCCGGCCGAAGTCCTCGGAAGTCGCGCCGTGGACGTGCAGGTAGCGCTGCGCGAACATGGCCACCCAGGCCGCCGGGGTCATCAACCCGAACGGCACGTGCCAGCTCATCTCCAGCCCCTGCGAGGAGGGTTCGCCGCCCACCTGTGCGTTCGGCTGGCCGAAGCGGCGTCCCGAACGCTCGTTGAAGGCGCGGTAGCACACCACCGTACGGGCCATCCCCGTCGCCACGGCCATGGCGGCGTGCGCCACGGTCCCGCAGGCCGCGCCGCCTCCGTAGTCGACGCGGGAGAAGAACGTCAGCTCGCCGACGCCGGTCTCCCTGGCGACGGCGATCTCCTGGTTGGCGTCCTGGGTGAAGGTCACCAGTCCGTCCACGTCGCCGGGTGACAGTCCGGCGTCGTCCAGCGCCGACAGCACGGCCTCGGCGGCGAGCCGCAACTCCGACCGTCCCGACTTCTTGCTGAACTCGGTGGCGCCGATGCCCGCGATGGCGGCGCTCGTTCGTGACAACGCCTGCTCCTTCTGGTTCAACCGGCTGGGGGGAGGATCAGGGAGACGGTGGCGGTGGCGTGGAAGCCCAGGCTCACCTCGCCGCGCACCTCGACCGTGACGTGGCCGCCCTCGCGCGACACGACCGTCCCGGTGAAGCTCAGGCGGTCCCCCGCGTACGCGGGGACGCCGAGCTTGACGTCGATGCCCCTGATGACGGCCTCGGGACCCGCCCAGTCGGTGACGTACCGCTCGACCAGGCCCATGGTGGTCAGGATGTTGAGGAAGATGTCCTTCGAGCCCTGGGCGCGGGCCCGGTCCCGGTCGTGGTGCACCGGGGTGAGGTCCATGGTGGCCAGGGCGGTCGAGACGACCACGGTGGGCGTGAGGTCGATCGACGACTCCGGCAGCCCGGAACCGGCCTCGACCTCGTCCGCTGTCAGCGTTCGCATCACGGCTCCTCCGGGGCCCACATCGGAAGGACGAGCCGGTCGTCCATCGGCCGGTACGTCACGCGCAGCGCCATGCCGATCTCCACCTGCCCGGTCGGGCAGTCCACGACGTTGCCGACGATCCGTACGCCCTCCGGCAGCTCCACCACGCCCACCACGAACGGGGTCTCGCGGCCGGGCACCGGCGGATGGTGGTGGACGGCGTAGCTGTAGAGGGTCCCGAGGCCGCTCGCGACCGTGTAGGTGAGGCGGGAGGAGCGGCAGCGGGGACACAGGGCGCCCGGCGGGTGGCGTAACCGCCCGCAGTCGGCGCAGGTCTGGATGCGCAGCTCGCCGATCTTCACGCCCTCCCAGAAGAAGGCCGTGTCCTGGTTGATCGCCGGCTGGAGCGGGTACGGGGACCGCTCCTCGCGGGCGCCCTCCCGCGGCCGGAACTTGAGCACGCGGAAGAGCATCTCCGCCACCGGCTCGTCGCCGTCGCCGTACCAGGTGACGTTCCAGGTGGCGAAGTAGCCCACGCCGAGCGCGGTCCGTTTGGGGCCCGCCAGGTCCGTGAACCTGGTGGCGGGCGTCAGCCGTTCCCCCAGGCGCGCGTAGCGGTGGTAGGTCTGCTCGCAGTTCGTCGCCACCACGCCCGTGTAGCCGGCGGCGTCGAGTGCGGCCAGCAGGTCGTCCACCGGCGAGCGGTCCTTGGCCCGCGGGGCCCGCATGGTCCACACCTGCGCCATCGCGGGCGGGGCCAGGCCCTTGTCCAGGTAGGCCGGGTTGGCGTCGCCCATGGCGGCCAGCCAGTGCCGGATCATGGGCTCGTTCACGGGGTCGGGGGCCGGGGCGCCGCGCACCTCGCCCAGCGCCGCCTGCTTGCCCGCGAGCTCGTGCAGCTCGTCCTCGCCTATCGCGGGAGCGCGGGTCCCGGGTCGCGGGTCGCTCATCGCGGGGGCCTCGGCAGGCCCAGGCCGAGCATCGCGATCAGCTCCCGCTGCACCTCGTTCACCCCGCCGCCGAACGTCAGCACCACCGCGCCCTTGACCCCGTGGTCCACGCGTTCGAGCAGCTCGGCCGTCTCCGGGTCGGACGGGTCGCCGTACCTGGCCAGGGTGTCGCCGACGATCCTGCCCGCCTCCTGCATCCGCTCCGAGCCGTAGATCTTGGTGGCCGACGCGTCGGGAGCCCCCAGCCAGCCGAGGTCCATGTTCGCCGCGACCTGCCAGTTGAGCAGCTCGTTGGTGCGGAACGCCGCCCACACCCTGGCCAGCGCGCGCCGTACGTCCGGATGGTCGGCCAGGCCCGTACGGCGGGCCCAGGCGAGGAAACGGTCGTAGGTCTGGCCGAGGTTCCCAGCGGGGCCCAGGGTGACGCGTTCGTGGTTGAGCTGGTTGACGATCAGGTCCCAGCCGCGGTCCACCTCGCCGACCACCATGGTCACGGGGACGCGCACGTCAGAGTAGTAGGTGGCGTTGGTGTGGTGGCGGCCGTCCATGGTCACGATCGGCGTCCACGAGAAGCCGGGGTCGTCCGTGGCGGCGATCATCATGGTGATGCCCTTGTGCTTCCTGGCCTCGGGGTTCGTACGGGCGGCGAGCCAGATGTACTGCGCGTAGTGCGCGCCGCTGGTGAAGACCTTCTGCCCGTTGACGACGTAGTGGTCGCCGTCGAGCACCGCCGTGGTCCGCAGGGAGGCCAGGTCGGTGCCCGCCTCCGGCTCGCTGTAGCCGATGGCGAAGTGGCACTCACCGGCGAGGATGCGCGGCAGGAAGAAGTCCTTCTGCTCCCGCGTCCCGTACTGCATGAGCGTGGGCCCGACGGTCTGCACCGTGATGATCGGGTACGGCACGCCCGCCCGCGCGATCTCGTTGGCGAAGATCTGCTGCTCCAGAGGGCCGTAGCCGCCACCGCCGTACTCCTCGGGCCAGCCGAGGCCGAGCTTGCCGTCGCGGCCGAGGTTGCGGCAGTGCTCCATGTACGTCTCGCCGAACGGGTCCGCGGCGATCTTCCTGCGGTCCTCGGCGGTCAGGCAGCCCTGGAAATACTCGCGCAACTCGTCCCGGAGCGCGCGCTGCGGAGGAGTGAGGTCGATCAGCATCAGACGAGCGCTCCGATCAGGTCGAGCTGGGCGTCGGCGCCGCCGAGCAGGTGGGACAGGTGCTTGGCCTGCGCGAAGTAGCGGTGCAGCGGGTAGGTCACGTCGAGTCCGAGCCCTCCGTGCAGGTGCTGGCAGGTGTGGAGCGCCTTGACGGCCTCGCCGGCGTGGTACGCGGCCAGCGCCAGGTCCTGGTCGGCCGGCAGCCCCTCCCCCAGCCGCCACGCCGCCGACCACACGGCCACGTCGAGCGCTCTTCCCGCGATGTAGACGTCGGCGATCTGCATGGTCACCGCCTGGAACTCGGCCAGCGCCCGGCCGAACTGCCGGCGCGTCCTGACGTACGACGTGGTCAGCTCCAGCGCCCCCGCGAGGACGCCGGCGGCCTGGGCGGCGACCGCTGCCGTGAACAGCCGCCTGGTCCCGTCCACCGCCTCCGGCCCGCCCACCCGCTCGGCCGGGGTCCGGTCGAGCACGAGGGTGGCCGCCGGCTCGCCGGTGGAGGCGAACTCGGGGATCATCTCCATCCCACGCGCCCCGGCCCCGGGCACCCCGCCGGACGCCCCTGCCCATGCGCCGCCGGACGCCCCTGGCCGTGCGCCGCCGGAGGGAGCCTCGACCAGGAACAGCCCTTCGTCGGCGGCGACCAGCACCGCCGAACTGGGATGGGGCACCGACACCTTCCGCCCCGTCAGCACCCACCCGTTATCGCCCGCACCGGGAGAAGCCATCATGTCCCTCACGTCGTCCGGCGCACCGGGCGAAACCGTCGCGCCGGTCCCGTCGTCCGGCGCGCGGCCGGCCCGGCGCGCGGCCGTCACGGGCGGATCGGACAGGGCGCGGCCGGGCTCGCGGAGCGCGACGGTGGCCCGGGTGACGCGACGCTGCTGGTCAGGGGTGCCATAGCGGGCGAGGGCCAGCGTGCTCACCAACGTGGCGAGCGCGGGGACAGGTGCTGCCCGCGCCCCCACCTCGCGCAGCACCACGGCCATCTCCACCGGGCCGAGCCCGGCCCCGCCCGCCGCCTCGGGGACGCACACGCCCATGAGCCCGGCCTGCCAGAGCCGGTCCTCGTCCCCTTCCCTGGCCAGGACCTCGGCCGCCAGTTTCTGCAGATCCTGCTGCGTCTCGTCCAGATTGAAATCCATCAGAGTCTCCCGAGGGGACCGTCGGCCTTGAGGAGGCGGGGGGATAGGGAGCGGGAGGGCCGCCAAGGCCCGAGCGTGTCCTGACCTGTCAGGTCTGCGTGTCACGGATGTCCTTCCTGGTTTTGTCGGCGCCGGCCGGTATCGGGTGGTTTCGTTACCGAGCGTGATGGGGGGGTGGGGTGTGCGCAGGTCGTTCCGATTCCTGCTGCGCCCCACGGCCCGGCAGGCGGCGGCGCTGGTGGCGTGCCTGGAGGACCACCGCCATGAGCCCCGGCCGGTCGTCGTCGGCCCGGGCGAGAAGCAGGGACGCGAGCGTGTCCGCGATCATCGCTCCTCCAGCAAGCGCTAGGTCAGACGAATCGCAAACTAGAACAGATTCTAATATCTGTCCAGTAGTCACCAATCCCAATAAGTCGGGATATACGCCTGTAACCCCATAGACATGGGGCTATACGGCAAGTTTGTAACCCGTGAGTAACAAGCCGCGCCATCGAGAAGTCAGATAACGTGTTCTCATGCGTACCACGCACGCGACGCCCCCTGCGCCCTCCGGCGACGCCGACGGGGCACACGACGGGGCCACCGACAGCCACCCCGCCCCTGGCGGGCACAGCGTCCGTAGTCGCAGCCAGCACCAGCGCCGCAAGCGCATCGTCCAGGCCGCGGCGGCGCTGGCCTCGCGCGGCGGGGTCGAGGCCATGCAGATGCGCACGGTGGCCGAGCGCGCGGGCGTGGCGCTCGGCACGCTCTACCGCTATTTCCCGTCCAAGATGGATCTCGTCGTGGCGGTGGTCGGCGAGGAGATCGACCTGCTGGAGAGCAGCATCGAGCGGCGCCCGCCCGGCGCCGCCACCCCGGCGAGCCGCGCGGTCGACGTGCTGATGCGGGCGACCCGCGGCCTCATGCGCGAGCCCGAGCTGGCCGACGCGCTCATCCGTTCCCTGATCATGGCCGAGGTGCAGACCCCGTTCGGCGACCGGATGACGGGGCTGCTGCTGCGCGTCGCGGCCGACGGCCTGCCGATCGAGGATGCCGGCGAGGAGCAGCTCGACCTCGCGGGGTCGCTGGCGAGCGTGTGGGTGCAGGAGCTGCTGGAGATGTTGCGCGGGCGGCGCACGTACGACCAGATCCAGCGCCGCATAGAGACCGCCGCAACCAGGCTGCTCGCCGGCATCTGAGATCCTTTACGGCTCCGCCGTGGCCGGCCACCCGCCGTCGCCGGCCGGCCGCCCTCCAGGAAACGCCCGCTGACCCTTCGGTGGCGCGCCACCGTTACGGAGCGCGCCCTGGGCCCGCCGACCGGTGGTGGTTTCCCTGTCGATTCATGATTGTTCCACCCGATTCGGCGGGCCGATGGTAAAGAAATCGCCGTTATGTCAGTGGCGCCGTTTATACAGGGAGGTATGACCGACAAGCCGACGAACGAAGACTTCCTTCGGCAGGCTGATCCGATGCGGCGCGAGCTGCTGGCGCACTGCTACCGGATGATGGGCTCGGTGCACGACGCCGAGGACCTCGTCCAGGAGACGTACTTCCGCGCGTGGCGCGCCTACGACGGCTTCGAGGGTCGCTCCTCGCTGCGTACGTGGCTCTATCGCATCGCCACCACCACCTGCCTGACCGCGCTGGAGAGCCGCGGCAGGCGGCCGCTGCCCACGGGCCTCGGGGCGCCGAGCACGGAGGCCACCGCGCCTCTGGTGCAGGACCACGAGGTGCCGTGGCTGGAGCCCGTGCCCGACGCGCTGGCGGGCGCGGGCGCCGACGACCCGGCCGCGATCGTGACCTCGCGCGAGAGCATCAGGCTCGCGCTGATCGCCGCGCTGCAGCACCTGCCGCCCCGGCAGCGCGCGGTGGTGATCCTGCGCGACGTGCTGCGGTGGAAGGCGGCCGAGGTGGCCGAGGCGGTCGGCGTCTCCACCGCGGCCGTCAACAGCCTCCACCAGCGGGCCCGTGCCCAGCTCAAGGAGGTGTCGCCGACCATGGACGACCCGGTCGAGCCGCTGACGCCTGAGCAGCGTGACCAGCTCGACCGCTACGTCGCGGCGTTCGAGAGCTACGACATCGACAGCCTGGTCCACCTGTTCACCGCGGACGCGATCTGGGAGATGCCGCCGTTCGTGGGGTGGTACCAAGGGCCGCGGACGATCGTCGAGCTCGTCAAGGGGCGCTGCCCGGCGGAGAAGGCGGGCGACCTGCGGCTGGTGCCGATCGCGGCCAACGGCCAGCCGGCCTACGCGCTCTACCACCTGGAGGACGGCGTCCACCGGCAGTTCGCGCTGATGGTGGTGACGTTCTCCGGAGAGCACATCAGCCACGTCGGGATGTTCTTCGAAAAGCGCCTGTTCGACACGTTCGGCCTGCCGGAGACGTTGCCGGCCGAGGCTTCCGCGACAAAGTAGAACGCGTTACTGTCGCCTCCAGAGCATCGTTCTGGAGGCGACAGTGGGCACACCTGTGATCGTCGAGGCCGTCCGCACGCCCATCGGCAAGCGGGCGGGCTGGCTCGCCGAGCTCAAACCGCAACAGGTTCTGGCCACGGCGCTGAACGGGCTGGTGCGGCGCTCCGGCCTCGAGCCGGCCGCCGTCGACCAGGTGTTCGCCGGTTGCGTGACGCAGGCGGGCGAGCAGGGCGGGCACGTCGGCCGGCACGCGTGGCTCTACGCCGGGCTGCCCTACCAGACGGGCGTCACCACGGTCGACGCGCAGTGCGGGTCGTCGCAGCAGGCGGTGCACCTGGCGGCGGCCCTGATCAGCGCGGGCGTGATCGAGACCGGCATCGGGTGCGGGGTCGAGGTGATGAGCCGGGCGCCGCTGGGCAGCAACGTACGCCCCGCCAGCCCGCGCCCCGACGACTGGGCCATCGACCTGCCCGACCAGTTCACGGCGGCCGAGCGGATCGCGCGGCGGCGCGGGCTGACGCGCGAGCGCCTCGACTGGTTCGGGGCGCGCTCGCAGCGGCTGGCGGCCAAGGCGTGGGCCGACGGGCGGTTCGAGCGGGAGATCGTGCCCGTCGGCGAGGTGCGCAGGGACCAGGGGCTGCGCGAGACCACCGTGGAGAGCCTGGCCGGGCTCAGGCCGGTGGCGGAGGGCGCGCTGCACACGGCGGGCACGTCCTCCCAGATCTCCGACGGCGCGGCGGCCGTGCTGGTGATGAGCGAGGGCGCGGCGCGCCGGCACGGGCTGCGGCCCCGGGCGCGCATCCTGGCGCAGGCCCTCGTCGGCGCGGAGCCGTACTACCACCTGGACGGGCCCGTGGACGCGACGGCGAAGGCGCTCGCCGCGGCCGGCATGACGATCGGCGACATCGACAGGTTCGAGGTGAACGAGGCGTTCGCGTCGGTGGTGTTGTCATGGGCGAGCGTGCACGAGCCCGACCTCGACCGGGTCAACCCGAACGGCGGCGCGATCGCGCTCGGCCACCCGGTGGGCGCCACGGGAGCGCGGCTGATCACCACGGCCCTGCACGAGCTGGAGCGGTCGGACTCGGCGACCGCGCTGGTGACGATGTGCGCGGGTGGGGCGCTGGCGACGGCGACGATCCTGGAGCGCATCGGCTGAATCTTCAGCACACTTGTCACGCAGGGAAACACGATCGGGGGCGTATGAAGACCAGACGCAGGCCGTACACCGAGCAACGTCCGCAGGACCTCGGCGGCGGGGTGTGGAGCGTGCCGGTGCCGATCCCCGGCAACCCGCTCGGCTACACGCTCGTCTACGCCGTCGAGTCACCCGCGGGGCCGGTGCTGGTCGACGCCGGATGGAACCACCCGGAGGCGTGGGAGGCGCTCAGCGGCGGCCTGGCCGCGCTCGGCATGGACGTGGCCTCCGTGCGCGGGGTGGTCGTCACCCATTTCCATCCCGACCACGCCGGGCTCGCCGGGCAGGTCAGGGAGGCGTCCGGCGCCTGGATCGCCATGCACGAGGACGACGCGGCGCTGGTCAGGCTCATGATCGAGTACGCGGGCGACAAGCACGACGCGTTCCAGTCCGACATGCTCAGGCGGGCGGGGGCCGATCCCGGCGAGGCGCGCGAGGCGATGGGCGGCCGTCCCGCGCCGCCGGCGCCGCCCGATCGGGAGCTGCGCGACGGCGACCTGGTGGACCTGCCGGGGCGCCGGCTGCGGGCCGTGCACACGCCCGGCCACACCCCCGGCCACATCTGCCTGCACCTGGAGGACGCCGATCGGCTCTTCACCGGCGACCACGTGCTTCCCGGCATCACCCCGCACGTCGGCATCTATCCCTATGACCGGGACGACATCGATCCGCTCGGTGATTTCCTGCAATCATTGGACCGGGTGGCCGGGTTCGGGCCGCTGGACGCGCTGCCAGCACATGAATGGACATTTCCGGATGTGGCCGCGCGGGCGGCCGAGATCCGCGACCATCACGAGGAGAAGCTCCAGCGGCTGCGCGTCCTCCTGGCCGAGCGGCCGGAGCCGCTGACCATCTGGGAGGTCGCCGCGATGATGACCTGGAACAGGCCATGGGAAGAGCTGTCCCCCATGCTGAGAGGCATGGCGGCCGGCGAGGCCGCGGCCCACCTGCGCGCCCTGGAGGTGCAGGGCCACGTACGCCGCCATGCCGGTGTCGAGCCGGTCCGCTTCCAGGCCCTAGACTCCTAGACATCCGATGTCTAGGGAGAGAAGCGTGGCGGTCACCGACGCGGCCATCGACAAGATCAAGCAGATGATCGTCTCCGGCGAGCTCGCTCCCGGAGACCGGCTGCCCAAGGAGGCCGACCTCGCCGAACGGCTCGGCCTGTCACGCAACTCGCTGCGCGAGGCCGTGCGCGCGCTGTCGCTGATCAACGTGCTCGACGTGCGCCAGGGCGACGGCACCTACGTCACCAGCCTGGAGCCGCGCCTGCTGCTCGACACCATGTCGTTCGTGCTCGACCTGCACCGCGACGACACGGTGCTGCAGTTCTTCGAGGTCCGCCGCATCCTCGAGCCGGCCGCCACGGCGATGGCGACCGAGCTGATGACCGACCAGGACATCGCCGAGCTGCGCGAGATCCTCGACGCGCTGCCCGCCGAGCCCACGGTCGAGGAGCTGGTGGCCAACGACCTGACGTTCCACCAGCGCATCGCCAGGGGGTCGGGCAACAGCGTGCTCTGCTCGTTCATCGAGAGCCTGTCAGGTCCGACCACCCGGGCGCGGGTCTGGCGCGGGCTCACGCAGGAGGGCGCGATGGAGAAGACCAGGGAGCAGCACACCGCGATCTACGAGGCCATCGCCGCCCGCCGGCCCGACGTCGCCCGCTCCTGGGCCACCGTGCACGTGGCCGGGGTGGAGTCGTGGCTGCGCCGGGCCCTGGAACTCGACTGATCACCAGGGATGGCTGCCGCCGAGCTCGCTGAGGAAGACGCCGGTCGGGGGAAGGTCCATGGTGACCTGGCGGGCGATGTGCGCGCCGCCCTCGTCCGCGCTCAGGACCCCGCGGTGGCCGTTGAGGTCGGTGGCGCAGAAACCGGGCGAGACCGCGTTCACTTTGATCGGCGTGTCCCGCAGCTCCGCCGCGTACATCAGGGTGACGGCGTTCAGCGCGGCCTCGGAGGAGTTGTAGCCGAGCAGCGTCGCGTACTGACGCAGTTCGGGCGCCGGGTCGGTCAGGAACGCGACCGTGCCGAGGCCGCTCGACACGGTCGCGATGCGGCCGGCTGCCGACCTGCGCAGCAGCGGGAGCATGGCGTTGATCACGGCGACGACGCCGAGCACGTTGGTCTCATAGACCTCGCGCAGGTCCGCCACCGGCATCTCGCTCGGCCCGCGGTGCTGGTCGCGGCTGATCGCGGCGTTGTTGACGAGGATGTCGAGGCGGCCGAACTCCCGGTCGACGAAGGCGGCGGCCGCCTCCACGGTGGCGAGGTCGGTCACATCCAGACGGACGAAGCGGGCGTCCAGCCCTTCCGCCGCCAGCTCCGCGGCCGCCTTCGTGCCCCGCTCCCGGTCGCGGGCTCCGACGAGCACGACGTGGCCTGCCCTGCCGATCGTGCGGGCGGTGGCGTACCCGATGCCCTTGTTCGCGCCGGTGATGAGGACGATCTTCTGTTGCGTCATGGCCTCAGCCTCGCCAGGGCTGCGCCCGACCGGTAGAGACCCGCCGAACCTCGGATCGGCGGTCCCTGGTTACCGTCCGGCAGGTCAGGCATGCTGGCCACATGGACCGCATCAACAGGGCGGAGCTGGCGGGGTTCCTGCGCAGCCGCCGCGAGCTGGTGCGACCGGCCGACGTCGGCCTGGAGAGCGGCGGGCGCCGCCGCACCCCGGGGCTGCGGCGCGAGGAGGTCGCCGCGCTGGCCGGGATGTCCGTCGACTACTATGCCCGCCTGGAGCAGGCGCGCGGGCCGCGTCCCTCGCGGCAGGTGCTCGGCGCGCTCGCCAGGGCGCTGCGGCTGACCGACGACGAGCGCTCCCACCTGTACTACCTGACCGGCGAGCCGCCCGGCCCGCCGCCCGGGCCGCCGCGCGACGTCAGGTCCGGCGTGCTGCATCTGCTCCACCGGCTGGACGACACCCCGGCGTTCGTGATCGACGCCAAGTACGACGTGCTGGCCTGGAACCCGCTCGCCGCCGTGCTGATCAGCGACTTCTCCGTGCTGCCGGCGACGGAGCGCAACATCATCTGGCGCTTCTTCACCGACCCGGAGGCCAGGGCCCGCCACGATCCCGAGGGGTCCTGGCAGTTCGCCAGGGAGTCGGTAGCCGACCTGCGCGCCGCCACCGCCCGCTACCCCGACGACCCCGGCATCCTGCGGCTCGTCGAACGGCTGCTGGCGTCCAGCGCCGAGTTCGCCGAACTGTGGGCCGAGCATGACGTGACGGTGCGGCGGTCGGCGTGCAAGCGGCTCAAGCATCCGGCCGTGGGCTGGCTGGAGCTCGACTGCGAGGCCCTGCACGTGCCCGAGAGCGACCAGATGGTGGTGCTCTACACCGCCGCGCCCGGCACGCCGTCGTACGAGGCGCTGCGGCTGCTCAAGGTCATCGGCACGCAGGACCTCCAGCGCTCCCCCGGCCTCTGAAGCGCGGAGCATCGGTAAGTACAGGCGAATGTGCCCGCACTGCGAGAAGGGGGACGGCCACGGAGGAGACGCGGGCCGCCCGCACGCGGGAGAAGGGCGCTGGGCAAGCCCGTGGCCGCTCCGCACGGACAGGCGGCTTGCGCAATCCGGTCAGCGGTTCGCCACGTGCCTGGGCGTCGGCTTCGGCCCTGGCCGAACGCGGTCGGTCGATGATGCAGGCGCACCAGAAGTTCGCCGTGGATTCCGCGCTCTGACCTGGGCGTGAAGCTGACACGTCTTGTGATCACATGGCGGACCGGCTCCTCAGGAGAGCCGCGCCTTGAGGACGTTGAAGGACACCGGCGGCAGGACCGCCGTGAGCCGGTCACCGTCGATCTTCGCTCCGTCGACGGCCCTCGGCTCGACCCGGTGCGGGTCCCTCTCGGTGTTGCGCGCGCCCGTGTCGTCGTCGGCGACCGTGACGTGCGAAAGGTCCGACGCCTGCGGCAGGCCGCGCAGGTCGATCTCCACCGGCAGCGGCAGGTCGCCGCGGTTGACCGCGAAGACGGCGAGCCGGTCGTCGTCCAGCGTCGCCGCGGTGGCCAGCACGGGCACCTCGCCGTACCGCTCGGTCGGCATGACCGGCGCCGTGGCCTGCACGCGCAGGATGCGGCCGCGGGCATGGGCAGCGGTCAGCGCGAACGGGTGGAAGATCGTCTGCCGCCAGGCCGGCCCGCCCGGCTCGGTGCGGATGGGGGCGATCACGTTGGCGAGCTGGGCCTGGCAGGCGATGCCGACCCGGTCGGCGTGGTTGAGCAGGGTGATGAGCAGGCTGCCGACGACGGCCGCGCCGGCCACGTCGTACTCCTCCTCGATGATGCGCGGCGCGTGCTCCCAGTCCAGGCTGCTCTCGCCGCCGAACAGGCTCTGCGACCAGACGTTCCACTCGTCGAAGGAGACCTTCAGCCGCTTGCGGCTGCCGAGCTTGGCGGCCACGTGGTCAGCGGTGGCGGTCACGCCCTCGATCTGCTGCTCCATCTCCACGGCCGAGGCCAGGAAGTCGGCCCTGCTGCCGCCCACCGGGTCGTAGTAGGAGTGCGCGGAGATGTAGTCGACCTGGTCATAGCAGTGCTCCAGGACCGTGGCCTCCCACGAGCCGAACGTCGGGATCCGCATGTTCGAGCTGCCGCAGGCGACGAGTTCCAGGCCGGGGTCCACCCGGCGCATGGCCTTGGCCGCCTCGAACGCGAGCCTGCCGTACTCGTCGGCGGTCTTGCCCCCGATCTGCCAGGGCCCGTCCATCTCGTTGCCCAGGCACCAGACCCTGATGCCGTACGGCTCCCGCACGCCGTGCTCGATCCGCAGGTCGGACCACCGCGTGCCGCCGGGGAAGTTGGCGTACTCGACGAGGTCGCGCGCCTCCCGGATGCCCCTGGTGCCCAGATTGACCGCCATCACCGGCTCGGCGTCCACCTCGCGCATCCAGGTCATGAACTCGCCCAGACCGAAGGCGTTCGTCTCGATCTGCCGCCAGGCCAGGTCGAGCCTGGTGGGCCGCTCGGAGGCGGGCCCGACGCCGTCCTCCCATTCGTAGTTGGAGACGAAGTTGCCGCCCGGGTAGCGCACGGTGGTGACGCCCATCTCCCTGGTCAGGTCGATGACGTCGCGGCGCAGCCCGTCGTCGCCCGCCCGCTGGTGCCCGGGCTCGAACACGCCCGTGTACACGCAGCGCCCCATGTGCTCGACGAACGAGCCGAACAGTCGCCTTTCGACCGGGCCGACCTCGAACGCCGGGTCCAGGGTGAGCTTGGCGGATCTCATGGGCAGTCCTCCTTCGTCGGGGCTCTGCCCATCTATACATCGTTGTATTCAACGTTGTAAACTCAATTATAGACTTTCTGTTCATGGAGAAACCCCGCGTCGGTCTCAAAGACGTGGCCAGGCTGGCCGGAGTCTCGGTGAAAACCGTCTCGAACGTCGTCAACGGCTACGTGCACGTCACCTCCGCCACCAGGAGCCGGGTCGAGGCTGCCATCAAGGAGCTCAACTACCGTCCCAACCTGTCGGCCAGAAACCTGCGGCAGGGCCGCACCGGGATCATCGCGCTGGCCGTGCCCGAACTGGACATCCCCTACTTCGCGGAGCTGGCCAGGTTCGTGGTGACCGCGGCGGAGGAACACGGGCTGACCGTGCTGATCGACCAGACGGGCGCGTCCCGCGAGCGCGAGCAGCTCGTCGCCGAGGGGTTCCGCGCCCACCTGATCGACGGCCTGATCTTCAGCCCGCTCGCGCTGACGCCCGAGGACCTGGCCGCCCGCATGGACGACACGCCCATGGTCCTGCTGGGCGAGCGCGTCTACGAAGGGCCCGCCGACCACGTCGTGGTGGACAACGTCGCGGCGGCCAAGGAGGCCACCCTTCACCTGGCCGCGACCGGCAGGCGGCGCATCGCGGCGATCGGCGCCCAGGACGACGCCGCGGCGGAGACCTCGCGGCTGCGGCTGGCGGGCTATTTCGAGGCGCTCGCCGAGGCCGGCCTGCCCGCCGACGACCGCCTCGTCCAGCACGTCGAGACCTACCACCGCGCCGACGGCGCGCGCGCGATGGCCCGGCTGCTCGACTCGGGCCAGGCGCCGGACGCGGTCTTCTGCTTCAACGACCTGCTGGCCCTCGGCGCCCTGCGCACGCTGCTGGAGCGCGGCCACGCCGTACCCGGCGAGGTGGCGCTGGCGGGCTTCGACGACATCGAGGACGGCAGGTACGCCACCCCGACCATCACCACGATCTCCCCCGACAAACAGGCGATCGCCCGCCAGGCGGTCGATCTGCTGGCCGCCCGCATGACCAAGGGCTCGCCGGCCGAGGCTCGGGAGGTGCGGGTGGCGTACGAGCTGGTGATCAGGGAGAGCACGGGCGGGTAGAAACCTGCTGTGTCCGACAAACTCGCGAGATATCGGAGCAAGCGCGACGACAAACGCACCCCCGAGCCCATCCCCGCCGAACCTCCGGCCCCCGGAGACGACCGGGCGTTCGTCATCCAGGAGCACCACGCGCGCTCGCTCCACTGGGACCTGCGGCTGGAACGCGACGGCGTGCTGGTCTCCTGGGCCGTGCCCAAAGGGCTGCCCGCCGACCCCGCCACCAACCACCTGGCCGTGCACACCGAGGACCACCCCATGGAATACCTCACCTTCCACGGCGAGATCCCCAAGGGCGAGTACGGCGGCGGCACCATGACCATCTGGGACACCGGCACGTACGACACGGAGAAGTGGTCGGAGCGCGAGGTCAAGGTCGTCCTGCACGGCACGCGGGCCTCCGGCCGGTTCGTGTTGTTCCGGACCCGGGGCAACAACTGGATGATCCACCGCATGGACCCCCCGGTCCGCGATCCGTTCCCCGACATCGAGCCCATGCTGCCCACCGAACGCGCCAGACCACCGCGCGACGCCTCCGCCTACGCCTACGAGTTCGCGTGGGGCGGGCGCCGGCTCCTGGTGCCCGTCGAGGGCGGCCGCACCACGGCATCCCGCGAGCACCCGTGGCTGCGCGAGCTGGCGGAGTCGTTCGGCAGCCGCACGGCACTGCTCGACGGCGAGCTCGCCACCCTCGGGGGCGCCGAGATCCTGGTCTTCTACGACCTCCTCTACGACGACGGGCATGCGCTGGTGGACCAGCCCTACACGGCCCGCAGGACCGCGCTGGAGGCGCTCGACCTCGCGGGCGCCCGCTGGCAGACCGCGCCATCCTGGCCGGGCGAGGCGGGGCCGGTGCGGCAGGCGGCCCGCGAACAGGGGTTGCCGGGGGTGGTGGCCAAGCGCCTGGACGCGCCGTACGAGCCGGGGCCGTCGAAGGCCTGGCTCTTCGTCCCCTCCTGACCACCCGTATACCGCCGCCGGCCTGGCCGCGGCGTCCACGTACGCGGCGACCGATCCACCACGAACCTGGGCGACCAGCCCACCACCGAACCCGCGGCCAAACCACCACTGAGGGCCCGCTCACGTGCCATGGTGAACACTCCTCTCGGCCGGGTGGTGTCCCGTCATGCCGAAGCAGCCCTGGCCGAAGCCCTGGCGGACACCTGCGTAATTCTGGTCAACGGTGCGCGCCAGCCCGGGAAGAGCACGCTGGTGAAACAGGTCGCCAAAGGATCAACGGCGGAGTGGCGGCACCCCAGCCGATCGGCTCGGCGGCGACCTGATCGCGGGGATCGTCCTGCAGACCGGCACGCAGGCGCTGTCCTTCGGTGACCGGATGCGTGCTATTCCGGTGAGCGCCCTGTGGGAGGCCGGGTGAGCGGCGTGGGTCAGGCCGGCAGCAGCCCCTCCGCCTTGAGCTCATCCCAGAGCATGTCGGGGACCGGCCGGGACCACAGGGCGGCGTTCGTGTGGACCTCCTCGGGAGCGCGGGCGCCCACGACGATCGACGCGACGGCCGGGTGGCGCAGGGGGAAGGCCATGGCCGCCTGGGGCAGCGTGACGCCGTGTCGCTCGCAGACGGCGGCGATGCTCCTGGCCCGCGCCACCAGCTCGGCCGGCGCCGGCCGGTAGTCGAAGGTCCCCGACGGCTCGTGCGTCGCCAGGATGCCGCTGTTGAACACCCCGGCCGCCAGCACTCTGACGCCGCGCTCGACGCACTCCTCCAGGAGCGGCAGGCCCGACTGGTCGAGCAGGGTGTAGCGGCCCGCCAGCATGACGACGTCGATGCCGGTCTCCCGGACGAAGCGCAGCGGCGCCTGCCACTGGTTCATCCCGACGCCGATCGCCTTCACCACGCCCTGGTCGCGCAGCTCGGCCAGCGCCGGGTACGCCTGCGCGATCGCCTGGTCGACGTGGTCGTCCGGGTCGTGGATGAGCACGATGTCGATCCCGGGCAGCCCGAGGCGGTCAAGAGACTCCTCCAGCGACCTGCGTACGCCGTCGCCCGAGAAGTCCCACACCCGCTCGATCGAGGCCGGCACGTCGAAGCCCTCGCCGTCACGTGCGTCCTGCGACGACGCGGGCACCAGCAGGCGCCCGACCTTCGTGGACAGGACGTAGCCCGAACGCCCGGCCAGCGCCGCGCCCATGCGGCGCTCCGACAGGCCCAGCCCGTAGTGCGGCGCGGTGTCGAACAGGCGCACGCCCCGATCCCACGCGGCGCCCACCGTGGCGCGGGCCTGCTCGTCCGCGACCGACTCGAAGAGGTTGCCCAGGGGCGCCCCGCCAAGCCCGTGGCGCGGCAACTCCATCACTTTCAATCTTGTGCCTTCCCGCCAGCTATTCTGCTGATCATCAGCGCGATGAGGATGATCGCGCCGTAGATGACCGGCTGCCAGAAGCCCGACACGCCGATCAGCGTGAGGATGTTCTGCACCAGGCCGATCACCAGCACGCCCGTGAGCGCGCCCAGGATGGTGCCCTTGCCGCCGTCCATGCTGACGCCGCCGATGACGGCCGCCGCGAACACCATGAAGATCCACCCGACGCCCTGGTTGTTGCCGATCGCCCCGAGGCGTCCCGTCTCCAGGATCCCGGCCAGCGCCGCCAGCGTGCCGCCCAGAATGAACACGCCCCAGAGCACCCGGTCGACGCGGATGCCGGCCGCGCGGGCGGCGTCGGCGTTGCCGCCGATCGCGTAGAGCGCCCGGCCGACGCGGAGATAGCCGAGGGCGAAGATGCCGGCGGCGAACAGCGCACCGGCGATCCAGATGGCCGCGGGCAGGCCCAGCCACAGCGCGCTGCCGAGATAGAGGATCGAGTCGGGCAGCTGGAACAGCGTCTTGCCCTCCGTCGGCCCCTGCAGGAAGCCGTGGACGACGATCAGCATGGCCAGCGTGACGATGAACGCCGACAGCTGGAACCTGATGATCAGGAAACCGTTGAACGCCCCGATGGCGGCGCCGACCAGCAGCGCCAGCGGGATGACCAGCATCCCTGGCAGGCCGATGCCGAATCCGCCCGCCGACACCGGGATGATGAGCATCACGGCGATCGCGGGCGCGGTGCCGACCGTCGACTCCAGCGACAGGTCGAACTTGCCGGCGATGAGGATCATCGCCTCGGCCAGCACGAGCAGCGAGATCGCCGCCTGCTGCTGGAGCACGTTCGTCAGGTTGCCCGCCGTCAGGAAGGTCGGGTCGAGGAACGCGCCCACGACGAGCAGCAGCACGATCACCGGCACGAGCGTCAGGTCGCGGAACCGGGCCAGCCGCACCCGGGGGGCCGGCACAGTCAAACTGGTCACTCTTCCATGCCTTCCATCACGGCCACGAGCTCGTGGTCGGTCCAGCCACGCGGCATGTCCCTGACGACCCTGCCGTGGAACATCACCAGCACCCTGTCGCAGATGCGCAGGTCGTCGAACTCGTCGGAGACGACCACGGCGCCCGCGCCCCGCTCTACCGCGTCCTCGACGGCGCCGAGCAGCGCCTGCTTGGCCTTGACGTCGACACCCGCGGTCGGGTTGATCACCACCAGTACCGACGGGTCGTCCACGAGCGCCCGCGCGAACACCACCTTCTGGGCGTTGCCCCCGGACAGGTCGCCGACCGGCTGATCGGCTCCTTCCGTCTTGATGTGCAAACTTTCGATCATCTCCTCCGCCTTGGCCCTGCGGCGCGCCGGCGACACCAGGCCGTAGCGCCCCAGCTTGCGGGCGATCGGGAACGTGGCGTTCTCCCCCACGGACAGCCGCGGGACGAACCCCTCGCGGTGGCGGTCCTGTGGCACCCAGCCGAGCCCGGCCCGCAGCGCGGCGGGCACGTCGCCCGGCCGGATCCGCCTGCCGTTGACCGTGACGGTGCCGGAATCGGCTGTGTGCAGCCCGACCAGCGTCTCGGCGAGGCCGACCTTGCCGCTGCTCGCGGAGCCTGCCAGGCCGACGACCTCACCGGATCTGACCGAGAGGTCGACGTCCTGGTAGCGGCCGGTGAGCGACAGGCCCGCGCCCGACAGCACGACGGTGTCGCCGGGCGTGCGCGAGCGGGACGCGTACGCGACCGTGGCCTCCCCCGTCATCGCGGCGACCAGCTCGTCGTGCGGGAGGTCGGCGACCGGGCTGGTCACGATGTGGCGGGCGTCGCGGAACACCGTGACGCTCTGGCAGATCTCGTAGACCTCGTCGAGGTGGTGGGAGATGTACATCATCGTGACGCCCTGCTCGCGGAGGGAGCGCATGCGGGCGAACAACCGCTCGATGGCCGGCCCGTCCAGCCTCGCGGTCGGCTCGTCGAGGATGATGAACCTGGCCCCGAACGACAGCGCGCGGGCGATCTCGACGAGCTGGCGCTGCTCCACGGTGAGGTCCGCGGCCAGCGCCTGCGCGTCGACGTCCACCTCGTACGTGTCCAGCAGCTCGCGCGCCCTGTCCCGCAGCGCCCGCCACCTGATCACGCTGCCCCTGCCCGACTGGCGGTTGAGGAAGAGGTTCTCGGCCACCGACAGCGCGGGGATGATCGTCGAGTGCTGGTAGACGCAGGCGACGCGCCGCCGCCAGGCGTCGCGGTCGGCGAGGGGCGGGGCCGGCTCTCCCGAGAACCGCACGTCGCCCTGGTCGGGCCGCAGGAGCCCGGTGAGGATCGACACCAGGGTGGACTTGCCGGCGCCGTTCCTGCCGACGAGCGCGCGGGTCTCGCCCTCGGCGATCTCGATGCCCGCGCCGTCGAGCGCGGTGGTGGGGCCGAACCGCTTGACGATGTTCCGGGCTGCGACATGAAGGTTCATCAGCCGGCCTGGTTGCCCCAGAGACCCTTGTCGTCCACGTTCTCCTTGGTCACGAGCGGCGCGGGAAGCTGGTCCTCCAGGCCGTTCGGGAGCTGGATGATCGTGCTGCCGTGGTCGGTCGGACCGGGTTTGAACGTCTTGCCGTCCGCCGCCGCCTTGGCGTAGAAGAGCGCGTACTTCGCGTACAGGTCGGCCGGCTGCGAGACGGTGGCGTCGATGTCCCCCTTGCGGATCGACTCGTACTCCTGCGGGATGCCGTCATTGGAGACGACGAAGATGTGCTTGGGGTCGCTCGGCGGCACGAGCAGCCCCTTCTGCTTGAGCACCTGCAACGTCGGGGCCAGGTGCACGCCTCCGGCGTGCATGTAGATCCCCTTGATGTCGGGGTTCTGCTCCAGGCGGGTCTGCAACATGGACGCCGCCTTGCTGCCCTCCCACTCGGTCGGCTCGCTGAAGACCGTGATGCCGGGGAACTCGGCCTTCATGCACTGCAGGAACGCCTCCGACCTGTCACGGCCGTTGATCGAGCTGAGCGCGCCCTGGAGTTGCACGACCTTGCCCTTGCCGCCGAGCTTCTCGCCGAGGAACTCGCACGCCTTGATGCCGTACGCGCGGTTGTCGGCCCGTACGACCATGTAGACCTTGCCCTTGTCCGGCCGGGTGTCGACGGTCACGACGGGGATCTTCTTGTTCTCCAGCTGCTGCAGCGTGTTGGCGACCGCGCCGGTGTCCTGCGGGGCCATGACGATCACCTTGGCCCCCTGGCCGATCAGCGCCTGCACGTTGTTGACCAGCTTCGCCACGTCGTTCTGCGAGTTGGTGGCGGGCATGAGGTCGACCTTGAGCTCGCCCGCCATCTGCGGAACGTACTTGATGTAGGAGTTCCAGAAGTCGGAGTCGGCGCGCGGGTGATCGATGCCGATCTTGGTGCCGCCGTTCCCTCCTCCCGCCGCGGTCCCTGAGCCACACGCGGTGACGATCGTCAACAGGGCCGCCGCCGCGACCGCCGATCCGAGCTTCATGGGGGGTGTCACCTTTCTCGATCAGTTGGGTCTGAGCCGCAACCCCTGCATGCCGCCGTCGACCGCGAGCACGGTGCCGGTGGTGGCGCTCGCCTGCGGGCCCGCGAGGTAGGCGATCGCCGCGGCGACCTCCTCCGCGGTGACCAGGCGGCCCATGGGCTGCCTGGCGTTCAGCGCCGCCCGCTCCGCCTCGGGATCGTCGGCCGCGTCGAGCAGCCGGGCGACCCACGGCGTGTCGGCGGTGCCCGGGTTGACGCAGTTGACCCGGATGCCCTCGCGGATGTGGTCGGCGGCCATGGCGAGCGTCAGCGACTGCACCGCGCCCTTGGTCGCGCTGTAGAGCGCCCGGTTCGGCAGCCCCGCGGTGGCCGCGACCGAGCAGACGTTGACGATGGCGGCATGCTCGGACCTCCTGAGGTACGGCAGCGCCGCCCGCGCCACCCGGACCATGCCCAGCACGTTGATGTCGTACACCTTGTGCCACTCGGAGTCCGGGTTGTCCTCGATGGTCCCCTGAGCGCCGATGCCCGCGTTGTTGACCAGCACGTCGATGCCGCCCAGGCGCTCGGCCGCCTCGGCCACCGCGGACCTGACCACGGCGTCGTCGGTGACGTCCGCCTTGATCCCGATGTACGGCTCGCCCGGCGGGTTGAGGTCGAGGCAGGCGACCTTCATCCCGCGCCCGGTCAGCTCGGCGGCCGTGGCCAGGCCGATGCCGGAACCGCCGCCGGTCACGATCGCTCTCATCGTCACGACGCGTTCCTCCAGACCTCGCCGTCGGGGAAGGTGTGGGCGGCGATCGACGCCGCGTGCATCTCGGCGCTGAAGCCCGGCGCGGACGGGGCGACGTACCGGCCGTTCCTGATGACGACGGGGTCGACGAAGTGCTCGTGCAGGTGGTCGACGTACTCGATCACGCGGCCGTCCATGGAGCCGGTGACCGCCACGTAGTCGAACATCGACAGGTGCTGCACCAGCTCGCACAGCCCGACGCCGCCCGCGTGGGGGCACACCGGGACGCCGAACTTGGCCGCGAGCAGCAAGATCGCGAGGTTCTCGTTGACCCCGCCGACGCGGGCCGAGTCGATCTGCACGTAGGAGACGGCCTCGGCCTGCAGCAGCTGCTTGAACACGATGCGGTTCTGGACGTGCTCGCCGGTGGCCACCGGGATCGGCGCGATGCCCCGCGCGATGGCGGCGTGGCCGAGCACGTCGTCGGGGCTGGTCGGCTCCTCGACCCAGTGCGGGTCGAACTCCCGCAGCGCGTTGATCCACGCGATGCCGGAGCCGACGTCCCAGCGCTGGTTGGCGTCGATCGCGATCGGGTAGCCGGCCCCGCACACCTCGCGGGCCACCCTGAAGCGGCGCCGGTCGTCGTCGAGATCGGCGCCGACCTTCAGCTTGATCTGCCCGAAGCCCTGATCGATGGCCTCCTTGCAGAGCCTGCGCAACTTCTCGTCGTCGTAGCCGAGCCAGCCGGGCGAGGTCGTGTAGGCGGGGTAGCCGGCCTCGACCAGGTGGCTGATGCGCTCAGCCTTCCCCTTTTCCACCTTTTTCAGGATTTCGAGGGCTTCGTCCTGGGTCAGTGCGTCGCTCAGGTAGCGGAAGTCGATGAGGCCGACGATCTCCTCGGGCGACATCTCGGCCAGCAACCGCCACAAGGGCTTGCCCGCCCGCTTGGCCTTGAGGTCCCACAGGGCGTTGACCACGGCGGAGATCGCCATGTGCATGACGCCCTTCTCCGGCCCCAGCCATCGCAGCTGCGAGTCGTTCACCATGTCGCGGTAGAGGGCGCCGAGGTCCTCGACGTCCTTGCCGACGACGTACGGCTCCAGCGCGGTGATGGCCGCGGTCTGGATGTCGTTGCCGCGCCCGATCGTGAACGCGAACCCGTGGCCCTCGTGCCCGTCGTCGGTCGTGAGGACGACGTAGGCGGCGGAGTAGTCGGGGTCGGGGTTCATCGCGTCCGAGCCGTCGAGCTCGCGCGAGGTCGGGAAGCGTACGTCATGCGTCCTCATCCCGGTGATGCGGTAACCGCTCATGCCTGGCCCACCGTCTGGCGCTGCCGGCCCAGCCCTTCGATCTCCAGCTCCATCACGTCACCGGCCCGGAGGTACGGCTGGCCCGGCATCCCCATCGCCACCCCGGCGGGCGTCCCCGTGTTGATCACGTCGCCCGGCTCCAGGACCATGAACTGGCTCAGGTAGCGCACCACCTCTGCCACGTCGAAGATCATGTTCTTCGTGTCGCCGTCCTGGCGCAGCTCGCCGTTCACCCAGAGGCGCAGGGGCAGCCGCTGCGGGTCGCCCACCTCGTCGGCCGTCACCAGCCAGGGACCGAACGGGTTGAACGTCTCGCACGACTTCCCCTTGTCCCACTGGCCACCGCGTTCGAGCTGGAACTCGCGCTCGGAGACGTCGTTGGAGATCGCGTAGCCGGCGATCACCCCTCGGGCCTCCTCCGCGCTGCCCAGATAGCGGGCCTCCTGGCCGATGACGATAGCCAGCTCCACCTCCCAGTCGGTCTTCACGCTCCCCCGCGGGATCAGTACCTCGTCATCAGGTCCGATCATGGTGCTGGAGGCCTTCATGAAAACGACCGGCTCGGCCGGCACCTCGGCGCCGGACTCGGCGGCGTGGTCGCTGTAGTTCAGGCCGATGCAGACGATCTTGCCGGGGCGCGCGAGAGGGGCGCCGATCCGCACCCCCTCGGCGTCGACGACGGGCAGATCGCCGCGTTCGAGCGCCTCGCGGACGCGCGCCACTCCCCCGGAGGCGAGGAAGGCGCCGTCGATCTCGGGCTCCCCGATGTCGCGCAGCTTCCCGGCGTCATCCAGCACCACCGGCCGCTCCTGGCCGGCAGGTCCTACTCGCAGCAGCTTCACACCGCATCCTTCATCTATACATCGGATGTCTCAACCTCTGATGCTCGTGCGAGCGTGCTGGGCATGTCAAGGGGCACCGATCCGATACATCCGATACGTGACTCGTGGAAGATTCCCGGGGCAGGGTCATGGGCTGTGATACGCGGTACCGCTCCGATGGCTACGTTCACATAGCCAGAATTCCACCGTCCCAAACATCGGAGGTAAAACGTGCACCATGAAAGGAAGGCGGTGCGAGCACCCATCGACCCCACCAGGAACGATCTAAGGCTTGGCGGACAGGTCTCCTTGACGGCCGTACAGTGACGTAATAGAACACGTTTCAGTACTGCGTAACCAAGCGCTTGATCAAGAGGGTGATCCGGGTGCACATCGACCTCGTCGACAGGGACGTTTACGCGACCACCGGCCCTCCGCACGACCAGCTGGCCTGGCTGCGCGCGAACTCGCCGATCCACTGGCACGACGGTGATCCCGGTTTCTGGGCCGTCACCACGTACGACGAGGTCGTCCACGTCTCACGGCACTCCGACCTCTTCTCCTCCTACCGGCGCCTGGCCCTGTTCGACGAGATGGCCGACGACCAGATCGCCCTCCAGCGGCACATGATGCTCAACCAGGACCCGCCCGAGCACACGAGGCGGCGTTCCCTGGTCAACCGGGGCTTCACCCCGCGCACGATCGGAGCCCTCGAACAGCACATCCGCGACATCTGCGACGACCTGCTCGACAAGTGCTCCGGCGAGGTCGACTTCGTCACCGAAGTGGCCGCGCCCCTGCCCCTCTATGTGATCTGCGAGCTGCTAGGCGCGCCCGTGGCCGACCGCGACAAGGTCTTCAACTGGTCGAACCGCATGATCGGCGCCCAGGACCCCGACTACGCCGCCTCTCCCGAAGAGGGCTCCGCCGCCGCCATGGAGGTCTACGCCTACGCCAACCAGCTCGCGGCGCAACGCCGGGCCAACCCCAAGAACGACATCGTCACCAAGCTCATCCAGCCCGACGAGCAGGGCGAGACGCTCGACGAGAACGAATTCGACCTGTTCGTTCTCCTCCTGGTCGTGGCGGGCAACGAGACCACCCGCAACGCCGCCTCGGGTGGCATGCTCGCCCTCTTCGAGCACCCCGACCAGTGGGAGCGGCTGGTCGCCGACCCCGCCCTCGCCAGGACGGCCGCCGACGAGATCGTCCGCTGGGTCTCCCCGGTCAACCTCTTCCGCCGCACCTCGACGACCGACCAGGTGCTGGGCGGGAAGCAGATCAAGGCCGACGACAAGGTCGTGGTCTTCTACTCCTCCGCCAACCGCGACACCACGGTCTTCCCCGACGCCGAGGTCTTCGACATCGGCCGCGACCCGAACCCGCACATCGGCTTCGGCGGCGGCGGCGCCCACTTCTGCCTCGGCAACCACCTGGCCAAGCTGGAACTCCGCATCCTCTTCGAACAACTCGCCCGCCGCCGCCCCCGCCTCCGCCAGACCGGCCCGGTCCGCCGGCTGCGCTCGAACTTCATCAACGGCATCAAAGAACTCCCGGTGTCCATCGGCTGACACGGTCACGGACGGACCAACGGACACGGTCGCGGGCGGAACAACCAGACATCCACCGGCCCTACATCAGCCACGTTCGCCGAACAGGTCATGGAGAGTCTGGGTGGTGGCAGCACGGACGGCCCAGTCCTCGAGCTGAGCCAAGTCAGCGCAGGTCACGATCCGGGCACGGGTGTCGTCAGGGACGTCGAATCCGCGAGCGGTCAGCACCAGCAGCACCATCCTGGCCGCCTCTTCCGCCCTGCCTTCTGCCTTGCCTTGGGCTTGGCCCTCTTCGAGGCCACGACCGAAATGCTCGCGAGCGAAAGGACTGTAGACCGGCCAGGTGGTGGACGTCATGATCTCCTCCATGAGGCAGCGGATCTCGGGCGCGGCAATGCTGTAGGCGTATTCATAGTACTGCGGAGCGTGTTCGTCATGGGTGTCGGCGAGTGCTGTGGCGAACGCCTCGACGACTTTGCGGTCGTTGCCGTGGATCATGACGGACATGGCGGCGAGGTCGAGGTTGGCTGCGGCCTGCTGGGGATCGGTGATGGCCGGTATCCCGTCCGGCCCGAGCACCACGGGGAGCAGGCAGTAGCCGGTCAGCCCTGACTCGATGGGTCGCGCGTAGTGTGCGGCGGTCTTGTGATCGGGACAGACGATCAGCACAGTGACGTCGCACCCCAGGAGCAGCCAGGTGGCGGCGGCGTAGCGGGCGAGCTGCCGGGAATCTTTGGACGTGCCCTGCTGGATTTCGACGATGATGGCGTGTGCGGGTTCGTTCGGTGGCCCCAGAGTGAAGATCAGATCGACTTCGATGTCGTCGGAGTTGCGAGTGTTGAAGGTCCGCTCCTCCTGCCGGATCAGCGGGGTGTCGGGCAGTTGCACACCCATGAGGTCGCGCAGGATCTCCACGGCGAGTTGCGGACGGTCGCCGAACATCTTGACCAGAGTGTCATGTCGGGGGGACGGCATGGCACTAACTGTTACATCACCAGCACAATAAGTGGTGTCGATTCACGCGATCTTGTCGCCTCCGCAGCTCGTACGGCCGCCCGCTCGCCGGTGTCGTGCGCCGTCGTACAAGCTCGGTGGGACGGCCACGTCCATCTGCCGGCGCCTTCTTCGCGCACGCGGTCCGGACGTCTCACCGGCCGGGGCGGTAGCGGGACTTGTGGTGGGCGGCTCGAATGCGGCGCAGGATGCGTTCGGTGCCGCCTGGACCGGGATGCCAGCCGCGCTCCAGCAGGACCTCGGAGACATGCCGCAGCAGGGCGGGGATCCGACCGGGGATGACGTCTCCCCGGACGATGATCACCCGCCAGCCCGACCGCCGCAGGTCTTCCCTCCGGTCGCCGTCGTGTCGTTGGTCGGCGGGCGAGGTGTGGTGGCCTTGGCCGTCGTATTCAACGGCGACCTTGAACTCCTCCCAGCCCAGGTCGAGGTAGGCCAGCCGGCCGTCGCCCAGTTCGGCCCTGATCTGGGCAGCAGGCCGGGGCAGGCCGCCGTCGACCAGGATGACCCGCAGCCAGCTCTCCCGGGGCGAGCGGGCGCCCGGGTCGGCGAGGGTCAGGAGGTCTCGCAGATGCCAGGGGGTGAGCGGCCGGTGCCACAGGGCGTCCATGTCGACGCCCTTGCGGGCCAGCTGGTCGAGGACCGCTACGGCGTCCATGCGCGGCAACCAGCGGGCGCAGTCGAGAGCCGTGCGTTCCATGGTGGTGAGTCGGACGCCCTTGTGCGCGGTGACGTCCGCGCCGGGGAGCGAAGTCAGGTAGGTGACGCAACCGGGGAGCGCCAGGTGGGCGGGAGCGGCCAGCTCGACGGGCCAGTCGGCTTGCGGAGCGGTCAGCACGCTCGCGCCCCAGATGTGGGCGGCCGTCCGGCGGCACACGACGGCCTGCGGCACCGCCCGAGTGATCCTGGCGGCCCGGACGATCAGGGAGGCGGTGCGGGATGGCTGCTGCATGCCGCCAAGGGTGCTCCACGGGCCCGGGTCGCCGACGTACCGAACCACGTTCTGTGGATGGGGCCGCGCTGTCCGCCGCTCTTCGGGCCCGCTACCCGGGCCGGCCCGGCCGCCACGCGCTTCACCGTACGACGCGGTGCCTCGTCGGTGACGCGTCAGCGGGCCGCCGCGTGGTACTGGCTGATCAGCCAGGCGTCCTCGCGGTGCCGGATGACGACCGACAGGCGGATGGGAAAGGTCTCGCCGGCGCGGGCGGTGAAGGTCACGTCCGCGAAACCCCCCACGAGTCCGTCGCCCAGCCGCTGCGCCTCCAGCACCTGTACGGTCGCCCGAGTTCCCTCCCCGGCGTCGCCGTAGTACTCGGCGATCTCGGCCCTGCCGACCCGCAGCCGGGGGCTGATGCCCTGGAACAGCGCGTCCTCGACGAACAGCGAGACCATCTCGGCCACCGACCGGTCGTCGAACGCGCGCCGCCACCGGTCCAGTGTCTCCCTGACGACGTCGTGCGCGGGGCTCGTGCCTGTGAGGCCGGTCACCGACCGTCACCTCTCGTCCCCGCCTGGCCGGATGACGGACCTGCTCCGATTGGGAGTGGCATGGGACGACCCCTTCGCTGGATGATGCCTGTCCGCGCCGACGTTAGGGCGTCACATCCATGTGAAGGTCAAGCCCGGGAGACGAGCGAGCGGTCAGGGGTGCAGGGAGAGGCCCTTGAGCACCTTGTCCACGCCGTTCTTCGGCCCGTGGACCGCCACGCCCACCAGCGCCAGCTCCTCCGCCTCCACAGCGCGTACGGCCGCCCGGTTGTCGGCGTCGTGCCCGGTCTTGAACATCTCCTCGATGTAGACGGCCACGTCCATCTGCCGCGCCATCGCCTTCTCCCTGACGGCCCGCAGCTGCGTCAGATCAGCCGCGTAGATCAGCACCGGCTGCCGGATCATCGGCAGGTACGCGTTGCCCGACCCGTCCTCGTACGGCTCTCCCATGGTCTCCGGCACCCCGCCCGCGACCGCGCCGGACAGGAAGGCGGTGACGTTGAGCTTCTGCCACGCGGCCAGATCCGCGCGCACCACAATGCCGATCTTGGTATCGAATCGCATGGCTGAAGTCTCGACGTCACCGCCCGGCCAGGTCTTGAACGCTCGTGCGCGACCTACGGCAGGAACATCGGCTGCCAGTCGGGCACCTCGTGGTAGCGCCGCAGCTCCGCGAGCCCCGACAGGAAGCCGCCCCACGCCGCGTACGGAGGCCGCCCCTCGTCGAACCCGCTCTGCACCAGCGTCAGGCGCGTCTTGCCGCCGGAGCCCTCCAGTTCCCACATGCCGACCCCCGCGGCGCCCCAGTCGACGGAGAGCTTGCGTCCGGGCTCGAGTTCGACGATCTTGGCCGGGCTGGGGTCGTTGGCCAGCCCGCCCATGGCGAAGCGCCCGCCGACGTACGGCTCGATGTCGATGGGATAGCCGAACCACCGCGTCACCGCCTCCGAGTCGGTCAGCGAGTCGAACACGTCGGCCGGCGAGGCGTCGATCGTGATCCGGGCCCGCATCTCCGAAGTGGAGAAGTCGATCCGCGGCGTGAGCTCGCGCCCTTCGAGGTGCTCGGCCAGGTTGGCGAGCGCGCAGCACCAGAACGTCTGCAGCACGCCCCTGATGCTCTTGCCGGTGATCACGTCCTGGAAGTCGAAGTGCGTCTGGGACACCGACACGATGGTCGCGTCGCCGTCCTCCTCCAGCGTGAACTCGGTGGTCGTCTCCTCGCCGTCGAGCAGCCAGGCGAACCGCAGGGTGCGCTCGTCGGCGTGCAGCGGCCGCTGGTGCGGCGCGTCGCCTTCGGGGATGGTGCGCCCCCAGAACCCGAAGGTGGCGGGCAGCGCCACCTCGGCGTGCTCGCCCAGCCAGACGCGCAGCGCGGCCGGGTCGGTGAGGGCGTGCCTGACCGTCTTGAGCGGCGCCTGGACGCGGACACGGATGATCATGGGCTCAGTCATCGTCTCGCTCTTCCTCTGGGTGGTCCGTGGTCTTGGGGTAGCAGGCAACGGCGATCTTGAAGGCGTCACCTTCGGCTCCGCCGTACCGGGTGAACAGGTCCTGCAGCATGGCCTGCAGCTCGGTCATGAACTGGTGCCGGTTCTCCTGGCGCACGTGGATCTCTCCCGACAGGCCGAGTGACGGCAGCTCGGGCGCGGTCCTGTCGAGCGCCGCGATGTCGGCCTGCACCTCTTCCACGAGGTCGAGCAGGTAGCCGAGGCTCAGCTCGTCGCGTGCCTTGCGCAGCCCGATCCGGCCCACCAGGCGCGGCGACAGCCAGTACGACCGCGCGCCCGCCTGGTAGATGCCCTCGCTGATCCCGCGGACCTTGCGCTCGGACACCAGGTCGACGAGACCGGCGTCGACCAGCCGCTTGACGTGGTAGTAGACCCGCTGCGGCGTCTGCCCGAGCCGTTCGGCGACCTGCGAGCAGGTGCGCGGCTCGGCCAGCTGCCGCAGCACCTCCACGCGCTGCGGCTTGAGCAGCGCCTCGGCCTGCTCGATCTCTTCCAGGTACAGGATGTCCCTCATTGCAAAAACTATCCTTTACGTAAAAATCCTTCTTGTCAATAAGGAGGGAGAATGGAGGCATGGCGCAGGACTGGTCGCGCTACTGGCGCTCACCCGACCGCCCGCTCGAGGTCATGCACGCCCACTTCGAACGGCACGTCTACCACCGGCACAGCCACGAGACCTACTCGTTCGGGGTCACGGAGACCGGCGCGCAGTCGTTCACCTGCCGGGGTTCGGCGCACACCAGCGCGGCGGGCATGATCATGGCCTTCAACCCCGAGGACCCGCACGACGGCCACGCCACCGACGCCCTCGGGTTCACCTACCGGATGGTGCACATCGGCCCCGAGCTCGTCTCCGGCACCCTGACGGACGCTACGGGCCGCCTGACGGGCCTGCCGCTCTTCACCGAGCCCGTGGTCGACGACCCCGCCTTGGCGGGCACGCTGCGCGTCCTGCACAGCGCCCTGCTCGGCGAGGCCCCGTCGCTGCGCCGCGACGAGCTGCTCACGACGACGATCACCCAGCTCGTACGCCGCGCCGCCACCCGCCCGATCCACCCGGCGGGCCTGGCGGGACGATCGGCGCGGGTGGCGCGACAGGCCAGGCAGCTCCTTCACGACCGCCCGCTGGACGATCTGACCATCGACGACCTGGCCCGCGCCACCGGTGCCAGCCGCTACACGGTCTACCGCGCCTTCCACGCCGAGTACGGCCTGCCGCCGAGCGACTACCAGCGCCAGCTACGGCTCAGGACCGCCCGCGCGCTGATCGCCGACGGCGTCCCCATCAGCGAGGCCGCCACCACGACGGGCTTCGCCGACCAGAGCCACCTGACCCGCTGGTTCACCCGCTACTTCGGCCTGACCCCAGGCACCTACCGCCGAGCCGTCCACCCCGCAGGGCCCGGCGAGAACGGCGACCAGGGGTGAACGGTGAACCGGGCAAGAACGGCGGGCCGGGCCAGGAGGCGGCCACGCCGACGATGACCGCGCGGACCGGGGCAACTGCGCCACGGGCGGCGGTCGGTGCCGAACAACCACGTCCACGGTGAACGTGCGCGCCGTAACGGCGGCGCGCCACTGACCGGTCAGAGGCCGTTCCCCTGGACGGAGGCGAGCCGACGACGGCGACTGGCGAGCGTTGGCGGTGCCGTAAAAAACAAGAAACGGATTGTCAGCCAGACGAGAACCGTCTACGGCCAGGAAGAGTCCTGATCGGGGTCGCCGCCGTCGGTGAGGAGGCGCAGGTCGGAGTCGACCATCATGGCAACGAGCTCGTCGAAGGACACCTTCGGCTCCCACCCCAGCTGCGTGCGCGCCTTCTTCGGATCGGCGCAGAGCAGGTCGACCTCGGCCGGCCGGTGCAGCGCCTGGTCGGTCACGACGTGGCGCTCCCAGTCGAGCCCCGCGGCCGCGAACGCCGCCTCCGCCAGCTCCCTGACCGACTTCATCCGCCCGGTCCCGATCACGTAGTCCTCGGGGCTGGCGGCCCGCAGCATCAGGTGCATCGCCTTGACGTAGTCGCCGGCGAAGCCCCAGTCGCGCCGGGCCTCCAGGTTGCCGAGGCGCAGCTGCGTGGCCAGCCCCAGCTTGATCCTGGCCACCCCGAGCGACACCTTCCTGGTGACGAACTCGGCACCCCGCCGCGGCGACTCGTGGTTGAACAGGATTCCGGACACCGCGAACATCCCGTACGACTCGCGGTAGTTCTGGGTGAGGAAGTGCCCGTACGCCTTCGCCACCCCGTACGGCGAGCGGGGGTGGAACGAGGTGCTCTCGGTCTGCGGGGTCTCGCTGACCTGGCCAAACATTTCGGAGGATGAAGCCTGATAAAAGCGGATCTGTCCGGAGGAGCCGGCACCCCCGCCGCCCCGCGACACGCCCGAGCACACGCGGATCGCCTCAAGCATCCGCAACACGCCCATCCCGGTCACCTCGGCCGTGAGCTCGGCCTGCTCCCACGACATGGGCACGAACGAGATCGCGCCCAGGTTGTAAACCTCGTCCGGCTGGACGCGTTCCACCGCGGAGATCAGCGAACCCTGGTCGAGCAGGTCGCCCCGCACCACGCGTACGTCGGCGAGCAGCTTGCGCATTCTGGACACCCGCGGGTTCGCCTGTCCCCGGGCCAGCCCCCAGACCTCGTAGCCCTGCTCCAGCAGGTGCTCCGCCAAGTAGGAGCCGTCCTGGCCGGTGATGCCGGTGATCAGAGCGCGCCTGGCCAAGGGGTCCTCCAACGATCGCGTCCCGCGTCCCTTTGGGACGGGAATGTACAGCTAAGCGCCCTGATGGGGCATCAAGCCACCTAGAACGCGTTCCACCGAACCACGCTCGGTTACTGCAACTTCGCAGTTCGCACGGCCTGTGAGGGCCACTGTGAACAATTCTCGGCAACCTACCGAATGGTAGCCTTCTCGCACTAAGGTCATCTTTACGGTACACGCCCGTCTCCGGGCCTTACCGGCGAGAAAGGGGTGTCCGTGCGGGAGCGAACGCTGCGGATCGCGCTGCTGTCCTACCGCAGCAAACCCACCTGCGGTGGCCAGGGCGTCTACCTCCGCCACCTGAGCCGTGAACTCGTCGCACTCGGGCACCACGTCGAGGTGTTCTCCGGCCAGCCCTACCCCGAGCTCGACGACGGCGTCATCCTGCGCGAGGTGCCCAGCCTCGACCTCTACCGCGACGAAGACCCCTTCAGAACGCCCAAGCTGCACGAATTCCGTGACTGGATCGACTGGCTCGAGGTCGGCACCATGTGGACGGCCGGGTTCCCCGAGCCGCTGACGTTCACCATGCGGGCCTACCGCGAGCTGAAGAAGCGCGTCGGCGACTTCGACGTCGTGCAGGACAACCAGACCCTCGGCTACGGCCTGCTGGGCATCCAGAAGTTGTTCCCCGTCGTCGGCACCATCCACCACCCGATCAGCGTCGACCGCCGCATCGAGCTCGAAGCCGCCCGCGGCACGAAGAAGCTGACCATGCGCCGCTGGTACGCGTTCGTCAAGATGCAGGCCCGCGTCGCTCCCCGGCTGAGCCCGATCCTGACCGTCAGCGAGTCGTCGCTGGCCGACATCCACCGCGACTTCAACGTCCCCCAGGCCAACATGCGCCTGATCCCCCTCGGCGTCGACACCCGCTATTTCCACCCACGTCCCGGCAAAACCAAGCGCAAAGGGTCCATCGTGGCGGTCGCCAGCGCCGACTCGCCGATGAAAGGCGTCGCCACGCTGCTCAGAGCCGTGGCGAAGCTGGCCACCGAACGGGACGTCAACCTCACCGTCGTCAGCCGGCCCACCCCCGGCGGCCCCACCGAGCAGCTCGTGCAGGAGCTGTCGCTGCAGGACCGCGTGCGCTTCGTGCACGGCATCTCCGACGACGAGCTGGGCGAGCTGATCGCCACCTCGGAGATCTCCGTCGTGCCCTCGCTCTATGAAGGCTTCTCGCTGCCCGCCGTCGAGCACATGGCCTGCGGCACGCCCCTGGTGGCCAGCCGCACCGGCGCCCTGCCCGAGGTCGTGGGCGACGCGGCCGTGCAGGTGCCGCCGGGCGACGCCGAGGAGCTGGCCGCGGTGCTGCGCCGCCTGCACGACTCCCCCGATGAGCGCGAACGCGTCGGCAGAGCCGGATACGACCGCGTCATGGAGCGCTACACCTGGCACGTCGTGGCCAAGAGGACCGTCGAGGCCTACCGCGAGGCCATCGCGGCCCGCGCGAGCTGATCACCACTCGATCACCACTCGATCACGAGGAGAAGCGACAAGTGCTGACCGTGGACTTCGCCCGGCTTCCCGTCGGTCCCGGCGTACGCGTGCTCGACCTGGGGTGCGGCGGCGGCAGGCACGCCTTCGAGGTGCTCCGCCGGGGCGCGGACGTGACCGCGTTCGACATGGATCAGGCGGAGCTGGACAGCGTGGCGGCCATGTTCGCGGCCATGGACAAGGCGGGCGAGGTGCCCGAGGGCGGCGCAGGGGAGACCGTCCAGGGCACGGCGCTCGACATGCCGTTCGAGGACGCCGCCTTCGACCGCGTCATCGCCGCCGAGGTGCTGGAGCACATCCCGGACGACATGGCGGCCATGCGTGAGATCTTCCGCGTGCTGCGGCCCGGCGGCACTGCCGCGGTGACCGTGCCGAGCTTCCTGCCCGAACGCATCTGCTGGGCGCTGGACGAGGACTATCACACGGCCCCGGGCGGCCACGTGCGCATCTACACGCTGGCGGAGCTGTCGGCCAAGCTGAAGTCCGCCGGCTTCGTGATCGGCCCGCACCACCACGCCCACGGCCTGCACGCGCCCTACTGGTGGATCAAGTGCGCGGTCGGCGTCAACAACGACGACCACCCGCTCGCCAAGGCCTACCACGAGTTGCTGGTCTGGGACATCATGAAACGCCCTGCCGCCACCAGGATCGCCGAGGCCGTGCTCAACCCGGTCATCGGCAAGAGCGTGGTCCTCTACGTCCGGAAGCCATGATCTCCCACGCGGAGGTCGTGCGTACGGCCGAGAGCATCGCGGCGATGCAGCAGGACGACGGCGGCGTGCCGTGGCCGGAGGGCCACGTCGACGCGTGGAACCACATCGAGTGCCTGATGGCGATGTCCGTCGCCGGACTGGCCGAGCCGGTACGCCGCGGCTACGCCTGGCTGGCCCGCCACCAGCGCGCCGACGGCTCGTGGCCGATGAAGCTGGTCGACGGCGTGCCCGCGGAGCTGGGCGGCGAGACCAACCACGCCGCCTACGTCGCCGCCGGCGTCTGGCACCACCATCTCGTCACCGCTGACCGGCGCTTCACCGAGGAGAGCTGGCCCATGGTCAAGGCCGCGCTCGACTACGTGGCGGGGCTGCAGACCGAGCGGGGCGAGATCGCCTGGGAGCGCGACGCGCAGGGCAGGCCCTCGGCGTACGCGCTGCTCACCGGCTGCTCCTCCATCCACCAGGGGCTGCGCTGCGGCGTGCTGCTCGCCGACCAGCTGGGCGACCCGCAGCCCCACTGGGAGCTGGCGGCCGACCGGCTGGCGCACGTGCTGGCGGCGCATCAAGAGGCGTTCGCGGACAAGAGCCGCTTCTCCATGGACTGGTACTACCCGGTGCTGGGCGGCGCGGTGCGCGGGCGGCAGGCGTACGAGTTGCTGGAGCGCGAGTGGGCGACATTCGTGGTGCCGGGGCTCGGCATCAGGTGCGTGTCCGACCAGCCGTGGGTGACGGGGGCGGAGACGTGCGAGCTGGTGCTGGCGCTCGACGCGCTGGGCGATCGGGACCGGGCGGCCGCGCTCTTCGCCGACGTGCAACATCTGCGGCACGAGGACGGCTCGTACTGGACGGGGTGGCAGTACGCCAACCGCAAGCACTTCCCGCACGAGCGGTCCGGCTACACCGCGGCGGCGGTCGTCCTGGCGGCCGACGCGCTGATGGGGATCTCGCCGGGGTCCGGGCTGTTCCGCGACATCGCGGGTACGTCCGTGTTCGACCCGGATGTCTGCGGCTGCGCCGCCGGGACAGGCCGGCTCCGGCCTCCCCCGGTGACCGAGGGGTTCCCCGGCGAAGGCGTCTGACCTGGTACTTCGGCGGTCCACAAGGCCTTTTGCGGGTTCTTTGCCGGGGAAATCCGGTGCGCCGCCGATGAAAGGCCCAATGGGGTAACTAGCTTCGTCAGTGGCCGGTACGAGACGTCTTCGGGGGAAGCGTGGGCGACACGGGCACAACAACGTTCTTGGACCAGGTCGGGACCGAGCCGACACTGTCTCCGGCGCGCGGATGGCGGAGGTTCCTGGCCAAAGACGCACGGGATTCCGATCTGGGCCGGCGAAGGTTCCGGCTCAGAGATGGAGCTTCTCCGACCGAATTCACCGATGCCGAAAAGTCGTACGTTCTCGGCTTCAACGCGGTGATGTCGCGAGAAGTCGAGAAGATCGAGGAAATGTCGGCTGAGCAGCGGCCCTTCGGCTACGAAGGGGCCGCTTCCGCCTGCACCGTCCTCGACCTTCTCACGCTGACCCGGGGCCGGCGCCTTCACGAGCTACTGGCCGGCCCCGCCCAGCACCACCGCCACGCCGCCTACCTCGGCGCCGGCCGCGGGTACGCGCTGCTGCGGCTGCGGCCCGTCAGGGGCGCCCGGCGCGCCCATCCGCTGCTGCGCTGGCTCGCCGTCGACGGGTTCGGGTTCCAGTGGAGCCTGGCCAGGGCGGACCGGATGGTGGGCGAGCGGATGATGCCCGACCTGCTCACCAGGGCTCACTGCGCGGTGTTCGACCAAGGGCTCGGGCGGCTGCTGTGGTACCACGACGGCGCCTCGGCCGGCGACCTCGCCGCCAGGATCGCCGGGTTCCCCGCGGGGCGGCGGGCCGACCTGTGGAGCGGGATCGGGTTCGCCGCCACCTACACGGGCGGGGCCGAGACCGACGAGTTGTGGTGGCTGGCCGAGCACGCGGGCGCCGACGGGTTCCGGGCACACCTGGCACAGGGCTGCGCGTTCGCCGTGGCCGCGCGGCTGCGTTCGGGAGAGCTGCCCGGCCACGCGGCGCGGGCCGTGCCGATCCTGGCCGGCACCGACGCGGAGGAGGCGGCCTCGTGGACCGACCGGGCGCTCATCGCGCTCGGGCACGAGGCGCACACGCACGAGGACTTCCGCGGCTGGCAGGCACAGATCCGCCGCTCGTGGACCCACCGCCTGCGCACCTGACCACCGGCACCCGCGCCGGCCCTCCCCTGGCTGACGACCGGCGCGAGTTCCGGGTCCGCACGCGCTAGCCTTCTCGGTCTGACCAGCAGGCCGAAGGGAAACAGCCCTCTCTTGATCCGCGACTTCATCAGCCCCGGCGGCACGACCGCGGCGCAGCGGCGGGTGCTCATCGGCGCCGGCACCGGCCAGTTCGTCGAGTTCTACGACTTCGCGATCTACGGCTTCTCGGCCGTGGCCGTCGCCGAGGCGTTCTTCCCTGGCGCGAACCCGGTGGCGAGCCTCCTGTCGGTCTTCGCCGTGTACGGTGTCGCCTTCGTGGCCCGGCCGCTCGGCGGCGTCTTCTTCGGCGCGCTGGCCGACCGCGCAGGGCGGCGGGCCGTCCTCTACACGACACTCATGTGCATGGGCGTCGCGACCGCGCTGATCGGGTTGCTGCCGACGTATGCGGCCGCCGGGACCGTGGCGCCCGTCCTGCTGGTCGTGTGCCGGCTGGTGCAGGGGTTCTCCGCGGGCGGTGAGGCGGTCGGCGCGCCCTCGTTCGTGCTCGAACACGCTCCGTTCGAGCGCCGCGGCACGTGGATCGCCGTCTCGGTCGCGGCCACGGGGGCGGCGTCCGTGC
This sequence comes from Nonomuraea sp. NPDC049378, assembly GCF_055586745.1. Taxonomy (NCBI): domain Bacteria; kingdom Bacillati; phylum Actinomycetota; class Actinomycetes; order Streptosporangiales; family Streptosporangiaceae; genus Nonomuraea; species Nonomuraea sp. NPDC049378. The sequence continues at coordinate 314,033 of NZ_JBVJHP010000007.1, forward strand.
TCGCTCTGGTGTTCATCATGGCGGTCTCCGGAGTGCTGTCCGACACGGCGTACGCCTCGTGGGGCTGGCGCGTGCCGTTCCTGGTCGCCCTGCCGCTCTCCCTGGCCGGCGTCTACGTCCGCGGGCGCACCGAGGAGAGCCCGGTGTTCCGCGAGCTGGAGCGGGACAACACGATCGAGCGCCATCCCGTGCGCGGCAGCCTGCGCGGGAACGGGACCCGGCTGGGGCAGATCTTCGCCGTCATGGCCCTGTCCGGGCTCGGCTTCTACGTCCTCGTCGGCTATTTCGTCACCTCCCTGCAGACGGTCACCCGGCTGAGCCTGCTGGAGTCGCTCGTGGCCAACGCCGTCGCGCTGCTCTCCTTCACCGTGCTGCTGCCGATCGGCGGCAGGCTCTCCGACGCGTTCGGCCGCAGGCCGATGCTGGTCGCCGGCGCCGCGGCGGTCGCGGTGGTCAGCATGCCGGCGTTCCTCCTGGTCTCGAGCGGGTCCCTGGTCGCAGCGGTGGCCGGGCAACTCCTGCTCGCGGCGGCGCTGTGCGCGTACGGAGGCGGCAGCTACACCTTCTTCGTCGAGCTGCTCCCGCCGGCGACCCGCGTCACGGGCGCCGCCATCAGCTACAACGCGGCCCTCGCGCTCTTCGGCGGTACGGCCCCGTTCGTCTCCACCTGGCTGGTCGACGTCACGGGGACGCCGGTGGCGCCGGGCTGTTACCTGCTGGTCGTCGCCCTCGTGGCGCTCGCGGTGGCGCTCACGACGCCCGAGACGCGGACCGGCGCGGAAGCCGCGGGGGAAGGCGTACGGTCGCGCGGCTAGATGCCCTGGCCGACGCGCTCCAGCACGCGGAGCGAGCCGTGCACCGCCACCTCGGCGAACGCGCCCGACGCCAGCGCCCGCCGGTAGACCCGGTAGGGGCCCTGCCCGCCGTCGGCCGGGTCGGGATGGATGTCATGGAAGGCCAGCGCGCCGCCCTCCATCACGTGCGGCGCCCAGCCCTCGTAGTCGAGGGTCACCGGCTCGTCGGAGTGGCCGCCGTCGATGAACACCATGCCGAGCGGGGTGTTCCAGAGCCCGGCGACCCGCTCCGACCTCCCGACGACCGCGATCACCTCGTCCTCCAGGCCCGCCGCCGCGATCGTGGCCCGGAACGTCGGCAGGGAGTCCATCTTGCCGAACCGGAGGTCGACCAGAGTGGGGTCGTGGTGGGCCCAGCCCGGCTGGATCTCCTCGGAGCCCCGGTGGTGGTCGACGGTGACGACCACGGACCTCGCCTGCCTGGCCGCCGCGCCGAGGTAGATCGCCGACTTGCCGCAGTAGGTGCCGATCTCGCAGATGGGGCCGAGCGGGCCGTAGCGCAGGGCCGTCTCGAAGAGGGCGATCCCCTCTTCCCGCGGCATGAATCCCTTGGCGTGCTCGGCCGCGCGGAGCAGCTCTTGCGGCATGGTCATGGGCATGCACCCTAGCCGAACCGAATAACATTCCGTCGGGCTCTTGCCCGGTCCTTCTGCAACCTGTTCTACTTGCAACGTGAATCAGCGCGCTCGCATCGCGATGTCCGACGACGACGTCACCGCCTTCCTGGAGGCCGCAAGCAAGCTGCAGCTGGCCACCATCAACAGGGACGGCACGCCGCACCTGGTGACCATGTTCTACGGGCTCTCCGAGGGACGGATCGCCTTCTGGACCTACGCCAAATCGCAGAAGGCCCGCAACCTCGCCCGCGATCCCCGGGTGACCTGCCTCGTCGAGACCGGCGACGCCTACGACGAGCTGCGCGGCGTCCTGGTCTACGGCAGGGCCGAACGCCTCGACAACCGCGACCGCGTCATGGACGTCGGCATGACGGTCGCCCGCAGGACGACACCCGGCGTGCCGGACGAGCTGCTGCGCCCGTACGTCGAGAAGACCGGGCTCAAACGGGTTGCGTACGTCGTCGAGCGCACCAAAGTGGTCTCATGGGATCACAGGAGGCTCACATGAGAATCACCGTCGATGAGCTGGTCTGCGAGGCCAACGCCGTGTGCATGGGCCTCGCGCCCGAGGTGTTCGAGGTGGACGACGACGACCGGCTGCACATCCTGTTGCCCGCACCACCGCCCGAGGTGCAGGACCGCGTCCGCCACGCGGTGCGGTCCTGCCCCAAGGCCGCCCTTTCGCTGGAGGAATAGCCCGATGGGGGTTCACCGCCCCCAGCACCCCGCACACGTCCCACCGAGGAGGACTCCACATGCGCGCCGCGATCCTGCACGCCGTAGGCAACGACAAGCTCGACATCCGCGACGACGTCACCCTGGCCCCCGTCGGGCCGTCGGACGTACGCGTGCGCGTCAGGGCCACGGGCGTCTGCCACTCGGACCTGTCGGCCATGAGCGGCGTGCTCCCGCAGCCCGTGCCGCTCGTTCCCGGCCACGAGGGCGCGGGCGAGGTCGTCGAGGTGGGCGAGCACGTCACCTCCGTCAAGCCGGGCGACCACGTCGTCATCAGCTGGCGCCCGGCCTGCCAGGAGTGCGACCTGTGCGTGGGCGGCCAGCCGTACCTGTGCATGAAGTACGTGATCGAGTCCTTCAGCAAGGGCAACTTCCGGCTCGGCGGCGACGAGGCGACGGTGTTCGGGATGGCGGGGTGCGGCACCTGGGCCGAGGAGATCATCGTGCCGTGGCAGGGCGCCATCAAGATCGACGACGACGTGTCGTGGGAGGCGGCGGCCCTGATCGGCTGCGGCATCACGACCGGCGTGGGCGCCGCGATCAACACCGCCAAGGTCCGCCCCGGCTCCACGGTCGCGGTGATCGGCTGCGGCGGCGTCGGCCTGTCCGTCATCCAGGGCGCCCGGCTCTCCGGCGCGCGCACGATCCTCGCGGTCGACCCGCTGGAGTCCAAGCACGAGCTGGCCAGGAAGGTCGGGGCCACGCACGCGGTGACGCCCGAGCAGGTCCCCGAGGCGGTCGGCGAGCTCACCGGCGGCGCGGGCTTCGACTACGGGTTCGAGGTCGTCGGCAAGTCGGCCACCATCCAGAGCGCCTGGCAGGTCACGCGGGCGGGCGGCGACGTCGTCGTGGTCGGCGCGGGTGCGACGGACGACATGGTGTCGATCTCGGCGTTCAGCCTGCTGTTCGAGGGCAAGAACCTGCTGTCCAGCCTGTACGGCGAGGCGGACGTCCGCCACGACTTCCCCTATTTCGCCAAGCTCCACAAGGCCGGCAAGCTCGACCTGGAATCCATGATCAGCTCGCGCATCCGCCTGGCCGACCTGAACGACGCGGTCGCGGCCCTGCGCGGCGGCGAGGTCCTGCGCCAGATCGTCATCATGGACTGACGACCCCATCCGGCCCTGTTGGCGACCAGGGCACGGCGCTTATCCTTTCACGCAGCTTCTGGCCGTGGAAGGATAATCCGTATCCTTTCACGTCGGGGTCATTGGACCGACTGTCCGGCACCACCGCTGGAGGGTTCCTGGCTCGGAAGGCGCCGGGAGATGATGGACTCGGCGTCCTCCAGCCACCGGGACTTCCCGTCCGCGAGAGCCGCGAATTGATCGCGGTGCTCTCGCAGGCCGCGTTCCTGCAGCTCGCGTTCCACCCCTGACCAGACCGCGACCAGGCTTGAGCGCTTCTTGCACCGTACGTCGGCACCGGCGGTGCGGATCTCGTCGCCGGTCGGAGCGGGAGTCCGCCACCGGGGGTCACCCACCGCCTCGGCCGGATCGGAGTAGGAGAATCCCTGCTCGCGCATGCACGCGCTCCACTTCCGAAACGCGGAGAGCACATCCGGATGCTTCGCGGAGGTGTCGTAGGACTCCTGGTCGAGCCTTCTCAGCGCAGGGCTTTCCCCTTCGGCGGCTCCTTGGTTGACCCGGACGTAACCGTCCCTCATGCAACCGCTCTTGCCGTCCTCGCCGTAGGCGGCGACGTGCTCCTCCGAGGTGAGCCTGTCGTCGCGCGCCTGCCAGGCCTGCTCTTTCCGCAGTTCCCCCGGGTCACGCACGGGGTGGTAGCCGAATCGCTTCGCCGCCTCCTCCTCGATGACCCCGTACCGTCTGCGGTGGAGAGCGTCATCGACGTGGAACCGGGGCAACCTGGTCCAGGGCACGCCCTTGCCGCGCATGCAGGTCTCGACCAGCGTGTCCGCGGCATGGTCGAGCATGGCGGACTCATCAGCGCTCACCCTGTACGCGTCCAGCGGCAGGCGCAGCGCCCTGGCCTCGGGACCGGCGGGCAGAGCGGCCACCGCCTCACCCTCGCGGCTCTGGTCACCGCACCCGGCGAGGAACAGCGCACAACAGACAACCGTCACCGAACGCCAACGCATCCGTAGCTCCTTGATGGCGCCGGAGCGGGCCCGTCCGATGGGGAAGGAACGGGCCCGCTTTCACGCACTGGTCCACACGGCCTAGCCGATCTCCAACGATTCGGCGTTGTTGTCGAACGACGGGTTGCCGGAGTTCTTCGTCAGGTCGGCGTCAGAGGAGTACGGCCGCGCACGGTAGGACGTGCCCGAGTGAAAGCGGCCGCTCCACAGGCGGACGTTGTATCCGGTGTTGTTCTTCATAGAACTGGCACCGTTGTAGACGGACCGGTAGGTACCGCCCCATCGGTTGTTCGCCAGGTTACTGTCGCTCTTGCTGAAACAGGCCCGGCCGCCCTTGTAGTTGTCATGCTCGTAAAGACAGATGGACCCCGCAGCCGACGACGACCGGGAATCGGCGTGCACCGCCGCCACCCCAGGAGCCCCCACCACGGCAACCACAGCCAGCAAAGAGCCGACCACGACCTTCTTCATGAACGTCCTTTCCGTTACTGGCCGGACCTCGCCCGGCCGGTGAACGATGTATCCCTCATCCGTAATTGCGGAAGAAAACCCTGCTGGCCTTGTTGTCGAACGACTTCTGGCCGGAGTTCTTCGTCAGGTCCGCGTCCACGGAATACGGCCTGGCGATATAGCCCGACACTCCGCCGCTTCTGCTGTCGACGAGGTGTACGTAGTATCTGGTCCGGTTCTTCATCGAGCTCGCACCGTTGTCGACCGACCGACTGGTGCCGTGCCATCGATTGTTCCTCAGGTCCCCGTCACCTGTTTTGAAACAGGCCGCGCCGCCCTTGTAGTTGTCATGCTCGTAAAGGCAGAAAGACCCCGCAGCCGACGACGACCGGGAATCGGCGTGCACCGCCGCCACCCCAGGAGCCCCCACCACGGCGACCACAGCCAGCAAAGAGCCGACCACAACCTTCTTCATGAACACCCTTTCCGTTCTGCGCGCACGCCGAAAGGCCAGCCGGGACATCACCCAGGCTTTTCGTTCGGGAGTCGCGGGAAAATTCCGCCGGCCCTGATCCCGCTATGCCGACACGGAGGTCGCGCCGTCCAGACACGTGTCATGACCAGCGCGTGACAAAGACCTTATCGATAGGTGCGAACCGCTACGGCAGAATGCGAGGCCAAAAATGCCTCGTTTTAGGACAGCCCGGTGTCTCAGCAGGCCTCTTCCGGCCCGGGGTCTCAGGCGTGCGTGTACGGCCAGGCCTCCGATGTGGGCATCCGATCGGGGTGAGCGGCACCAGATCGATCGGTGAGAGTCGCGGGAGCGGCGGCGCGGGGTGACAGCCGTGTGGTCCGTGGCCCGGTGAACGGGTGGACGTGTTCCTGGAGGAAGGACGAGCTCCGCGTCCAACGGCAAGCGCGGCGCGCCGGCCGAGACCGGTGGCGCGCCGCGCGGAGGGGCTACTCGGTGGAGAAGGCTGCGTCGAAGGCCGTGGCCGGCGGGGTGATGGAGTTGAGCGTGCGGATGTAGCTCAGCGCCTCCCGGGCCCCGTCCAGCCGGTCCATGCCGGCGTCCTCCCACTCGATCGAGATCGGGCCGTCGTACCCGATGGAGTTCAGTGCGCGGAAGCAGTCCTCCCACGGCACGTCGCCCCGGCCCGTGGAGACGAAGTCCCAGCCGCGCCGCATGTCGGCCCACGGCAGGTGCGAGGACATGCGGCCCTTGCGCCCGTCGCCGACGCGCATGCGGGTGTCCTTGCAGTCGACGTGGTAGATGCGGTCCTTGAAGTCGAGGATGAACGCCACCGGGTCGAGGTCCTGCCAGACCATGTGCGACGGGTCCCAGTTGAGTCCGAACGCCGGCCGGTGGCCGATGGCCTCCAGCGTGCGCTGGGTGGTGTAGTAGTCGTAGGCGATCTCGCTCGGGTGGATCTCGTGCGCGAAACGCACGCCGGCCTCGTCGAAGACGTCGAGGATCGGGTTCCAGCGGTCGGCGAAGTCCTGGTAGCCGGCCTCCACCATCGAGGCCGGCGTCGGCGGGAACATGGCGACGGTGTGCCAGATCGACGAGCCGGTGAAGCCGACCACCGTGTCGACGCCCAGCAGCGCGGCGGCCCGCGCGGTGTCCTTCATCTCCTCGGCGGCGGCCTGGCGCACCGACTCGGGGTCGCCCTCACCCCAGATGCGGGCGGGCAGGATGGCCTTGTGACGCTCGTCGATGAGGTCGCAGACGGCCTGGCCGACGAGGTGGTTGGAGATGGTCCACACCTTGAGGCCGTGCTTGTCCAGCTGGGCGCGCTTCTGCTCGACGTACGACGGGTCGGCCACGGCCTGGGCGACGTCGAAGTGGTCACCGGAGCAGGCGATCTCCAGGCCGTCGTAGCCCCACTCCGCCGCCAGCCGGCACACCTCCTCGAACGGCAGGTCGGCCCACTGTCCGGTGAACAGCGTGACGGGTCGCATGTGTCAGTCCTCCACGTTCGTGTAGCGGCTGCCCTCAGCCGCGCTCTGCTCGACCGCGGCCAGCACCCGCTGCACCCGCAGCCCGTCGGCGAACGACGGCGTGGGATCGGCTCCGGTGGCGATCGCCTCCAGGAAGTCCTTGACCTCGTGGGTGAAGGTGTGCTCGTAGCCGAGCCCGTGCCCTGGCGGCCACCAGGCGCCCACGTAGGGATGGTCGGGCTCGGTGACGAGGATGCGCTCGAAACCGCCTCCGCCCGCGCTGAACCACAGCTCGTTCATGGCCTCGAAGTCGAACGCGAGGCTGCCGAGCGAGCCGTTGATCTCGATGCGCATGGCGTTCTTGCGTCCGGTGGCGAAGCGGGTCGCCTCGAACGAGGCCACCGCCCCGCCCGAGAGCCGGCCGATGAACAGCGCGGCGTCGTCGACGGTGACCTGGCCCGTGGCGGAGGTGCCGGTCGCGCCGAGCCCGGCCGACTCGGCCGCCAGCGGGCGCTCCTTGATGAACGTCTCCGTCAGCGCGGACACGCCCACCACGTTCTGTCCGGTGATGAACTGGGCGGCGTCGACGATGTGGGAGCCGATGTCGCCGAGCGCGCCGGCCCCCGCCTTGTCCTTCTGCAGCCGCCAGACCAGCGGGAACTCCGGGTCGACGATCCAGTCCTGCAGGTACTGCGCCCGCACGTGCCTGATCTCGCCGAGCCTGCCCTCCTCGACGTACCGGCGGGCGAGCGCGACCGCGGGCACCCGCCGGTAGTTGAAGGCCACCATGCTCTTTCCTGGGCTCTTGCCCGGCGCGGCCGCGGCGGCCCGCACCATGGCCTCGGCCTCGGTGACGGTGTTGGCCAGCGGCTTCTCGCAGAGAACGTGCTTGCCGGCCTCCAGCGCGGCCACGGCGATCTCGGCGTGCGAGTCGCCCGGCGTGCAGATGTCGACGATCTGCACGTCGTCGCGCCTGACCAGCTCTCTCCAGTCCGTCTCGACGGCGTCCCAGCCGAGCTGCGCGGCCGCCGCTTCTGTGCGCTCCTTCGACCTGCCCGCGAGCACCGCCATGCGCGGTGCCAGCGGGAGGTCGAAGAAGGCCCCCACGCTCCGCCAGGCCTGCGAGTGGACGCGGCCCATGAAGGCGTAGCCGACCATGCCCACGCCGATGGTGGTTCTGTCTGACATGCAACCCCCGATCAGGATTCGAAGCCGAGCGACAGGTACTTCTCGACGTTCTCCTTGGTGATGGTCTCGGACGCGAGTGTGATGGACTGCGGAACCTGGTTCTCCACCAGGTCACTCATGCCCTTACCCTGTGCTATCAGACGCGCGAGTTTGATCGCCGAGGAGGCCATCGTCGGGCTGTAGGTGACGGTGGCCTGCAACACCGAGGTGCCCGACTGGATCTCCTTCATCGCGTTCAGCGAGCCGGCCCCGCCGACCATGATGAACTCGTTCCTGTTGGCCTCCTTGATGGCGGCCAGCACGCCGACGCCCTGGTCGTCGTCGTGGTTCCACATCGCGTCGATCTTCTTGTGCGCCTGCAGCAACGACGTGGCCACCTCGTTGCCGGTCTCCACCGTGAACTGCGCGTCCTGCTTGGCGGTGACGCTGAACCCGTACGTCTTGAGCGCGTCGGCGAAGCCCTTGGTGCGGTCCTGGGTCAGCGGCAGCGTGGCGATGCCCTGGATCTCGACGATCACCGGGTTCGACACGCCCTTGTCCTTGAGCTGCTTGCCGATGAAGTGCCCGGCCGCCACGCCCATGCCGTAGTTGTCGCCGCCGACCCACGTCCGGTAGGCCAGCTTGTCGGGGAAGACGCGGTCGAGGTTGACGACGGGGATGCCCGCCTCGGTGGCCTGCAGCGCGACCTGGTTGAGCTGCTGGCCGTCGTTCGGCAGGATCACCAGCACGTTCACCTTGGCCGCGATGAGCGACTCGACCGCGGAGATCTGCTGGTTGATGTCGTTCGTCGGCTCGACCGGCTTGAACTCGACGTCGGAATACTGCTTCGCGGTGGCCTCGGCGTTCTTGGCGATGGCCGCGATCCACCCGTGGTCGGCCGCCGGCGCCGAGAAGCCGATCACCACCTTCTGGCCCGGCTCGTCGTTGCCGCTGGCCGCGGGGGCGGGCACGGCGGCCGCGCTGGTCGGCGCCGCCTCGGGCTCGTTGCTGGTGCAGCCCGCCGCTAAGAGTACGGCTCCGCCGACGAGGAATCCCCTGCGCGCGACGTTCTCACTCATGGTGCTCTCTCCTTCAGGTTCCGCCGCTGGAGAAGGACGGCGGCGACGATGATCAGGCCCTTCGCGATCAGCTGGTCGCTGGTGTTGAGCCCGTTGAGAATGAACAGGTTCGTGATGAGCGTGAAGATCAGCAGGCCCAGGATCGAGCCCATGATCGTGCCCCGGCCCCCGGTGAGCAGCGTGCCGCCGATGATGACGGCGGCGATGGCGTCGAGTTCGTACAGGTCTCCGTGGGTGGACGAGCCCGTCGTCGTACGGGCCATGATGAGGATGGCGGCGATGCCGCAGCACATCCCCGACAGGGCGTAGAGCAGCATCGTGTGCCTGCGCACGTCGATCCCGGCGAGCCTGGCCGCCTCGGGGTTGCCTCCGACCGCGTACGTCCGCCGCCCGAACGTCGTGCGGTTGAGCACCACCCAGCCGAGCACCACGACCAGCGCGAAGATGTAGACCAGCAGCGGGATGCCCAGCACGCGGGTGGTCGACAGCTCCACGAGGGCGGCGTTGTCGGCGTCGATGAGCTGGGTCTTGCGGTCGGACATGCGCTGGGCCAGGCCGCGGGCGGCGACGAGCATGGCGAGCGTGGCGATGAACGGCACGAGCCGCCCGTAGGCGATGAGCAGCCCGTTGACCAGTCCCGCCCCGGTGCCGACGAGGATCGCGCAGATCGCCATCACCACCGGCCCGTACGACTGCGTGGCCACCGTCGTCGCCCAGACCGACGCCAGAGCCATGACGGCGCCCACCGACAGGTCGATGCCGCCACCGATGATCACGAACGTGGCCCCGACCGTGATCACGCCGATCGTGGCGGCCAGGGACAGGATGCTGACCAGGTTGGAGGCGGTGGCGAAGTTGTCCGGCCGGGTGACCAGGCCGACGACGACCAGCAGCGCCAGCGCGCCGAGCAGGCCGAGATGCCGCATCTCGCCGAGGCCGCCCAGCGATCCCAGCCCGGGTATGCCTCCGCGCGACGGCCCGCCGCCTCCCGCGGCCGACGGCGCCTGCGCTTTCGTGGGCTCGCTCATCACGCCGCCCTCCCATTCATGATCATGTCGAGTACGCGGTGCTCGTCCAGCCCGGCGGCGTCGCCCTCGTGGATGACGCTCCCCTCGCGCAGCACCAGCACGCGGTCGGCCATGCCGAGCACCTCGGGCACCTCGCTGGAGACCAGCAGCACGCCGATGCCCTGCTCGGCCAGGTCGCGGATCACCGCGTACAGCTCGGCCCTGGCGCCCACGTCCACGCCTCTGGTGGGCTCGTCCAGCAGGAGGAGTTTGCGGCTGCCGAGCAGCCAGCGGGCGAGCACGGCCTTCTGCTGGTTGCCGCCCGACAGGGTCCTGATCGGGCGTTCTGGGTCGGGCGGCCGGATGTCCAGCATCTCCGCCAACCGCTTGGCCTCCTCCCGCTCGCGTTTACGGTCGAGCCAGCCGAACCGGGCGAATCCCGGCAGGCTGCCCAGCGTGATGTTCGCGGTGACGCTCTGGTCGAGGAGCAGCGCCTGGGCCTTGCGCTCCTCGGGCGCCAGGCCCATGCCGCGGCGCACCGTGCCGACGACGCTGCGGCGTACCGGCCGGCCGGCGAGCAGCACGCGGCCGGTGGCCGGGCGCGCGCCGTACACCGCTTCGAGGATCTCCGAGCGCCCGGAGCCGACGAGGCCGGCCAGCCCGACGATCTCGCCCGCGCGCACGGAGAACGAGACGTCGGAGAAGACGCCCGGCGAGCTCAGCCCTTCGACCTCCAGCACCTCCTCGCCCGGCGACCTGCCCGCCTTGGCGGGGAAGACGTATTCGACGTTCCTGCCGGTCATGAGGGAGACGATCTGCGTGGTGGGGGTGTCGCGGGCGGACAGGCCGACGGCGACCGTGCGGCCGTCCTTCAGCACGGTGACCCGGTCGCCGATCTCGCGGATCTCCTCCAGGCGGTGCGAGATGTAGACCACGGCCACGCCCTGGGCGGTGAGCTCGCGGATGATGCGGAAGAGGTTGGCGACCTCGTCGTGGGCGAGCGCCGCCGACGGCTCGTCCATGATGATCAGGCGGGCGTCGTGGGAGAGCGCGCGGGCCATCGAGACGACCTGCTTGGCCGCCGGCGACAGCCGGCCGACCTCGGCCGACGGGCGGATCTCGCCGTGACCGAGCCGTTCGAGCACCTCGCGGGCGGCGCGCCGGGCGGCCGGCCTGTTCACGAAGCCGAAGCGGGCGTGCTCGTGGCCGAGGAAGATGTTCTCGGCCACGCTGAGCCCGTCGACCAGGTCGAGCTCCTGGTAGATGGTGGCGAAGCCGAGCCTGATGGCGTCGATCGGGCTGCTCGGGCGCACCTCGGCGCCGTTGAACACGATCGTGCCCTCGTCGGGCTGGTGCACTCCGGCCAGCACCTTGATCAACGTGGACTTGCCGGCGCCGTTCTGGCCGAGCAGGCAGTGCACCTCGCCCGCCCGCACGTCCAGGTCGACGCCGTCCAGCGCGCGCACGCCGGGGAACTGCTTGACGATGCCCTTCATGACCAGCATCGGAGATCCCTTCCAGCGTTCTTGCCGGGCGTTCTGCTCAGGCGTTGACGATGCGGTTGATGTTGTCGGGGGACAGGTAGTGCTCGATGGCGAGCATCCCGGCGCCGAGCACGGCGGCGTTGATGCCCGTACGGCTGGGCGTGATCGACAGGTGGTGGGTGGCCAGCGGGAGGGATCTGCGGTAGACCGCCTCCCTGATCCCGGCGAGCAGGTGCTCGTGCACGCGCGACAGCGCCCCGCCGATGACGATGACCTCGGGGTTGAAGAAGTTGACCAGGCTGGCCAGCACCTCGCCGATGAGCCGGCCCGCCTCCCTGACCAGCCGCAGCGCCTGCGTGTTGCCTGCCTGCACCAGCGCGACGACGTCGGCCCCGGTCTCGGCGGGCAGGCCCAGCTCGGTCAGCCGCCTGGCGATCGCGGCGCCGCCGGCCACGGCCTCCAGGCAGGCGCTGTTGCCGCACCGGCAGCCGGCGTCCTCGTGGCCGCTGACCCTGATGTGGCCGATGTCGCCCGCCGAACCCTGCGCGCCCCTGTGCAGCCTGCCCTGGGCCACGATGCCGCAGCCGATGCCGGTGCCGACCTTGATGAACAGCAGGTGGCCGGCGTCGGCGAAGGAGGTGCGGTGCTCGCCGAGCGCCATCACGTTGACGTCGTTGTCGACCAGCACCTCCACCCCGTCGAAGTAGTCGGGAACGGGGTAGTCGTTCCAGCCGGGCATGATCGGCGGGTTGTTCGGCCGCCCGGTGGCGAACTCGACGGGTCCTGGAACTCCGATGCCGACGGCGCGCAGAGCGGACCTGGGCCGTCCCGCCGTGCCGAGCAGCCGGTCGAGCCGCTGGTCGACGTGGGCGAGCACCTTCTCGGGGCCGTCGCTGATCAGCATCGAGTCCTCGCACTCGGCGAGCACGTTGCCGGAGATGTCCATCAGTGCGACGCGGCAGTGGGTGGCGCCCAGGTCGACGCCGGCGAAGGCGTGGTCCTCGGTGTGCAGGCGCAGTTGCCGCGGCGGCCGCCCTCCGGTGGACTCGCCGCTCTCGGTCTCCTCCACCAGGCCGCGTTCGATCAGCGCGTCGACCCGCTGCGAGATCGTCGATCTGGCCAGGCCGGTGAGCCGCGCGAGATCGGAACGGGTCGTCGCCGATCCGGCGCTGATCAGCGTCAGCACGTCGCCGGCTGAGCCCGGCTGGGGGGTCATGTGGCGACAATAAGATCACTCATACGGCGAATCAAGAGTATGGATCGCCCAAACTCCCCCAACTTCCGCCGAAGATCGAACAAAGCCAAGCCAATTCCCGACATTCCCCCCATTGCTTGACATTTAGCCAGTCGTCTGATGACCCCGGAACGACGGAACCGGCCCGCGCCCCAGGCGAGGACCGGCTCGGGAGACCGCCGCTTTACAACATGGCCTTCATCGAGTCACCCGCCGTGAGCACGTACGGCTGCTCGGCCATGATCGTCTCCCAGTTGCCGGCGATCGTCTCGGGCGTGAGGTCGTCGGTCTTCCAGCCGGGCCCCTCGGCCACGAACACCCGCGCCACCCGGCCGCCGCCGACGCTGAACACCTCGCCGCTGGCCTCGCACGAGTCGTGCACGAGATAAGCCACCAGCGCGCTCACCCGCTCGGGCGTGAACTTGGCCTCGAACTCGGCAGGCAGCAGCGCCTCGGTCATCCGGGTCCACGCGATGGGGGCGATGGCGTTGGCCTTGATGCCGTTGCGCGCGCCCTCGATGCCCAGGGTCTTGGTCAGGCCGACCAGGCCCATCTTCGCGGTCGAGTAGTTGGCCTGGCCGAAGTTGCCGAACAGGCCGGCCGGGCTGGAGGTGTTGACGATGCGGCCGTAGCCCGCCGCCGTCATCAGCGGGTAGGCGGCCTGGGTGACCAGGTAGGAGCCGCGTACGTGCACGGCGAGCACGCCGTCGAAGTCCTCGACCGTCATCTTGCCGAACGACTTGTCGCGCAGGATGCCCGCGTTGTTGACGACGATGTCGACCTTGCCGAACGCGTCGACGGCGGTGCTCACGATGGCCCTGGCGCCCTCGGGCGTGGCGACGTTGTCGGTGCTGGCGACGGCCTGGCCGCCGTTCTTCGTGATGAGCTCGGCCACCTCGGCGGCCGGCCCCGCTGAGGCGCCGGTGCCGTCGAGCGCGCCCCCGAGGTCGTTGACCACGACCTTGGCCCCGCGCTCGGCCAGCAGCAACGCGTGCGACCTGCCGAGGCCGTGCCCCGCCCCCGTGATGATCGCGACCCTGTCATCGAACCGAAGCATCGAACCTCCCAGGCAGGAGAACAACATTCTAGTACGAGTACGATAACCCGCCCTCAGTTCCAGCGCCCGCCCCACGCCCGGGAGCCTCCGCCCCAGCGACCCCGGTCAGGCCGGGAACCACAAATCCTGCTCGCCCGCCACCCGGCGCACCCGTCCCCTGGCCTCCAGCCAGGCCAGGTGCGCGAGCGTCTCGTTGTTGGCCGCGCGCCGCATGAACGGGGGGATCGTCTCCCACGGCCGCGACCAGGTCAGCCGGGTGGCCAGGTCCCAGCAGGCGGCGCCGTCGAGCGAGCCCACCACGCGCTCGATCTCGGCCAGCCGCTCGTCGTGGTGCGCCATCACGGTGTCGACCCGCTCGGCCAGCTCCAGGAAGCGGTATTCGTGCGCGGGCAGCACCTCCTCGACGTCCAGCTTGCGCACGGCGGCCAGCGAGTCGAGGTAGTCGGCCAGCGGGTTGGGGCCCGACTGCGGGTGCACGGCCACGATCGGCGTGATCTTGGCCAGCACGTGGTCGCCGGAGAACAGCACCCTGCGCGCGGGCGAGACGAAGCACAGGTGCCCGGGCGAGTGGCCGGGCGTCCAGACGGCCCGCAGGTCCCAGCCCGGCAGCCCGAGCTCGTCGCCGTCCTCCACCAGCCGGTCGGGCTTGGCCATGGTGACCACGTGCCGGATCATCATCGAGGCCCCGGCCAGCTCGTCAAGCGTCAGCTCGGGCACCCCGCAGCGGCGTAGCAGCTCGCGCTCCCGTTCCACCAGGGAGTCGATGGCCGCGTCGTCGTAACGCTCGCGGACCAGCCGCGCGTCGGCCGGGTGCAGCGCGATCCACGCGCCCGACATCTCGCGAACGCGCCCGGCCAGCCCGTAGTGGTCGGGGTGGATGTGGGTGACGAGCACGCCCTTGACGTCGGTGATCGCGTAGCCGGCCACGGCCAGGCCGGCGACGAGCGCGTCGTACGCCTCGTCGGTGTTCCACCCGGCGTCGATGATCGCCACCCCGTCGGGTAGCTCCAGGACGTAGACCAGCACGTACCGCAGGGGATTGACCGGAATCGGCACCGGCACGGACCACAACCCCGGGCGCACCCGTTCGACCTCGGGGATCGCCCCGCCTGCCCACGCGTCCCGCTGTGCCACATTGGCAGGGGTCACCACGAATTTCGTCATGGACCCGATTGTGCCCGAACGGGGTTCGGCATCCGAATCATGTTCTACTAGGACCATGAAGCCGAGCCGCGAGCTTTCCGACACTGGCCGCTTCGTCCGGCAGCCCAACCGTTTCACGGACCGGCTCGGCCCGCCCGAGCCGGGACGGTACCGGCTCTACGCCTCCTACGCCTGCCCGTGGGCGCAGCGCGTGCTGATCGTACGGTCACTCCTCGGGCTGCAGGACCTGCTGGACGTCACGATCGTCGACCCCGTCCGCGACGAGAAGGGCTGGCGCGTTCCCGGCGGCGACCCGGAATATCTGTCGGAGCTCTACCACGCGACGGACCCCGGCTACACGGGCCGTTACACCGTCCCCTGCGTCTGGGACACGAAGGACCAGCGCATCGTCACCAACGACTTCCCCCAGATCACCCTCGATCTGGAGACGTCATGGGGCACCTCGCCGAACCTCTACCCGGAGCGCCTGCGGCCGGACATCGCCATCATGAACGACCGCCTCTACCACGGCCTCAACAACGCGGTGTACGAGGCCGGCTTCGCCCGCGATCAGCAGGTGTACGAGGAGGCGGTCACCCGCGTCTTCACCACCCTCGACCTCCTGGAGGTACGCCTGGCCGAGTCGGAGTTCCTCTTCGACACGCTCACGGACAGTGACGTGCGCCTCTACACGACCCTCGCCAGGTTCGACACCGTCTACCACGCGCACTTCAAGTGCTCCATCAGGCGGCTGACCGACTACCCGGCGCTGTGGGCGTACGCACGCAGGCTGTACGCTCTCCCGGCCTTCCGCGAAACCACCGACTTCGACCAGATCAAGCGTCATTACTACATCACCCAGACCGACATCAACCCGAGCCGGATCGTGCCGGTAGGGCCCGAGCTGGACTGGAGCCTGTAGGCGCGGGCATCCGGACGAACAACAGCGCCGAGGCCAGCGTCACCACGGCCACCACACCCCAGGCGGCGGCGAGGCCGGCCTGGGCGGCCAGGCCGGCGAGCGTGAGGTTGGCCAGGGTCCCGCCGGACTGCAGGGCGATCGAGCTCGTCGAGGTGACCGTGGTCCGCTCGGAGGCGGTGACGGCCTTGTGGGTCAGCTCCAGGCAGAGCACGCCCGTCAGCGAGAGGCCGACGAACAGCACGACGTAGGCCAGCCCCGCGCTCAGCATTCCCGGCAGGCCGTCCAGGCCCGCCGTCGCGGCCAGCGCGCCCACGGAGAGCGCGGCCGGCACCGTCCCCGCGACCGCTCCCCTGGCCGAGCCACCGGCCAGCCGGGCCACGCGGGGCGCGAGCGCGTTGCCCACCGTGCCGCCCGCGAAGCCGAGCGCCGCGACCACGGCGTAGGCCAGGCTGCCTTCTTCCGCCGTGCCCGCCAGCTCGGCCAGCCGTCCGGGGGTGAGCAGCTCGATGGTCATCAGCACGACGCCCGTCGCCACCGCGACCATCATGAGCCTGCGCAGCAGCGCGTGGCCCGCCGCCAGCCGGATGCCGCCCGCCACCGTCACGGGCACCTCGCGCAGGACGCTCGACAGCGTGCGGCGCCGGTGGGCCGGCTCGGGCAGCGCGAGCATGACCACGAGCAGCAGCGCCGCCGCCGCGACCGCGCCCAGCAGCGACGGCGCGGCCAGGGGGAGGACCAGCGTGGGCGGCACGACGAGCGGCAGGCCGCCGCCCGCCAGGACGCCGGCGCACAGGGCCACGGACTCCATCGCGCCGCCTCTGGCCAGGCCGGGCTTGAGGTCGGCGTCGTGGCCATCGACGCCGTGCAGCGTGTCGACGTACCAGGAGGTCGCGGGGCCGCTGGACAGGGCTCTGGCCACGCCTTTCAGCACGCCGGCCGCCAGGAACATCCCGAGCGTCGTGGACACGCTCATCAGCGCCAGGCCCGCGACGGTGAACGCGGCCGAGGCCGCCAGCACCACGCGCCGCCCCAGGACGTCGGCCAGCCCGCCGGTGGGCAGTTCCAGGCTCACGGTCACGATGGAGAACACCGTCGTCACCAGCCCGATCTGCGCCAGGCCGAGACCGCGCTCGGTCATCAGCAGCACCTGGGCGGCCATCGCGAGCCCGACCGGCAGCCAGGTCAGGAAGCTGACGAGCATGTAGCGGTGTAACGCCGATCGCGCGGTCATCGGTCGTCCCGCCGCTCCTCACGGTTGCGCGGGATCGCGCCGAACCAGACGGTGACCTGCCTGGCGGCCGGTTCGGCGGCGTAGCGGGTGGAGAGCTCGCCCATCAGCTCCTCGATCCTCTTCTTCAACTCCTGGATCGCCGCGGGCGGCAGCGTGAGGAGGTGGTCGCTCATCCCGGCGGCCTCCACCCAGTCGTCGGGCCAGTCGCCGGGGTCGAACGCCTCCATCAGCCGCCCGACCATCTCGGCCTGCCGCAGGTGCACGACCTTGACCGCCTCGCGGCCCTCCTCGGTGCCGGAGAGCTCGACGGCGTCCCACGAGGTGTAGCGGTGGCGGGCCCGCCATCGGCGCTCGCGCCCGTCGCGCCGGTCGGGGTCCTCCTCGATGAAGCCGTACTTGAACAGCTCGCGCAGGTGGTAGCTGGTCGAGCCGGAGCTCTCGTCGACCTTGCGGCCGAGCTCGCTCGCGGTGGCCGGCCCGTCGCTGCGCAGCAGGCCGAGCAGGCGCACCCGCAGCGGGTGGGCGACGACCTTGAGCACCTGCGCGTCACTGATCTGGTACTGCTCCTCCATACCCCCACCGTAGACCGCAAAGACAATTTTGCAAAGTGTGCTTGGCGATTTCCCCGGCTCATAAACTGTGGGGATGCTTGACGACATCCAGGTGGACGACGCGGTCTTCGCGCTGCGCCCCGACTTCGCGGTCCTCGTCATAACCGCCCGCGACCTGCGCAACGGGCCCACCGACGAGCGCTCACGCGCCTGGCTCGCCGAGGCCTCGGCCGTTTCCGTCCAGACCGACAAGATCGACGCCTGGAAGGACGCCTACCGCGCGTTCGGGGCCAAGCCTCAGCGCACCAGGCCCTCGGTCGACGCGCTCACCCGCCGGATGCCGCTGCCGGAGATCAACCAGGCCGTCGACGCCTACAACTCGATCAGCGTGAAGCACGCGCTGCCCATCGGCGGGGAAGACCTCGACCGCTATTCCGGCCCGGCGCGGCTGGTCAGGGCGGTTGGTGACGAGCCGTCCGAGGAGGCGCTCGGCACGCCCGACCCCGGCGAGGTGATCTGGCGCGACGACCTCGGAGTGACCTGCCGCAGGTGGAACTGGCGCCAGGTGGTGCGCACCCGGCTCACCGAGGAGACCACCAACGCGATCTTCCTGCTCGAGCGCCTGGAGCCGATGTCGCTGGAGGAGCTCAAGCAGGCGGGCGAGGAGCTCGCCGACCTACTGTCCGAGTTGTCCCCTCAGGTGCGAATCGCCAGCAGATTGGTGTCTGGAGGGAAGTAAACCTCCGGACAGGGTGTTGATACCAAATAGTGATAATCGCGCAACCCCCCGGGTTGACTAGGGGGTCGTGACCTCATCGCGCCGTCCTGAGAGGATCGTGCGTGGCGGCACGCCCACCTAGGCGCGCGCTGCCAGTCCGGGCGAGTAGCCTTGGAAAGGTTCTCTAACATCAACGCCGATCTGCGGAAGAGGGCGATTTCCGCCGTGTCGTCTGAGTCGTCGCGGACAAACCCGCTGGCAAGCTTTGGTCAGAACGAGTGGCTTGTCGACGAGCTGTACCAGAAATACCTCCAAGACCCCGAGTCGGTCGACAAGGCTTGGTGGAATTTCTTCGCTGACTACAACCCTGACTACGGACCGGGCCGGTCCCCGGCCAAGGAGGCGGGGAACGGCACTGTGACCGCCCCCGCGCCTCCCAAGGCGGCGCCCAAGGCGCCACCTGCGGCCGAGAAGCCGAAGCAACCGGCCACCCCGGTGCCCAAGGGCGCCGAGGAGGTGAAGTTGCGCGGGGCCGCGGCCCGCACGGCCGCCAACATGGAGCAGTCGCTGTCGGTGCCGACCGCGACCAGCGTGCGCGCCATCCCGGCCAAGCTGCTGGTCGACAACCGCATTGTGATCAACAATCACCTCAAGCGGGGCCGCGGCGGCAAGGTGTCCTTCACCCACCTGATCGGCTTCGCGATCGTCAAGGCGCTGCGCGCCATGCCGGAGATGAACTACTCCTACACGGAGATCGACGGCAAGCCCACGCTCGTCAAGCCCGAGCACGTGGGCTTCGGCCTGGCGATCGACGTGCAGAAGAGCAACGGCGAGCGCCAGCTCCTCGTGCCCTCGATCAAGGGCGCGGAGGAGATGGACTTCCGGCAGTTCTGGATGGCCTACGAAGAGGTCGTCCGCAAGGCGCGGGGCGGCAAGCTCGGCGTCGACGACTTCGCCGGCACCACGATCTCGCTGACCAACCCCGGCACCATCGGCACCGTGCACTCCGTGCCGCGCCTGATGCCCGGCCAGGGCACGATCATCGGCGTCGGCGCGATGGAATACCCCGCCGAATACCAGGGCGCCTCGCCCGACACGCTCTCGCGCCTGGCCGTCTCCAAGGTCATGACGCTGACCAGCACCTACGACCACCGGATCATCCAGGGCGCCCAGTCGGGCGACTTCCTGCGCCAGATCCACCGGCTGCTGCTGGGCGAGGACGGCTTCTACGACGAGGTCTTCGAGTCGCTGCGGATCCCGTACGAACCGGTCCGCTGGGTCCAGGACGTGTCGACGTCGCACGACGACGACGTGTCCAAGTCGGCGCGGGTGCTCGAGCTGATCCACGCCTACCGCGTGCGCGGCCACCTGATGGCCGAGACCGACCCGCTGGAGTACAAGCAGCGCAAGCACCCCGACCTCGACATCCAGTCGCACGGCCTGACGCTGTGGGACCTCGAGCGGGAGTTCGCCACCGGCGGGTTCGGCGGCCGGCCGCTGATGAAGCTGCGCGAGATCCTGGGCGTGCTCCGCGACTCCTACTGCCGCACGGTCGGTATCGAGTACATGCACATCCAGAACCCCGAGGAGCGGGCCTGGATCCAGGAGCGGGTGGAGAAGCCGCACAAGTCGCCCGAGCGCGACGAGCAGCTCAACATCCTGTCGCGGCTCAACACCGCCGAGGCGTTCGAGACGTTCCTGCAGACGAAGTTCGTCGGCCAGAAGCGCTTCTCGCTGGAGGGCGGCGAGTCCCTGATCCCGCTGCTCGACTCGGTGATCAGCGACGCCGCCGACGAAGACCTCGACGAGGTCGTCATCGGCATGGCCCACCGCGGCCGGCTCAACGTGCTGGCCAACATCGTCGGCAAGTCCTACGCGCAGATCTTCGGCGAGTTCGAGGGCAACATCGACCCGCGCACCGCGCACGGCTCCGGCGACGTGAAATACCACCTGGGCGCGACGGGCGAGTTCACCGCGCCGAGCGGCAAGACGATCACCGCGTCGGTGGTCGCCAACCCCTCCCACCTGGAGGCGGTCGACCCGGTCCTGGAGGGCGTCGTCCGCGCCAAGCAGGACCTTCTGGAGCGCGGCGAGGAGGGCTTCACCGTCCTGCCCGTCCTCGTCCACGGCGACGCGGCCTTCGCCGGCCAGGGTGTCGTGGCCGAGACGCTCAACCTGTCGCAACTGCGCGGCTACCGCACCGGCGGCACCGTGCACGTCGTGGTCAACAACCAGGTGGGCTTCACCACCTCGCCCGCCTCGTCCCGCTCGTCGGTCTACGCGACCGACGTGGCGCGGATGATCCAGGCGCCGATCTTCCACGTCAACGGCGACGACCCCGAGGCCGTGGTGCGCGTGGGCGAGCTGGCCTACGAATACCGCCAGGCGTTCCGCAAGGACGTCGTCATCGACCTCATCTGCTACCGCCGCCGCGGCCACAACGAGGGCGACAACCCGGCCTTCACCCAGCCGCTGATGTACGACCTGATCGACGCCAAGCGCTCGACCCGCAAGCTCTACACCGAGGCGCTGATCGGCCGGGGCGACATCACGGTCGAGGAGGCCGAGCAGGCGCTGCGCGACTACCAGGCCAAGCTGGAGCAGGCGTTCACCGAGACCCGAGAGGCGGCCAAGAAGCCGCTGGAGGCGGGCGCCATGCGGGTGCCGCCGGCCGAGGTGGTCAAGTGGTCGCACGACGACACGCCGACGGCGATCAGCGACGAGACGCTCAAGCGCATCGTCGACACCCAGCTGAGCCTGCCCGAGGGCTTCACGCCGCACCCGCGCCTGGCGCCGGTGTTGCAGCGTCGCGGCCAGATGGTCGAGCAGGACGCCATCGACTGGGCGATGGGCGAGACGCTGGCGTACGGCTCGCTGCTGATCGACGGCCACCCGGTGCGCCTGGTCGGCCAGGACTCCCGGCGCGGCACGTTCACCCAGCGCCACGCCGTCCTGGTGGACCGGATGACCGGCGCCGACCACACGCCGCTCAAGACGTTCAACCACGGCACGACGAAGTTCTACGTCTACGACTCGCTGCTCAGCGAGTTCGCGGCGCTGGGCTTCGAATATGGTTACAGCGTCGTGCGGCCCGACGCGCTGGTCGCCTGGGAGGCGCAGTTCGGCGACTTCGTCAACGGCGCCCAGACGATCATCGACGAGTTCATCTCGTCGGGCGAGCAGAAGTGGGGCCAGAAGTCCTCGGTCGTGCTGCTGCTGCCGCACGGCTACGAAGGCCAGGGCCCCGACCACTCCTCGGCCCGCATCGAGCGTTTCCTGCAGGTCTGCGCGCTCGACAACATGACGGTGGCGCAGCCGACCACGCCGGCCAACTACTTCCACCTGCTGCGCTGGCAGGTGGAGTCCAAGCGCCACAAGCCGATGGTGGTCTTCACGCCCAAGTGGCTGCTGCGGCACAAGGCGGCCACGTCCAAGGCGTCCGACTTCACCTCGGGCACCTTCCAGCCGGTGCTCGGCGACACGACGGTCGACCCTGGCAAGGTCACCAAGGTCGTGCTCTGCTCCGGCAAGCTCTACTACGAGCTGGCCGCGCAGCGCGACAAGACGGGCCGTGACGACGTCGCCCTGGTCCGGCTGGAGCGCCTCTACCCGTTCCCGTCCGACGAGCTGGCCGCCGAGCTGGCGCGCTACGGCGAGCAGGTGGAGCTGGTCTGGGCCCAGGACGAGCCGGTCAACATGGGGCCGTGGCCCTACCTGACGCTCAAGCTGGCCGAGGACCCGCAGGTCCTGGGCGGGCGGCGGCTGCGACGGGTGTCGCGCACCCCCAACAGCTCGCCGGCCACGGGCTCGCACAACACGCACGACCATGAGCTCGATGCCATTGTCGAGCAGCTCTTCGGCTGAAGCAGGCCCGCACGGTGAGCCCCCGGCCTGTCCGGGGGCTCACTGGCGTTCTGACAGGTTGAGCCGGGCACGTTGCCCGGTGGAAGGAATGGACGACGATGTACTTCACCGATCGGGGGATCGAGGAGCTGGTCGAGCGCCGGGGCGAGGAGGAGGTCAGCCTCCTGTGGCTCGGCGAGCGGCTACGCGAGTTCGTCGACCTCAATCCCGAGTTCGAGACGCCCGTCGAGCGGCTGGCCACGTGGCTGGCGCGGCTGGACGACGAGGACGACGAATGACCCGTTCCTGACGCCCACAAACGCGATACATCTTGAGATCTCGCCAGACGCGACATATCGTGTCCCTAGGAGACGTGTCGCCAAGAAGGGCAGGGATCATGCAACAGTGGGCGATCGAGGCACCCGAGCAGCTCACGTTCGACCAGGTGGAGACGCTGGACGTACGCATCGTGGCCGGCCGGCTGGCCGTGCTCGCCAGCGAGGGCCCACCCACGCTGGAGGTGGCCGAGGTCGACTCGGCGGCGCCGCTCATCGTGACCTACGACGAGCACACCCGGTCGCTCACCGTCGCCTACAAGGACCTGACGTGGGACGGCATGCTCGGCTGGCTGCGCCGCGACCGCCGCAGGACGGTGTTGTCGATCACCGTGCCGAAGACGTGCAGGGTCAACGCCGGCGTGGTCACCGCACCGGCCGTGGTGGCCGGGTTCGAGACGAGGACCCACGTCAAGAGCGTGTCGGGCGAGATCGTGCTCGACGCCGTGAGCGGCGACGTGCTGGCCAACACCGTGTCGGGCCCTGTCGAGAGCCGTGCGATGTCCGGCGACCTGGCGTTCAAGAGCGTCTCCGGCGACCTGACGGTGGCCGACGGCTCTCCGCGCAGGCTGAAGGCCACCACGATCTCCGGCCGGTTCACGGCCGACCTGGCGCTGCGTCCCACGGGTCACGTGACGCTCAACAGCGTCTCCGGTGACATCCTGGTCAGGCTGCCGGAGAACGTCGAGGCGGACGTCAGCCTCAGATCCACCTCGGGCAGGCTCGTCAGCACGTTCGATGAACTGTCCAACACGGGAGGCCCCGGCTCCAAGGCGCTGTCGGGGCGGCTGGGTGGCGGCATGGCCTCGCTTTCGGCGATCACGGTCTCCGGTGAGGTCACGCTGCTCAAGGGGGAGAAGGAATGAGCCCTGTCTTCGGTCACGGCCGGCTCCGGCTGTACCTGCTCAAGCTGCTGGACGAGAGCCCACGCCACGGCTACGAGGTCATCAGGCTGCTCCAGGACCGCTTCCTCGGCGTCTACTCGCCCTCGCCCGGAACGATCTACCCCCGCCTGGCCCGCCTGGAGGAGGAGGGCCTGGTGACCCACGAGGTGGTCGAGGGCAAGAAGGTCTTCTCGATCACCGACCGGGGTCGTGAGGAGCTGAACGACCGGCTCGACGAGCTCGACGACCTGGAGGAGGAGATCTCCGCTTCCGTGCGCGACATCGCCCGCGAGGTCAAGGAGGACGTCCGCGACACCGTCAAGTCGCTGCGCGACGAGCTGACCCGGATGGCCAAGGACGTGCGGACCAGCGGCCACGACGACGCCAGAGACCTGCTCGACAAGCAGAGGGAGGGCCTCAGGCGGCTCAAGGAGCAGCAGAAACGCCAGTGGATGGAGCACGCCGACCACTGGCAGGGCGAAGGCGAGCGGCTCAGCAAGGAATGGCGCAGGATCTGGTCGGAGGTCTGGGCCACGCTCGGGGGCGCGCCGCCCAACCGGGCCGACCTCGACGCCGAGCTGGGCGAGCTGCTGGCCGACTTCGTCGCCCAGACGCGCGAGGAGGCGTCGGGCACGCGCCTGACGCCGGAGAAGGTGGCGGCACTGCGCGTGACGCTCGACGACGCCGCCCGCAACGTCCGCGACATCCTCGAACGCTGACACGTCCCGCGCCGGACGGGCTCGCGGGCGTCAGGCCGGACGCAGGAGACGCTCGACACGACGTGCCCTCCGTGCGGCGCGGCGGGCACGGTAGGCGATGGGCATGTAGCGCAGGCGTTCGGGCAGGCGCGGCGTGAGCGTCGCCACCGCGTGCCCGACCTGCCGCAGCCGCCGCTCGTCCCGGGCCGCCCATCGCAGCCCCAGCTTCCCGCGTACGGACGGCGGCAGCGTGCCGACGGTCACGAAGTGGTTGAACTCCCCCGACCCCACCCCGACCGGCGCCCACAGCCCGCGCAGCGGCCGGGGCAGAGCGGGCGGCGCCGGGGTGTCGCGCATGACGGCCAGCACCTCCAGCGCGGTCGGATGCGGCTCGAGCCGGTCGGCCACCATGTCGTCGAAGTACCGCCGGTACGCCGCCAGATCGCCCGGCATCTCCCGCTCGGGCACCCGCAGGATCGCGCCGAGCTGCCGTGACTCGGCGTAGAACCGCTCCTCCTGCTCGTGGGTGAACGGGGTGCCGAACCACCGGTTGAGCGCGATGAAGCGTTCGAACAGGGAGAGGTGCACCCAGGCCCACGCCTCGCCGTTCAGCGCGTGGTAGTGCCTGCCGTGCTCGTCCACGCCGCTGATGTCCCGGTGCAGCCTCCTGAGCCGCTCGCCCTCCGCCGGGCCGCCGGGGCCGCCGTACACCCAGGTCTGGACGGAAGTGAGCGTGCGGGTGAGCCGCCCCCACGGGTCGGACTTGTACGTGGAGTGCTCGGCGACGGCCGCGCCCACGGCCGGGTGCATGGTCTGGAGGACCAGCGCGCTGCCGGCCACGAGCAGGTTGCGATATTCGCCGGCCGTGTCCCAGTGCAGCGAACCTGGGCCGAAGGGTTCGACGTCCATGCTGACGGCCTCCCGGGTGATACGGCTCTCTCTGCTTGTATCACCCAGGAGCACCAGAAGTAACCATTTACTTATTCATCCGGAAAAGACGATCTTCCCGAAGATCTCTCCCGCCGCCAAGGCCGCGAACCCGTCCCGCGCCTCGGCCAGCGGCACCGTACGGTCGACGACCGGACGCACGCCGGTCTGCTCCAGGAACACCGCCAGCCGCTGCAGCTGGTCGCGCGTCCCCATCGTCGAGCCGACCACGGACAGCTGCAGGAAGAACACCCGGTTGAGATCGGCGGGCGGGACCGCGCCGCTGGTGGCTCCGGACACGACGATGCGGCCGCCGGGCTTGAGCGACTTGAGCGAATGGTCCCAGGTCGCCTGCCCGACGGTCTCCATGACGGCGTCGACCCGCTCGGGCAGCCGCGCTCCCGTCTCGAAGACCTGGTCGGCGCCGAGCTCGCGGGCACGCTCGCGCTTGGCCTCCGTGCGGCTGGTCGCCCAGACGCGGTAGCCGCCCGCCCGGCCGAGCGCGATCAGCGCGGTGGCGACGCCGCCGCCCGCGCCCTGCACCAGCACGGTGGCCCCGGGCTGGAGCCCGGCCTTGTCGAACAACATGCGGTACGCGGTCAGCCAGGCCGTCGGCAGGCAGGCGGCGTGCTCGAAGCTGAGCGCGGCCGGCTTGGGCACGAGGTTGCGGCGCGGCACGGCGACCCGCTCGGCGAACGTGCCGTCGTACGTCTCCGACAGCAGGCTGCGCCTGGGGTCCAGCGTCTCGTCGGGGCCCGAGCCGATCACCGCGTGCACGATGACCTCGTTGCCGTCCTCGTCCACGCCGGCGGCGTCGCAGCCCAGCACGATCGGCAGCCGGTCCTGGCGGATGCCGACGCCCTTGAGCGTCCACAGGTCGTGGTGGTTGAGCGCGGCGGCGCGCACGGAGACGGTCGTCCAGCCGTCCGGCGTCTTGGGCTCGGGGTGCTCTCCGAGCGTCAGCCCGGCGAGCGGATTGTCGGGATCGGTCTGTGTGGCGGTTACGGCGAACATGGCCGCACCCTACTAACAAGATTTCGCTCGACGGCCCGCCACCCTGCCGCCGCGCGTCGCACGTCCTACTCGAACGCGATCCGGATGCCCTTGATGGCCTGGTCGCGGAACGTGGAAGGGCCGGTGACGGTGACCTGCACCCCGCCGCGGCACGCCGAGTCGACGGGCCGCCCGCGCCCGTCGATGACGTCGGGGATCGCGGTGGTGCTCCTGCAGCCGGGCGCCGGCGCCAGCACCACCATCGTCCCCGCCCCGCCGCCGAACCACAGTTGCGGCCCCACCGGCTCTCCCCGCACGGTGTCTCCCGGTTCGGCGAGCCGCACGCCGTCTGCCGAGCGGGCGGCCGACAACACCAGGTAGCCGCCCTTCGTCACCTTGCCGCGGAGTCCTTCGGCGAGCGCCGTGCGCTGCTCGAACGACAGCCCCCTCCCCCGGTCGTACATCGCCAGCCGCCACGGTCCGAACGCGAACATCAGCACCTGCCCGTAGCCGCCGCTGCCCGCCTGGCGCGGCCAGAGCGTGACGTTGGGGGCGTAGTTCCTGATCGGCTCGCCGCCCTGGGTGATCTGCGTCTCGCCGCCGTACGGGGCGACGAACTGGCGGTAGTTTCCCTCCACCCAGGCGCCCTGGAACGGTCGCACGCCCATCTCGGCGAGGCCGAGGTCGGCCGGATAGCGCACCTCGGCGCGCGCCCCGTGCGGGAACACCACGTCGATGACCTCGTCGCCGCCCTTCTCCGTCGCCTGGGCGTGCAGGACGTTGGGCGGGTTGTCGATCGTCCGTAAGGACCTGATGGGCTCGGGGACCGGCTGCGGCAGCACGGCCTCACCTTCGGGACCGCGCTCGGGCTCCCGGCTGACGAGCAGGCTGACAGCAGGGACCAGCAGGAGCGCCAGCACCACCGCCAGCCCGATCCAGCGGCGGCGTCCGCGCTCGCCGCCTGACTCGATGACGTCGAACCGGTCAGCCACGACGTTCCTCGCCGAGTAGCCTGGCTTACGCCCTTTCCTCCAGTTCAGTTGAGGGGGGACCGCCAGCGCAAGCCCTCGAACCTGGCGAAATCCTTGTCGCAGGTCACGAATTCACAACCGTGCTCGATGGCGAGCGCCGCGAGGTAGGCGTCGGGGACGAGCTTGCCCGACGCCCCCGCCTCCCGGCACAGCCTGACGAAGATCTCCCAGTGCCGGGGACCGGCATGGACCACGACCGCATGCGGCTGGTGACGCACAATGTCGGCGAACTTCCGCGCGTCTTCGAACGAGGTGGCGCCCGGGACGCGCTTGTTGGTCACCACGCGGATGAAGCCGTTGAGCGCGAAGTCGCTGACGGCGTAGGCCTCGTCGCCGTGCAGGATGTCCGCGAGCATGGCATGGCACTGCTCGTGGTGCTCTGCGTCACGCCGCTGCGCGTTGAAGAAGACATTGGTGTCAAGCATCCGCACGGTCGGCCCCCAGTGCACGCTCGATGTCCTCCTGCTCCAGGATCTCCTTGATCTCGGCCCAGGTCAGCTTCGGACCGGATGCCGCCCCGGAGACCGGGAGGGTGATCCGGGGGCGCTCCGCCACTTCCGTGGAGCGGTTGATGAGTTGCCGCAAGGCGTCCTCCATCACTGAGTTGAGACTGCGTCCGTTTCTCGCCGCGTATGCCTTCGCCTCGTTGAGGAGCGTCTCGTCGATGCGCACCGTGGTCCTCCGCATGACTCCAGCGTGGGCGAGTGACATAAAAATGTCAACACCGGATAGTAGTCGAGCGGTCACAGATTTTGCACCCACTTTAGAGGATCACCAGGTCGCCACGTTCACCTCGCCGTCGTGCGCGACCCGCACCACCTGCCCGACCAGCTCGCGCGACTCGGCGTCGGCCAGCAGCTCGTCCCGCGTCACGACCGCGTACGCCCGCCCGCCGGAGGGCACGTCCACCACGAGCACCCCCCGTTCGAGCGCGCCGTCCCGCCCGTGCGCCACCGTGTACCCGGCGACGACCGCCTCCCCCGAGAAGGCCGGCACGATCGGCGCCTCCTCGGCCACGAACACGGGCGCGGCCGCATCGAGCAGCCCGCCCCGCAGCCCGCCGGGCTCGGTGGACCAGACGGCGTAGGCGTGCTTGGTCAGGTGCATCCCCACCCCGGTCACCAGCCCGTGCCCGGGCTGCGCGCGCAGCAGCCCCGCCATCGTGGCCGTCGAGTGCAGCACGTAGCCGCTGGCCGGCCCGCCCGCGTACGGCAGCCCGCCGGTCACCGTGAGCCCGCGCCGGTCCAGCGGGTCGAGCCCGACGGCGTCACACGCCTGCCGCAGCGCGATCGCGAAGCAGCTGTAGAGGTCGAGGGCGTGCACGTCGTCCGGCCCGAGCCCCGCGCGCTTGAAGGCGGCCTCCGCGGCCCTGCCGATGGCCTCCGAGCGGCCGAGCGCGGGCCGCGCCGCCACCTCCCAGGTGTCCTCCGCGTACGCCCACCCGCGCAGGTACACGCGCCGGCCGGCGGGCACCCCGAGCCGGTCGGCCAGCCGCGAGCTGGCCAGGACGACGGCGGCCGCCTGGTCCACCTCCATGACGGCGACCGTGTTCCTGGTGTAGGGCCAGCCGACGAAGCGGTTGCCGTGCACCAGCTCGCCTGGGGTGCGCGCGGTCCTGCGCCAGGCGTACGGGTTGGCGGCGGCCACCTCGGTCATCGGCGCCATCATGCGCCCTCGCTCGCGCATCTCCTCCTCGATCGTGAGGCCGAGCGCCGCCCGCCGCGCCGTCTCCATGATCGCGTACGTGTGCACCGGCATGAACAGCCCGTGGGCCAGCGCCGCCGGATGCGGCGGCCGCTCCCATCCGTACGGGGGTTTGGGCACGGCCGGATGGCTCCAGGGCACGCTCTCGCCCGCCTGCCGGTACGCCCGGCGCGTCGCCAGCGCCTCAGCCCCGGCGACCAGCGCCGAGTCGATCTCCCCTGCCGCGATCCTCGCGGCGGCCTCGCCGATGAGCAGGTGCGGAGCCGTACCGCTGACCTTGGAGTAGGCGCGGTGGCGCGGCACGGCGCCGAGGCGCTCGGCGAGGCGGCCCACCGGGGAGTCGTACTGCCAGGAGTCGGTGTGGACGAGCTGGATCGAGTCGAGCCGCCCGGCGGGGAGGCGGGCGTCGGCGGTGGCCGCGCGCGCCACCTCCTCCCACAGGGCGAGCGGCTCCGGGCCGGGCTGCTCGCGAACGGTGCGTTGTGCGATGCCAATGAGGCAGGGCGTGCGAGGATCCATGAAACCATCTAACCAGAATAATATTCGGTTGATAAGCAGTGGTGTCTGATAAAGCGAGTTACCACTGTTGCCGGAGAAGAAATACCGGCACCCTCCACCTGCGGAAATGCCGATCAGGAATACATGCGATCTCGCTATTTCTATAACGGAACGGAACCGGGCCATGCTTTTTCCCGTCGTTTCCTGGCCGCCGGTCCGGCCATTCATTAACGTTCCGAACGTTTTCCTGGCCCACCCGGGGCGCAGCACCCCGCTCTGGGCCGCCGAAAGCCGAGAGGAGCTCCATGAATTCCCGAGCAAGGCGCGTCGCGATCCCGCTGGCCGGCCTGGTGGCCGTCGGACTGGCCGCGGGAACGGTCAGCGGCGCCGCGGCCGGCGCGACGGCACCCTCAGACGTCGTGTCCAAGAACGCGGCCACCCCCGCCGAGCAGGCGATCCAGTTCTGGACGCCGGACCGCGTGAAGCGGGCGACCGACCACGACGACACCATCGACCTGACCACCAAGGGCATCAGGGGCGGCAACAGCACCCCCGACGGCCCTGCCGGATCCGTTCCGCCGATCGGCGGGGAGAAGAAGACGAAGACCAAGAAGAGCAAGCAGGTCAACCTGCCGAACACCGTCGGACGCGTGTTCTTCACGCTGCCCAAGGCCGACCCGCGCAACCCGAAGAACTGGCGTTACTGCTCGGCCAGTTCGGTGCAGGGCAAGTACCGCAACCTCGTGGCGACCTCCGCCCACTGCGTGTACGACACGAAGAAGAACACCTTCTACGACAACTGGGTCTTCATTCCGTCGTACTGGGACGGCAAGAGCGTCTGGGACGGAAAAGCGCCCTACGGCATCTACGCCGCCAAGACGTTCAACGCGCACGACGATTTCCTGGTGAAGGAGGACTTCGACTACGACTACGCGTTCGTCAACGTCTACAACGGCATCAAGGTCGACTGGGCGAAGGACAGGGGCCGCTGGAGGTGGACGGTCAAGAACGTCGGCCGCCTCGGCGACAACGTCGGCGGTCAGGGCTTCACCTGGAACCGGAGCACGAAGGCGACCGTGTTCTCCTTCGGCTACCCGGCCGGCGAGCACCCTGACGGCGACAAGCCGTTCAGCGGGCGCACGATGAAGTGGTGCTACGGCAAGACCAAGCCGATGCCCGAGGCCAAGAAGTACAACCTGCAGGAGCACGTCGGCCTCAAGTGCTCCTTCACCGCCGGAGCGAGCGGCGGGCCACTCCTCTACTCCTACAAGAGCGCGTCGCGCACCGGCTACCTGATCGGCGTCAACAGCGTCGCGTGGGACACCGACGGCAACGACCGCTACGACCACATCTCGTCGCCGTACTTCAACACCGACACCTACAAGGTCTACAAGGCCGCCGCCAACCGCTGGACCGGCAACATGCCGTGATCGAGCCCGCACCCCAGGCCCCGGTTCCCGGGTGGGATCCGGGGCCTTCCCCTGGCGGCGGAATGGGGCGGGCGGCGACGTGGCGTGCGCCACTCGATCGACCCCGAAAGCCACCTGAATGACGACATTTCCCGACACATCATCAAGTCCGCACACCCACGCTGACCTGGGGAAACGATGCGATTAATGATCATTTAGAGGTATCCAGAGTGGATGCCTGACACGTTCCTTATAGTGCGAAGTGCACCCTTGATCAGGTAACGAATCTCTATCCTCGCTGCAATACCGTCTGTACATCTGGAAAAATCCCACCTTACGACCCTAAGAAAGGCAAAAGATGATCCCCCGGGCCAGGCACGTCGCGCTCGCTGCACTGAGCAGCGCGCTGCTCGTGCTGTCCGCCCTCACGGGGATCGCCGACGCCACGGCCAACAGCGCCGCCAACAGCAAGGTGTACGCCGTCCCCCTGGCCACGACCCAGGCGGACGTGAAGAGGGTCGCCGAGCACTGGAAGCCCGACCGGCTCAAGGTGGCCGACAACTACAGCCCGGCCACGCCCGGCGCCAAGGCCGCCCCGACCTCCGAGCCCCAGACCGCCACGGATCAGAGCAACCCCGTCGCCGCCATCAGGCGCACCCTCGCCGCGCAGAGCGTGGCGTCCGCGATGCCGCGCAAGGGCAAGACGGCCACCACCATGGGCAAGGTCTATTTCCGCTTCGGCGACAAGGAGTACTGGTGCTCGGCCAGCGCCGTCGCCGCCCGCAACCGCAGCGTCGTCGCCACGGCCGCCCACTGCGCGTACGACTCGCGCCAGGCCAGGGCCGCCGACTCCTGGATCTTCGTCCCCAACCCCGGCCCCAACGGCGAGGCATCCCAGGGCATCTACGTCGGCGCCGCCATCAGCATGCACGAAGACTGGTCGGGCAAGGGCGACTACGACTACGACTACGCCTTCGTGACCGTGCACCGCGGCTTCACCTGGACGAAGAAGAACAACTCCTACGCCATGAAGGACATCGGCCGGCTCCAGGACAACGTCGGCGGACAGGGACTCGACCTCAACAAGAAGCCGTCCACCTACTCGGCGTTCTCGTTCGGCTACCCGGCGGGCCCCCAACCCGACAGGAGCAACCCGTTCAACGGCAAGAAGCTGCGTAGCTGCGAGAGAGGCACCACCCTGTGGGCAGCCGTGGCCCCCGCCTTCGACCTGCAGAAGGGCGTACAGCTCCAGCCGTGCGACTTCAGCCACGGCGCGAGCGGCGGACCCTGGCTGGTCGGCTGGAACGAGAACCGCGGGCTCGGCACCCTGGTCGGGGTCAACAGCCTCACCTGGAACCGGGACGCCCAGGGCTGGTACGACGCCGTGTCGTCACCGTACTTCGACACCACCACGGGCGAGGTCTACCGGCACGCCGCCTCCGTACGCACGATCTCCAAAGTCGCCTGATCCCAGGCACCACCCGCGAAGACGTGGGTGTGCACTCGGTTGAGCGGGCCGTCTGGCGCTATCAGCGCGCCCTCCCGGAGTTCGTGTGGGATGCCGCCGCGCTGGAGGGAAATCCCTTCACCTACCAAGAAGTGCAAACGATTATGGACGGCATCACGGTGGGAGGTCGCAAGATCAGCGACGAACGGCAGGTGGTCAACCTCGCCGAGTCGGCCAAGGAGTTGGTCAGGGTCGTAAAATCCGAGAAGTTCACGCTGGACAGGCCGACGTCGGATCATTTCCAGCAGCTGATCGCACAGGGCGAGGCTCTCGAAGTGGGGCACTTCAGAGGAGAAGGCCCGCTTACTCTCACACCCGGAGTCAGCCTGGGAGAACACGGCAGATATATGCCGCCTCCGACCGAGCCTGGAGGAGACAACCTTCGCCGAATCTTCACGGCCGGCGTGGCAACCATCCGGGCCGAGATCGAGTCGCCGTTCGAGCAGGCATTGGCATACTTCTTGTTCGCCGCTCTCCAGCGTTTCTACTTCGATGGCAACAAACGCACCGGCCGTACGATGATGAACGGGCACCTGATGTCGCACGGAATCGACGCCATCAGCGTGCGGGCCGCACGGCGGGCCGAGTTCAACACCACCATGGTCGGCTTCTACCGGACCGGAGACGCCACCACCGCGTTCGCTTTCTGACCTCATGCCACCCGGACTTCGAGAACCCTCCAGGCATCCTGTAACGCCTTCCGCTCTGCCCTGTCGAGTCTGCTGGTGAAGTGAGAAGGCAAGCCGCCGCCTCCCTGACACCCGCCCCGAGCGGTTCCGCTTCGCATATGGGCACGCGAAACGGGCTCAGCCCTTCCCTCCCCCCGTCACCGCGGAGCCCCAGGCTTTCATCATCTTCCCGAATTCCTTGCGGAAATGCTCCCGGTCGATCGTCTCATTGGCGTGCTGGAAATACCAGTTGTCCAGCCTCCCTCGTAGCTGGTTGAACTGCGGGGAAGCTGCCTCATAGCCGAAGTATTCCTTGTAGTACCCGAAGTGGCTCCACATCCCCGCAGTGACCGCCTTCTTGCCGGTCGTCCACGTGTGGTTGACCTCCGGACTCAGATCGCGCGCCATTTCTCGATGTGTCGCGTCCACCAGGCCGCGGGGGTCGATGAACGACATCCTCCCCATGGCGACCTGCGGCAACTGCAGGAGTTCGTCCCAACCGGCCTCTCGCATGGTTTTGCCGAAGTCTGTGATCCGGGTATCTGCGGATCCCAGGCTGGAATCCATGCCATCGGCGCTCTTCATCGAGCGGAATTTCCACATGTTGAAAAGTTCGCCATTTTTGCCGAGCCGTTGCTGCGTCATGAAGGGACTCTTGCCATCCTCGAGGAATTTCACCAACGCCGTGAAGCCGGCCACGGGCGCGGCGAGCGGCATGAACGCCATGGACCATTTGAACTCCATCCACCTCTTCTCGGGGCTGCGCAGCCACGGAATCCCCTTCTTGGGGAAGGGCTCCCGTGGCAGGCGCAGCGCCAGCTCGGGAGACACACGCTGCCGGCCGGCCATGAATGTCTTGCCGGCCAGTTCCGCGCCGGTGCCGAGGAGGGCCATGCCGAAGCCGGCCTGTGCGGCGTGCTTCCAGTCCCAGCCGTACCCGCTCGCCCATCCGGCCGTCGCCAGGGCGCCGGTGCTCACCGTTCCCCCGACGAGGAGGCGGGAGAGGACCCGTTCCCAACCCGGCTTCTCCATCGCCGCGGCCAGGCCGGTCAGCAGCGGACCGCCCCTGCGCAGAAGCGAGGGCAGGGCGCCGTGCGCGCCGCCCATGAGGCCGCCGGCGACCGCCCCGTGCCATGTCGTCTGGAGCAGCTGCTTCAGGTCGACGTCACCGGTGGTGAACAGCTGGTCGATCACGTTCAGCCCGCCGGCGAAGGCCATGCCCAGCACCGCCTCGCGAATGATCCGCAAGGTGATCTGCAGGGCCATCCCCTCCAGCCGGATGGCCCTCGCCGCCGCGGCGTTGAGGTAGGGGTTGATGACGATCGCCACGTACACCAAGGTCACCACGTAGGCGGCGGCCACCCAGTAGTGCCACTGCGCCTTGGAGATCGCGTCCATCCCCGTCCGGCAGTACTCGGCGAGCTCATCCGACTGCCGTTTCAGCTCCTCCAGCAGCCCCTTCTCGCCGGTGAGCATCTTCACGGCCTTCTTGAACTCGTCCGTGTTCGGCCCGTCCCCGGACGTGATCACCCGCCCCGCGTGCTCATCGACCTCCTCCGCCACCCGGTCGACGACGCGGCCGATCTTCAGCGCGGCCTCGCGCAGCACGTTCACCTTGCCGATGTCGCCGTCAGGGTAGGCGCACCCGAAACCCATGGCCTGCAAGAACCATGCCGCCTGCTGCACGAAACCGGGTGGCGGGACCGTCGAGGGCAGCCTGCCGCCCTCGATCGCCGGCCGATACTCCTCGATCTCCTCCAACGCCGCGGATGGCGGGGACTGCGAGGACCTCCGTCCGGTCAGGACATCCATGGTCGCGCTGTTCGCGCTGCGGTAGACGATGCCGGCGTTGACCATTCCGGCTCCCATGCCCTGGAGCAGGTTCACCGTACCGACCAGGTTCTCCAGCAGGGCGTCGCGCAGCCCCACGAAACCCGGCGCCTTCCGCGCCCGATCGCCCTCGTACAGGGCCCGGCCCAGATCGTCACTCCCGAACGGCCGCTCGCCCATCGCGTCGCAGAACTCGTCCACACCGATCCGCAGGTCGCGCACCGCGTCCTGGACGCCACCCCCCGCTCCCATCCAGAGTTTGGCGGAGAATGCGGTTTCCAGCATGATTGCGACCCCAGCGAGCGTTAACGACGATCGGTTGATCTTGTCGCGAAGACTGTCAAGAGTGTACAAGGATCACCGAATGGTGCAATTCGGATACAGAACTCCTCGCATGGGGCGACGTGTCACCACGCTCGACCGCTCAGAATACGCAGCCACAGCACCTGCGCCTCGCGGACCGACGTCCAAGGACTCTCGACGATCACTGATGCGCCGTCATCTCTGGACGCTCGGCGAATGAACGACAGGCCCCCTGCCGCACACAGCTCATACGAGGGCCGCCGGCAGTTGCAGGTGAAGTCATTGACCCGGATCCGGCAACCGCGTGGATGGCATCGTTGCCAGTCCACCCGTTCAGCCCCAGGCTGAGGAGCCGGCACGTGTACGCCATGGTAGTCGCCCCAGGCGAACGGCTCCGGGACCGTCATGGCGTCGTACGCCTGCCGGTCTGGTCGCGCAGACGCTCCACGAAACTCGCTACGTCATCGGCGCTCACAGTCTGCTGGAGCCCTCGTTCGATTGCCGTGTTGCTGAGCCTGATGCCGCGCCGCGTCGCATAGAAGATGCCCGCGTCGCTGCGGAAGCACGACCAGTCAGGGAAGGTTTGCCGGATGAGGTCGAGCTCGTGGGGAGGTTGTGTCATGCCGACAGGGTAGGAGTGCAGTACGCGGTTGTCTATAGGGCACCATAGAGCCATCCGGAGATCGATGGAAATGCACAGGTTTCTACAGTGGCCTGGTGATGGAGTTCCGCGAAGACCAGCCCCGATGGCAGCAGGTTGCCCAGGTGATTCGCGAGCGCATCGCCGAAGGGACATACCGTCCCGGCTCCCGGGTGCCGAGCGAGAACGACCTCATGCAGGAGTTCGGCATCGCCCGCATGACGGCGCACAAGACCATGAGAGCCCTCCGCGAGGAGGGCTCCATCTACACCGTGCGAGGCATGGGCAGCTTCGTCAGCATTCCCGAGGGCACATGAGTGGCGGCCCACTGGCCCGAGCTCGTCACGTACCGACCCGGCTGAAGGGCGGGCGGCGGGCCCAGGTGGCCCAGCGCCAGAGCCATTCGAGCGGGCCCTGACGGTAGCGGCGCAGCCACAGGGCGGACAGCAGCCACTGGGCCGCGAGGATGGCCCCCGCGGTCACGAACGCCACCTGCAAGGACTGGCCGACCGGCAGGCCGAGGACGCGACTGGCCGCCAGGACGAGCAGCGTGGCGGTCAGGTAGTTGGTCAGGGCCATCCGGCCCAGCGGCGCGAAGACGACCCGCAACACCGGCCGCAGCGGCGTTCTGAGCAGGACCAGCAGGGCGCACACCACCACGCCGGCGATGAGCAGATCGGCCAGGCTGGACGGGAACGACGGCTGCATCGGATCCGCTCCGGTCGCCACCTGAGCGTGCACCCACAGGGCAGTGGCCGCCCCAGCCGCGAAGACCAGCCCCAGCAGGAGCGGCCCTCGGGTGGATCGCTCGATCCGCTCGATCACCCCGTACCGGACCAGTGCCGAGCCGAGGAGGAACAGCCCGGCGATCAGCAGAGGCCCTCCCCCGCCGAACAGCGCCACCGGAACGAGCACGGCGGCGAGGCCAGCCACGGCCCATCGCGGCAGCCAGGACGAGGGCAGCAGCACCAGCACGCCGACCACCGCGTACTTGGTCAGGATCTCCCCGGGCCACAACACCATGTGGACGAGCCCGATCGCGAGCAGCGCCACCAGCCGTCGCAGCAGGACCAGCCACGGGCGGGAGACGCGGTCGGCGGCGGAGTCCAGCAGCAGCGTGAACCCGATGCCGAACAGCAGGGAGAAGATCGGTAATCCGAGCCACGGATCCCAGTCACCCATGGGCTGCGTCACGACGGCGGTGCCGTGATTGGCGATCAGCTGGATGTTGGCGAACAGGATCTCGCACAACGTGAACCCACGCAGTACGTCGAGCGCGATGATCCGCGGCCGGCCGGAGGAGAGCGCACCGGTCTGCGGCCGGCCGGACGCGGGCGGAGCGGTCGAGGCGGTGGCGTCGTGCGGGAGACGGTGACCGGGATGGCTGGTCGGTTCTCGGGGGAACTCTTCGCGAGGCATAGGGCCGAATCCTGCAGGGCCGCCCGCGGGGACGGTATCGGCCGAAAGCAGGGTCAGCAGCAGCCAAGATCATACTTTCGGGCAAAATTACAGGCGGTGGCGACGTCCTATGGTCGGCCGGTTGCTGATCGTGCCCGATGCTGGATGTCATGTTCCAGATTCCGCCGCGCACGGCCACCGACGCCTACCTCTCCAGGATGGGCGGATCGATACGTCTCGACATCGTCTTCGACGTCGATCTCGGAGAGCTGGTGGAAGGCCACCACGTCGTCGCCCGCGGGCTGGAGTTGACGGACGCCGGCGGCGTGCTGCACTACGAGTTCGTGCCCGGACTGCGGCAGCAGGAGGAGGAAACCAAGGGCCCCTTCTTCTGGTACTGGATGTTGTCCACGGAGGACGACCTCGGCACCCCCTACAACGACTACAACAACGGTGCATTCGACCCTGACGGCGAGGCGGCCGCGCATGGAACTCGCCACCTGGGCGGGCCGGTGCCCAGCACAGCCTGCCTGCTGCATCTGAACTTCACGCCGGCCGAGGGATGGACACCACCCCGATCCTGGTGTCGGCAACTGGACATTTCCTTGCCCGACGGCCACGTAACAGAGTCGCGGACTCCCCCACAGCACGACGCCGAATGAGAACGGCACAGAGCACTCGTCGACTGATCCCCAGCCAACAACACGAACCAGCGCTGTCCACCGCCCTCAAACACGGCCTGGACGTCATGACCGTCCTGCGCGACGCGCTCGTGTGCCACCTCTGGATGCCACCAGACCCGGTCACCGCCTGACACTTCGGCAGCAGTCGCACTCCTGCACGCCGCTGGGCGATCACGCAGCGCGATCACCAGAACTCGAAATGCGCACGACGTGAATGCTTACCTCCTCCACCTGGATCGCGTTGTCGTAGACAGGATCGGCCATGCATCAGATTCAAATCTGTGAATCCACGCTGAGTAACGCGACACCCGTCGATCACACAAGAGCAATCTGGGCCCGCGGTCATCAATGGCGATGATTTACCGGCGTTGGACCAACCATTATTCTGCGAGACCTCTTCTGCGGCTGTCACATCTATCATCGCTTTGCGGAGCGCCCTGCTTCTATTCAGACGCGCTCCCCGACTCCCCTTGAGTGAGGTATCGGTGGATACGTGGTAGCCGCCACCGCGCCTCCTCAGGATCGTCCCAGTAATCCCCGGTTGGATTAAACGGTTCTCGGACTTCGATGCCTCTGGCCCCTAGCGTCTCCCAAAGGGACAGCACACCTTTACCAGTCACCTGCTCATAAGGCTGGATCGCAAGTGAGCACAGTGACTCGAACTCGGGATACAGCTCTTCCGGCAATCTGCCCACCGACCGACGATATTGGACACGCTCTCGCGCCTCAGGCAGGTCGATCAGACTGTCGGGATTCGCTATGGTAGTTTCAAATGCTTTTCTTCCAAGACCGATGAGCCAGCCCACAAAATACTGGAAACCGTCGTCAGAGGAAATGCCGAAAAGATGTCCAGCCGCGCCAAATAGCTCCCAAGTCTCGGCGCGTTTCTGATTCAGAAACATCCACATATGGAAATCAGCGATTTCTTCTGGCGATCTTGCAACCAATATGTTTTTCAGCCAACGCACTCGCTCAACCTTTGTCCAACCGTCACCTTTCGACGACTCAATCAAAGCCCAGAAGTCATCTTCACTCATACCGTGGTACCGCTGCACGTTTCCTCCTAGTGTTTTGAGTCGTTGCTTCGCTGGCAGTACCGGCGACGGGATCGAGGATCTAGTCGGCGGTCTAGGTCCAGATGTAGGGCGGGTGTTGGCGTTCCATTCTCGTGTTAGGCGGTGCGGTCGCGTTCGAGCCCGCCGCTTGATCTCCGGCTTCTGGCGTGCGGAGAGGCTGTAAAGCAGGTGCACGTCCAGGTCGTCCATACGTGCCGCTTGATGCTGTTGAGAAAGCACGGAGGTCGCCGACATGATGCGGCTTAGTGATTACCTTGCCGTGGCAACAATCAGGAGGGCGAACAGATCAGTGGTGCCGACCCGGATGTAATGGTGGGTGACCAGCAGGAGCGGTGCAGGGCATCATCGGCTAGCTGCGATCCGGTCGGCGCTGGGCTTGTGGTCCCGGCCGGACCTGCCGCTGCATCCGGCCTGGATCACCACGCTTCCCGCAGGCATGCGGAGACCGGTCTCAAGCACTCAGGAACGATCTTTGCACACTGAAGTGACAACCTCCCTGAGGCTGGTTGCAAAGGGCTGAATGAGGTCGAAGAGCGGATTGAGGTCGGGAATCGCGGTACCTGGTGGGACGGTCCAGCCCCACTCCCTGTTGTCGCTGTCCCACGACTCTTCCAGTTGCGGAAACGGGCTGGTGAGACCGATTTCGCTCGGCACACCTGGGACCTTGGCCGCGAGGCGAGGCACCCGCTTGTTCCAGAGGTCGATGACCAGAACGTTGTAGCTACCGGCGCGTTGGAACGCGATGTAACCCTTTTCATCACCTTTTGCCAGGCGAGTCCGCGCTCTTCGACCGCTTCCGCTATGGACTCGGCGAGGAGTCGGCCGACCTCAATCATCTCCGGAGGAATGCGCAGACCACATAACCCAATATTCGAGCG
Source organism: Nonomuraea sp. NPDC049378 (assembly GCF_055586745.1). Taxonomy (NCBI): domain Bacteria; kingdom Bacillati; phylum Actinomycetota; class Actinomycetes; order Streptosporangiales; family Streptosporangiaceae; genus Nonomuraea; species Nonomuraea sp. NPDC049378. Next base: position 353,629 of record NZ_JBVJHP010000007.1, read on the forward strand.
GCATACGCCCTACGCGAGCACGAACACATCTACAAGCAGCACCAAGCCCATTGAGCCCTGGACCAAGCAGCGCCGCTGCGTACCGTCCCCAATTCGATCACGGATCCAGAGCGAATCACCGACCTGAATGTACGCCGGCGAGACCAGCTCGGCGACGTTCTCCACGAGTACTCACATGCGGCTTGAACTCCATGGATGGAATTTTCAGCAAGCGCACTGTCGACGTGCAGACACCCTCACCAACCTACGTACGCGTAAACGCTCACGAGCGCCGTGGGCTTGATGCCCCGACTTTCGATGGCCTTCATCGCTTCGGGTCGATCGTGCTCCTCGGAAACGCTCCACGCATAAGCAGCAACGGTGGCACCTTTCCACCGGGATGATTTCAGCCACACATTTAGCGGCCGGCTGTCCACCTTGGTGGTCCAGTTTCGGCTGTGGAGATAGGCTACCGCCTTCCCGAGCGATTCCTCCTCAGTATCGCCACCGACATCGACCAAGAAAGCATGGGTTACTAGGATTTCTGACCCCGTTGAGACTTCTTGGCGTTCTTTCCAGATAACTGTGCCAATCTTGTTAACTTCTTCCAGTACGCCAGGGTCGACCTCTTCGGGCTGCTGCGCACATCCTCCAACAAGAAGAGAAATCGCAAGAGCAATTGCAGTCAACTTTCGTCCCCGCGTAACCCTCATCCTTTTATCTCTTCTCGCTCGCGGTATCGATTGAGGACGAAATCGTATCTTACATGTAGGTCCAGCATGCAGCTCTTCCGCATGCGAAGAGCTCAGGGGCGGCCTTCACGTATCCTAGTAGAGCGTTACGGCGCTCCTCTGCGATTCGCCCGTTCTCTGGATTCTGCTTGGTGGCCTCGGGCCTGCCGATGTAGCCACTATTTGCCCAAGCCACGTATCGCTTGGCGCTGACCACTCCGGTTTTCGGGTCCACGACCGCTCCGGAGCAGGTGCAGTAAGCGATGGCCGCGTCCATGTCGGTCATAGGACGATTAAGACCTGTTATGCGCTCTTTCAGATAGCGCATATAAGCCGCTGCCGCATGTATTGCAACGGAGGGATTTTTCATCATATCCGCGATCTCACCGTTGCTATAATTTCTAGCCGCAAATCCCTTCACGTATGCGTTAAGTGCATGCCTTATTTTATAGATTTCCAATTGGCCAATGCCAATCGATGCCCCTTCTCCTTGCGTCAAAAAGCTAAGGTTATCGCCACCCTTGGCCCCAAGTGTCTGATTGGCCTGCCAGTGGCTTTCATACATGAGACCTGCAGCCAGGGCATTTACGTCTTTGATTCCGTGATTCGCGGCCGCCTTCTCGATATCCCTCCAGTATCTAACGATGTACTTATAGCTTTCATAAGAAGCATATCTAGAGGCGCTGGTTCCGTCCTTTGGCTTTGTAGCATACATGCCCGTGCCACCTACTTGCTGCATCTTTCGCCACTCGCCGAGTCTTACATCGTTGGCGTTCTTCTTCGCCGCCTTCTCCATGGTGGCGAAGCTTTCCAGCCCGCCGGCCGCCACCCAGCTGAAGGCAAGCTGCTTGTCGGTCATAGTAGGCGACCAGTTAGACATGTATTTGTTTTGCACTTTTTCGCTAGCGAACCAGAAGTTGGGCTGGTCGACGGGCCGCCCGTTGGGCATAACCTTCATGCCCAACCTCTCGACCTCGTCTTGGCCGAGCCAGAATTTCTTTTCCTTCTCCAGTTCGATCATCCGGAGCCAGGTCGGGTCGACAACGACGGCGCCACAATTGGGGACGAATCCAGGCGCGCCACCGACTGCGAGACATCCGATGGCTCCGCCTCCTCCAGTGTCGTCGATGGACTGACAGCTCCCGATATACAGTCCGGTCCCGCCACATCCTCCAGTCACGATGCCGTGCTGGGCGTAGATGCTGCTGGCTTCCTGGGCGCTGATGCTGGGGGTGTAAGCCGCGCTCCCGATGCTGGCGGTGGCGTGGCCGGTGGGGTCGGTGCCGGTGAGGGGGGAGGCGTTGGCGTAGGTGTAGCGGTTGGCCTGGACCGAGGGGTTCGGGTTGAGGGTCATGGTGTCGCGGCTGGTGAAGGTGCCGGTTCCGGGTTGGTACCAGCGGGCGTGCATGTTGACCTTGCCGGTGTCGGGGTCGGTGTATTCGCCCTGGTAGCCGAGGTTGGTTGTGGTTCCGGTCTGGGCGGTGACGGCGCCGAAGGGGTCGTAGGCGGTGGAGGTCTGCAGGGTGGTGGTGTAGGTGGCCACGAGGTCGCCGTGCAGGTCGGTGAACGCCGCGGCCGCCGCGCCGGTGCCTTCCTTGAGTCCGAGCAGGCCGCCGCCAGCGTCGCGGGCGTAGCGTGCCTGGACGGCGCCGCCGCTGTCGGTGATGGCGGCCAGGTCGTTGCCGAGCCCGGTGTAGGCGAAGGTCTGCTTGGTGGTGCCGCGGATGCGGCTGGTGAGGCGGTCGAGGGCGTCGTAGGCGTAGACGCTGTCGCCGTCGGCGATGAGCCGGTCGAAGGCGTCGAAGGTGTAGTCGGTGGTGGTGCCGGCCTTGGTCTCGGTGGCCAGGGTGCCGCGCGGGGTGTAGGTGTAGGTGCTGCCGTCGCCGGTCAGCAGCCGGTTGCGTTCGTCGTAGGTGAAGGTCTTGTCGCCGGCCTTGGTGCGGTTGCCGGCGGCGTCCCACTCATAAGCGGTGGTGGCGCCGTCGGGGGCGGTCCAGGAGGTGAGGCGTCCGGCGTGGTCGTAGGCGTAGGTGTTGGTGCCTGCCCCTGCCGTGCCCGCGGTGGTCTTGGTGGTGAGGTTGTCGTCGGCGTCCCACCCGTAGGTGATCTTCACGAGCTGGGTGCCGGAGCCGCTCTGCAGCGTCTGACCGGTGAGGCGGTCCATGGCGTCGTAGTCGAAACTCTGGGTGCTCGCCTGGCCGCTGGTGGCGGTGACGGTCTTCAGCCGGCTGGCCTGGTCGTAGCCGTAGGTGAGGGTGCGGCCGGTCACCGGGTCGGTGGCGGTCTTCAGGCGGCTGGCGTTGTCCCAGGTGAAGGTGGCGGTGCCGGCGGCGTCGATGCGCTGGGTGGGGTTGCCCAGCGCGTCGTAGGCGTAGGCGGTTTCCTGGGTGCTGCCGCGCGTCACCGTCAACGGCAGGTCGCGGTCGTTGTAGTCGACGGTCACATTGCCGGCGGTGGTCATGCGGTTGGCCAGGTCGTAGCCGAAGCTGCGCTCAGCGGTGGCCGCGCCGCCGCCCGCGCCGTTCTCGCTGGTGAGGCGGCCGAGGTGGTCGAAGGTGCGGTCGATGCGGACGCCGCCGGGCTGGAGGGTGGCGACCGGGTTGCCGGCCGCGTCGTAGAGGTGGGTCCAGGTGCGCTCGGCCGCGTCCGGATGCGCGGCGGTGGCCGGTTCGGTCACCGATTCGGCCAAACCGAGGCTGTTGTAGGTGGTCCAGGTGGCGTTGCCGCGGCCGTCGGTGAGCCGGGTGCGGGCGCCGGTCGCGTCGTAGCCGAGGCTCGTGGTGATCGACTCGCCGTCCGAGACCGGCTCGACGAGCGTAGTGGGGCGGCCCAGGGCGTCGAACCTCTGCTGGGTGAGGTGTCCCTCGGGGGAGGTGACGCTGGTCTGGTTGCCTGCGGCGTCGTAGCCGAAACGGTAGGTGCGCAGCACGTCGCCGGTGCCGTCGAGGTCTTTGGCGGCGATCTGCCGGCCGGCCAGGTCATAGGCGGCGGTGGTCGCGTTGCCGTTGGGGTCGGTGGTCTTGATCAGGCGTCCGGCCAGGTCGTAGTCCATGCTGGTCGTGTTGTTGTTCGGGTCGGTCACGGAGGTGACCTCACCGGCCGCGTTCACCCCGTAGCCGGTGACCTTGCCGCCCGGGGCGGTCTGCTTGACCAGCCGGCCGGCGTCGTCGTAGTCCATGGTGGTGGTGTAGGACGCCGTGGACGGCTTGCGCTCGATCTGCGTGGCGGTGATCTGCCGGCCGAGGTCGTCGTAGGTCGCCCCGGTACGCGCCCCGGTCGGGTCGACCGTGGCGAGCTTCTCCCCGGCCATGTCGTACTCCGTCACCCACGTTCCGCCCTGCTGCCCATCCGGGGCGGGGTCGGTGACGCGCACCTGACGGCCGAGCCTGTCGTACTCGAAAGTGGTCGTGTGGCCGCGCGGGTCGGTGGTGGAGGTGAGCTGGCCGGCCGCGTCGTAGGTGAGCGAGGTGGCCGGGGTGAGCGCGGTGCCGCCGGGCGGGGTGTAGCTGGGCGTCTTCTGACTGGTCAGGCGGCCGGCCTTGTCGAAGACCGAGGTGACGGTACGGCCCTCGGCGTCCGTCTCGTGCGTCTTGGCGCCGAGCACGTCATAGCCGAACCGCACCGTGGGGCGCGCGTCGCCGGCCGTGCCAGCTTTTTCGACCTTGACCTGAGGGCCGGTGGTTTCTGTGAGGCGGCCGAGCGCGTCGTAGCGCATCTCGGTCGTGTACGCGTCCTTGTCGGCGCCGGCCACATTGCCGCGCGGGTCGGTCGTGGCGACGGCCAGACCGCGGTCGTCATAGTCGACGGTGGTGACGAGGTCCTCCTCGCCGTTCTCGACCGTCGTCCTGGTGGGCAGGTTCGTCGTGGTGTAGGCCTGTTCGGTGACCTCGGCGCGGTCGCTGCCGGCGCTGGTGCGGGTGGTCTTGATGATGTTGCCGTTGGCGTCGTAGGCGAACGCGGTCCTGCGGTCCAGCCTGCCCGGGTCGAACGTCTGCGAGGTCAGGAACCCAGCCGCGTCGTAGACGTACTCGGTCGTCGCCTCCTCCTCGCCGCCGGTCACCAGCTTGATCTGGTTGCCCGCCGCATCGTAGGTGTGCTTCTCCAGCTCGACGTCCCGCGCGGTCGCGGAGCCGTTCAGCTTCACGTTGTCGGCGATCTTCTTGGCGAGCAGGTTGTCGCCGAAGTACTCGAAGGAGGTCCTGCGGCCCATCGCGTCCGACTGGGCCACCAGGCGGCCCGCCGCGTCATAGCCGAACGACGCCAGCACCTTGTCCGTGGCGGGTTGCGGGTCGACCGGGCTGCCGGTCCAGCCCTTCAACGTCTGAGTGACCAGCTCACCACGCTCGCTGTAGGCGTGCTCGACCACCGCGCCCCTGGCGTCCGTCACCGTGGCCAACCTGCCGATGGTGTTCCAGCTCTGGCGCACCACACCGCCCTCAGGGTCGGTGATCGTCTCCACCCTGCCGTGGTCGTCGTAGGTGTAGACGGTCGCGCGCTCGGCGTCGCCGCCGGTCAGGTCGCTGACGGTCTCCCGCAGCTTCGCGCCGTCCGGGTCGTAGGCGTACGTGGTGCGCTTGGTGTGCGTGACTCCGGACACCTCGTTCTTCACACCCTGCTCGGTTCGCGTCGCCACACGGCCGAGCACGTCGTAGGTCAGGACGGTCTTCACCCCGTCGGGGTGGGCTCCGGACACTTCCGAGCTCTCGCGGAGCCGGCCTAACGCGTCGTAGTCGAGTTCGACCTTCAGTCCTTCGGGGTCCCGTTGCTCGGCCAGGTCACCGGCCGCTGTATAGCGGTAGGTCCACGTGTTGCCCCTGGGGTCGGTCTGGGAGGCGACCAACCCGGCCGGGGTGGTGCCACCCCCGACGGCTGCTTCCGTGCCGTCAGTGTAGGAGGTCGAGACGGAGCGGCCGTCGGGGAAGCCGGAGGTGGCGGGGGTGGTCTGCTTGGTCTGCTCGCCGTACTGGTTGTACTCCCACCGGGTCGCGTAGGTGTCGCTCTCCAGGTCGGACGAGCGGGCATCCCGATGGACCAGCCGCTTGCCGTTACGCGGGTCGAACTCGTCATCCTCGTTGAAGTGATAGTCGGCGTAGGCATATTGGCAACTGGAGTCCGTACGACATGACTTGCCGCGGATCGGGTTGCCGCGCTTGTCGTTCCACCAGCGGACACTGTTGCTGTTGCGGTCGATTCTCTTGGCCGGGTAACCGCCGGTGTCGTACTCGTAGCTGGTCTTGAACTGGAGCTGGTCGATCTCGTACACCAGACGATCAGCACGACCTTGGTCATAGCCGTACGTCTGCTTGCCGTCGCGCGGATCGGTCACCTCGACCGTGTTGACCTTCTCGACCCAGTCGACCTCGGGCTTACCGACCTTCCACGTGCCCCCGTGCCTGTCGACGTGTGTCAGGAGGCGGTCTGTCGCGGTGTCGTAGGTGTTTGTGGCCCAGATCCGGCCAGACGGCAGCGTGACCAGCGTCAGCTTGTTGCTGACCTTAGCCCGGGCCGCCCAGTGCGCCCGGATCGTGGCCTCCGGCAATGGCTTGCCGTAGACCGCGAACTCGTCGATCGTGCCGTTGAACGCGAAGGCGCCGGATGCCGCCGGGCCTCCTGGAATGTTCGACCAGGAGTTGGCACGGTAGCCGCTGCCGACGAACGCACGTGCACGGTATTCCGCCACGGTCGTTCCGGTCAGCTCACCGGCGAGTTCACCGTCGAGATAGAGCTTCTGCTGCTCACCCGCCACCGTGAGCACGACATGATGCCATTGACCATCGTTGACCGGAGCGGCCGACGTGATCGGGGTGAACCCGGAGTCCGACAGCTCGCCCAGCTGACCCCGCAACCGCCCGTCCGTGCCGACGTACAGGATGGGTTCGGTGCCGCCGAACTGGTGGCCGAACTGATCAGCGGAGAGCACGACACCGTTCTGGGTCGTCTTGATCCAGCCTTCGATCGAGACTTCTTTCCGCAGGCGATCCAGCATGTTGAAGGGAAGTTCCATGGTGGACTTCGTGAAGCCCGCGGCGGTGTCGCTGCTTCCCTCCAGCGCACCCGGCCGGCCCACGGTGACGCCGGTATAGATGCCCGTGCCGCCCTCACTGCCAAGGTTGGCCGCGGGCTCGTCCTCCGCGTCGCCCAAGCGCCAATAGCCCACCGGCTCAGCGTCGAGAACGACGCCCTGGTAGCGAGAACCTTCCCCATAGGTGTAGGTCGTGCAGTTCGGCGCGGCCGCCGGCGAGCACACCGACGTCAAATTGTCGCCCGCATAGCTGTACGTCCACGTCAGCGCCTTGCCATCCACAGCGTCCGTGGACACGGTGGCCACGCGGGACCCGTTCCAGGTGAAATGCAGCGCCCGGCCGCCAACCCCCGTCACCGAGCTGAACGTGCCGCCGTCTCCATAGGCGAGGGTCTGCGCCCGGCCACGCCTGTCCACGATCTTCAGCAGCCGTCCCGACGCGTTGAAGTGATAGGAGGTGGAAGAGGTGTCCATCAGGCGCCAGCCACCGCCCTCCACCTCCGCCAGCACATCCTTCATCCCCGGCGGCGGCTGGTACGTGCCGTCACCCTTGGCGGCGAACCGCACCCGCCGACCACTCGGATAGCTCACCAACAGGCTCGTCGTCGCCGTTCCGGACAGCTCCGCTACAACCTTCATGTCCCACGGCGACGACCACCCGCCGCCGAAAATGCCGTCCGTGCGCGCATCCTGGCTGTTGTACGTCCGCACCACCGACAAGGGCGGACCCGCCGCCGCCACCTGCGCGTCCACAGCGCTCGTGGTGTAGTTCCCGGCGATAGGCGAGAACTCCTGACCCTCGCTTGCGCGCTCACCCAGATGGAGACTGTTCAACGGCTGACGCGCACCTGTAACGACCAGCTGCCTGTCGCTGACGGCGGAATCGCTGCTCTCCGGATCCACGACGCGAACCCACCACTCGTACGGCTGCCCCCATTCCAACGTGTCCTCAGGCACCCGCCAACTACTCACACCCGACTGAACGCTGGACTCCCAACACTCCGGCGTCGGGACCGGCTCACCCGGGTCAGGAAACTCGTCCTCGTCCTCCTCCGGCTTCTCACAGATCTTGAACCCGAAGCTCAGGTCTGCCTCCGTCCCACCGCCCAAACTGGTCGCGCGCACAGTCAGCAGCGGAGTCGTGCTGACCAACGACCCCGTCTCGGGATACACGTGGTTGATTGCCGGAGTCGCGGCCGGCAGAGCCTGCCGATCCCTCTGTTCTGCGCGCTCGACACCAGGCGGCAACTCGGACTTCTCCACCTCCAGCGCCTCGCCACGCCTGTCCAAAGGAAGGGCCCCCGGTACTCGGGAGTCCCCTTCAGACGTCTGCCCGCCCGCGGTCGATGTGGTGGTCACGAGGCTGGGCACGACCCCCGAAGAACCCAACTGCTGCTTGGGGAGGACCAAATCCCCCTGGCCGGCGGCAACCTGGCTGGCCAATCCCTTCGCTGCCGATACAGGGGTGGCCGTCAAGGAAAGTAAGCCCGGTAGTGCGGCGGCCATGATAGCCAATGCCGATTTAGACAGAAAGGCACGCGAAAACATCCGGCGCATACGCCGTCACACTCCGAACCACGCAGGGCGCCTTGACGCCGGACGAAGCTCCACCCCACCGGGCAGAGGCCGAAATCCCTGACAGTGCAGCTCGGAGCGTGTTAGCAAACGGGCAAAGCATAAAATGCCCACAAACTAACAACAAGATCAAATCTGTGATACGTGCATAACATTCTGTGACACTCCGGCCAGATCGCAGCTCAAAGGCTGAAATAGCACTGTCACCGGGGGGATTCCTTAGCCGCCGATCACAACCGTTTGCTGCAAGGGCTCATGCGCCATGGTGGGCGCTACCACGCTCTCGGGCCCGCCGGGCAAGGCGGAACATCGGCATTGACGCCCCATGCGCGTCCCGCAGGCCGAGAATGTAGCGAAGCACCTGCTTCGAACCGGAACGGCAGCATCGGCCGGGGCATTGGGAAGATCTTCCTTGGTTCCACTGACAGAGCGTGTTTGCCTTGTCACTATGGGCGCATGCGTCGTGGTGATCTGACGAACGCCGAATGGGAACGGCTGGCGCCGCTGCTACCCCCGGAAGAGCTGCTACCCCTTGACGACAGACGCGGCCGGCCGCGGACCGGCCATCGGGCGGCGATCAACGGGATGCTCTACCAGGCCCGCACCGGGGAGCACTGGCGAGATCTGCCACAGCGGTTCGGATGCTGGGTCGCCATATACAAGCGTCACCGGCGCTGGGCGACGGACGGGACCTGGCAACAGTTGTTGTCCGCGATCGAAGTCGTTCAGGGCACGAGCGCCCGGACGCCCAGCGACGCCTCGAGCCGTCGCCCCAAGCTGCGCGCCGTCCCGCCGCCGGCGCCTCGGCGCAAGAGACCGACTCCGAGCGATCCGGTGCTGGCGCGGCTCCGCGCCCACCTGGCGGAGGTGGTCGGCCGAAGGACCGTATAGGTCGCGCACGGCGGGCAGGCCACACCTCCATAGAGGGGAACGCGTCTCGTTGCTGGGGCAACGAAATCCCGACAAACGGGGCAAATGCGGATGCATTGGGCCAGAACCTGAAGATCACCTGAGAGGAGGCAAGCATCTTAGACGGGGCATCCCCCCGATCTGGTTCCTGTGATCTGAGTCACGTTTTGCTGGCTACAGTGCGTGTCAGGGCACTAACGGAACTTTCGTTCCAGCAGCAACATGCCACCCATACCCTGCAAAGACGTAACCTCTCGGTCACCATACGCGAAGATCTCTGACTGATAACGGCCCGGTAACGGCGACAAGGGTGCCTTCCGGATGTTCCAAACCGGGTTCCACCTGCGGAGATCACCACGCTATGTTCCTTGCTATCCCTTTACTGACGCATGGGACGCACGTTGCGACCCACGACAGAGCAAGGAGCAGTTCCCTTGAAGCGCATTCTCATCCCCGCCGGCGGTGCCGTTCTCGCCACCGGTCTTCTGGCCGCCGGCCTCGCCGGTACGGCCCAGGCCGACAGCGACGTCGCCAAGGACAACATGGCGACCAGCGCGGCCAACGCGAAGGCCATCGCGAACTTCTGGGCGGAGAACAACGGCGCTGCCCTTAAGGCCGCCAAGCAGTCCGACGTCTGGACCAAGTCCGACGTCGCCAAGCTGCAGAGCAAGGGCGGCTACAGCTCGGACACCAAGCCGGGTTCGACCGCTCCGATCGGCCAGGAGAAGAAGTCCTCGTCGAAGACGCAGAACGTCAACTTCCCGAAGACCATCGGCAAGGTGTTCTTCGTCAACAGCAAGGGCGAGAAGAAGTGGTGCTCCGCCACTTCGATCCAGTCGAAGTACCGCAACCTGGTCGCCACGGCCGGTCACTGCGTGTACGACACCGCGACCAACTCCGCCACCATGGACAAGTGGGTCTTCGTCCCGGGTTACTACCAGGGCAAGTCCCCGTGGGGCATCTACGTCGGCAAGACCGCCTTCACCCACTACGACTTCGACGTGTACGAGGACTACGACCGCGACTACGCGTTCGTCACCGTCTACAACGGTGTCAAGCTGGACGCGAGCAAGTCCAAGAACGTGTCCAAGGCAGAGTGGGACAAGTACGAGGGCATCAAGGATGCCAAGGACGTCGAGGTCAGCCGGGAGGAGTTCCGCAAGGGCAAGCTCGACCCTAACACCTCTGACTACTACTGGCGGCAGAAGGGCAGCAAGGCCGAGCTCACCGGCCCCGACTACCCTGGCGCCGAGGTGTCCAAGGTCGAGGTCTCCCAGGAGCGCTACAAGGCCGCCCGGGTCGGCAAGGGCAACGGTCGCAAGTTCGGCGAGCCCATCGTCGAGAACGTGACCTACAACGAGGCCGCCGCCTACCTGAAGAACCAGAAGGCGAACCCGGACAAGTTCCCGGGCACCGTCAAGCTGGACAGGCGTGGCAACTCCACGATCACGCACTACTACGTGCAGGCGTGGTACAAGCCCGGCAAGGACGCCAAGTTCTTCAAGACCGTCTTCTACATCATCGAGGACTTCGCCAAGGACGCGGGTCGTCTCGGTGACAACGTCGGCGGTCAGGGCTTCGCGTGGAACCAGCCCACCGGCAAGGCCGTCCGCGTGTTCGGCTACCCGGCCGCTCCTCACCCCGACGGCAACAAGAACTACACCGGCATTACTCCGAAGTGGTGCTACGGCAAGACCACGAAGAAGCTGGTCGGTTCGAAGGCCAAGAAGATCGAGGAGCACGTCGCCCTCAAGTGCGCCATGACCGAGGGCGCCGACGGTGGCCCGTGGCTGTACAAGTACAGCAACGCCAAGCGTCTCGGCTACGTGAACGGTGTCATCAGCACCTTCAACGACCAGGACGGCAACGGCCGCGTTGACTACATCTCGTCGCCGTACTTCGACGGCGAGACCAACACCGTCTACAAGGCCGCTGCGGCCTCGTGGTCCGGCAAGGTCGTCTAGGTAACCCATAGCGACCGGCCATAAACCGTTCGTCAGGCGTTACAAGCAAGGGGCTCGGCATCTGCCGAGCCCTTCTGCTTTTCCGGCACAGAAGTGAAGGCGTTTGGACGCATGGGACCGCGAGATGGTGCCATACATGCGTTGTGATCTGTGTCACACAAGTCCGTTGGCCTTGATCCGCGCGGCCCTCGCGCCTCGCTGGTCACACTGACAACGCACTCATGTTGATCAGGGCAAACGACGACAACATGAGCTTCGCTCAGCTCCTGCGACTCAGCCAGTTAAACATCACGAAACGATCACGCCCGACTTGTCGCAGCTTTTCCTAGCAAAGCGGCTACCGGTCACCAAGATCGACACTGTATGTTCCTGGCTATCCCTTTACTGACGCATGGGACGCAAGAGGCGTTCCACGACAGCGCAAGGAGTCATTGTGAAGCGCATCCTCATCCCGGCTGGTGGCGTGGTTCTGGCCACCGGTCTTCTGGCTGCCGGCCTGGCCGGCACCGCTCAGGCCGCCGACAAGACCGTCGCCAGCGACGCTCTTGCTGCGAACGCGCAGAAGGCGGCGGAGACGCTCGAGTTCTGGACCAAGTCCAACAACGCTGCCCTCAAGGGTGCCGTGGCGTTCAGCCCCGACTCCCTCGAGGTCAAGAAGATCCAGAGCAGCGGCGGTTATTCCGCGGACACCAAGCCCGGTTCGACCGCGCCGATCGGCGAGGAGAAGAAGTCCTCCTCCAAGACCCAGAACGTCAACTTCCCGAAGTCCATCGGTAAGGTGTTCTTCGAGGGTCGCGACGGCAAGCTGTACTGGTGCTCGGGCACCTCGATCCAGTCGAAGTACCGCAACCTGGTCGCCACGGCCGGTCACTGCGTGTACGACATCAAGGCCAACCAGGAGACCGTGTCTCGCTGGGTCTTCGTCCCGGGTTACTACCAGGGCAAGGCTCCTTGGGGCGTCTACGTGGGTAAGCAGGCCTTCACCCACTACGACTTCGACGTGTACGAGGACTTCGACCGCGACTACGCGTTCGTCACCGTCTACGACGGCATCGGCGGCACGCTGAACAAGCCGAAGCAGGTCACCAAGGCCGAGTTCGACGCCTACAAGGGCGAGAAGGAGGCCAAGGACGTCGAGGTCAGCAGGGACGAGTTCCGCAAGGGCAAGCTCGACCCGAAGACCTCCGACTACTACTGGCGTCAGAAGGGCACCGACGCCGAGCTCACCGGCCCCGACTTCCCTGGCGCGGAAGTTGCCAAGGTCGAGGTCAGCGAGGCTCGGTACAAGGCCGCCCGGGTCGGCAAGGGCAACGGTCGCAAGTTCGGCGAGCCCATCGTCGAGAACGTGACCTACAACGACGCCTTCGCCTACCTGCAGAACCAGAAGAAGGACCCGGCCAAGTTCCCCGGCACCGTCAAGCTGGACCGCCGTGGCAACTCCACGATCACGCACTACTACGTGCAGGCGTGGTACAAGCCCGGTGCGGAGAAGAAGTACTTCCGCACTGACTTCTTCATCATCGTTCACGAGGTGAAGAGCGTCGGCAAGCTCGGCGACAACGTCGGCGGCCAGGGCTTCGCGTGGAACCAGGCGCCCGGCCAGACGGTCCGGACCTTCGGTTACCCGCAGGGCGCGCACCCCGACGGCAACAAGGCCTACACGGGCGTTACGCCGAAGTGGTGCTACGGCAAGACCAGCAAGAACAGCTACAAGATCGCCCAGTACCGGGTCGAGGAGCAGGTGGCGCTGAAGTGCGCCGTCACCGGCGGCTACGCCGGTGGCCCGTGGCTGGCCAAGTACAGCAACGCGAAGCGTCTCGGCTACGTGAACGGTGTCACCAGCCTGATCGTCGACAGCGACGACAACAAGCGCTACGACACCATCACCTCGGCGTACTTCGACGGTGAGGCCAACACGGTCTACAAGGCCGCTGCGGCCGCGTGGTCCGGCAAGCTCATCCCGTAGTGAGCTGCGGTACCTGAGCGAGGACTTGTCTTCGTTCACCAGCACGACCAGAGGGCTCGGCATCCAGCCGGGCCCTTTGCCCTTTATTAGCGTGAAAACCGTGATTCCCCTTACAAGAGTGACTCAAGGGTCGATAGGGTTCTTACGCCCGTTTTGACAACTGTGGAGCCTCCCGTGAAGCGCCTGCTCATCCCCCTAGCCGCCGCCGGCCTGAGCGCCGTGACCCTTGCCGCGCCCGCCAGCGCCCAGCCGCACTGGGCGTCCGACGACCTCCAGCCCAAGCCCGCCGACGCCTACGGCGCCGCCTTCTTCTGGCTCGACTCCAACGGAGCCGCGCTGAAGAAGGCCACCCAGTACACCCTGGACACCAAGTCCGTGCCGAAGATGGTGACGTCGGGCGGCAGCGGCACCACGGACAACGGCAAGCCCGGGAGCACCGCCCCCACCGGCACGACCAAGAGTTCCGCCAAGGTCTCGAACGTCAACCTGCCCAAGACCGTCGGGAAGGTCTTCTTCCTCGACAAGGCCGGCCGCTACCGCTGGTGCACGGCCACGTCCATCCAGTCCAGGAACCGCAACCTGGTCGCCACCGCCGGGCACTGCGTGTTCGAGAACGGCAAGGACGACGTCTACGACAAGTGGATCTTCGTCCCGGGCTACTACCAGGGCAAGGCTCCCTGGGGCGTCTACGTCGGCGCGTACGCCTACACCGCGTACGACCTGGACACCTACGACGACTACGACGGCGACTACGCCTTCGTCGCCGTGCACAACGGCTTCTCCCTGGGCCCGGACAAGGCCGTCTCCTTCAAGGAGTTCAAGGCCTGGGCCGGCGACAAGTGGGTCAAGCCGCGCGAGATCAGCCGCGAGGAGTACCTCAAGTGCGTGCTGAACCTCGGCGAGTGCTGGTCCGAGGGCAAGACCACGCCCGCCGACCTGGTCGGCCCCGACTACCCCGGCGCCGTCCTCGAGAAGGTCGAGGTCAGCGCGGCCAAGTACAAGGCCGCCAGGGTCGGCAAGGGTCAGGGCTTCAAGTTCGGTGAGCCCGTCGTCGAGCACGTCACCAAGCCCAAGTGGGCCGCCTACAACGGCCCCGGCGACAAGGGCAAGGGCCCCGACGCCCTCGGCAACTACAAGATCACCCACTACTACGTGCAGAAGTGGGTCAAGCCCGGCACGTCCCGTAAGTACTACGAGGCGCAGTTCATCATCGGCATCGCCAGGGACATGGGCCGGCTCGGCGACACCGTCGGCGGTCAGGGCTTCGCCTGGAACCAGCCGCTGAACCAGAAGGTCATGGCCTTCGGCTACCCCTCCGCCCCGCACCCCGACGGCGACAAGCCCTTCACGGGTGTGACGCCGAAGCACTGCTACGGCAAGACCGGCACCAAGACGACCCAGGTCAACATGTTCAGGGTCGACACGCACCAGACGCTCAAGTGCTCGATGACCCCCGGCGCCGACGGCGGCCCGTGGCTCATGAAGTACAGCAACGCCAAGCGCGTGGGCTACGTCAACGGCGTGACGAGCATGTTCCACGACACCGACAAGAACGGCCGGATCGACCACATCAGCTCGGCCGTCTTCGACAGCGAGACGGCCGACGTGTACAACAAGGCCAACTACGCGACCACCAAGAAGATCGTCGGCCCGAACGGCGAGCTTCTCAAGTAAGAGGTCCAGCGCGACGGCCCGGATCGCCCGTGAGGGCGGTCCGGGCCGTTCCGTGTCCGGACGGCACTGTGAGAACGGCGGGTCTAGACGGCGGTGGACAGCTCGCGCTCGCGCAGCGCCCGCACGGGCCGCTCGTTGCGGTGGGGCTTCAGGCGCCGCCGGAGGTCGCCGGCGTAGGAACGGGACCTGGCCGACTGCAGCTCGCCCGACAACGCCAGCGCGCTGGACGCGACCTTGCAGGCCTCCTCCAGCTCGCCCGACTGCAGCAGCCCGGCGGCCAGCAGCGACAGGTTGAACATCCGCCCTCGCACGTAGCGGGAGTCCATGTCGAGCGAGCGGTGCGCGTGGCGGACGACCTGCTCGCCCTCTCCCAGGTCGCGAAAGCAGTGGGCGAACTTGGCCGACAGGTAGGCCTCGTCGAAGTAGCTCAGCCACGGGGGCTCGTCGGCGGGCCTGCGGGCGTCGAAGGCCCGCTCCGCCTCGTTGAGCGAGGCGGAGCAGGAGCGGGTGTCGCCCATGCCGGCGTGGGCGTGGGCCTCCAGGACCTGGGAGGAGGCCAGCAGGGTTTTGACGCCGGCGTCGCGAGCCGCCATCTGGGCGGCCCTGGCCAGGTCGAGTGCGTGCGCCGGCTGGCCCATGTAGATGGCCTGGTGGGCCATGCCGGCCAGGATCTCGCCGCCCAGGGTCTGGTCGTCGGCTCCCCTGGCCAGGCGCAGGGCCTGGATGAGGTAGCGCTGGGCGAGGCCGTGCTGCTCCATGTCGTAGGCCATCCACCCGGCCAGCCGGGTCAGCTCGGCGGCCGCGGAGGCCAGCTGCTTGCCGGTGGCGTCGTCGTAGGAGCCGTCCTTGAGCAGCGGCGAGACGGCGTTGTCGAGGTATCTCACCACGGACGAGCGGACGCGGCCGCTGCCGAAGCGGTTGTCGAGCTCACCGAACGATCGGGTGACCTCGCGGATGGCGACGATGTCCGCGCGGCCCACCCGCCGCGCGCCCATGCCGCTCGGGCGCCCCTCGGTGGGGGACGTCAGCCAGCGTATGGCTCCTACGGAGCCGGCTCCGATCGCGAATGTCGAGTCGATCAGGAACCTTCGTCGCTCTACATCGGCACGCCATAGCGCCGTCACGGTCGCGACCCCCTCCTGCCAGGTGTGCGTGAACTCCTGTCCGAGATCGAGGGGGGAGATGGCCGGCATGCCCAGGTCGTCAGAGGTGACCCGCCTGCCCAGCCGTAGCGCGAAGATCTCGGTGAGCAGACTCGGCACGGGATCGCGCGGCTTCTGGCCGCTGATCCAGCGCAGCACGGAACTGTGGTCGTACTTGAGGCCTGGTGTCCCGCGCGCGGCTCCCAGATCGTTGAGACGTCTGGCCAGTCCCTTATGGGAGAACCCCGCCTCCGCGATGAGTTGCTGCAGCAGACGGTTAGGCTCGCGTTCCATCGCTCTCCTCGTTGCAGGAGCCGGCGCCCACAATCTTTACAGAGAGCTACAGTTATAGCACCTAGCGTAAAGATTTTATGGAAGTTCGCTGACCTCAACCAGACTCCGTCCCGCACCCGGCCGTCGGCGATCCCCCCTCATGGAGAAGATCCGCCACTACCCGCCGTCGCAGGAGACAACCGTGGCAAGAAGAGAGCGAGGGCCGTCGGGCCCCCGCTCTCAGGAGTTGCCGCAGGTCAGGCGCGGGCGACGCCGTCGGCGCGGGCCTGGGCGGCCACGGCGGCCGTCACGGCGGGCGCGACCCGGTCGTCGAACGGGCTCGGGATGACGTACGTCGCCGACAGGTCGTCACTGACGACGGTCGCGAGCGCGGTGGCCGCGGCCACCTTCATGTTCTCCGTGATGGTCGTGGCCCGCACGTCGAGGGCGCCGCGGAAGACGCCGGGGAAGGCCAGCACGTTGTTGATCTGGTTGGGGTGGTCGGAGCGCCCGGTGGCGACGACGGCAACGTGTTTGGCGGCCACGTCGGGCTCGACCTCGGGCGTCGGGTTGGACAGGGCGAACACTACGGCCTCGGGAGCCATGGACGCGATGGCCTGCTCCGGCACCGTCGACCCCGACAGCCCGATGAACACGTCGGCGCCCGCGAGGGCGTCCTCCGTCGACCCGGCGTGCCCGGCCCGGTTGGTCTGGCGGGCGAGCGCCTCCTTGACCGGGTTGAGGCCCTCCCGGCCCTCGTAGATCATGCCCTTGGAGTCGGCGACGGCGATGTCACCGACACCCGCCTCCAGGAGGATCTTGGTGACCGCGACGCCGGAGGCGCCCGCGCCGGCCACCACGGCGCGCAGGTCGCCGAGCGCGCGGCCGGTCAGGCGGGCGGCGTTCTGGAGCGCGGCGAGCACCACGATGGCGGTGCCGTGCTGGTCGTCGTGGAAGACGGGGATGTCGAGCAGGTCGCGCAGCCGGTCTTCGACCTCGAAGCAGCGCGGGGCGCTGATGTCCTCGAGGTTGATGCCGCCGAACGAGGGCGCGAGCCGCACGACGGTCTCGACCAGCGCGTCGACGTCGGTGCAGTCGAGGCAGATCGGCACGGCGTCGACGCCGGCGAACTCCTTGAACAGCAGGGCCTTGCCCTCCATGACCGGCATGGCGGCCGAGGGGCCGATGTCGCCCAGGCCGAGCACGGCGGTGCCGTCGGAGACGACGGCGACCACGTTGGGGACCCAGGTGTAGTCGTCGGCCAGCGCGGGATTCTCGGCGATCGCGGTGCAGACCCGGGCGACGCCGGGCGTGTAGGCCAGCGACAGGTCGTCGGCGTCACGGACGGGAACGGTGGAACGGACCTCGAGCTTGCCCCCGCGATGCAGCGCGAAAGCAGGATCGGCGTCGAGCGTGTCAAGTGAAGAAGAAGCGGGCTTGGCAGCCACAACGACCCCTGTGTGATCGGTAGCGGAAGAGACCTTCGGCGGACGAGCGCGAGCGGGCTGGCCTCGGTAGCTGCCAGGATCCCCTCGTCGGTCGTCTCGGAGGGGGTACGGGGGTCACCCGTGTGCCCATCTTGCCACATGGTGAGATGGTGTCGGCGCCGACGCCGTTCCGTTGACGCATTGTTAAATCACAGATGACGTACCTGCACAAAACCCCATTTAAACTGCACAAAACGCAAGTTTCGTGGCTTTTCACTCCTAGGAGGCCGTTCATGGCCCTCAGCCTCAGAGGCCGCCGTGGCTACGCCGCCGGCGCGCTCGCCCTGACCGCCGCTCTCGTGCTGACAGCGTGCGGCAGCGAATCCGGCTCGAGCTCCGGCACCACGAGCGCCAGCGCCTCCGCAGCCGGTGGCGCCCAGCTCGTCCAGCCGGGCAAGCTCACCGTCTGCACCAACATCCCGTACGAACCCTTCCAGTTCAAGGACGACACCGGCAAGATCGTCGGGTTCGACGTGGACATCGTCGACCTCGCCGCGAAGAAGCTCGGCGTGGAGCAGAACATCGTCGACATCGACTTCGCGGTGATCAAGAGCGGCGCCGCCATGGCCGCCAAGAAGTGCGACGTGGCCGCCGCCGGCATGACCATCACCCCGGAGCGCCAGCAGAACATCACCTTCTCCGACCCTTACTTCGACGCCACGCAGGCGCTGCTGGCCAAGAAGGGCACGGGCGCCACGTCGCTGGAGGACGTCAAGGCCAAGGGGCTCAAGCTGGGCGCGCAGGCCAGCACCACCGGCCTCGACTACGTCAAGAAGCACGGCCACAACCCGACCGAGTACGCCGACTCGTCCAAGGAACTGCTCGCCCTGCAGGCCGGCCAGGCCGACGTGATCGTCCAGGACCTGCCCGTCGTGCTCACCTGGCTGAAGAAGCCCGAGATCGCGGCCAAGTTCGAGATGATCGCCAGCCTCGACACCGGCGAGCAGTACGGCATCGGCCTGAAGAAGGACGCCGACCCGGTGCTCCTCAAGACGATCAATGAAGAGATCGCCAAGGCCAAGCAGGACGGCACGTACGAGAAGATCTTCGTGAAGTGGTTCGACAAGAAGCCGGGCGAGCTGAGCTGATCCATGGCCGACCAGCCGACGACGGCTGAGCCTGTCCGCGCCAGGTTCAGCCCCCGGAAAAAACAGCAGATCAGCCGCGGCGTCCAGTACGCCATCCTGGTCGTGGCGCTCGTCGCCGTGGCGCTGTACGCCGACTGGGGCAGCCTCGCCGAGAACTTCGCCAAGGTTCAGGTGGCCGAGCAGGCGCTGCCAGACCTCTTCACCATCGCGCTGCGCAACACGATCATCTACGCCGTCGGAGGGTTCGTCTTCGCGTTCGTGCTGGGCCTGGTGCTCGCGCTCATGCGCCTCTCCCAGGTCAAGCCCTACCGGTGGATCGCGATCCTCTACATCGAGATCTTCCGCGGCCTGCCCGCGCTGCTGATCTTCCTGATGATCACCTTCCTGCCGCTGGCGCTGCCCGGGTTCGAGGTGCCGTTCGGCACCTACGGCCAGGGCATCCTCGGGCTCGGCCTGGTCGGCGCCGCCTACCAGGCGGAGGTGTTCCGCGCCGGGCTGCAGGCCGTGCCCAAGGGCCAGACCGAGGCCGCCAGGTCGCTCGGCATGTCGGCGACCAGGGCACAGGTCACGGTGGTGATCCCCCAGGCCGTGCGCATGGTCATCCCGCCGACGACCAACCAGTTCGTCTCCCTGCTCAAGGACTCGTCGCTGGTGTTGTTCCTGGGCGTCTCCGGCGAATATGTCGAGCTGGCCAAGTTCGGCAACGACCTGGCCTCCCAGTACGCCAACGCCACGCCCATCATGGTGGCGGGCGTGACGTACCTGATCGTCACGATCCCGCTGGGATACCTCGCGTCCCGGCTGGAGGGACGTAAGGGGAGGAACCGATGACGCACGCCATCGAGCTCAAGGACCTGCACAAATACTTCGGCAAGAACGAAGTGCTCAAGGGCATCGACATGACGGTCGAGCCCGGGCAGGTGGTCTGCGTGATCGGCCCCTCGGGATCGGGCAAGTCCACCCTGCTGCGCTGCGTCAACCTGCTGGAGCAGCCCACCAAGGGCAAGGTGTTCGTGGAGGGCACCGAGGTCACCGACCCCGACGTCGACATCGACGCCGTACGCCGCCGCATCGGCATGGTCTTCCAGCAGTTCAACCTCTTCCCCCACATGACCGCGCTGCAGAACGTGATGATCGCCCAGCAGCGGGTGCTGAAGCGCGGCAAGCGCGAGGCCGAGGTCGCCGCCAGGGAGAACCTCGACAAGGTCGGCGTCGGCGAGAAGTGCGACTCGCTGCCCGGCCAGCTCTCGGGCGGGCAGCAGCAGCGGGTGGCCATCGCGAGGGCGCTGGCCATGGACCCCAGCCTGATGTTGTTCGACGAGCCGACCTCGGCGCTCGACCCCGAGCTGGTCGGCGACGTGCTGACCGTCATGCGCAAGCTGGCCGAGGAGGGGATGACCATGCTCGTGGTCACCCACGAGATGGGCTTCGCCCGCGAGGTGGCCGACCGGGTGGTGTTCATGGACGGCGGCGTGGTCGTCGAGGACGGCCCTCCGTCCCAGGTCATCGGCGACCCGCGGCACGAGCGCACCAAGGCGTTCCTGCACCGGGTGCTGCACCCCGAGGGATAGCCGCGGCCGGCGGGGCGTCTCCCCGAGCCGCCCCGCCGCACCGGCGGCCATGGTGTAATGAACCAGAATGGACCTGACCTCTTACGCCGAGTGGGCTGTCCGGCTGGCCGACGATCCCGCCCCGCCGCCCGACCTCGCTCGCCTGCGCGACGAGCTGGCCGCCGTGTTCGACGCGGCCGGCGACGACCGGCGGGTGGTCGCGCTGCTCAACACCCTGCTCGTGCGCTATCCCGTACGCCCTCAGCTCTCCGACCACGACGGCCGGCCCTGGCATCTCCACCTGGCCGACGACTACGCCGCCTGCGCCGTGATGGGCCTGGCCGCGGTCGTGGCCGAGCTGGGCGTCGACCGGCTCGGCCGGTGCCTCGACCCGCGCTGCGGCAAGGCGTTCCTCGACACCTCGTCCAACCGCTCGCGCCGCTACTGCTCGGCCCGCTGCGCCAGCCGCGCGAACGTGGCCGCCTTCCGCGCCCGCCGCAAGAACGCCTCCTGACTCACCGCACCGGCGAGCGGGCCCGGCGCGCCAGTGGCCAGTAGCGCAGCACCACCCGGCCGACGATGTCGTGGACGGGGCCGAAGTCCCAGCTGTCGCGCCGGCCGCCGGCCCGCTGGTTGTCGCTCTCCAGCCACCACCCGTCCGCCCCGTGCCACCGCGCCCGTTTCACGATGAGGCGTTCGGGGTCGCCGGGGAGCCTGGCCACCACGAGGTCCCCCGGGCGCACGGTCGCGCCGCGCCGGACGAGAAGCCAGTCTCCCGGCGCCAGCGCCGGACGCATCGAATCGCCTTCGACACGCACTCTCATGGGCTGCGACCCCCTACTCCACGGGCACTGGGACCCGAGTAAGGTCGGTTGTGGACCAAGCTGATTCAGCATCAAGGAAGGACTTTCCGATGCTCGCACGACTGCTACGACCCAAGCATGTCGCATCCGCACACTGCGACCTGCCCTGCGGGGTCTACGACCCCGCTCAGGCCCGCATCGAGGCCGAGTCGGTCAAGGCGATCATGGAGAAGTACGCGGCCAACGAGGACCCGGTCTTCCGGGCCCGCGCGGTGACCATCAAGGAGGAGCGCGCCGAGCTGGTCAAGCACCACCTCTGGGTGCTCTGGACCGACTACTTCAAGCCGCCGCACCTCGAGCAGTACCCGCAGCTTCACCAGCTGTTCTGGGACGCGACAAAGCTCGCGGGCGCCGCCGGCGCCAAGGGCACGGTCGACGTCGGCAAGGCCGAGGATCTGCTGGGCAAGATCGACGAGATCTCGAAGATCTTCTGGGAGACCAAGGCCGCCTAAAACGGCACCTAAGGCTCTGCGCGGTCAGCGGCCGCGCAGAGCCTTTTCCATTGATGGCGAGTCTGAAGCGTCCAAGCACCGCTCAGGGACGGTAAGTTGCAGTTGGCGTCGGATACGGTGGGTCGCGGTCAGCGGCCCGCCACGTGGCGGTTCCCACGTACGCGAGGAGGAACGTGACCGAGGAAACCGAGACCCGCGCGGAGGGCGTGGCCGGCATTCGCGACGTGGTGAGCATCAGGCTCCCCGCCGCCAGTGCCTACTTGTCCGTGCTGCGCACGGCCACCGCCGGGCTCGCGGCGCGGCTCGACTTCACGCTGGACGAGATCGAGGATCTGCGGATCGCGGTCGACGAGGCGTGCGCCATGCTGCTGAGCGAGGCGGTGCCCGGCACCGACCTGACCGCCGAGTTCGAGCTGACCGGCCAGGAGATGCAGGTCAGGGTCGAGGTGGCGACCGTCGGCAGCTCCGCTCCCAAGCGTGACGACTTCGCCTGGATGGTGCTGACGGCCCTGGCCGATGACGTGGACGCCGTGGCACCTTCCCAGGGCTTCCCCGATCGCATGGCGATCGTCCTGCGTAAGCGCCGAGGCGCGGCCCAGAGAACGGCGGGGCCGGCGTGACGGAAAGGACTGGAGCCATGGCCACCAGCGAACACGCCGTGCCCGACAGGGTCCGTGCCCGCAGGCTCTTCGCCGAGCTGGCCGAGCTGGGTCCTGAGGAGCCGCGCCGCCAGCGCATCAGGGATGAGCTGGTCGAGCTCCACCTTCCTCTGGTGGAATACCTGGCGCGCCGCTTCCGCAACAGGGGCGAGTGGCTCGACGACCTCACCCAGGTCGCCACCATCGGCCTGATCAAGTCGATCGACCGGTTCGACCTCAACCGGGGCGTCGAGTTCTCCACCTACGCGACGCCCACGATCGTCGGCGAGATCAAGCGGCACTTCCGCGACAAGGGCTGGGCGGTGCGCGTGCCGCGCCGCCTGCAGGAGCTGAAGCTCTCGCTCACCAAGGCCATCAGCGATCTGTCGCAGCGCGAGGGCCGGGCGCCGACGGTGTCCGAGCTGGCCTCCTACCTGAAGATGACCGAGGAGGAGGTGCTCGAGGGCCTCGAGTCGGCCAACGCCTACTCGACCGTGTCGCTCGACGCCCCCGACTCCGGCGACGACGACGCTCCCGCGGTGTCCGACTCCCTCGGCATCGTCGACGAGTCGCTGGAGGGCGTCGAATATCGCGAGTCGCTCAAACCACTGCTGGAGCGGCTGCCGCCGCGGGAAAAACGTATCCTGCTGCTGCGCTTCTTCGGCAACATGACGCAGTCGCAGATCGCGACCGAGCTGGGCATCTCGCAGATGCACGTCTCGCGCCTGCTCGCCCGCACGCTGGCCCAGCTGCGCGAGGGCCTGACCGCCGACGACTAACCGTCTCCGTAGAGAGCGTGGGTGGTGGGGGGCGCCAGCAGGGTCACGAGCCCTGTCACGGCGACCACGATCAGCGGGATGCCGAGCTGCGGCTGGTCCGACTGGATGAGCGTGACGGCGATGACCAGCATGAAGATCTGCGTCAGCACGGCCGGTGACCTCCCCCACCGCTCCATCCTGAACAGACCGCCCAGGGCCACCCAGAGCAGCCCGGCGGCCACCAGCAGCGCGAACCCCGACTCCGCCAGGGCCGTCGTCACGTTGGCCGGCGCTCCCGTCAGCGTCTGCACCGCGACGAGCACGCCGAGCCCCAGTGCGACGAGCCCTTCCAGGGCGACGACGGCGGCGGCGATGAGAAGGGTAAGCGGGCGACCGTTCACGTCCGTACCCTACCGCCAGGGCCGTACGGTCCGAGAAATAGGACGTTAGGCCCACAAAGCGGACGAGCTTAACCGGCTACGCTGGCGATATGCGCGCCATGCTGCTGGTCAACCCCAAGGCCACCACCACCAACGCTCGCACGCGTGACGTGCTGATCCGCGCGCTCGGCGCGGCCGTCGACCTCGCTGTCGAGGAGACCCGCTACCGCGGTCACGCGGCTTCGCTGGCGTCCACGGCACGGGCCAAGGGCTACGACCTGGTGGCGGTGCTCGGAGGCGACGGCACGATCAACGAGACCGTCAACGGCCTGCTGAACCCGGTGGACGGCGAGCCGGCGGCGGACGACCCCAGCACCGGCCGCCCCGGCCTGATCGTCATCCCCGGCGGCAGCGCGAACGTCTTCGCCCGTGCCCTGGGGCTGCCGAACGATCCGGTCGAGTCGACGGGCGCGGTGCTGGAGGCGCTCAGGGAGGGGCGGCGCAGGACCGTGGGGCTCGGGCAGGCCCTCTGGGAGGGGCAGAGCCGCTACTTCACCTTCTGCTCGGGCATGGGATACGACGCGGAGGTTGTGCGGGCCGTGGAGGGCCTGAGAGGCGCCGGGAGGAAGGCTACCCCCACGCGGTATGTGAACACGGCTCTGCGG
Organism: Nonomuraea sp. NPDC049378; assembly: GCF_055586745.1. Lineage (NCBI taxonomy): Bacteria > Bacillati > Actinomycetota > Actinomycetes > Streptosporangiales > Streptosporangiaceae > Nonomuraea > Nonomuraea sp. NPDC049378. The sequence goes on from NZ_JBVJHP010000007.1 coordinate 377,745, forward strand.
CACTATCTGGCCACGGACAAGCGGCATCCCGCGATGACGCTGACCGGCCCCGGCATCCCTGCCACCGAGGGAGTGTTCATGGCGATCATCTCCAACACCTCGCCGTGGACGTACGTCGGCACGCGACCCGTGACGCCCACCCCGTGGGCCTCCTTCGAGACCGGGCTCGATCTGCTCGGGCTGCGGCGCATGAGCCCGATCGCGCTCGCGCCGGTGATCCGGCATATCCTCACGGAGAGTGACGTCCTACCGTCGGGCCGGCACCTCGTCCAGCTGCACGACGAGCCCGAGTTCACGCTCACCGCGGGCCGCCCGGTGGCCTTCGAGCTGGACGGCGACTACCTGGGCGAACGCGAAACCGTGACGTTCCGGTCCACGCCGAACGCATTACAGGTTCTGGTCTAGTTGGTTACATTCGGTCATTGTGTGACGCATCCGACATCCATAACAGCCAAAACTTCGCGTCAACCCTCTTGCGTGCACTGAAAGTGACTGAAAGGCTCAACACTGACGTCGGAACGTAGGACCTTTCGCAACCCAGAGGTCCTCCGGGCGTCAAGCGGGCGGCCCCCGGTCCTCAACAGGATCCCGGGTGATCGTTCGCGCGAGTTAGTGAAACTCTTCACAAAGTAGTAGCCGCACGGAGCCGACCTAGAGGCTCCATCTACTAAGGAGTGACGCATGGACTGGCGCCACCGAGCTGCCTGCCGTGACGTGGACCCCGAGCTCTTCTTCCCGATCGGCAACACCGGCCCCGCCCTCCTGCAGATCGAGGAGGCCAAGCAGGTCTGCCGGTCCTGCCCCGCCGTCGAGGCCTGCCTGAAGTGGGCGCTGGAGTCCGGACAGGACGCCGGCGTCTGGGGCGGACTGAGCGAGGACGAGCGCCGCGCCCTCAAGCGCCGCTCCGCCCGCGCCCGCGCCCGGCTCTCCGCCTGACCCGATCACACCCCCCTGCTCCGGTGCGTCCGCACAGGATGTGCCCGCTGGCAGCTCGGACGCGGATTCGCCCGGGTCAGCTCGGCGGGAGCGGGATCGACATCACCACCTCCGTGCCGCCTTCCAGCCGTGGCTGGATCGACAGCCGGCCCGACAGCTCCCCCACCACGAGCGTGCGTACGATCTGCAGCCCCAGGCTGGTGGAGCTGTCGAGGTCGAAACCGCTGGGCAGCCCGCCCCCGTCGTCCCAGACCGTGAGATTGAGCCGGTCGTGCTCCGGCTCCACCACCACCTCCAGCCGCTTGGGCCTCCCGTGTTGCAACGCGTTCTGCAACAGCTCGGTCAGCGCCATGGCCAGCGGCGTGGCGATGAGCGACGGCAGCACGCCGAAACCTCCGACGCGCCGCGGTGTCACGGCCGCCTCCGCCGCCGACACCTCACCCGCCATCGCGATCACCCGGTCGGCGATCTCGTCGAAGTCGACGAACTCCTCCGGCGCATGAGAAAGCGTCTCGTGCACGATCGCGATCGACCCGACCCTGCGTACCGCCTCCTCGAGCGCCTCCCTGCCCTCCGGCACCTGCAGCCGCCTGGCCTGCAGCCGGAGCAGGGCGGCGACGGTCTGCAGGTTGTTCTTCACCCGGTGGTGGATCTCGCGGATCGTGGCGTCCTTGGTCATCAGCTCGCGCTCGCGCCGGCGCAGCTCCGTGACGTCCCTGATGAGCACCAGCGCGCCGATGCGGCCGCCGCCCACGATCAGCGGGATGGCCCTGAGCTGCACGATCGTGCCGCCGGACTCGACCTCGGTGCCCTTCGCCGCCCGCCCGCTGGCCACGATCATGAGGTCTTCGTTGATGGGCTCGTCGGAGTAGCACAACTGCGCGGTGACCCGCCCCAGCTCCGCCCCCACCAGATCGGCGTGCAGGCCCAGCCGCCGGTAGGCGGACAGGGCGTTGGGCGAGGCGTACGTGACGCGCCCCGCCCGGTCGAGCCGGAGCAGGCCGTCGCCCACGCGCGGCGAGCGGACCAGGATCGGCTCGTCGCCGGAGAACGGGAACCGGCCCTCCGCCACCATCTGCGCCAGGTCGGAGGCGCTCTGGAGGTAGGTCAGCTCCAGCCGGGAGGGCGTGCGGGCGGAGGAGAGGTTGGTGGAGCGCTGGATCACCGCGAGGAAGCGGGCCTCGCCGCCCTCGACGGCGCGCCGCACGGGGATCGTCTCCTCCCTGACGGGCACGCCGGTGGACCAGTCGGGATCTCCCTCGCGGCAGATGCGGCGTTCGTTCCAGGCGGTGTCGATGAGGTAGCGCTCGCCCTTGGCCGCCACGGTGCCGACGATGTCGTCGTGGTAGACGGTCGGGCCGGTCGTCGGCCGCATCTGGGCGATCGCGATCCAGCCGTTCTCCCCCAGCAGCGGCGCCCACAGGACGAGGTCGGCGAAGGACAGGTCGGCCAGCAACTGCCAGTCGGAGACCAGCGAGTGCAGCCAGTCGAGATCCGCCTCGTCCAGCGCTGTGTGGCGGGCTACGAGGTCGCTCAGTGTCGGCACGAGTGCATCATGCGTGCTTTCCCCCGCAACAGCCAAACCGGCCGTCGGGCGGCGGGCCCGCTGAGGTGGGCATTTGACCGCATAGCCGGTACTCGGGCACAACCCCGTACGAGTGCGGGCGTACCGCGCCATCCTCGTACAGTGCTGACACCGTGCCCCCTGGTGACCGTTTCGTGAAATCTCACATGGTGAGAAGCATCACACCGCCGCCACCGCTCAGCTGCAGGAAAAGGGCTGCGCGCCACCAGCCGGAGGTGATCCGCACGGGCGGGTGGTTCCTCCGCGACACGGCTGGTGGACCGGCCTCGGTTGCGATCGCGCACATCGCTGTGGATATCCTTCACCATCAACCTGAGCAGCCCGGATCCGTGCGTGCCAGCTGTCGTACGCGCTCGGCGCCGGTCGGCGGCTCCGGCCCGCGGTTGACCGCTCGGGCCGAAGTGAGTTCCGATGATCTCGCGGTGACCAGACACGCCCTCACCGCCGTGGCAGAAGTGAAGGTGAGAGCGTGACTGACGACAGCCCCCGCGTTCCGAAGTACTACGACGTGAAACGGAGCCTGCTCGAGCTCACCAAGAGCCTCTCGCCGGGCACGGCGCTGCCGCCCGAGCGCACGCTCGCCGTACGCTTCGAGACCTCCCGCACCACGGTCCGGCAGGCGCTGACCGAGCTGGTGGTGGAGGGCAGGCTGCTGCGCATCCAGGGCAAGGGCACGTTCGTGGCCCAGCCGAAGGTGGCCCAGGTGCTCCAGCTCACCTCCTACATCGGCGACCTGCGCACGGCCGGTCTGGAGCCGGACACCAAGATCCTGGAGATCGGCTACATCACCGCCGACGAGGCCCTGGCCCGGCGCCTGGCCATCAACCCCGGCGGGCGCGTGCTGCGCATCCACCGCCTCAGGCTGGCCAACGGCGAGCCGGTCTCCATCGACACGACCCACCTGTCCGCCCGCCGCTTCCCCCGGCTGCGGCGCGAGCTGGAGGTGCACGCGTCGCTGTACGAGACCCTGCACAACGCCTACAACGTGCGGCTCACCGACGCCGAGGAGATCATCGAGACGGTGCTGGCCACCCCCTACGACGCCAAGGCCCTGGGCGTCGACGTCGGCCTGCCGATGCTGCTGCTCACGCGCCACGCCTTCGACGCCGACGGCAACCCCGTCGAGTGGGCCCAGTCGCTCTATCGCGGCGACCGGTACAAGTTCGTCACGCGCCTGCGCCGTCCGTGAAGAACCTCATGCGTTACGGCAGGCCACCCTGCCCGGACCCGCCGACGCCGGCTCGCCTCCGTCGAGCGCCGGTCGTGAAGGCTCACGGGGCACTCGCCGTGACGAGCGCGCCGCGGGCCGTGTTCTTCGCTGACTCCTAGGCTGACGTCCATGAGCATTCTCGTCGTCACCGGCACCGGCGCCGGGGTGGGCAAGACCGTGGTGACGGCGGCCGTGGCCGTGTTGTCGCTGGCGCGCGGGGCGGCGACCGCCGTGGTCAAGCCCGCCCAGACCGGCGTGGCCCCCGGTGAGCCGGGCGACGTCGACCACGTGATCCGGCTGTCCGGGGTGGCCACCACCTTCGAGCTGCGCCGGTTCACCGACCCGCTCTCCCCCGCCGCCGCGGCGAGGGCGGCGGGCATGCCGCCCGTGTCGCTGGCCGGGGCCGCCACGCTGGTGCGGGAGCTGGGTGAGAGCAACCGGCTGGTGGTCGTGGAGGGCACCGGAGGGCTGCTGGAGCGCTTCGACGAGGACGGCGCCACCGTCGCCGACCTCGCGCGCTCCCTCAACGCGCAGGTGCTCGTCGTGGCCGGGGCCGGGGGCGCCGCGGTCAACCACACCGCGCTCACCCTGGAGGCGCTGGCCCACCGCGGGCTCGACCTGGCCGGCCTGGTCATCGGCCGGTGGCCGCGGCGGCCGGGGACCGCCGCGCGCAGCGGCGTGGCCGACCTCGAGATGCTGGCCGCGCGGCCGCTGGCCGGGGCGCTGCCCGACGGCGCGGGCGACCTGGACAGGCAGGCGTTCGCCGAGGTGGCGCGCAAAGGGCTGGGCGCCACGCTGGGCGGCACGTTCGACCCCGCGGCCTTCCGGCGGCGGGTCCTCTGACAAGGGTGGGGCTAGCCCCACCACGCACCAGCACACCAGGCCCATTTCGCGGCTTCCCCGCCGGTCAATACCGTTGGGGCATGACAGTCCCCCGTCCGTGGTCGGCACGGGCCTGGCTCGACACGGCTCACGTCATGACCGGCCTGCCGGTCGCCGTGCTGCTCGGCGGGCTGACCGTCCTGCTGGCCGTGGTCCCTCGCCTGCTGTGGCAGGCCCTGCCGTGGTTCACCCGGGTGCAGTGCTCCCGGTTCGCGGCGTTCCAGGGGGTGCGCATCCCGCCCACACCGCCCCTGGCGGGATGGCGGAGCCCCACAGCGTGGCGGCAGATCGCCTACCACCTGCTGTCGCCGTTCGTGGGCGCCGCCGCGGCGTTCCTGGTGGCCGTGGTGTGGGGCGGATCGTTCGTGGGGCTGCTGTCGTTCCTGCCGCCGCGGCTGGTGCCCGCGCCCATGGTGTTCGAGTTCAACCTGCGCGACGGGCGCGTGCTGGGGATCTTCATGGGGGTGGGGCTCGCGCTGCTCGTCCTCGCTCCCTTCCTGGCACGCGGCATGGCGGCGCTCGACCTGGTGGTGGCGCGTACGCTTCTCGGGCCCAGCCGCTCGGAGCTGGGGCAGCGGATCGAGACGCTGACCGAGAGCCGGGCCGGCGTCATCGACGCGGCCGACGCCGAACGCCGCAGGATCGAGCGTGACCTGCACGACGGCGCGCAGCAGCGGCTCGTCTCGCTCGCCATGAACCTCGGCCTGGCCAGGGCCACCCTGACCGACCTGCCCGAGCCGGCCCGCCAGGCGATCGAGCAGGCTCACGAGGAGGCCAAGCAGGCGCTCAAGGAGCTGCGCGACTTCGTCAGGGGCCTGCACCCTGCCGTGCTCAACGACCAGGGCCTGGACGCGGCGCTGTCCGGAGTCGCCGCCCGAGCGCCCGTGCCGGTCAAACTCCGGGTCGACATCGAGCGGCGTACGAGTCCGACCATCGAGGCGGTGGCATTCTTCATCGTGTCCGAAGCACTGACCAACATCGCCAAACACGCCTCGGCCACCAAGGCCGAGGTGAACGTGCGGCGTGAGCGCGACCGCCTGCACGTGGAGGTCTACGATGACGGTTGCGGCGGCGCCACGCTGGACGGAGGCACCGGGCTGCGCGGCCTGGCCCAGCGGATCGACGCGGTCGACGGCTCGCTCCGGTTGTCCAGCCCGCTGGGCGGCCCGACGACGATCGAGGTGGAACTGCCGTGCGAGTAGTGCTGGCCGAAGACTCCGTGCTGCTGCGGGAGGGCCTGATCCGGCTCCTCGACGCCTCCGGCATGGACGTGGTGGCGGCCGTGGACGAGGCCGAGGGGCTGCTGCGGGCGGCCGAGGAACACCGGCCCGAGCTGGTCATCACCGACGTCAGGATGCCGCCCACGCACACCGACGAGGGGCTGCGGGCCGCACTCCTGCTGCGCCGCCAGCAGCCGGGCCTCGCGGTCCTCGTGCTCTCCCAGTACGTCGAGGAGCGCTACGCCGCCCAGCTGCTGGCCTCGGCCGCGACCGGCGGCGTCGGCTACCTCCTCAAGGACCGGGTGGCCGACGTGGCCGAGTTCATCGACGCGCTGCGCAGGGTGGCCTCCGGCGGCACCGCCCTCGACCCCGAGGTGGTCGCCCAGCTGCTGCTACGTGGCAACAGCGACCCGCTGGAGCGCCTGACGCCGCGCGAGCACGAGGTGCTGCAGTTGATGGCGGAAGGCCGGTCGAACGCGGGCATCGGCCAGGCGCTGGTGCTCAGTGAAGGGGCGGTCGGCAAGCACATCGGCAACATCTTCACCAAGCTCGACCTGTCACCCGCCGAGGGCGACCACCGGCGAGTGCTCGCCGTGCTGCGCTTCCTCAGGATCAGGAGCCTGCCATGAGAGCGGCCTGGCTGATCGTGGGCGCGCTGACGACCACGGTGGCGCTGCTGGTGTCCACGGCGGGGCTCTGGCACGTGTTCGCCAAGGCCAGGATGCCCGAGGACGTCAAGCTACGGTCCATCCCGTTCACGGAGAGCAGGATCCAGATCAACGCCGCCAGGGGCGACGTGCACGTGTCCATCCTGCCGGGCGACGCCGGCGAGGTGTTCATCCACAGGTCCCTGCGGTGGACGCGTGACCGGCCCGCCGTCACGGAGGACTGGGACGCGCGTACGAGCACCCTGCGGCTCGAGGCGGCCTGCCCCGGCGCCGACCAGCCGGACGGGCCCCTCTGCATGGCCGACTACGTGCTCTTCGTGCCGCCGGAGACCGACATCGAGGCCGGCACGACCGGTGGCCGGCTCAGCGTCGGCGACGTGTACGGCGACGTGCGCCTGACCTCCGTCACCGGCGACGTGCGCGTCGACGACGTCGCCGGCTCCCTCTGGGCCAGGGTCGGCACCGGCAGCGTGCACGCCGACGCGCTCAACTCCGAGGAGACCGATGTGGAGGTCGGGGCGGGAAACGTGAGCCTGTCGTTCGTCAACCCTCCGGCGACCGTGAAGGCCGTCGTCAGGACGTCCGGCAACGTGCAGGTGCACGTGCGCGAGGGCTCGTACGACGTCTCCGTGGTCGCCCGCAACAGCACCCTGAACATCGGCAAGGACCCCAGCTCGCCGCGGAAGATCAGCGCGAGGGCGCCGGACGGCAACGTCACCCTGTGCTGCCGCTGAAGATCACCGGTGTCCGGGCCTTAAGGTCTGTTTACTCTTGTGACTGGTTGGTAAGTTCCCGGCATGGAGTCTGCGAAGCACGCCGGTGACGCCGCCGTCGCCGTGTCCAAGGCCTATGGCGTCGAGACCATGTTCACCCTGTCGGGAGGGCACGTCTTTCCGCTCTACGACGGCGCCGTGCACGAGGAGATGCGCATCCTCGACGTACGCCACGAGCAGAGCGCGGTCTTCGCCGCGGAAGCGACGGCCCGGCTGACCAGGAAGCCCGGGCTGGCCGTGCTGACCGCCGGCCCCGGCATCACCAACGGCGTCAGCGGCGTCGCGACCGCCCACTTCAACGGCTCCCCCGTGGTCGTCATGGGCGGCCGGGCGCCCCAGTCGCGCTGGGGCAGCGGCGCGCTGCAGGAGATGGACCACCCGCCGCTGCTCGACCCGATCACCAAGCTGTCGTTCACGGCGAGCGGCGCCGAGTCGGTCGGCCACGAGGTCGAGATGGCCTTCCGCACGGCGGTCGCCTCCCATCGCGGCCCGGTGTTCCTCGACTTCTACATGGACCACCTGTTCTCTCCGTCGCCGGTGCACGACGTGCAGACGCAGACGCCGTCGCCGCTGGAGCCCGACCCCGGCGACCTGGCCGGCATCGCACGGCTGCTGGCCGAGGCCGAGCGGCCCGTGCTGGTGTACGGGTCCGACGTGTGGATGGAGCGCGCCGAGGAGGCCGCCCGCGACTTCGCCGAGACGTGGCGGCTGCCGGTCATCCCCAACGGCCAGGGCCGCGGCATCCTGCCGTCCGGGCACGAGCTGCTCGTCACCCGGGCGCGCGGGCTCGCCTTCTCCCAGGCCGACCTGGTGATCGTGGTCGGCACCCCGCTCGACTTCCGCCTCGGCTACGGGTGGTTCGGCGGCAAGGACGGCGCGCCGCTGGCCCGCGTGGTCCACATCGCCGACGCGCCGTCGCAACTGGCCACGCACATGCAGCCGGCCGCGTCCGCCGCGGGCGACCTGTCGGTGGTGTTCTGGGGCCTCGGCGCCGCCTGTGGCGACGCGGGCGTCAAACCCGACGCCTACGCCCCCTGGGTGACGAGGTTGTCCGACACGGCCGCCGCGGCCATCGCCGGCGACGCCGAGTTGCTGGCCTCCGACTCCGACCCGATCCACCCCATGCGCATCTACGGCGAGCTGGGCAAGATCCTCGCCGACGACGCCGTGGTCATCGGCGACGGCGGCGACTTCGTCTCCTACGCGGGCAAATACGTCGAGCCCCGGCAGCCGGGCAACTGGCTCGACCCGGGCCCGTACGGCTGTCTCGGCACCGGCCTCGGCTACTCCATCGCCGCCCGCCTGGCCAGGCCGTCCTCACAGGTGGTGCTGCTGCTCGGCGACGGCGCCGCCGGGTTCTCCCTGATGGACGTCGACACCCTCGTACGCCACCGGCTGCCGGTCGTCATGGTCTGCGGCAACAACGGCATCTGGGGGCTGGAGAAGCACCCCATGCAGATGTTGTACGGCTACGACGTGGCGGCCGAGCTGCAACCCCAGTGCCGCTACGACCAGGTCGTGACCGCACTCGGCGGCGGCGGCGAGCTCGTCACCAAGCCGTCCGAGATCGGCCCCGCGCTGCGCAGGGCGTTCGACTCGGGCATCCCCTACATGGTGAACATCGCCACCGACCCGCAGATCGCCTACCCGCGCAACACGACGGGGGTGTGACGCTACTGCTTCGGGCTGGCCGACGGGGTGGGGTTCGGGCTGCCGGTCGTGCAGGGGCTGTCGACGACGACCAGCGTGATCTTCGCCCCTTCGTCCGCCTGGGTGCCGCCCTTGGGGTTCATGGCCTTGACGGTGCCGCAGCGCAGGCCGGCGGTGGTGGTGGTCTGGTCGTCGAGGTCCACCTCGAAGCCCATCGCCAGGAGGATGTCCTGCGCCTCGAGGAACCTCATCCCGACCACTTTGGGCACGCGCTTCTTGCCGGCGGTGGGCGTGGGAGAGCCCGACGGCGTGGTGGTGGGCGTCGTGGTGGGCGTCGGCGTGCGGGTGGGGGTCCTGGTCGGCTTGGGCTCCGGGGTCGTCGGGTCGGGCCTGGGCGGCCTGGTGGTCGGCTTGGGCTCCGGGGTCGTCGGGTCGGGCCTCGGCGGCCTGGTGGTCTTCGTCTCGCGAGGGGGCTGGATGGACGACGTGTCGCCCCGCGGAACAGCGGTCTCGGTGATCTGCGGCTCGCCGGGGGTCATGCCCGTCAGAGCGACCGCGCCGGCCCCCGCGCCGAGCACCACCGCGACCGCGATGCCCGTGATCAGGCCGGTCCTGCGCGGCGCCTTCGCCGCCCGCCGGCTGCCGCCACGGCGCTCGGACACGTTCGTGTCCTGGGATGCCTGCTGGTGCGCACCGGTCTGGTACGCCTCCATCGGCGGAGCGGCCGTGCCCGTCCCGGTGGGGGGCGCGTGAACCGGCTCCGGCACGGGCGAGGGCTGCCCGCTGGCGGCCGCGTGGGCCGCCTCGCTCATGGCTTTGGCCGACGGGTAGCGCCTGGCCGGGTCCTTCGACAGCGCGACCTCGACCAGCGTGCGCACCGCCTGGGGGATCTCGGCGGGGAGCGGCGGCGGAGCCTCGCGGATGTGCTTGAGCGCGATCGTGACCGCGCTGTCACCGTCGAACGGACGCTGCCCCATCAGGCACTCGTACGCGACCACGCCGAGCGCGTAGATGTCGACCGCGGGCGTGACGGGCGCACCCTCGGCCTGCTCGGGGGCGCAGTAGGCGGCCGTGCCCAGCACCATGCCGGCGTCGGTGAGCCGGTTGGCCAGATCGGACCTGGCGATGCCGAAGTCGGTCAGCACGAGCGTGCCGTCGCGCTGCACGAGCAGGTTGCCCGGCTTGACGTCGCGGTGCACGATGCCCTGGTCGTGCACGGCCTGCAACGCCGAGGCGGCCTGGGCGATCAGGTCCATGGCCTGCTGCGGCGCGATCCGGCCCAGCCTGGACAGTAAGCGGTCGAGCGGCTCGCCGTCGACGAACTTCATGACCAGGTAGACGGTGTCGCCGCTGACGCCGTAGTCGTAGACGTCGACCACGCCGCTGTGGTTGATCGTGGCCATCGCCCGCGCCTCCCCCTGGAAGCGAGCGACGAACCCCGGGTCCTCCATACGGCCTGGCAGCAGCACTTTGACGGCGACGGTGCGGGCCAGGACGATATCCTCGCCCCGCCACACCTCGCCCATGCCGCCGGCGCCGATGCGGGTATCCAATCGATACCGCCCCGCGAGCGTCGTCCCTTGTGCCACCATGACGCCCCCGTTACCCCCCTACTTCAGTAACCTCTCCCACCCCGCGAGTCTCCAACAAAGCGAACTTTCATCGCGGTAAGGTAACACAGTGGTCACGGAAGTCAGAGAGTGTACGACTCACCTGTCCCACATGCCACTCAAATGCCTCAAGCCGTACAAACTCTATCCTGCGGCCTCACGACGAGCCTTGTCCGCGTTTCGCGGAACTCAACGGCCGGATCGCTAGGCTGATCCCATGACGCTCGCACCTGGCCTTCGCGCCCAGTCGCTCATCGTGGTCGAGATGGACGACACCGCCAAGAGCGTGGGCAGCGGAGACGTGCCCGTGCTGGCCACGCCCCGGCTGCTCGCGCTGGCCGAGGCGGCGACCGTGCGCGCCGTCGAGCGGCACCTCGCGCCGGGCCAGACGTCCGTCGGCACCCGGGTCGAGCTGGAACACGTGGCCGCCAGCCCGCTCGGCACGCGCGTGCAACTCGGCGTCGAGCTGACGCGGGTCGACGGCCGTCGCCTGACCTTCGCCTTCGAGGCCCACGACGAGCACTCCGTCGTGGGCAAGGGCACGATCGAGCGCGTCCTTGTCGACCGCGCCAGATTCCTGGCCGCGAGCGAACGGCGCACGACGTGAGGGCCGCTAGTCGTCGATGACGGCGATCAGGTCGCCTTCCTGGATCACGTCGCCCTCGGCCACCTTGAGCTGGGCCACCGTGCCGTCGTCCTCGGCGAGCACCGGGATCTCCATCTTCATCGACTCGAGAATGACGAGCGTGTCACCTTCGGAGACGGTGTCGCCCTCGCGGACGACGACCTTCCACACGTTGGCCACCATCTCGGCGCGTACCTCAGCCACCGCGACTCCCCTCTTTCCATGATCCGATAATGTTCACGACCTAGGCGCGCATGCGCGCGACCAGACCGGTGTCGTAGTCGCCGGCGACGAACTCCGCGTTCTCCAGCAGCTCCGCACAGAATGGCAGATTGTTCTTCGGTCCCTCTACGGTGAACGCCGCCACCGCCTTGCGGCCCTTCTCCAGCGCGTCGGCGCGGCTCTCGCCGCGGACGCAGAGCTTGGCCATCAGCGGGTCGTAGAACGGGGTGACCGTGTTGCCCATCTCATAGCCGGAGTCGACCCGCACGCCGTCGGCGACCGGCTCCTCCCACGCCGAGATCGTGCCAGGACCGGGGAAGAACCGCTTCGGGTCCTCCGCGTAGACGCGGAACTCTATCGCGTGCCCGGTCGGCTCGGCCGGCACCTCGGGGCTCTCGCCCGCCGCGACACGCAGCTGCAGCTCGACCAGGTCGACACCGGTGACCAGCTCGGTGACCGGGTGCTCCACCTGCAGCCTGGTGTTCATCTCCAGGAACACGAAATCCTGCCGGTCGGCGTCGACCAGGCACTCGACGGTGCCCGCACCGGCATAGCCGACGGCCTCGCCGGCCCGCACGGCGGCGGCGAGCATGCGCTCGCGCAACTCCGGCGTGATGCCGGGGGACGGCGACTCCTCGACGACCTTCTGGTGGCGGCGCTGCACCGAGCAGTCGCGCTCGCCCAGCGCCACGACCCGGCCGTCGGGCAGGCCGAAGATCTGCACCTCGACGTGGCGGGCCCGCTCGATATAGCGCTCGAGCAGGACGGCGGGCCCGTCGAGCGCGTCGCCCGCGCTCCCGGCGAACCTCGCCGCAGCCCTGGCCGCCTGGTCGTACGCCTTGCTCAGGCCCTCGTCGTCGTAGGCCACGCTCATGCCGATGCCACCGCCACCGGCCGCGGTCTTGACCATGACCGGATAGCCGATGGACTCCGCGGCCCGCAGCGCCAGCGACAGGTCGGTGACCGGCTCGCGGGTGCCCGCGGCGACGGGAACGCCCGCGGCCTCCATGAGGTTCCTGGCGTTGATCTTGTCGCCCATCCGGTCGATGGCCTCGGGCGCGGGCCCGATCCACACCATCCCCGCCTCGATCACGGCCCTGGCGAACGCGGCGTTCTCGGCGAGGAACCCGTAGCCCGGGTGCACGGACCGCGCGCCCGTCGCCCGCGCCGCCTCCAGCACCTTGCCGGCGTCGAGGTAGCTCTGCGCGGGGTTGGCCGGGCCGATCAGCACCGCCTCGTCGGCCTCGCGGACGAACGGCAGGTCGGCGTCGGCCTCGGAGTGCACGGCGACGGCACGCAGGCCCATCCGTCTGACCGTGCGGATGATCCGCCGCGCGATCTCACCTCGGTTGGCGACCAGAACGGGTCCGAGCGTCTCAGTAAGCACGCCGACCACCTTATGGCCGTCACAGGCTTGACCCCTTTCCCCCGAAACCACCGAAGCGGCCAGCACGATCTGTAGGAACCCCACAATCAGGAGCGCTCCACGGGCCGGTGGCTGCGTGCGGGCGACAACAGCTTAGACGCGGCCGCGGTCGATCACACGCCCTAGCGCCTCGATCGCGTGGGGGTCGTAGGAGGCGCCAGGGGACTGCCGGACGCGCTCCAGCGCCGCCCCGGCGCGGTCGCGGTCGGTGGAGGGCCCCACCAGGTCGTCGTAGGCGTTGGCGACCTTGATGATGCGGCTCGACAGCGGCGGGTCCTCGGTGATCGGGTCGCACTGCCGTCTGACCACCTCCGCCACGCGGTCGAGCACGCCCGTCTGCCGGATCACCTCGGCGCCCAGCTCGGCGATGCGGCGGGCCTGCTCGGGCTCGGTGAGCACGGTGGCGCCGCCGGGGATGGGATCGCTCAGCGACAGCTGGCCGATGTCGTGCATCAGCGCCGCGTATTCCAGCTCCAGCAGCTCGGGCTCGGCCATGCCCAGCTCTCTGCCGATGGCCACGGCCAGCCGGCTCACCCGGCGCGAATGCCCGGGCTCGACGTAGCCGCCGACCTCCGTCACCCGGGACAGGGCACGCACGGTCTGCAGATAGGTGGCGCGGATGCCGGCGTATTTCCTGAAAGCGACCTGGGTGACCAGCAGCGGGGCGGCGAACACCAGCAGCGCCACCAGGTCCATGCTGTGTGTGGCCAGCGCCAGCAGCACGCCCGACGAGCCCACGGCGGCGCCCAGCGGGAACGCCATGTTGATCTCGTCGCGCACCGCCACCCGGAACGCGGTGCGCACCTGCTCCGCCCTGAGCAGGGCCGCGATCAGCACGTCGATCAGCAAGGTGATCGTGATGAGCGTGGCCATCGCCGCAAGCGCCGGCCACCACGTGCTGGTCGGCGGCTTGGTGAGCTCGTGGAGCGGGTCGGCCAGCGGCCGGAACGCGAACGCCGGCAACGCGCCGATGAGCAGCCGCCTGGCCATCGCGTCGAGCCGCGGCGGGCGGCCGACGGCCAGGTGCGGCAGCGCTCCCGCCGTCATGCCGACCGCGATCACGGCGACCACCTGCAGCGCGGGATGGCGCAGCGGGTTCTGGCTGAGGTCGAGCAGCAACGTGTAGCCGAGCGCCGCGGCGGCCCCGATGGGCGCGACCTCCCTGTTGCCCGGCATGGTGAGCCTGGCCAGCTCGCCGACCGCGATCAGCGCGCCGAACCCGACCGCGACCTCCGGGCGTTCGAGCCCGGCGGCGGCGGTGTAGCCGACCCCCGCCACCGCGACCAGCCCGGCCACGCAGATGAGCAGGAGCTGCCCCGAGTCGAGCCGGCGCAGCACCGTGCCCACGGACCGCTCGGCCCGCCGCCGGGGACGTGCTGTGGTGATCATTGACCGGTCACGACCTCGATGGGCATGGTCGGGTCGTCGTGGTCCTTGATCGGGGACTCGGCGGCCTCGGGGGGCGGCGGGTCGACGCGGCGCGGCGGCTGCCACGGCTCGCGGTCGAGCGCTCTGATGAAGGCCGCGACCATGACCGGGTCGAAATGGCTGCCGGCGCATTTGCGCAGCTCTTCCACGGCCACCGGCACCGGCCTGGCGCCGCGGTAGGAACGGTCGGAGGTCATCGAGTCGAACGCGTCGGCCACCGCGATGACCTTCGCGAACTCGGGGATCTCGTCACCGGCCAGCCCCATCGGGTAGCCGGTGCCGTCGTGGCGCTCGTGGTGGTGCATGATGCCGGCGTAGGCCTCGTCGAGGAACCCGATGCCGCGCACGATCTCCAGCCCGCGCATCGGATGCAGCTGGATCGCGGCGAACTCCTCCTCGGTGAGCGGCCCGTCCTTCTGCAGCACCTTGGTGGGCACGCCGAGTTTGCCCACGTCGTGGAGCATGCCGGCGTAGCGGATCGCCCGCACTCGCTCGACCCCCATGCCGATCTCCTGGGCGATCATCGAGGAGGCGTGCGAGACCCGCGTGCAGTGGCCGCGCGTGTAATAGTCCTTCGTCTCCACCGCCTGGCAGAGCGCGGCGATGGTGGCGTCGTAGGAGCGCTGCTGCGCGTGATACTGGCCGAACGCCCACCGCGCCACGAAGAGCGGCACCAGCACCAGCACCGCCGAGATCGACGCCACGGTGGCCCACAGCCCCGCCACCAGCAGCCCGAACGTGCCGTAGCCCAGATAGGACAGCAGGAACTGGACCATGCCGCGCATCGGCACCTCGGTGGCGCGCGACCCCGTGGCCAGCGCGATCACGGTGAGGGTGAGGACGATGTTGAGCGGCACGAAGACCGCCGTGGCCGCGACGTAGGGGCCGATCAGGTCGTCGAACGCGTTGACCTGAGGCACGCCGACCTGCCCGTCGAGCGCGACGTAGAGCCACCCGGCAGCGAAGCCGCAGATGGCGAACTGGGCACCGTTGAACAGACGTTTGATCAACGGCAGCCCCGGCCGCACGCTCACGATCGCGGTCAGCCCCACCAGCGCCGCCCCCTCGGGACCGAGCAGCACCACGGCGGCCAGCGAGGCCGAGAAGCTCACCGAGACGGCGAACTGCTCCACGTTGAGCAGCGTCGGCATCGACTCGCACACCAGGAACAGCAGCGCGAGCACGAGCAGGATGTCGAGGTCCTCCGGAGCCACGGGGGCGCCGGAGACCACGACGCCGCGAACGATGAGAGCGGCCGCCACCCCGATCACAGCGACCAGATAGGCCCTCGCGGGCCACGGCAGATCACGCATTGCGGCCCCCCACGGCGGTCAGGTCCAGGAAACCCCGGGTGGGATCGCTCCCTCGAACACGCCCCCGAACACCATGACCATCGGAGCGGCCAGCACGGCGGCCATGAACAGCCGGGCGACCATAGCCTTCAACATACGCATGCCTCCACGGTCGACTTGTGGAGTTTCACGCTACAGAAGAGGGCGTGGTCGCACCGCCCGAGTGTGAAATAGCAAGCAAAGCGTAATCAAGCCACTACGAGACGCGATGTGCGGCGGCCCACTCCACGGTCTTCTTCACGCCGGTCGACAGGTCGGTGCGCGGCTGCCAGCCGAGCCCGTCGTGGGCCGGCACCGGGTCGACCGCCATCGCCGGCAGGTCGCCCACGCGCGGCTGCGCGAACCCCGGCTTGTCCTGGGCGCCCGCCGCGTCGGCGATGAGCGAGTGCAGCCGGCGGTCGCTGGTCTGGATGCCGGTGCCGAGGTTGAACCTGCGGCCGTTGCCCTCCGCCCCGCACGCCCTGACGAAGCCGTCGACCACGTCGTCGACGTAGATGTAGTCGCGGGTCTGGGTGCCGTCGCCGTAGAGGACCGTGGGCGTGCCCGACAGCAGGGCGTCGGTGAAGATGGCGACCACGCCGGCCTCGCCCTCGGGCGACTGGCGCGGACCGTAGACGTTGGAGAGCACCAGCGTGGTGTATTCGAGACCGTAGAGGGCCCGGAACGTGGCGAGGTAGGTCTCGCCGCTCAGCTTGGACGCGGCGTAAGGGGAACGCGGGTCGGTCGGCGCGTCGCCGGGCACCGGGATCGCCGACGGCCTGCCGTAGACCGCCACCGACGAGGCGAACACCACCTTGCGGGTGCGGCCCTCGTGGGCCGCGGCCAGCACGGACGCCGTGCCCGCGACGTTGACGCCCGCGTCGTGCACCGGGTCGGCGACGCTCTTGCGAACGCTGATCTGCGCGGCGAGGTGGCAGATGACCTCGGGTTGCAGGTCGGCGACCAGGGCGATCAGCGCGGGATCGCGCACGTCGATCTGGTGCAGCCGGAAGCGGTCGCTCCCGCTCGCCTGCGCCAGGTTGTCCCGGCGCCCTGAGGACAGGTCGTCGACGACGTCGACCTCGTGCCCGTCGCCCAGCAGACGATCGACGAGATTCGAACCGATGAACCCGGCACCCCCGGTGACCAACGCGCGCATGCGGTCGATCCTAGTCGGCCAGCTCCGACCTCACTTGCGCGATGCGGGCCAGGACCTTGGATCGCAGGTCTGCCGGGACCGGATCGCAGCCGCAGTGTTTGTGCACAAGCGCCTTGACCGCTTTGTCCAGATCATATTCCTGCAGGCACGGGCTGCACTCGTCGAGATGCACGCGGATGTCGGCGACGTCGCTCTCGGTCAGCTCGCCGTCGAGATAGGCGTAAACCTTGTCGAGCACCTCGCGACAGTCGGTGTCATGCGGGTTGCCACAGCTCATTTCGATCCCTCCGCCGGGACCAGGCCACGCTCGCGAGCATAGTCCTCAAGGAGGCCCCGCAACTGCCTGCGTCCCCTGTGCAGCCTCGACATCACGGTGCCGATCGGAGTGCCCATGATGTCGGCGATCTCCTTGTAGGGGAAGCCCTCGACATCAGCCAGGTAGACGGCGATCCTGAACTCCTCGGGCAGGGCCGCCAGCGCCTCCTTGATGTCGCCGTCGGGCAGGTGCTCGAGCGCCTCGACCTCGGCCGACTTCAGCCCGCTCGACGTGTGCGACTCGGCCCGCGCGAGCTGCCAGTCCTCGATCTCCTCGGCGCCCGACTGCTTCGGCTCGCGCTGCTTCTTGCGGTAACTGTTGATGAAGGTGTTGGTCAGGATCCGGTAGAGCCACGCCTTGAGGTTGGTGCCCTGCTGGAACTGGTGGAACGACGCGAACGCCTTGGCGAAGGTCTCCTGCAGCAGGTCCTCCGCGTCCGCGGGATTTCGGGTCATCCGGAGCGCCGCGGAGTAGAGCTGCTCGAGATACGGCATGACATCGCGCTCGAATCGCTCGCTCCGCTGCTCCAGCGTCTCCGCGCCTGTCGCGGGCACCGGACCCACCCCCCTAAGATCACCGGTGGCCGACCGTGGCGGAACACCGTACTCAGGGGAGGATACCCGCTGGCCCGTGACCTCCTGGTCAGCGGGTTGGGGGCTGAGCAATGTGAGCATGCTCGTCGCAACACACCCGCGCCCTCGTCTGTTCCCGCAAGATAGAAGGTACGAAGGACCCGGTGCGGGGAACGTCATAACGTACCGGCTGGTAGCCCTTTTTCCGTAACCCAGGAGTCGCGTGTGCTGCCCATTCCGGCCGAGGAACTGAACGGCTCAGGGACGCTCGGGCCGTACTGGACCTTCTATCGCGCCGTCGCCGCCGAGCAACTGAACCGATGGCTTCCCAGCCAGCCCTCCGTGATCCTCGACCTGTCCGGCGGCCGCGGCCGGTGGTCCGGCCAGGCGGCCAGGGCCGGGCACCGGGTGATCGAGGTGCTCGACTTCCGCCGCACGGTCGACGCGCAGTCCCGATTGCGCGACGCCGACCGCGTCCGCCACGTGCGCGCCGACGATCTGTCGTTCCTGCCCGACGAGAGCGTGGACGCCGTCCTCGCAGAAGAGCGCGCGATGTCGGTCGAGCTGATGGCCGAGTCGGCGATGAGCGACGTGGCCAGGGTGTTGCGCCCCGGCGGCCGGGCGCTGGTGTGCGTCGACTCGCTCGTGCTGGGCATGGCGATCCTGGCCGAGCAGGGCCAGTGGCAGCACCTGCGCCAGACCGGCGAGGTCATGCTCGTGCCGTGGCCCGACGGCAGCATCACGCGCTGCTTCAGCAGCGGGCAGCTGCGCGAGTTGCTGGCGGGCACCGGGCTGGAGGTGGAGTGGATGCGGCCGCGCACGGTGTTGTCGCCGTCCACGGTCGACCACGTGCTCTCGTCCGACGCGCGCGCCCTGTCCTATCTGGTGCGTACGGAGCTCGAGGCCCATCCCGACGACGACGACACCGTCGGCATCCACCTGGTGGCCAGCGCCCGCAAGCGCTGAGCGCCTGCCGGCGGCCCGGCGCGGTCAGCGGCGGCGCTCCCGCTTCCCCTGGCACTGCACGCACCGCGCGGCCTCCGGGCGGGCCTCCAGCCGGCCCTCCGGCACGGGCTTGCCGCAGTCGACGCACCTGCCGTAGACGCCTTCGTCGATGCGCCCGATCGCCTCCACCACCGCGCGGCGCTGCGCGGTGGCCACGGTCAGCATGGCCTGCGCGCGGTCGGCGTCGGTCAGGTCGGAGCCCGCGTCGGCCGCGGAGTATTCCCGCACCGCGACGGGGTCGCCTCTGAGGACCCCGATCGAGCGGTCCAGTTCGGCGAGCATGTCCTTCAGCCGCTCACGAGCGGTCGTGACGTCCACGAATCCGCACCTCCGGGTGAATGAGGGAAGCCTGCGGCCAGGACTCCCCGGATGTCCCCGCCGGCGCGATCAATGGGGGCCTATGTGGCGGTGACACCGAGTGAACGGTTGCATCGCTTTCCTCACCGAATGCCCACTTACCGCGCTTCTTACACCTTTAGAACAGCGCGGACTCCCCCGCCTCGGGGAGCGGTTCGATGAGGTGGGGGCCGTTGTTCCTGACGTTGTTCACGTCCGTGGCGACCGCGTACGCCGTGAGCCGCCCCGACTCGGCGGGCACCAGCAACTCGGAGGCCCGCCCGGTGTCGGTGAGTTCGGGGTCGAGCCATTCGGCCCAGCGGTCGCGCTCGATCATCATGGGCATCCTGTCGTGGATGCGGCCGAGGTGGTCTTCGGCGTCGGTCGTGATGACGGTGCAGCTGACGAGCCACTGGAGCGGGTCGTCGTCGGCGCGCGACGGATCCTTCCAGAACTCGTACAGGCCGGCCATGGCCAGCACCCCGCCGTCCGCGGGATGGATGAAGTACGGCTGTTTCTTCTTCCCCTGCTTTTGGCCGCGCCCGCTTCGGCCCTCGCTCTCTCCGTCCGGGCTCGTGCGGTCCGGCTCGACCGGCATCCACTCGAAATAGCCGTCGGCCGGGAGCAGGCATCTGCGCTTGGCGAACGCCCGGCGGTAGGACGGCTTCTCCGCCAGCGTCTCGGCCCTGGCGTTGATCAGCCGCGAGCCGATCGACGGGTCCTTCGCCCAGGCGGGGACCAGGCCCCACTTGAGGATCCTCAGCTGGCGGACCGCCCGCTCGGCCTCGTGGGGCACGCGGCTCAGGACGGCGTAGACGTTCTTGGTCGGCGCCACGTTGTAGTCGGGGCCGAGCTCCTTGTCGGGGTCGCCGTCCTGCTCGATCTGGAACTCCTCGAGCAGCTCGTGCTTCTTGCGCGCCGAGGCATATCTACCGCACATGACACCACACTGCCATGTCCTTCCCCCACTCGCGTGTCCGCCCGGCGGCGGCGCGCGGACTTCGACCGCGTAGCGCCACTCCCAGTACTCTTTGACCATGCCCGCTCCGCTCTGGCCCGCACCGACGGCGACGACCCCCGTCAGCGCCACCGTCTCGCTGCCCGGCTCCAAGTCGGTGACCAACCGCGCGCTCCTGCTCGCCGCGCTCGCCGACGGCCCCGGCGTCGTGCGTGGTGCGCTGCGCAGCCGCGACGCGGACCTGATGGCGGCCGCGCTGCGGGCGCTCGGCACCACGCTGGTGGCCGGAGGTGAGAGCGCCGCGGGGGTCGACTGGCACGTGACGCCGGGCCCGGTCCGCGGCGGCGTGAGCATCGACGCCGGCCTGGCGGGCACGGTCATGCGGTTCGTCCCACCGATGGCCGCGCTGGCCGACGGCCCGGTCCACTTCGACGGCGACCCGCACGCGCGCAAGCGCCCGATGGGGCCCATCCTCGACGCGCTGCGCTCGCTGGACGCGCGGGTCGACAACGACGCGCTGCCGTTCACGATCATCGGGCCCGTCACGGGCGGCGAGGTGACGCTGGACGCGTCGGGCTCCTCCCAGTTCGTCTCGGGGTTGCTGCTGGCGGCCGCGCGCTTCGAGAAGGGCGTCACGATTCGCCACGTGGGCCCGCCCGTGCCCTCGCAGCCGCACATCGAGATGACGGTGCAGATGCTCAGGGCGGCCGGCGTCACGGTCGACGACGGCGAGCGCCACGTGTGGCGCGTCGAGCCGGGCCCGATCGCGGCGAGAGACGTCACGGTCGAGCCCGACCTGTCCAACGCGGCCCCGTTCCTGGCCGCCGCACTGGTCACGGGCGGCACGGTCACCATCCCGGCATGGCCCGCCGAGACCACCCAGCCCGGCGACGCCCTGCGCGGTCTGCTCACCTCCATGGGCGCCACGGTCACCCGCACGGCCGACCTGGTCGTCACGGGCACGGGCGAGATCACCGGCATCGACGCGGACCTGCACGAGGTCGGCGAGCTGACCCCGACGATCGCCGCGCTGGCCGCGCTCGCGCGCACCCCGAGCCGCATCCGGGGTGTGAGCCACCTGCGCGGCCACGAGACCGACCGCCTGGCCGCGCTGGCCACCGAGATCAACCGCCTCGGCGGCGACGCCGAGGAGACGGACGACGGCCTGGTCATCCGACCCCGCCCGCTGCGCGGCGGCACCTTCCACAGCTACGACGACCACCGCATGGCCACCGCTGGAGCGGTGATCGGGCTCGCGGTCCCGGGAGTGCGGGTGGAGAACATCGCGACGACCGCCAAGACCCTGCCGGAGTTCGTCCAGATGTGGGCGGCGATGCTGGACTCCCGATGACGACGGCCTTCCGGCCGCTGCCCGCCGCTGGTTTCATGGGGGAAGCCCCGGGCACGTCGGAGAAGGGCGAGACGTGACCGCGCGCTGCCCGCACCCACCCGCCGCACCCGGCCCGCGTCACCGAGCACCCTGTCACCGACCGCAGAGGGGAAGCGAGCGTATGGGAGCGGACCGCTGAGAAAGCGGGAGTACGACGAGGACGACGTACGGGTCAGGCCGGGCAAGGGGTCACGGCCGCGCACCCGGATCCGTCCTGCGCACGAGGACGCCGTCGGAGGGTTCGTGGTGGCCGTCGACCGGGGCCGCTACACCGTCCTGGTCGAGCCGGAACGCCCGAAGGGGTCGGCCCAGAAACGCAGGCACCAGCCTCAGCGCCGCCTGGTGGTCGCCATGAAGGCCCGCGAGCTCGGCCGCAAGGGCATCGTCGTGGGCGACCGGGTCGCCCTGGTCGGCGACGTCTCCGGCCGTCCCGACACCCTGGCGAGGGTCGTCCGCGTGGAGCCGCGCAGCTCGATGTTGCGCCGCTCGGCCGACGACACCGATGACACCGACGGCATCGAACGCCCGGTCGTCGCCAACGCCGACCAGCTCGTCATCGTGACCGCCCTGGCCGATCCGCCGCCCCGCCCTCGCATGATCGACCGCATGCTGGTGGCCGCGTTCGACGCCGAGATCGAGGCTCTGCTCTGCCTCACCAAGTCGGATCTCGCCCCGCCCGACTCCCTGGTCGCCCTGTACGAACCGCTGGGCGTCTCGCACGTCGTCGTGCGCAAGGGCGGCTCGCTCGACGAGCTGCGCGACCACCTGACCGGGCGCATCAGCGTTCTGGTCGGCCACTCGGGCGTCGGCAAGTCCACCCTGGTCAACGCCCTGGTCCCCGACGCCAACCGCGCGGTCTCCCAGGTCAACGCCGTCACGGGCCGCGGCCGCCACACCTCCACCTCGGCCGTCGCCCTGGAGCTGCCGGAGGGCGGCTGGATCATCGACACCCCAGGAGTGCGCAGTTTCGGCCTGGCCCACGTGTCGGTGGAGACGGTGCTGGCCGGGTTCCCCGACCTGGTGGAGGGCACGGTCGACTGCCCGAAGGGCTGCACACACCTGGGCGACGGTTGCGCCCTGGACGCGTGGGTGGCCGCCGGCAATGCCGACCCCGCCCGCCTGGAGTCGCTCCGTCGCCTCCTGTCCAGCCGCGAGGGCTCACCCGACGACGCTCCCTGACCCTTTTCACGTGCCCTTGCATGCTGCCTTTTCGGCGGTCAATGGACGGGCAAAAAGGACGGATTGCCAGGGAAGATCAGCGATATCTCTCGACATGACGTACTTACCGCTGACAGGGAAAAGGGATACCGGTTACCAGAAAAGAGACGTTGGTGACTGATGTTCGGTATACGACTCACGGTAGCGTGGGCGACCGTGCAGGGTTACAACGATGATCTTCGCCTCGCGCATGTCATGGCGGACGCCGCCGATGACCTGACCATGCGGCGGTTCAAGGCGGTCGATCTGAGGGTCGACACCAAGCCCGATCTGACGCCGGTCAGCGACGCCGACCGCGCCGTGGAGGAGACCATCCGGGGCACGCTGCGCCGTGCCAGGCCGCGCGACGCGGTCGTGGGAGAGGAGTTCGGCAAGACCGGGTGGGGCGCCCGGTCGTGGATCATCGACCCCATCGACGGCACCAAGAACTACGTGCGGGGCGTGCCCGTGTGGGCGACCCTGATCGCGCTCATGGAGTACGGCGAGGTCGTCGTCGGCCTCGTGTCGGCCCCCGCCCTCGGCAGACGCTGGTGGGCGGCCGCCGGGGGCGGCGCGTGGACCGGCAAGAGCCTGACCAAGGCGTCCAGGATGACCGTGTCGTCGGTCTCGACCCTGGAGGACGCGTCGTTCTCCTACTCCAGCTTCGGCGGCTGGGAGAAGACGGGCCGGCTCGACAACTTCCTCGACCTCGGCCGCGCCTGCTGGCGTACGAGGGCGTACGGCGACTTCTGGTCACACATGATGGTCGCGGAGGGTTCGGTGGACGTGTCCGCGGAGCCCGAGTTGTCGCCGTGGGACATGGCGGCGCTCACCGTGATCGTCGAGGAGGCCGGCGGCGTGTGGACCGACGTGGCGGGCGTGAAGGGCCTGGAGGGCGGGAGCCTCGTCTGCACGAACGGCACCCTCCACGACGAGGTCGTGCGCCGGCTCAACGCCTAGGACCGGCCTCGGACTGGATGCCGGCGGTTGCGGCGTTCAGCTCCCGTTCATCCTTGTACGTCACATTTCCGCCATACGTGACACCGCTGGGCGGATTGTCATGTCCCAGCGGATCCTGGTCCCAGAAGTTCCCCCGGTAGACCACGTTCTCCAGCGGCGGCCCCACCACGAGGACGGCCGTGTTGTCCGCCCGCAGGACGACGTTGCCCTCCACCGTCACCCACGAGGCCCCGTAGTCGGTGTAGAGCCCGAAGTTGTACGGCGTGTGCGTGTCCTTGATGACGTTCCCCTGGACGAGCGCCTGGTTGTCCGGGGAGTCGCCCTGCGGCCCCGACAGGTAGACGCCGCCCCCGTCGGCCAGCACCTCCATGGTGTCCGCCGCGAGGTTGCGCAGGATGCGGGCACCCTGCCCGGAACCCACGACGATCCCGCAGTGGGGCACGTGGGCCACCTCGTTGTGCGCGACCACGCAGTCGCGCGTGCCCGACACGGAGATGCCCGGCGCGCCGCTGAACTCGAGCCCGACGTGGTGCACGCGGTTGTCCTCGATCGAGGTGGCCCGGCTGCCGGAGACCTCGACGCCGGCGCCGGACAACGTGTCGAACGCGCAGCGGCGCACCGCGAGACCGGCGCCGCCGGTGACGCCCAGCCCGGAGGCGCCGAGCCGGGTGAACCGGCACCCCTCGATCGCCACGTTCTCGGTGGCGTCGAAGGTGACGCAGGCGGGGATCGTGACGGAAGCCGCGGGATACGTCACGGACGCCCCTTCCCCGATGACCGCCGTCTCGACGCCGCCGCCCTCGTAGTAGCCGGTGCCGTGGTAGTGCAGGAACCCCTCGGCCGCGCTCGGGCGCAGCCAGGTGGCCTCGGCGAACACCAGGCCCCTGAACGACACGTCCCGCGCTCCTGCGACGCTCACCAGGCGCTCCAGGACGGGTGCGACGACCCGCGTACGGGAGAGGTGCTCCCCGGGGCGGGGCAGGTACATCAGCACGTGCCGCCCCGGACGCGACCGGTCGAGCACGAAGGTGCCCGGCTCGGCCAGGAAGGCGGCGTCGTTCTCGATGCGGGTGGGCAGGCCGGGCCCGCTCGACGACTGACCCTCCCACGTCGAGTTGTACAGCTCGCCGGCCCATCCGAAGGCGGGCTGTGCCATGGCGATCACCGTCTCGTCGCCGTCGCCGGAGACTCCCGCGACCCCGCAGCGGGCCTCCGTCCAGGGGTAGACGCCACGGAAGACGAACTCGACGTCCGCGGGGCTGCGCCAGCCGAGCGGCTCGCCGCCGCCGGTGACGTAGCCGGTGGCGGTCACGCGGACCTCGCCGGGCAGCCCGGGGAGGGCGGCCCGCTCGGCCCTGCGCCCGTCGACGTAGAGCTGGCGGGTGTCGAGCTCGCCGACCTCGGCCACCCAGACGCCGTCGCGTTCCTGCCAACCCGTGATGACCCGGCCGCCGCTGATCACGGGCTCCTCCTGCTCGGGGGTGCCGTAGCCGTACGCCTGGAAGGTGATCCCCGAGTCGGCACCGGTGAGCTCGAGCGGCCGCGCGAGCGTGTGCACGCCACCCTTAAGGTGTACGACGGCGTCGCCGCCGGCCTCGCGGGCCGCGGCCCTGGCGCGGTCGAGGGTGGCGAAGGGGCGCCCTGCCGATCCGGGCCAGGAGTCGTCGCCGGAGGGCGCGACATGGAACTGGAACATCTGAACCACCTTTGCTGTTTATGCCGTACACGAAGTATTACACCATAAACGAGGGAGGGCGCACATGGCGAGGGGCAGGGCCGACGACCCCGACCACGGTGTCGAGCTGCTGTGGCGGGCCGGCGACCGCGAGCCGAGGCAGGGCCTCAGCCTGCCCAGAATCGTGCGCGCCGCCGTCGAGCTCGCCGACGAGGAAGGCCTGGCGGGCCTGTCGATGCGGAAGGTCGCCGACCGGCTCGGCTTCACGACCATGTCGCTCTACCGCCACGTGCCCGGCCGCGGCCAGCTCGTCGACCTGATGCTCGACGAGGTTCTCGGCGAGCACCCGCAGCCCATGGAGGCGGGCGGCTGGCGGGCCCGGCTGGAGGCCGTGGCCAGGCACGCGTGGGAGATCCGCAAGCGGCACCCGTGGCTGGCCGAGGTGCGCGGCAGCCGCCACGTCCCCGGTCCCAACGCCGTCGCCCACTACGACTACATGCTGAGCACGCTCGCCGGCACGGCGCTGCGCCCCTCGGAGGTCATCGCGGTCGTGGGCATGGTCGGCCGGTTCGTCGACGCCGAGGCCCTCGTCCTGGTCGAGACCCGGCGGGAGGAGCGGCGCAGCGGGGTGTCGGAGGAGGAGTGGTGGGGCTCGCGCGACTCGCTCTACGAACGCCTCGACCGCTATCCGACGCTCTCCCACCTGTGGACCGCGGGCGGCTGGGACCACCCCGAGGACTCCTTCGACTTCGGCCTGCGCCGCCTGCTCGACGGCGTCGAGGTTCTCGTCCGGAAGCGTGATGAAATGCGTGATGTAATGTGTACGGAATGCGGCGGCCCGCTGGAGCCGGCCCCGTCCGGCCGCCCCCGCGTCTACTGCTCACGCGCCTGCCAGCAGCGCGCCTACCGCAGACGCAGGAGCGGTTAGAGCGCCAGCACCCGCCGGGCCGCGTCCATCAGGGCGTCCCGGTAACCGCCCCCGAAGAGCACCACGTGCACGAGCAGCGGATGCAGCTGGTGCAGCGGCACCCGATCCCGCCACCCCTCCGCGAGCGGCCACTCCTCCCGGTAGGCCCCCAGCACCCGGTCGAGGTACGGCAGCCCGAACAGGTCGAGCATGGCCAGATCGGTCTCCCTGTGCCCGCCATGGGCGGCCGGATCGACCAGCACGCCCGACCCGCCCGACCACAACACGTTCCCGCTCCACAGGTCACCGTGGATGCGCGCGGGCGGTCCGGCCGGCCCCGCCACCTCGGCGAACCGGTCCACCGCCCGCTCGACCAGGCGGACGTCCCGCGCCGGCAGCCGGGCCCGCCGCAGGAACGGCAGCACCCGCCGCGAGGCGTAGAACGACGGCCAGTCGGCCGCGGGGGTGTTGTCCATCGGCAACTCGGCGATGAACCCCGGCCACGGCGCCCCGAAATTGTCCGCGCCCTCGCGGTGCAGCCGGGCCAGCTCACGCCCGAGCCGCTCGGCCGCCGCGGCGCCGGGCGGCTCCTGTCGTACCCATGACAACACGAGCCGGTCCGGCCCGGCCTCGATCACCTCGGGCACCGCGATCACCTCGCCCAGCCAGCGCAGCCCGGCGGCCTCGGAGGTGAACACCCCGGAGCGGCGCCGTCCGTCCTGCCCGACCTCCGGGCCGCCCGCCACGGAAGCCTCGGAGATCGGGCCGCTCTTCACGAACACCTCGCGCCCGTCGTCCAGCACGCCCCGCTGGAGCCGCCAGCCGTGCGACGAGCCGAGGTCCTCAGCCAGTCTCATCGCCGAGTTCATCGGCGATGTGCTTGGCCACGCCCTCGGATGCCGCCTTGACCAGCGCGAGCACCTCCTCGAACCCCTCGGTGCCCCCGTAGTACGGATCGGGCACCTCGGCACCCTCCGGCGCGGCGGGGTCAAAGGAACGGAACAACCGCACCTCCACCTCGTACGGCGCCATCCGCCGCAAAGTGGATAGGTTGTCCCTATCCATGGCCAGAACCAGGTCATAACGGGCGAACCAGTCGCCCGCGAACTGCCGCGCCCGGTGCACCGAGCCGTCGTACCCGTGCCGCGCCAGGAGGTCGAGCGCCCGCTCATCCATGGGATCCCCCACGTGCCACTCGCCGGTCCCGGCGCTGTCGACGGTGACCCGGTCCCCCAGCCCGCGACCGGCGAGCGTCTGGCGGAGCACCACCTCCGCCATCGGAGAGCGGCAGATGTTCCCCATGCACACGAGGCATACGCGATACGTCATAGCTCCCATCATGAGGGTGACCTGGTGCGTTCACCGAACGTTCACCCTTGCTAGGGGTCCGAGTCACCTTCGCTGCATAGCTTCATGGCGACTAAGGACCAAGTGGGAGGAAACCCAACCGTGAAGTATGCAGGCCGGCTCGCCGCCGTCGCCTTCGTCGGCGCGCTCTCGCTCGCTGCGTGCGGCACAGACAACAACACCGGGGCCACCGGCACCACCGCCGCCACCGAGGCCGCGGCTGACAGCGGTCTGAGCGGCACGATCAACGCTGCGGGCTCCTCTGCCCAGGCCAACGCGATCGACCAGTGGAAGAAGGAGTTCCAGGCCAAGAACTCCGGGGTGAGCATCAACTACCAGCCCAGCGGGTCCGGTGCCGGCATCCAGGCGTTCATCCAGGGCACGGTCGCGCTCGCGGGTTCCGACTCGGCCCTGAAGGACGACGAGCCCGCCAAGGCCGACGCCCGCTGCAAGACCGGCAAGGCCGTCAACATCCCCATGGTGACCGGCCCCGTCGCGGTCGTGTACAACCTGCCCGGCGTCGAGGGCCTGCAGCTGTCGCCCAAGACGCTCGGCGGCATCTTCAACAGCAAGATCACCAAGTGGGACGACCCGGCCATCAAGGCCGACAACCCCAATGCCACGCTCCCCTCCACGCCGATCCAGGCCTTCCACCGGGCCGACGAGTCGGGCACGAGCGACAACTTCACCAAGTTCCTCGAGGCCACCGCCGACTGGCCGTACGAGGCCGCCAAGGCCTGGCCCGCCGAGGCCAAGGGCCAGGGCGCCAAGGGCTCCGACGGCATCGCCTCCTCGGTCAAGGACACCGAGGGCGCGATCAGCTACGTCGAGATGTCGTACGCCGACAACTCCCAGCTCCAGAAGGCCAAGGTCGCCAACGGCTCCGGCGAGTTCGTCGAGCTGACCCCGGAGAGCGCGGCCAAGACCGTCGAGACCGCCGAGATCAAGGGCACCGGCAACGACCTCGCCCTGTCGATCGACTACGCCACCAAGACGCCGGGCGCCTACCCGATCGTGCTGGTGACGTACGAGATCACCTGCGAGAAGGGCCTGCCGGCCGAGGAGTCGAAGCTGGTCAAGTCGTTCCTCACCTACACCGCCAGCGACGAGGGCCAGGCGGCGCTGAAGGACCTGGGCTACGCCCCGCTGTCCGGCGAGCTGCTCACCAAGGTCCGCTCCACTGTCGAGGCGATCTCCTAAGAGCTGATGACCACCAGAACGGAAATCCGTGAGGGCGGACCGGCCACGAGCCGGTCCGCCTCGCGGCGCAGCCATGGTGAAGCGCCCTTCCGCTTCCTGTCCACCGGGGCCGGCGTCCTCCTGCTGGGGATCATGGCGGCCATCGCCGTCTTCCTCATCGGGGAGGCCATCCCCGCGCTTCGGGCCGACAAGGGCAACTTCCTCACCGAGCTGACCTGGGACCCGAACAGCAGCCAGGTGTTCGGCATCGGCGCGCTGGCGTTCGGCACCGTGCTCAGCTCGGCACTCGCACTCGTCATCGCCATGCCCATCGCGGTGGGCGTGGCGCTGTTCATCTCCCACTACGCGCCGCGCCGGCTGGCCGGCCTGCTCGGTTACCTGATCGACCTGCTCGCCGCGGTGCCCAGCGTGATCTACGGCCTGTGGGGCGTGGCCTTCCTGGTGCCGCTGCTCAGGGAGCCGTCGCAGTGGCTGAACGAGCACTTCGGCTGGTTCCCGCTGTTCGCCGGCGAGGGCGCGATCGGCGGCAAGACCATGCTCGCCGGCGGCATCGTGCTCGCGATCATGATCCTGCCGATCATCGCGGCCATCTCGCGCGAGGTGTTCCTGCAGGTCCCGAGGATGAACGAGGAGGCCGCGCTGGCCCTCGGCGCCACCCGCTGGGAGATGATCCGCATGGCGGTGCTGCCGTTCGGCCGCCCCGGCGTGATCAGCGCCGCGATGCTCGGGCTGGGCCGGGCCATGGGCGAGACCATCGCGGTCGCCCTGATCTTCCCGGCGACGTTCGGCATCAGCTTCCAGATCCTCACCCCGCAGGGCAACAGCATCGCCGCCAACATCGCCAACGGGTTCGGCGAGGCCGGCGACATCGGCCGTGGCGCGCTGATCGCCTCAGGCCTGGTGCTGTTCGTCATCACCCTGCTCGTCAACATGGCCGCCCGCATGATCATCAACCGGCGCAAAGAGCTCATGAAGGCCGACACATGACCACCATCCAGCACATATCGACCGGCCGCCGGCTCAAGGACCGCATCGTCCAGGGGCTGGTCTATCTGGCGTTCGCGCTGGCCGTGGTGCCGCTCGTGTCCGTGCTCTGGCTGGTGGTCTCCAACGGCCTGGCGCGCTTCGACATGACGTTCCTCACCCACTCGATGCGCGGAATCGGCGCGCGCGACGTGGGCGGCGGCGCCTACCACGCCATCATCGGCACACTGGAACAGGTCCTGCTCGCCTCGCTCATCTCCGTCCCCATCGGGTTGCTCACCGCGATCTACCTGGTCGAGTACGGCAACGGCGGCCGGCTGAGCCGGGCCATCAGCTTCTTCGTCGACGTCATGACCGGCATCCCCTCGGTGGTCGCCGGCCTGTTCGTGCTGGCGTTCTGGATCCTGTTCCTGGGCATGCCCTACTCCGGCTTCGCCGGCGCCATGGCGCTGTCGATCCTCATGATGCCGACCGTGGTCAGGTCCGCCGAGGAGATGCTGCGGCTGGTGCCCGGCGACCTCCGTGAGGCTTCGTACGCGCTGGGCGTGGCCAAGTGGCGCACGATCCTCAAGGTCGTGCTGCCGACCGCGTTCACCGGCATCGTGACGGGCGTCATGCTGGCCGTGGCCAGGGTCGCGGGCGAGACGGCGCCGCTGCTCCTGACGGTGTTCTTCACCGACTCCATCAACAACGACCCGTTCAACGGGCCGCAGATGGGCCTGCCCCTCTACGTCTTCGACCAGGCGGCACGTCCCAACGACACCGCCATCGACCGGGCGTGGACCGGAGCCCTCACGCTCATCCTGATCGTCATGCTGCTCAACCTGGTGGCGCGTCTGATCGCCTGGTGGCGTTCACCCGCCAGGCGCCGATAGGGGGTAACCGCAGATATGTCCAAGCAGATCCAGGTCTCGGGCCTCGACGCGTACTACGGGTCGCACAAGGCGATCGAAGACGTGTCGATGACCATCGAGCCGCGCTCGATCACCGCGTTCATCGGCCCGTCCGGGTGCGGCAAGTCGACGTTCCTGCGCACGCTCAACCGCATGCACGAGGTGATCCCCGGCGCTCGGGTCGAGGGCAAGGTCCTGCTCGACGGCGACGACCTGTACAGCAGCAACGTCGAACCCGTCTCCGTACGCCGGATGATCGGCATGGTCTTCCAGCGCCCCAACCCGTTCCCCACGATGTCGATCTACGACAACGTCGCCGCCGGCCTCCGCCTCAACGGCCGCGTCAGCAAGGCGCACCTCGACGACACCGTGGAGGAGTCGCTGAAGGGTGCCAACCTCTGGAACGAGGTCAAGGACCGCCTCAGCAAACCCGGCGCCGGCCTGTCCGGCGGGCAGCAGCAGCGGCTCTGCATCGCGCGGGCCATCGCGGTCAAACCGCAGGTGCTGCTGATGGACGAGCCGTGCTCGGCGCTCGACCCCATCTCGACGCTGGCCATCGAAGACCTCATGGCCAAGCTGAAGGACGAGTACACGATCGTCATCGTCACCCACAACATGCAGCAGGCCGCCCGGGTCAGCGACAGGACCGCCTTCTTCAACCTGGCCGAGCAGGGCAAGCCCGGCAAGGTCATCGAGATGGACGAGACGTCCCGCATGTTCACCAATCCGTCCCAGAAGGCCACCGAGGACTACATCACGGGACGCTTCGGTTGATGAACCGACAGCAGACGGCATCCACGATGAACGGGGACACGAGGACCAAACCCGTACTGCTCATCGCCGACCCTGACGGCGCCGTCGTGGACGCCCTGGCGGCCGCCCTCGAACGTGAGGGCGTGGCCGTCACGGGCGCGCCTGACGGCGCCCAGGGGCTGCTGCAGGCCGGTGCCCTGCAGCCTGACGTGGTGCTCGTCTCGGCCACGCTGCCGGTCATCGACGCCGTGGACTTCGTTCGCGCCGTACGCCTCGCGCGGGCCGTACCGGTGCTGCTCGGCGTCGGCGAGGGGCACGCCGAGCAGGCCGTACGCGCGCTCGCGGCCGGGGCGGCCGCCTGCGTGGCCAGACCCTACCGGGTGCCCGAACTGCTGCCGTTCATCCAGGCGGCCTCCCCCGATTCGCACAAGGTGCTGGCGGTGGGCGGGGTCGAGCTGGACGTACAGGCCTACCAGGTGCGCGTGGCCGGACGCACCGTGCACCTGCCGCTGCGGGAGTTCGAGCTGCTGCAGTATCTGATGCGCAACGCCGACCGTACGGTCACCCGCGAGCAGATCATGCGTCACGTGTGGAACGCCGCGGCGTCCACGTCGACCAACACGATCGCCGTGCACGTCAAACGCCTGCGTGCGCGCCTGGGTGACGAGGACGACCAGCTCATCCAGACCGTACGCGGCGTGGGCTACCGCCTCGTCACTCCGAGCATCTCCGGAAATCCCGCATGATGCGCTCGGTGACGCCTTCGACGGTCGCGATGCCGTACCCCACCTCCGGGCTCCCCTCGGTGAGCACGGCAACGGCGTAGGCGCGGCCGTCACCCCTGATCAGCCCCACGCTGATCGTGGCCCAGCGCTTGGTCGACACGCGCCTGAGCCACCCGTTCTTCAGCGCCGCGCGCTCACCCTCGCACGTCGCGGCGCTGATCCCCCAGGCCTGGCCGTCGACGACCCGGCCCATGAGGTCGAGCACCTGCTTCCGGTCCTTGGCCCTGAGCGGGCTCTTGCCGGACACCAGTGCCTGCATGAGGCGGATCTGGTCCTCAACGGACGTTCGGGTGATTCCCCAGCAATAGAGGTCGAGGCAGTCCCCCGGAACTCCCTGCGTGTGTTTCAGCCCCAGCTTCTCTCCCGCCCTGGTGAAACCGGGCGCTCCGCCGATGCGCAGCCAGAGGCGGTCGGCGGCGTGGTTGTCGCTGTAGCGGATCATCAGTTCGGCGTCGTGCCTGACGGCCGCGGGGAGCTTCGTCCAGGGGGTGTCGAGCAGGAGCGCCATGAGGATCTGGACCTTGGCGGTGCTCGCCGTGATCAGCCGCTCGCCGGGACGGTAGCGGTAGACCCGCCCGGTCTCCAGCTCCTTGACCATGGCCGTGACCGGTCCCGGACGGCCCCGCAGATAACGGTCGAGACGTTCGGTGATCTCCTTGGCCGGGATCGGCGGCAGCGCCTCCTCGCGCGCGCTCCGCTCGATCCTTCCCCGCGCTTCCCGGTGCACCTCGGAGGACGTGGTCACGTCCAGCACGGCCGGCAGGGCGGCGTGCATCCTCGCGGGCACGGGCCGGGGCATCGGGACCAGCGGCAGGAGCAGGGCGAGAATGATGACCAGTCGTGGTATCGCTCTCACGCCAAGCGCGATCATCCGAGCATTATCACGACATATCACAACACGCCGCTAGACCTGCTACGAGCGGGTCGCGCGCCGGGAACAGGACGGCACCCTGAGCCCGGCTACTGGTCCGGCTCGCCGAAGACTCCGCCCAGGAGGCCCGTGCCGGAGATCCGTGGTCAGCGCGAGGTGGGCAGGGGGACGTCCGGGGTGAAGTGCAGGTCGTCGATGTGGGCGACGGCGTAGTCGATGGCGCCCATGACCACGCACTCGTCCCCCAGCGTCGAGGCGCGCAGCTCCGGCGGGCGGATGCAGGCGCGCTCCAGGCGTTCGCGCAACCTGGGCAGCAGGACGTCGGCCGAGCGGGAGAAGCCGCCGCCGAGCACGACGACCTGCGGGTCGAGCAGCAGGACCATCGCGCTGGTGCCCACGGCCAGGTCGTCCACGTACCGTTCGACCGCCGCGAGCGCCACCGGGTCGCCGGCGCGGGCGGCGGCCAGGGTGTAGCCGGCGGCGTCCGCCGGAGAGGTGTCCTCGGGGATGACCGGGCAGTTCTGCAGGTGCTCCGAGGCGTCGAACAGTTGCGCCTGCGGCAGCATCGCGATCTCCCCGGCCGCGGCGCCGAAGCCGCGGTGGACCTTGCCGTCGATGATGACCGCCGCTCCCATCCGCCGGCCGACGTGCAGGAACACCACGTCGCTCGCGTCCCGCGCGGCGCCGCGCACGGCCTCGGACTTGGCGGCCAGGCGGCTGTCGTTCTCGACGAGGACCTCGCAGGGGAACATCCCGCGCAGGTGCCCGGCCAGGTCGAGCCCGGTCCAGGCGGGGATCGCGGCGCAGTAGCGGATGCGTCCCTCGGGGGTGACCACGCCGATGGTGCCCGCCGCGACGATCCACACGTCGTCGATCGTCTTGCCGCCCAGCGCCAGGCAGCTCGCGACCGTCCGCTCGATGGCGGCCAGCCGCTCGTCCAGGGGGGTGTCCGGCTGTACGGGCTGGCGGGTCTCGGCGAGGATCGCGCCGTTCAGGTCGGACAGGGCGGCGCGGATGTTGTGGCCGCCTATGTCGAGCCCCACGAGGTGACCGCTCGTCGCACGGAAGCGGTAGCGGCGGGCGGGCCGGCCGATCGTGCCCTGGGCGGGCGGGGTCTCCTCGACCCAGCCGAGCCGCATGAGCTCGTCCACGACCTCCTTCGTGGAGGGACGCGACAGGCCGGTGCGCTCGGCCAGGGCCGACAGCGTCAGAGGGCCGGCGCCGCGCAGCGTCCCGATCGCGGCCAGGGCGTTGAGCTGCCTGAGCCGTGACAGGTCGCCGCCGCGGAGTGTGGCTGCCATCGTCCGTCCTAACGCAGGTTTCCTGTGCAAGTCGCTTCATTATGCCAGCAGCCGAGTGCGCAAAGATGACCAGGAGCGCAAGATCTGCGCAGAAATGAGCATTGACCCGTAATCTGGGCTGGTGCTAATAATGAAAGGCTCCTTCGTAAATATGTGAGAGGTGGAGCCGATGCCGTTCGTGCACGTGGGGAAGGCGGGAAGCGCCCGCGTCCCGGCGCTGGTCCGTTCCGAAGGGACCGGTCGATGATCGTCCCCAAGCCCTTGCGGTACGAGCCGCGTCCCGGCCGTTTCGTCATCGACAGGGAGACCGCGCTCACCGCCGACCCGGTGCTCGGCCCGGTCGCGGCGTGGCTGCGCGGTGAACTCGCCCCGGTGACCGGAGGCGAGCTGCTGCCGTCAAGCGGCCCGGGGCCGGCGATCAGGCTCGCTCTCGGCGACGGCCTGCCGCCGGAAGGCTACCGGCTCACCGTCGACCCTGGCGGGGTCACGCTCGACGGCGGATCGGCGGCCGGGGCCTTCTACGGGGCGCAGACCCTGCGCCAGCTCCTGCCGCCCCACGCCTTGCGCAGGTCGGGGACGGGCGAGGCGCTGGAGCTGCCCGCCGTGCACGTGGCCGACGAGCCCCGCTTCGCCTGGCGCGGCGCCATCCTCGACGTGGCCCGGCATTTCATGACCAAGGCAGACGTGCTGCGCTTCATCGACCTGATGGCCCTGCACAAGCTGAACGTCCTGCACCTGCACCTGACCGACGACCAGGGCTGGCGCATCGAGATCAAGCGCTACCCGCGCCTGACCGAGATCGGCTCCTGGCGCGAGGAGAGCCAGGTCGGCTGGATGGGCGAGATGGACGGCCGGCCGCACGGCGGCTTCTACACCCAGGACGACCTCAGGGAGATCGTCGCCTACGCCGCGCGCCGCCACATCTCGGTCATGCCCGAGATCGACCTGCCCGGCCACACCCAGTCGGCCATCGCCGCTTACCCGGAGCTGGGCAACGTGGACACCCCGCTGGGCGTGGGCACCACGTGGGGGGTCGGCTCCAACGTGCTGAACGTCGAGGACGACACGACCACGTTCTTCAAGAACGTCTTCGACGAGGTGCTGGAGCTGTTCCCCAGCCCGTACGTGTGCGTCGGCGGGGACGAGTGCCCCAAGGACCAGTGGCGGGCCAGCCCGTCGGCCCAGCGCCGGATCGCCGAGCTGGGGCTGCGCGACGAGGACGAGCTGCAGAGCTGGTTCATCCACCAGTTCGACGCCTACCTGGCCGAGCGCGGCCGGCGCCTGGTCGGCTGGGACGAGATCCTGGAGGGCGGGCTCGCGCCGGGCGCGGTGGTGGCCGCCTGGCGCGCCGACGTGGGCGCGGTGGCCGCCGCCCGGGCCGGTCACGACGTCATCAACTGCTCCAACACCGCCGTCTACCTCGACTACCGGCAGAGCCCGCTGGAGGACGAGCCGCTGCCGTTCAGGACCGTGCTCACTCTTGAGGACGTCTACGCCTTCGAGCCCGTCCCCGCCGAGCTGCGCGGAGACCCGGCCGCGGGACGTGTCCTGGGCGCCCAGTGCGGGATCTGGACCGAGCTGATCGACTCCACCCGCCACGTCGACTACATGGCATTCCCCCGGTTGGCGGCCTTCGCGGAGACCGTCTGGTCGGGGCCCGAGCGGGACCTGGCCGACTTCCGCCGCCGCCTGGAGGCGCACCTGCCGCGCCTGGACGCGATCGGGGTCGAGTACCGGCGCGAGTCCGGCCCGCTGCCCTGGCAGCGTCGACCGGGGGTGCCCGGCAGGCCGGAGGAGCCCGCGGAGTGGCAGGCAACGCTGGACTCCTGGACCGCCAATCTCAGAAACCCCCGATGAGCACCCGGACGGCGGGTCCCCGCGCGGGCTCCGGCGCGGCCCCCGGACTGGCGGGCCGGGCCGCGGACCTGTGGCGGCGCACCGTGCCATGGCGCTGGCTGACGCCGAGCACGGTGCTCATCGCGGGGGTGATCGGATTCCCCGCCCTCTACATGGTCTGGATGTCCTTCCTCGACATCAGCAGGATCGGGCTGGTCACGGGGATGGCGGGGCT
The DNA here is from genome assembly GCF_055586745.1 of Nonomuraea sp. NPDC049378. Lineage (NCBI taxonomy): Bacteria > Bacillati > Actinomycetota > Actinomycetes > Streptosporangiales > Streptosporangiaceae > Nonomuraea > Nonomuraea sp. NPDC049378. The sequence continues at coordinate 413,991 of NZ_JBVJHP010000007.1, forward strand.
GGACAACTACGCCCGCCTGCTCGGCGAGGACGCCCTCGGCCTCGTCGTCGGCAACACGCTGCTGTGGCTGGTGGTCGTCGTTGGGCTGACCATGCTGCTCTCGCTCGCGCTGGCGCAGTTCCTGGCCAAGGACTTCTTCGGCCGCAAGTTCGTCCGGCTCGCGCTGGTGGTGCCGTGGGCGACCTCGCTGGTGATGACGGCGACCGTGTGGCGCTTCATCTACGAGGGCGGCAACGGCCTGCTCAACCGGATGCTGATGGACCTGTCGATCATCTCCGCGCCCGTCGACTGGTACAAGGATCCGGCCACGGCGCTGTACTCGGTGATGGCCGTGGGCATCATCACCTCGATGCCGTTCACCACGTACGTGCTGCTGTCCGGGTTGCAGACGGTGCCGCACGACGTGCTGGAGGCCGCGCGGATCGACGGCGCGAGCGCGTGGGCGACCTGGCGGCGGGTGACGCTGCCGATCCTGCGGCCGTCGATCATGATCGCGCTCGTCCTCAACATGCTGCACGTCTTCAACGCGTTCACCGTCATCTGGGTGATCATGGGCAAGACGGCCGGCAACCACGCCGACACGACCGTGACGTGGCTGTACAAGATCGCGTTCACCGCGCAGCTCGACGCCGGTGAGGCGGCGGCGCTCGGCGTGCTCAACGTCGCCTTCCTGCTGCTGCTCATCCTGGCCTTCGTGCTGGTGCTGCGGCCGCACCGCAGTCCCTCGGCGAGCAGCGCGCCCCCCGCTCCGTCGCCCGTCGTCCCGGAGCCTGCGCCGGTCGCTAGCCAGGTCGGTCCGCCCGCCGGGCTCCCCAGGAGCCCCGAGCCGGGGCGGCGGAGCGGACGGCCGGCGGCGCTCGCGCGGGCGGGGCGCGGGTGGCGGCGGATCCGTCCCGTCGTGCTCCCGTTGATCGGGTTCGCGGTGGCGCTGTTCTTTATCGCGCCCTACGCCGCGATGTTGTTCGGCTCGCTCAAGACCGACGCCGAACTGTTCGCCGTGCCGGCGAACTACCTGCCCGAGACCTGGGCGTGGTCCAACTACGCGGACGTGTGGCGGCGCATCCCGCTGGCGGACTTCTTCCGCGTCAGCCTGACGATCGCGCTGGCCTCCACGGCACTGGTGCTGGTCCTCGCCGCACCGGCGGCGTACGTGCTGGCCCGCATGAGGTTCAGGGGACGCACCGCGTTCCTCAGCGTGATCCTGGTGACGCAGATGTTCCCCGCCGTCGCGCTGCTCATCGGGCTGTACCGGCAGGCGGTGTTCGTCGACGGGATCAACAGCTACGGCGTGATCATCGCCATCAACTCTGCCTTCAACCTCGCCTTCGCCGTGTGGATCCTGCACGCCCACTTCAGCGCGATCCCCGTCGAGATCGACGAGGCCGCCATGATGGACGGTCTCGGCAAGTTCCGGATCATGCTGCGCATGATCCTCCCGCTGGCCGCGCCCGGCCTCGTCACCGTGATGATCTTCACCTTCATCCAGGTGTGGAACGAGTTCGTCATCGCCCTGACGCTCTTCAACGACCCGGCCGGCGGGCGCGTGCCCCTCACGGTCGGCGTCCAGCAGTTCATCGGCCTGTACGAGACCAACTACCAGTATCTCTTCGCCGCGGCGCTGATGGCCATCGTGCCGGCGGTGATCCTGTTCGCGTTCATCGAGAAGCATCTGGTGAGCGGCCTGACCGCGGGCAGCACCAAGTGACAACGAGAAAGATCGGTGTGAGATGACCTCCAGAACCAGACCACGGCTCGGCGCTCTGGTCGCGCTCGCAGGTCTCGTGCTCGCGCTGGCCGGGTGCGGCGGCGGGCCGGGTGGCGCGGACGGCGGCTCCGGCGGCCAGAACTCCATCAAGCTGGTCGTCGCCCAGTACACCGAGGGCACCCGCCCCTACTGGGACAAGCTGATCGCCTCCTTCGAGGCGGCGCACCCGGGCAAGAACGTCGACCTGCAAGTGATCGACTGGGGAAACCTGCAGAGCCAGGTGAACACCATGGTGCAGACCAGGCAGTTCCCCGACATCCTGAACATCAACCTCTTCGCCGACTACGCGGAGGCCGGACTGCTGTACCGCGCCGAGGAGGTGGTCTCCAAGGAGGTTCTGTCGGACTTCCTGCCGTCCTTCGCCGAGAACGCCTCCTTCGACGGCGTCCAGTACGGCCTGCCGTTCGTCGCGACCGTCAACGGCCTGTACTACAACAAGAAGATCCTCAAGGAAGCCGGTCTCGACAAGCCCCCGGCCACGTGGGAGGAGTTCCGCGCTGCGGTCAAGACGATCAAGGCGCTACCCGGCGGCTACGTGCCGTACGCGATGGCGCTCGGCGCCGAGGCCGGCGACTACGAGTTCGGCACCTGGATGCGGGCCAACGGCGGCGACTGGCGTACCGGTGACCGGTGGACCGTCAACGACGAGCGCGCCGTCGAAACCCTGCAGTTCCTCAAGTCACTGACCCAGGACGGCTACACCCAGCCGAACCCCGGCCAGACCAACCGCCCCGACGGCACCTGGCCGCTGTTCGCCCAGGGCAAGGCTGCCATGGTGTACGCCTCCTTCGGCACCCGCGCCTTCCTCGACCAGGTGGAGAAGTCGGGCGTCGACTACGGCACCGCGACGCATCCCACCAACCACGGCGCCGAGCCGGCCACCCACGGCATCCAGGACTACCTGATGGCCTTCAAGAAGGACGGCAACCAGCAGCTCGTCCGCGAGTTCCTCGACTACTTCTACCAGGCCGACAACTACGCCGAATACCTGAAGGTCGAGGGCCTGCTGCCGACCACGTCGTCCGCCTCGGCGATCATGCGCGAGGACCCGAAGGTCAGCCCCATCGTCGACATGGTGGCCAAGGCGCGCTTCGACCCGACCTCGCAGCCGGTGTGGGCCGAGCTGCGCGGCACGGTGGCCGCCGAACTGGGCACCGCCGTCGGCCCCAGCGGCGACCCTCGTGCGGTGCTCGACAAGTTCCAGCAGATCGTCGAGCCCTCATGAGCCGTTTCGCCCGCTGATGGTAGGTATTCGCACTCGATATCCGCACCGCCAGGGCTGGACGCTGCACCAGGGCCCGCTCGGGTCCGTGCCTGGTGAGCTCGCCTCGCCCCGCGCCGAAGGGGGAACAGGCAGCGATGACGCCCAGCGTTTGAACCGCTCATAGCAGGTCTCCAAGGACCGTACCGCTCGACGTCCCACCGGTCCGCAACCGCCACAGAACACCGTTGATCACTTCCCGGCGGTCCCGCCAGGGACATCCCCGCCCGGGCCACCTCACAACCCGTTGGCGGCATGGGTGCGGGTTCCGCCCACACGACCGACGAGTTACGCCTCGCCGCGTCGTCTGCCTGTAGGGAACGTCCCCATCCGCGCCTGTGGGAGGCCGGGACGGGACGGCAGGGAGCGTGCACACCATGGACCAGGAGAACGTCAGCGCCACCCTGACCGTCGCCGTGCCCGCCGCGAGGGTGTTCGCGGCGCTGGCGGACCCGACGACCCATGCCGCGATCGACGGCACCGGCGGGGTTCACGAAGCCGTCAACCAGGCGCCGCTCGCCGAGGTGGGGCAGATCTTCCGGATGGACATGCATCACGCCGACCATCCGAATGGTGACTACCGGGTGGTCAACAAGGTCCAGGTGCTCGACCAGCCGCGCGCCATCGGCTGGCTGACGGGCTATGACAAGGGCGACGGTCAGCTGGAGTTCGGCGGCTGGATCTGGCGGTACGACCTCACGCCGCTCGGTCCGTCCAAGACCGAGGTCACGCTCACCTACGACTGGTCGGCGGTGCCCGACTCCGTCCGGGCATACCTCCGGTTCCCGCCGTTCGCCCGACCATCTCGCCAACTCGCTGCACCACCTGGCCGAGCTCGTCTCCGACAGGTGACCGGCGAGCGACCACCCGCACCGGCGACCTTTACCACCCGCACCGGATGCGCCCACCAGCACCGGCGACCTTTACCGCCCGCACCGGATGGCTCGGACCGGCGATGGCCACCGGCACCTGAGACCCCGGACGCAGGCGACACCCTCTGGCTCCACCCCGCTCTGAACGACGCCCCGTGGTCGGTGCCCGACCGGTGCGGGCCACCGGTTCACCCATGACGACATCTCGCCGACGGGAGACGTTGATCGCTGCACTCCGGCAGGACACGGCCCAGCCGTGCACTTCGACCGAGGCCGGACGGGCTACCCCTCCGGGCACCGTCCGCCGCACCCCCCGGCCCCGCAACACCAGCATCGATTGACGTCGCGCCGCCGGCAACGGAGCGAGGTCAACCATCGAAGCCTGACCACCACCCCAACCCGTTGATCATTCGGTCAGAGCGCTAGACGCGAGCGGCGACCAGCTTCGCGATGGAATCGTCGTCACACGTGTCCCAGAAGTCCCCGACGACGTCTTCCAAGTGCTGGACCGACTCGGCCCGGAACAAGACATCCTGATATTTCGTGATGTCGTAATGCGTGGTGCCCATGGCCGACAGGTCCAGCGGCCTGATGTCCATCCCGCGGAACTCCTCGATCTCCCCGTACGACGACAAGATGCCCGCCCCGTACGCCTTGAGCTCGCCGGTCTCCTGCATGACCCCGAACTCCATGGTGAACCAGAACACCTTCGACACGAACTCCAGCGCCTCCTCCCCCTCGACGCGCCGTGCGGCCTGGCCCGCCAGGCGGTAGAGGGCGGCGTACCTGGGGTGAGCGAGCGCATTGGCATGCCCGATCACCTCGTGGATGACGTCGGGCTCCGGCGTGTAGAAGGGCACGGAGTGATGCCTGATGTACTGCGTCGAGTGGAAGAACCCGTCCGCGAGCACTCCGTAGAAATCCCGCAGCGGCACCAGGCCGGCCGCAGGCAGATAGCGGAAACCGGTCAGCGGCTCCAGGAGCTGGGACACCTCCTCCAGTTGCGGGATCCTCTCCTGAGGCAGCCCCAGCATGGCGGCGCCGTCGAGATATTCCGCCGTGGCGTACTTGGCGTGTTTGATCCCCAGTTCCCTGGTGACGGTCGCCCACACCTCGTGCTCCTGCTCGGTGTATTCGGCGATCGGGATGGGCGTGCCCGGCTGATAGTTGACCGCCAGCCCTGCGATGGCGTTGCGCCGCGACCGATACACCAGATCCGCGAACCCCGGATGCGAGGCGGACAACTCGACCACCACGGAGCCATCCGCCTGAGCCGCAACCGGGGCGAAGTACTGCGCTTCCTCGAACATGCCCCACATGACAACAAGTCACGCTTTCACTGGCAAGAGCGACCAACTTGACTGAGCGATACGCTAGTTCTCGCATGCCGGAACACGCATTTCCTGGACGAATCGCACAGCCGCGGAGGACGCCCTCGTGGACGATCTAGACGCCCGCCTGCTCGTGACCATGCGAGCCCACCCTCGCATCGGCCTGACCGAACTCGCCCGCCTGCTCGGGGTGGCCAGGGGCACGGTCCAGGCCAGGGTCGAAAAGCTGACCGCCAGAGGCGTCATCGAGGACTTCGGCCCCACCGTCTCACCGGCCGACGCCGGCTATCCGATCCTGGCGTTCGTCTGGCTGCAGATCGCGCAGGGGCGCCTGGAGGAGGCGGTGGAAGCGCTGCGCGCCGTACCGCACATCCTGGAGGTGCACGGGACGAGCGGGCAACACGACCTGCTGTGCCGGGTCGTCGCCAGAACCACGGAACACCTGCAGGAGATCATCGCCCACATCCTGACGTCCCCCGCGGTGCAACGCACGGACTCCACCATCGCCCTGTCCACCCAGATTCCCCACCGGATCGAACCGCTCCTGGCAGACGCCGTCACCTGACGGAAAACACAAAAAAGAGGGGGTCCCGACGCGCTCAGCGTCGAAACCCCCTCCACAAAGATTGTCCGGCGGTGACCTACTCTCCCACACCCTCCCGAGTGCAGTACCATCGGCGCAGAGAAGCTTAACTTCCGGGTTC
>NZ_JBVJHP010000008.1:0-142745 GCF_055586745.1 Nonomuraea sp. NPDC049378
TCGACAACCCTTCTACCAGGGGCTCTTCTACTTGTCGATCAAGCTCTTCCGCGCAGCATGCCCGCGACCTGCGGCTTCAGGTTGGAAAACACTCAAGGTGTCGCCGCCTCGAACTTGGCCATGGGCTGACTTTTCCGTCACACGTCACACGTACATGCCTGTTCATGAACGTAGCTGCATTTCCGGACACGTCCACGCCTGCTTACGGTCGAGCTGTGATGGAGTTTCGGAAGGATCGCCCCGTGTGGCGACAGGTGGCCGACGAGATGCGCCGGCGGATCGCGGCCATGTCACCGGGCGACCTGGTGGACTCCGAGCAATCGATGGTTCAGGAGTTCGGCATCGCGCGCGGAACGGCGCGGAAGGTGATCGCGCACCTTCGCGAAGAAGGCGTGATCTACACGGTCCCGGGTCTGGGCTCGTTCGCCGGTCCGAAGCCCTTCACGCTCGACCCTGGCTCCCACGTTCTGCTGGTGGCTGTCTGAAGCGTGGGAGCAGGTCCTTTCTCCAGTCGATATCCACCCTTCCGCCTGGCTGGACAACCCCTACGCGGTGATCGTGGGGGCGGCCCTCTTCGGCGCCGGCTTCGGCGCCGCCCAGAACGTGACCCTGGTGCTGATGTTCGCGCGGTCCTCGCCGTCCGCGTCCGGCCGGGTGAGCGCGCTGTGGAACCTCGCCTATGACGGCGGGATGGGGGTTGGCGCCGTGGGCTTCGGGCTCGTGGCCGGGACCGATCATCAGTGAGCGATGACCTGCGGCGCGCCGTACAGAAAGTGCTGCCCGCTGTGAGAGCCGACCTCGAGGCCCTCATCCGCATCCCGTCGGTGAGCGCCGACCCGGGCGCGGCCGGGGACGTGCGCCGCTGCGCGGAGCTGTACGGCACAGCTTTTCCGCGCCGGCGCCGCGCACGACATCACAGCTGCGAGAACCGGACGTCCCACCCCCTCGGCGACGTGAGCGAACACCAGCGACGGCACATTAGATTACACGACATATATGTCGTGTAATCTAATCCTCATGACGAAGGACGAAACCTCCATCAAGCGGGTCTCAGTGGTCAGCACCGGGACCGTGTCGATCCACCCCGAGCACGTAGCCGCGACCCGCAAGCCCATGTACTGGTGGATGTTCACCTCGCGACGCTGGACCCGGCCGCTGCCGATCAACGTCTACGTGGTCGAGCACCGCGACGGCCTGGTCCTGTTCGACACCGGTCAGGACCGCGCCTCGGTCGCCGATCCCGGCTACTTCCCCGGCGGCATCACCGGCGTGATGTACGACCGGCTGGCCCGCTTCGACATCGCCCCGGAGCACTCCCTCACCGCCCGGCTGGCGGCCATCGGCTACGACATCCGCGACGTCCACACCGCGGTCATCTCCCACCTCCACCAAGATCACATCGGTGGATTGCGCGAGCTGACCGGCTCCCGGATCGTGGTCAGCCGGCAGGAATGGCAGACCCTGGAGCAACCGGCACCAGAACTGCGCGGGCTGCTGCGCTCGCACATCGACCTGCCCGGGCTGCGCTGGCGCCACCTCGACTTCGAACCTCTGGCCGACCCCGCTCTGGCCCCGTTCACCACCGGGCATGACCTGTTCGACGACGGCAGCATGGTGCTCCTGCCCACTCCCGGCCACACTCCCGGGTCACTGTCGATGCTGGTCCGTGCCCCCGGGCGCACCCCGCTGCTCATGGTCGGAGACCTGACGTACGACACGAACCTGATGGAGCGCGGCCACGTGCCGGGGGTCGGCGAAAGACGCCGGCTGGCCGCCACCACCGAAATGGTCAACCAGCTCCGTCTGAGCAACCCCGGTCTGACGGTCCTGGCCGCGCACGACCCCGGCGCGGCCCCCCAGCTGGCCGCCGCGACCCGCAACAGCCCGCTGACCGCAACCTACGCACCCTCTTGACCAGAAGGAACGACGCGATGCGCCCCGCGGAGGAGTTCCGCTACCTCGTCCTGGCCGCCCAGCGCGAAGGCAACCGGTTGCTGGGGCACGCGCTGAAACCGCTCGGCATCACCACCTCCCAGGCCGAGGTCATCCGCATCCTGCACGATCGCCAGCCCTTGACCCTGAACGGCCTGGGGAAGCTCCTGGTCTGCGAGAGCGGCACCAGCCCCAGCCGCCTGGTCGACCGCCTGGTCGCCGCCGGCGCGATCCGGCGCGCCTCCACAGAATCCCTGCTGGCCGAACCAGTTCGTACCGCTCGATCTCGTGGTCCTTGACCGTCCAGCGCAAGATCAGGTGGTTGAGCTCTGGGTTGCGTCGATGCGGACGTCCGGAGAACTCGTGGGGGTCGAACAAGCTGGCTTGGCCGCTGGCTGGCTGGACCACGAACTCAAGCTTGGCAGGTACGCCATACTCCGCTGCATGTTAAACAGAGGCGCTCATGGGCCCTCGATGCCAAAAGGGGCGGATGTGGGGATCGCGCCGGGTTTTCATTCCGGGTCTGTCCGCGCCACGCTCGGCGGGACATCCCTCGCCAGTCCTCACCGCAGCGGCGAGTCTCGAAGCCGGACCACGACGTGTGTCCCCGGCGTCCCCGCTGTCCCTGCTTGCCATCTGATCAGCGCAAACGTTGACGTACATGAGGGGAAACGCGCCACGGCGGGCGTCCCTGCCGTCCCTGAACAGCTTCAAGATCTGAACGGCGCTTCGCGCGCTTCATAGCGCTACGCGCGGTAGAAGCAGGCTGCACCATGTTGCAGCGGTTCTCCGTGCGAAGCACGGCTCAGGAAGGGCGCGCTGAGCGCCGATCTGCTTCGCGTGTTGAGTGACGTTCTGGGTGACAACGAGGGCAAGCGATCTCGGACGTTGACGGACGCCAGCGGACAGTCGAACAGGGCCAGCCAAGCTCTCCGCCGAATAGGAACGGGCGGATCGTGTGAGTCGTCGCCCCATGGGGATGATCATGGCCCACAGGACCATGGCCTCGTGATGCTCGGATAACCGCTCATGGTCCTGCATGCATCGCCTGCGTGCGGCGCGGCGATGGAACCCTGCGGGCTGGGAGATCCACGACGGCGTGCGCTCCACCACCCACCTGCGGGGCAGGACCACGTAGCCGCTGATCTCGTCGCTGCGCTTGACGATCTCCAAGGTGAGCCGGACGTGCTTTTGACCCAGGTCAGAGACGGGGGCGGGCTGCTCTGCGTCGCTGGCGAAGTACGAGCCGCCCTTCCCGCAAGTCGCAGAGCTCGCCAGTTCCCAGGGCTCTTGCATACCGGGTCCTGCCTGTCCGCTCTCGATTTCGCGCGCAAGCCGCCGCGCCTCACCGCCGTGTGACATCCGTGACGGTGGCGCATGTCACACGGCGGCGCTGTCACGGGGAAGGGGGCGCCGGCGCCTCATTTTTGGTCAGGACGCCGCGCGAACGTTCCGCGCGGCGCACATCTCCATGAGTGATCGCCCCGGCCTGGCGCGCGGTGACCGCCGCACGACTACCGCGGCCTGGACGGGAACGGAAGGACATCATGAACAAGGTCTGGTTCATCACCGGCTCGTCGCGCGGGCTCGGCCGTAACTTCGTCGAGGCCGCCCTGTCTCGGGGCGACCGGGTCGCCGCGACCGCCCGCACCACGGCGAGCCTGGACGACCTGGTCACCGCCTACGGCGACGCGCTGCTGCCGCTGGAGCTGGACGTGACCGACAAGCCGGCCGTCTTCGACAGCGTGGTGCAGGCCAAGGAGCACTTCGGCCGCCTGGACGTCGTCGTGAACAACGCCGGCTTCACCCAGGTCGGCGCGGTCGAGGAGCTGAGCGAGCAGGAGCTGCGCGACCAGATGGAGACCAACCTGTTCGGCGCGGTGTGGGTGATCCAGGCCGCCCTGCCCCACCTGCGCGAGCAGCGCTCCGGGCACATCATCCAGCTCTCCTCGGTGGCCGGGATCGTCGCCATGCCGCTCGTCGGCGCCTATCACGCCTCCAAGTGGGCCCTGGAAGGCCTCAACGAGGCCCTCGCCGGCGAGGTCGCCGCGTTCGGCGTCAAGGTGACCATCATCGAGCCGGACGCCTTCGCCACCCGGGACGCTAACAACCCTCTCGACTACGGCCACATGGCGCAGATGGACCCGGCCTACGACGAGCTGCGCCGGCAACTCGCGGCCAACGCGCAGCAGCCCACGGGTGACCCGGCCGCCGCTGCCCAGGCGCTGCTCACCCTCGCGGACACCGACGACCCGCCTCTGCGCGTGCTGTTCGGCCAGGACTTCTACCCCATGATCCAGCAGACGTACGCGGACCGGCTCAAGACCTGGACCGACTGGCACGACCTGTCGGCGCAGGCGCACGGCCCGCTCGGCGCCTGACGTCCACGGCCTTCCTGCGCCGCCGTGTCCGGTGCGGCCGTCACAGCGCAGACGGGATCAAGGATTCTGGTAGGACACTTACTTACCTGACATGGATGACTGCTAAGAGTCATGAAAGATGACCCACTGTTGGCTACCGGGATCCATGAAGCTCAGGCGGCGCGGGTGCTCGTCGTGCCGTTGTCCGGGGCGAGTTCCTGTGCACGGGAGATCTCCTCCAGCCGGGCTGCCTGCTGCTTGGGGAGTGTAAGCGCGAAGCCCTCCAGGTTGCCGTGGAGTGGTCGAGGGTACTCTGGGCCGATGCTGACGGAGGTGACGCCGGTCCGGATCGTGACGGCCGTTCTTCGCGACGGCGATCGGGTGTTGCTGTGCCATCGAAGCGCTGGACGCCGTTGGTATCCCGACGTGTGGGACCTGCCGGGCGGTCATGTGGAGGAGGGGGAGGATCCGAAAGAGAGCCTTGTCCGCGAGCTTCGGGAGGAGCTGGGAATCGCGGCATCGGAGCCGCTCGGCCCGCCGATGCATGAGATCCGGACCGCGACGTTCGACATGCAGATCTGGTTGGTCGACAGGTGGACCGGAACACCGGTCAACGCCGCGCCGGACGAGCATGACGCTGTGGCGTGGTTCGAGACGTCCGACCTTGACGGCCTGCGACTCGCCCACGAGTCGTATCTCTCGATGCTCACCGCCGTGCTCGGTACGTGACGTCGCACCGAAAGTCAGGGGTGCGCTCATCGGCAGATCCGCACACTGGCACCCGGCGATCGCGGACATTGACGGACGTCAACGGATAGTCGAGCAGGGCAGCGAGGACTATTGATCGGCTGGGAACACTCGTTCGATTTTGCTCGTAGTGAAGGGTCTGGGGTTCGAATCCCCAAGGCGGCTCCCAGCTCAAAGGCCCTTCGCGATGATCGGGAAGGGCCTTTGGTTCGTTCTGACGCGGTGCGACACGTGCGGGGTCGCCCGAAGTCGGCGGAATATGTCGGCCGGGCTTCCGGGCTCGCGGCGGCGCGCCTCTCGCCTGACAACCGTCGCCGGGCTGTCGGCGGTGCTGAAGAGCTGCGTGAGGGGATCTACGGAAACAGCCGCATCGAGTTTTCAGGCTATCATGCACTCCCATTTGATATAGTAATCGCCTCCGATGACGTCGTGGAATTGCGCCCTCGCGCACCATTCCTGGCTGCCGCTGGAGTTCTGCTTGGTCCCGGTGCTTGCGCTGCAATAGCGATTCCGAGGGCAGGCTTCATTGGCGGATCTGACCTTGCTGTTGTTGCGGTAAAGGGTCACGGTCAACCGCCCGGCTGTCCGGCCCTTGCAGCGGACTCCACCAGCGCCATACATTTTTCCGGACTGGTCAACTCTATCCGCCAGGGCCCAGGCGGTGCAGAAGGACGCTGTCGTCGCTTTGGCGGCGCTCGCGGTTGTGGTCGATTCGGCTGTCGTGGCGTTGGCGGGACTCATCGGCGCGAGCGCGAGTCCAGCCGCTACGGTGATCTTGAGTGCGATCATCTGCCGGCTCATGGGAACCTCTTTTTGGGTCTAATGCTTGATGGAGTTGGTGGTGAAGCTCTTGCTGCCGCTGTCCCACGAGGCTCTGACTCTGCCGTACCATCGCTGTTTGCCCGACGTGCGGTCGGTTACCGTGACGGAGGCATCGCAATATCGGCTGTAATTCGACGCTTCGCAGATGCCGGTGTCGACGAGTGTGCCTGAACGGAAGAGCTGAATGCGCAGCTTCAGGGGTGTGAAACTCGGAGCCTTGCAATTGATCCACGCGCCGGCGTAGACCTTTTTCGGAGAGCTGTCGTGGGTGTCGGTCATGCCGCCGACGGAGCAGCGGATCATGGCGGTGGCCGAAGTGGAGGGGGCCGTGATGGCATGTGCCGATCCGGAGAGCGCAAAACTCAGCGAGGTCGTGATCGCGGCAACGCTCACCGCGGTCAGGTGTTTTCTTCTCATGCCGGCGAATGGCTTGATCTTCATGGGGCCTCCGGTGGTAAGAAATGCGTCGAACGTACGCCGGTTGCTGTTGGGGATTGACCCGTCCAGCCGGCTGGACCAACAGAGTGACGCATGGGGCTGACTATCCGCTTACTACTCGGTTACCATGCGCATACTGAACGTATTGCTCGCGGGGGGCGCCGCATGAAGTTCAACATTCTCGGCCCGATCGAGGTGGGCGCCGAGAGAGCGTGGCTGGAGCTCGGCGGGATGAGAACGCGGGCGGTGCTGGGCCTGTTGCTGGTGAATGCTGGGCAGGTCGTGCCCGCTGACCGGTTCGCCGAAGAACTGTGGCCACGCCTCGAGGTGGATCGGGCGATCGCCAATCTGCATGTGAGAGTCAGCGAGTTGCGTCGCAGACTCCGGATAGCGGGCATGGCGGAGGGCCTCGTGACCAGGCCGCCCGGCTACCAGCTGGAGCTGGGCGGTCACGAGCTCGACTCGGTCCGATTCGAGAGGCTGCTCGAACAGGCGGTCTCCGCGCTCGATGTCAACGACGCCATGACCGCCCGTCTGCGGGCGGTCGAAGCGCTGGCTCTGTGGCGCGGGCCGGTGCTGGCGGACCTGGGTGACTTGCCCTTCGTCGCTTCGGAGGGGTCGAGGCTCGAAGAGCTTCGGCTGACCGCCGTCGAGGTGCGTCTCGAGGCGGATCTGATGAGCGGACGGTACTGCGAGGTGCTTGGCGAGCTCGCTGCTCTGACGGCCGAGCACCCGCTGCGCGAGCGGCTGTGGTCGCTGCGCATCCGGGCGCTCTACGGCGCCGGCCGGCAGGGCGAGGCGCTGGCCGTCTACCGCGAGGTTCGCCGGCTGCTGGCTGACGAACTCGGCCTGTCCCCCAGCCGGGAGCTGCGGGATCTGGAACGGCGCGTACTCGCGCAGGACCTTGGCTCCCGCGCCGATCCGGCACCGCGAGCCATCGGAACGGACAAGGACGGCTGGATCGCGCCGACCCCGCAGTACGTCTGGAACGGCACGGGTCACATCGCCTATCAGGTGATCGGCGATGGCGAACCGGACATCGTGTTCGTGCCAGGCATCTACAGCCACCTCGATCTGTGGTGGGAAGACCCGAACACGGCCGGCTTCATGCGCCGGCTCGCCGCAACCGGCCGCCTGATCATTTTCGACAAGCGGGACACCGGGCTGTCGGACCCCGCCACCGGCGAAGACACGCTCGAGCAGCGGATGGACGACGTCCGCGCGGTCATGGACGCGTGCGGCAGCAAGCGTGCCGTGCTGATCGGCTACTCCGAGGGCGGCCCGATGAGCGTCCTGTTCGCCGCCACCTTTCCAGAGCGGGTCACCGGTCTCGTGCTGTTCGGCGCAGCCGCACGCTGGACCTGGGCGCCTGACTACCCGTGTGGAGGGGACTCCGAAGGCATGCTGGCCGCGCTCGAACAGATCGCCCAGCGCGGCTGGGGACAGGGCAACACCATCGAGTGGTACGCGCCGAGCCTCGCGAGCACGGAAAGCGCGCGCCGGGGACTGGCACGCCGCGAACGCATGTCCGTCAGCCCAGGCGCCTTCCTGCGGATGCTTCGCCTGGTCCGTGATATCGACGTGCGGAAGATCCTGCCGGCTGTCAGCGCGCCGGTGCTGGTCGTGCAGCGGCGCAACGACCGGATCAGCCAGCCCGATCTCGGACGCTACCTTGCCGAACACCTGCCGGGTGCCCGGTATCTGGAGCAGTCGGGCGACCACCTGCTCGGTGTCGGCGATGTCGGCGAACTTGCCGACATCGTCGAGCAGTTCGTTCGAGAAGCGGCGAGTCAGCCCCTGGAGACGAATCGCATGCTCGCCACGATCCTGATCACCACCGTGTCAGAGGCCGCTGCGTCGGCTCACCATGCAGCCGCTCCGTCGGCCATCGGGCGGAGCCGAGGCAGCTTGGTCGAGACCAACGTACAAGGAGTGGTCGCAACCTTCGACGGCGCGGCACGCGCGATCCGGTGCGCGCTGGCGATGCGTGCCGCAACGGCCGCTCATGATTTCCGAGCGGGCGTGCACGTAGGTGAGGTGGAGTTTCGCGACGGCCGGCTCGTCGGTCAAGCATATGAGCTCGCGCACCAGGTCGCGCGCCTCGCAGGGGAGGGGCAGATCCTGGTCTCGCGCACGGTGAAGGACCTGGTCATCGGTTCGTCGTTGACCTTTCAGGAGAAGGGTAGCCACCGGTTCGACGGCTGCGGTGACGACTGGACGATGTTCACCGTCGGCGGCTGACCGCATCGGCGCGTGCGCAGCCCTCGACCGCCTCACCGGCCATCGCTTCGACCTGGCGGGGTCCGCATGGGTCGGAATGGGCCGATGACGATCTCCGCCGTGCTTCGCGCGTGACGTCGCTCCGGAAGCCAGGGGCATCGGCAGGTCCGCGCATTCGCACCCGGCCGTTGACGGATCGGCGTGCGGGAGGCATCCTCCAAGTGAGGGGAGTATCCCTTGGCGGCAGCTTCGTCATCACGGCACAGTACACACAGGGGGGCCCTGGAAACCCTGCGTGCTACTCCCGGAGTTGTCGGTCCGCGTAGGCGGGCGGGAGAGACCTCGGGGTGATGGAACGCGCCCCAACCTGTTGATCGTTCGTGACTGCAGACGTTCCCCGAGACAACCGAATGGGATGTCGAAGTCCCGTCTGAGACCCGCCAGGTGAGGGGAACTCAGCTTGCCAGTGTGCGCTATTACTGGTCGAGCTGAGCCCCGGCCTGCTCGACCTGAGCAGGCGGAGGGTGCGGGTCATGCAGTTGTCGGTGTTCGCGATCGCGATCGTTGTGGCCGTCGCGGTTCCTGCCGTGGCGATGACGATCGTGGCGATCGTCGCGCTCCGGGGTGCCGAGCCGGGCGAACGGCCGGAAATCTTGCGTGCTCTTGCGGTGTTGGCGCGGGCGAGTCATGGCTCGTTTCCAGGGCTGGCGCACCGTCGGCAGTCACCATCTTCCCGGGCTGTGGAGAAGGCTGATCGGAAGCCGACCTGACCCTGGGCGGATCAGGTCCGTACTCGCTCGGACCGGTTATCTGCGCACCCGGTAGCGCAGGTGGAGCACCCGGGTGCCCTGGATCACCACGTCGGGGTCCTCGAGGAGGTGCTGCACGTCGACCGAGCCGAAATAGCGCTTGCCGGATCCGAACACGACGGGAGCGACGTCCATGGCGACCTCGTCCACGAGGCCCGCTGCCAGCACCTGGCCGCCGACGGCGCCGGCGGCGACCTCGACCGTGCGCTCGTCCGCCAGTTCCTGCGCCCTGGCCATGGCGGCCTCGACGCCGTCGACGAAGTGGAACGGCGCCTTGGGATCCCAGCCTTCGGGCATCGGCCGGTGCGACACCACCACCACGTGGTCGATCCCGCCCGGCGGCCTGCCGCCCCAGCCGTCCGTCAGGTCGAAGACGTGGCGGCCGACGACGGTCACCCCGATCTGGTCCCAGTACGGCCGGGTGTAGTCGTAGGACGCCTGCGACACCTTCACGTCCCCGGTCTCGTCCAGCGGGACGTCACCGCTGGACATCCAGTCGAACAGCGGCCCGACCTGGTCGTTCTCGTTCGCGATGAAGCCGTCCACCGACACCGTGCTGTACATGACCACTTTGCCCATGGATCTCTCCTCTGCTCGGGAAGTACCCATGGTGGCGGGTCGGGGGTCGCCGGCTCTTGTAAGAAATCAATCGGCCGGCAGTGGCCCCACGTCGAGCGCGTGGCCGGGGTGTTCGCGCAGGAAGCGCAGCCGGACGTCGACGTACCGGGTGGGTGTGAGTCCCGTGAACGTCCGGAACTCGTGGCCGAAGTGGGCCTGGTCGAAATAGCCCGCGCGATCGGCGAGGCAGGCCCAGTCGACCGGTCCTGTGGGGTCGATCGCGAACACGGTGGTGGCGAAGCGGTAGGTGCGGGCGAGCCGCTTCGGCGTGACGCCGATGAGCTCCTTGAGCCGCTGTGCCAGACGGGTTCTCGTACGGACCGGCCGCCGTGGCCAGCCGGTCCCGCAGCCCGGCGACGGCAGGGCGGCCCCAGACCTGCTCCACCGTCACCGGCCGGTCGCACAGCTCGGCCGCGGGCATCGGCAGGAACGGCGCCAGGCCCCATGGCTTGAAGTGCACGCCGACCGACCGGGTGCGCGGCGGGTAGCCGAACTCGAAGGCGCGGGTGGGTGTGGTGATCACGCAGCCGTCGGCGTACGCGGCCGTCTCGATGCCGGTGACGGCGCGGATGCGGAACGGCTCCCCGAGGTTGAGGACGAGCAGCGCCGAGGGCATCGGCGGCAACATCAGCCGGGGGTGCGGCGGCGTGCCCTCCAGGTAGTAGAGGTCGTCGATCAGCCCGGCCAGGGGCGGTCGGGGCACTCTGGACACGTACTCCACGCGTCACAGCATCGCCGATGCGCGGGCGGGCCACCAGGCGGTGTGGGGGGAGATGCGCAGCGTTCCGGCTCGCCTATGCTGTGATCAATGATCGTCGCTGGTGGTCCGTCGCCGAGATCGAGCCAGGAGCGGGTTCCCGCGCCGCTGCCCGCTGAGGAGCGTTTTCGATGACATTTCGGCAGCACCTGGAGCGGGTGGCGGTGCGCGCCCTGGCGGAGTTTCCCAGGGAGGCCGGGTCCGGCGTTTACGTCGTCACGTTCCGGATCGACAGCGTCGACCAGGACCCCCGGTTCCCGTACGTGGCGATCGGCTACAACACCGAAGCCGAGGTGGCCCGGCTGCTGGCGGAGCCGAGCCCGCCGGAGGCATGGGAGGCTCGCTGGAGTTACGCGTATTTCCCGCCGTCGGGGCGGGAGGGGCGCCGTGTCGTCGGCCACGATCCCGAGCGGGATCCGGCCGGCGCCGAGTTGCACCGGCGGGAGGCGGTGGCGCAGGGCCTCTGGTACGACGACGAGGACGAGCTCTCCGAACACGAGCGGGACGAGCGCGGCGAGCGGCTTGACCAGCAGTTCCACGGACTCTGCGTCGATCTGGCGCGGCGGCTCCACGCGGATGGCCGGATCGTCGGGACCTTCGGGAGAGCGCTGCCGGTGGTCCTTTACGACATGTTCAACCCTGACGAGATGTTCGCCCTGACCAGAGCCGCCAACCCGGCGGAACTGGTCGCGGAGTTCCTGGCGGAGGATCCGGAGGGGCCCTGAACGGGGTGAGACGACGCTGGGGTGATCTAGTCTCTCAGGATGACGAAGAGCCCTGATCAGCTGGTTCTGCCCGTGGCTTTGGCCGAGGTGGCCGAGGTGGGCTTCACGTGGGAGTGGGACGACGAGACCGACGAGGCCCGCGGTTGTGACTTCGAGCTGTACGACCGGTTCGAGGCGCAGGAGAAGACGGCGTGGTGGTTTCGTCTGTGGACCGGCAACGACGAGGTCGACGGCGGCGAATTCCGCTTCTTCGGCACCACCGGGGGAGGCGACTACGTGGGTTTCTGGCTGGTTCGGCCTGGTGCGGCGATCATTGAGCAGCCTGTCGTCTACCTCGGTTCCGAGGGCGGATGCGGCGTGATAGCCCGCGATCTCGGCGATCTGCTGTGGGTGTTCGCGAACGGCCTGGGCCCGGCGGAGGCGTTCTCCGACCCGGGCCGTGAGAGGCAGCCGGATGCGGCGTTCGAGGCGATCGCGGAGCGCCACGCGCCGGGGAGGCGGCGTTCGCCGGCGGAGATCGTGGCGGGGGCGCGGGAGGAGTTTCCGGGCTTTCCGGGGCTCATCGGCGCAATGTGCCGGTGACGGACGCGGCGGGCGCCCGCCTCATGGAGGGCCCGAGCAGGACCCGGACCGGCCGAGGGTCTCGAAGCGGCCGTTGTCCTGGTTGATCCGCCGGCGTCGCGCGCTTGGGCCGCCGGTCGCTGCGGCGTACTCTCTGGTCATGCCTCGGCCGAAGGTGGTCCTCTTCGATGCGATGGGTGTCCTGTACCGGTACGGCAATGTGCAGGGTCGTGTCCTGATCCCCTACCTGCGCGATCACGGATGCCGGCGAACCGAGCAGGACATCCGCGCCGCCTACCGTTCGGCCACGCTGGGGAGCATGACGACCGACCGGTTCTGGTCGGTCGTCGGGCTGTCGCGGGAAGGGCGTGACGCGGATTACTGCGGGCGGCACCAGCTCAACGAAGGCGTGCAGGAGGCGCTCGCGGAGCTGGGGGGCGATGGCCTGCGCCTCGCCTGCCTGAGCAATGACACGGCGGTCTGGTCCGAGCTCGTACGCCGGCGTTTCGGCCTGGAGGGCCCCGTGCGGCGGTGGTTCGTCAGCTCCGATCTGCGGGCCCGCAAACCCGACAGAGCCGCCTACACGACGGTGATCGAGGCGCTGGGCGTCTCCCCTGATGAGGTGGTGTTCGTCGACGACCGTCCGGTCAATCTTGTTCCGGCTCGTGCGCTGGGGATGCGCACGATCGTTTTCCTGAGCGACGACACCGAGGCCAACCCCGTGCGCTCCGATCAGTGGCAGCCGCGGAGCGTCGTCAGGACCATGCCGGAGCTGGTGGCCGCCGTTCGCGAGTTCGTGTAGGAGCGCGGCGGGCTCAGGCGGCGGTGAGCCGGCGCAGGCCCATGAGTTCGAGCGCCGCGTAGACGGCCACCACCAGGGCTCCGGCCAGCAGGAACGCCACGCCCAGCCCGGTGAGCGGGATGAGGCCGGAGAACGCGAGCACGAGGAGTGCCACGCACGACAGCGTGTTCCCCGCGACGACGAACGCCGCGTGGCGCGGCGGAATCCGGGGGTATCCGGCGATGAGGCCGAGGGCCGCGGCGCCGCCCAGCATGGCGACCCCGAACGGGATGGACCACGAGGTCGGCAGGCCGAGCGGGCCGCTGAGCGCCTGAGCGCCGGCCAACATGATCACGCCGAAGACGGCGGTGCTCCAGCCGTCGACGCGAAGGATCAGCCGCAGCCGTCCAGAAGCGTCCGTCCTGGTCGTCGTCATGTCGATCTCCTCCCGCTGAGAATCTGGTCACAGGAACGGTGCCAGCGCCGGGGTCGTCGGCTCAATAACCTCCGGGGTCATGGCCGCTCGTCACGGTCGTTAGGCTCCGGGGCATGGAAGTGGAGCAGCCGCCCCGGATCGGTTCGCAGCTGCGTGCCTGGCGGCGGCGCCGCAGGCTCAGCCAGCTCGACCTCTCCAACCTGGCGGACGTCAGCGCGCGGCACCTGTCGTACGTCGAGACGGGGCGCGCGCGGCCGAGCCGGTCGATGGTGCTCCACCTGTCGCAGGCCCTGGACATCCCGTTGCGCGAGCGCAACACCCTGCTGCTGGCCGCCGGCTACGCGCCGGCCTACCGGGAGAGCAGCCTCGACGACGCCTACCTGGCCTCGGTCCGGTCGGCGATCGACGCCATGCTGGCGGCGCACGAGCCGTACCCCGCGGTCGTGGTCGACCGGCTCTGGGACGTGCTGGCGGGCAACCGCGCCATGTCCGTCCTCATGGACGGCGTGCCCGGGCACCTGCTGGAGCCGCGGCCGAACGTCTTCCGGCTGACCCTGCACCCCCGACGGGCTGGCCTCCCGGCTGGCGAACCTGGGCGAGGTCCGCACGCTCACGCTGCGGCGGCTGCTCCGCCAGGTCGACGCCACCGGTGACGAGACGCTCCGGGCACTCTACGAGGAGGTGTCCCGCTATCCGGTGACGTCGGAGCCGGACGGCGCGGAACATCCGCCGAGCCCGATCCAGGTGCCGCTGAGGATCCGCAGCCCGTTCGGCGAGTTGTCGATGTTCAGCACCATGGCCACGTTCGGCGCGCCGGCCGATGTGACGCTGTCGGAGCTGGCCATCGAGCTGTTCTATCCGCTCGACGAGTTCACGGCCCAGGCACTCCGCCTGCTCGCCGGGCCCGCGGCGGGCCCGGCTACCGGTTGACCAGGCCGCGTACCTCCGCCAGCCGGTCCACCTCGGCCCGCCAGTCGTCGCCGGCGACGCCGACGATCGCGTGCCGCGCCCCGGCCTCCCGGTAGGCGGCCAGCCTCTCGGCGGCCTCTTCCGGGTGGCCGGCGAGCGGGATGTCGATGACCTCCCCGAGCGGGCGGCCGTACGC
This sequence comes from Nonomuraea sp. NPDC049378, assembly GCF_055586745.1. Classification (NCBI taxonomy): domain Bacteria; kingdom Bacillati; phylum Actinomycetota; class Actinomycetes; order Streptosporangiales; family Streptosporangiaceae; genus Nonomuraea; species Nonomuraea sp. NPDC049378. The sequence continues at coordinate 14,312 of NZ_JBVJHP010000008.1, forward strand.
GGAGCTGATGCCCGACGCGATCTCCTCGCGGGACGGCCCGCCGGCCAGTGCGCCGGTGGCGCCGATGGCGATCACCGGGGCCGGCCTGCCGTGCTCCGCGGCCAGGGCGGCGAGGAGCTCGGCGCCCTCGGCGACCTGGCGGGGGGAGATCAGGGAGGGGAACCAGCCGTCACCCAGGCGGGCGGCCCGCCGGATCGCCACCCCGGACGCGTTGCCGACCCAGATCGGGGGCGTCGTCGCGGGCGGCGCCAGCTCTACGGGCGGGTTGCCGGGTTCGTCGTGGAGTTCGGTCTTCTGGCCGGACAGCAGGCGGGGGAGGAGTTCCAGCGCGGTGTCGGTACGGGGACCGCGCTCGGCGTACGGGACCCCGGCGGCGGCCCACTGGCCGGGCCCGCCGCCCGAACCGACCCCCAGCACGAGGCGGTCGCCGGAGACGTGCTGGAGGGTCGCGACCTGTTTGGCGGCCCAGGCGACGGGACGGATGCCGGGGACGAGGACGCTGGTGCCGATCCGGACGCGGGTGGTGACGGCGGCGGCGGTGGCCAGGGCGATCGGGGCGTCCAGGGTCGGCCCGCCGATGGCGAGGTGGTCGCCGTGCCAGACGCCGTCCAGGCCGGCGGCCTCGGCGTGCCGGGCTGCCTCCCGCAGGTCGATGCCGTCCCGCCGCTGCACTGCCACGCCGGGCAGGATGACGCCGATCTCGAACGTGTTCATCGCCCAATCGTGCAACCTCAAGCTAGGTTGGGGTCAACTGGGCGCGCGGGCGCTGTGGCGGAGGAAGCCGCTCCCCTGGAGGACGATCAGCAGGGCCGAGTTGGCGATCAGCGCCCACCACAGCCCGGCCAGCCCCCACGTCGCGGCCACCGGCACGGCGGCCACCGTGAGCATCCCGTAGCCGGCCGCCACCGAGCCCAGGCTCCACGACGACCGTTTGAGCCCCGCCAGCCCGAACGCCATGACGGCCTGCGAGCCGTCCACCGCCGCCATGACGACCATGAGCCAGGCCAGCCCCAGCACGGTGGTCCTGACGCCGTCGTCCGAGGTGAACACCGTGACGAGCGGATCGCGGAAGGCGAGCAGGAGAGCTCCGCCCGCGGCCACCCCGATGACGGCCAGCGCGAGCGCCGCCCTGGTGACGCTCCTGACCTCGCGCACCCCTTGAGCGCGGGCGACCTCGGGAACGGACGCCTGCGCCACCGACAGGGACACGAACATCAGCGGGCCCATCAGGGCGTGGAGGACGGCGTGCGCGGCGGCCTCCCGCGTGCCCGTGCGGACCGCCGCGTACGTGACGACCCCGAGCACCGCGAACTTGATCAGCAGCGTGCCCGACAGGGGAATGCCCACCCGCGCCAGCTTCATGATCTCCGCGGGCCGCGGCCGTCCCCTGCCCACGCTGCCGCCGAGCAGCCGGCGCAGGCGCAGGTTGGACACCGCGAGGGCGGTGGCGCCCGCGGCGATCATCGAGCATCCCAGCCCCGGCAGGCCGATCCGGGGGACGAGGAGGACGACCAGCACGATCGACACGGCGGCGCCGGCGAGGCTCGCCCAGATCACCTGGCGGCTGTGGCCGAGCGCGATCAGCGCCGCGTTGGCGCCGCCGCCCAGGCCGTACAGCAGCACGTGCACGACCAGCAGGTAGGGGAAGATCCCGAGCTCCGCCAGCACCTCCGGCGGCGCGCCGCCGAGCGAGGCGACGACGGGGACGCAGGCCACGGCTACGGCGGCGAGTGCGGCGACGCTGAGCGCCAGCCACCGCGCGTCCCGCAGGACGGGGATCGCGCCAGGCGGGTGCTCGCGGTGGGGGGCGATGAACGGCGCCATGCCGCGCAGCGCACCGGTGATGGCGGTGAAGGCGGGGTTGAGCACGGCCGTCGTCACCGCGTACGCGGCCAGCGCGGCGGTCGCGCGCCGCCCGAGCACCGCCGTGGTGACCAGGCCGGCCACCTGGTTGACGGTCATGGACAGGAAGAGCGGGACCGCCGCCGCGGCGATGGCCCGGTGCTGGAGGAGGGGCATGCAAGCAGAATCCCGGGACGCGGAACGGCCCGGGAGGATACCGTAGCTTACCAGGAATGCCTGCTTTGCCGTGGCTGTCCGTCGCTAGCGCTGACCTGTGGATCCCTCGTCATGTCCGGGCGTGTCCCGTTGTTTGGCCCAGAGGGCGATCTGGGTGCGGGAGTTGTAGCCGAGCTTGTTCAGGATGTGCTCGACGTGGCCCTCGGCGGTGCGCTGGGCGATCACCAAGGCAGCCGCGATTTCCTTGTTGCTCATCCCCTGAGCGACCAGGCGCGCTATCTCCGCCTCCCTGCGCGTCAGCGGTGACCACGACGTTTCCTCGCCGGCCGGCTCGTTCGCGGAGTCGGACTCGCCCAAGGCGAAGAAGATCTTCTCGTCGTAGGACAGCCCGGCACCTCGCGTGACAGCCGCTTCGAAGGCTGGCTTGCCGAGAGCCTCACGGACACACGACTCGCATTCTTCGTGTCGGCGAAGGAACTGCCTGTACCTGAACGGCACTATGTGCACCGTCCGCTCCAGGCTCCGTACGATTCCCAGCAGCGTGGCCGCTCGCCGGTGCTGCCCCTGGCCGGCGGCGATCCAGGCCAGCACCGCGATGTTGAACCTGCTGCCGAGCACGTCGTCGATCGAGTGCTGGAACCGCAGGCTCTCCCGCTCCAGCGCGGTCGCGTGCTCCGCGTCGCCCTGGAGCCAGAGCGGAACGCCGAGCACGGTCATCGCGTACGCCCTGACCCATCTGTCGCCGTGCGCCTCGCAGATGGCCACGCATTCCTCGCCGGCGGCGACTGCGGAGGAGACATCGCCCAGCAGGGCGCGTGCCAGGCAGAGCCGGACCAGCGCACGAGTCAGGCCCATCGGGTCGCCGGTGGTGCGGTGGCGGGAGACCGCCTCCTCGTAGAGGGCGACCGCCGACTCGCTGTCCCCGCGGTACATGGCGATCGTCCCGGAGTAGAGCGCGGCGTAGGCCAGCACCGCCTCCAGCCCGAGCTGCTCGCCGACCTCCCGAGCCTGCCGGACCATCGACTCGGCGGTGACGACGTCGGCCTGGGTGTTGGCCAGCCAGGCGTTGACCACCAGGGCCCGGCCTCGAAGCTCGCTCGGCTCGGTGATCGCGGCCAGCCCCTGGTCCAGGCGGTCGCGTCCTTCGCGCAGGTAGTCGCCGGTCTTCCAGTGCTGGACGAGGTCCGTGGCCATGCTCAGACCGGTTTCTGCCTCCTCCGGCGCGGCGAAGCAGTAATCCAGGGCCTGACGGAGATTGGCGTGCTCGATCCGCAACCTGGCGAACCATTCCAGCTGATCCGGGCCGAACGCTTCGGCGCGCGCCTGTGCCGCCAGGTCGCGGTAGTGGTCGCGGTGCCTGCGCCGCAGCGTGGCCTCCTGGCCGGAGGCGAGCAGTTGCTCGCGGCCGTACTCCCGGATCGTCTCCAGCATCCGGTAGCGCATCCCGGTGGGGCTGTCCTCCCTGACCAGCAGGGATTTGTCCACCAGCCCGGTCACCAGGTCGAGGACCTGTTCGCGGGCGATGCCGTCCCCGGAGCACACCGCCTCGGCCGCTTCCAGGTCCAGTCCGCCGGTGAACACCGACGCGCGGGCCCAGAGCAGCTGCTCCGGCTCCGTGCACAGGCCGTGGCTCCAGTCGACGAGCGCACGCAACGTCCGCTGCCGGGGCAGCGTCGCCCGCGGCCCGGTGGTGAGCAGCTGGAAGCGGTTCTCCAGCCGGTCCAGCAGTTGTTCGGGCGACAGCGCCCTCAGCCGTACGGCCGCCAGCTCGATGGCGAGGGGAAGGCCGTCCAGCCGGCGGCAGATCCCCTCCACCATGGTCCTGTTGGTCTCGGTGACCTCGAAGCCGGGCAGCACGGCCGAGGCCCGCTCGGCGAACAGCTGCACCGCCTCCCCTCGGGTCCAGGCCTGCGGCTGAGGATTTTCGGAATCCGGCAAGGACAACGTCGGCACGGCCAGCACGCGTTCGCCGGCGATGCCCAGCGCCTCCCTGCTGGTGGCCAGGATCCGAAGCTCCGGCGCGGAACGCACCAGCGTCGTGGCCAGCACCGCGCACTCCTCCAGCAGGTGCTCGCAGTTGTCCAGGACCACGAGCATCTGCATGTCCCGCACGTGGTCGACGAGCACCTCCACCGGTGGCCGGGAGGAGCGGTTCTGCACATGCAGAGCGCAGAGCAGGGTCTGGGCGAGCAGCTTCGGATCGTCCAGCGTCGCGAGCTCAACCATCCACACACCGTCACGAAAGGCTCGTTGGACCTCAGCGGCCACATGGATCGCGAGCCGGGTCTTGCCGACGCCGCCGACGCCGGTGAGGGTCACCACAGGCGCCGTGCCGAACATCCGCTTGGCTTCGTTCACCTCCGGCCGTCGTCCGACGAAACTGGTCACCTGAGCCGGCAGCCGATCTGGCCTTCGCCGCCTGACACCTTCAGTTGTGCCTGTGTTCATGCGAGCCTCGCGCTGGCCTCGATCCCCAGCAGTCACCACGGCAGGACCGCTACACCCACGCTACGGGGCCGTCCGACCTGGTGTTACATCGGGTAAATACACCGCTGCACGGATGCTAAACACCCGCGAGCTTCCGAACACGATGACGGCCTGCGCGCCGTCCGCCGCTCCCATGGCGACCGCCGGCACGGCCATGGTCAACACGCCATACCTATTGATCAGTTGCTGAGTCGCACATTACCTTCGTCGCAACGTCGATCTTCTCAAACTGGTAAAAGAGGCAGTCATGTCCGTGACCGCTGGTATCCGGAGGGCCCTGGCGCTGGTCGTCGCCCTCGGGCTCACCATGGTGTCCCAGGCGGGCGCCGGCGCGGTGGCCAAGCCCAAACAGCCGAACATCATCTTCTTCCTCGTGGACGACATGTCAGCCGATCTGCTCCAGTACATGGACACCGTCAGCAACCTGGCCAAGCAGGGCACGACGTTCACCGACTACTACGTGTCCAACTCGCTCTGCTGCCCGTCGCGGGCCTCCACGTTCACCGGCCAGTTCCCGCACAACACCGGCGTGGAGACGAACAAGGGGTCCGACGGCGGCGGCTATCAGGCGTTCGAGAAGCACGAGAGTCGCACGTACGCCGTCTCGCTGGATCAGGCCGGCTACCGGACGGGCTACCTGGGCAAGTACATCAACGAGTACCCGGTGGGCCCCGACTACAAGGTGCCGGCCGGGTGGGACGAATGGCACGTGGCCGCGGGCGGCGGCTACAACGAGTTCAGGTACGAGCTCACCCGCTACATCAAGGAGGAGACGGCGGGCGAGAAGCCGCTCGACCCCTCCGGCGGCAAATACCTGGTGGACGTGCTCGGGCAGCGGGCGGCCGACTTCATCGAGCGTTCCCGCGAGCACGCGCCAGGCGAGCCGTTCTTCCTCCAGGTCTCGCCGTTCTCGCCGCATTCCAGGGTCGGCTCCAAGCCGGGCGACAAGGAACCCCGCTTCCCGCCGGCGCGTCGTGACCGGCCGAAGACCAAGTGGCCCGCGGGGCAGTTTCCGCACGGCGACTGCGGCGGGCCTGACTGCAACGGCATCGACGTGACCGCGCTGCCCGCCTTCGACGAGGACACCGCCGACAAGCCGTCCTGGGTGCGGCGCGGAAAGATCGGCCCGAAACTCGTCAAGGAGCTGCGTACGGACTTCCGCGATCGGATCCGCATGGTGCAGTCGGTTGACGACATGGTGGAGCGCGTCATGTCCACCCTGACGGACGAGGAGAAGCGCAACACGTATGTCATCTTCACCAGTGACAACGGCTTCCACCTTGGCCAGCACCGCCTGGTGCGCGGCAAGTCCACCGCCTACGACCATGACGTGCGGGTGCCGCTGCTGGTCAGGCGGCCGGCGGCCGGGCGGCACGGTGACCTCGTGACCGGCGCCATCGCCCAGAACGTGGACCTGTTCGCGACCTTCCTCGACCTGGCGGGTGCCGACCCGGAGGTGCGCGACAGCCGCGACGGGCGCAGCCTGGTGCCCCTCATCCAGGGCCACAAGGTCAAGGGCTGGCGTGACGCGGCGCTGATCGAGCACGTGAAACCGGACCCGGAGGCGCCCGGCGAGCCGGACCCCGACGCCGACAGCCTCAAGGCCGGCAACTCCCAGCCCCCCACCTACACGGCCGTGCGCACCGCGGGCGATCTGTACGTCGAGTACGAGGGCGAGCCGAAGCCCGAGTACTACAACACCGTCACCGACCCCCACCAGGAGAGCAACGACCCGGACAACGCCAGGACTGCCCGACTCGGCAAGGCCCTCGACGGCCTGGAGGGCTGCGGCAAGCCCGGCTCGGTTGACTGCTGGACGGCCGCTCATCTGAGCTGAAGCGGCCGGCCTCGAAGCTCGGGCCCGCACGTGTGTCCGGCTCTCGGACGAGGGGCGTGGGTGTGGCTTCTCAGCAGTTCATGTACTTCCCGCTCGAGAATTCCCGCATGTCCTGCCCTTCCACTGTCCAGCGCCTGCGGACCAATCCGGTCAGGTCCTTGCCGTACACGTGGATCTCGACGGTGTCGGTGTTGGTCAGGTTGTGCATCGAATGGATGTCGTCGTCGGGAATCAGGACGGAGACGGCGCCGCGGTCGTGCCGGTGGTGTTCGACGGGACGTACGGTGTCGTCGCCGTTCAGCTCGTAGCGCCGTTCCTCGATCCGGTTGGAGATCAGCCCGATGGCCCCCCACGTTTCATGCGTATGAGGAGGAGCGACCTCACCGGGAGCCCACACGATCGAACTGATCGTGAACGTGGGTGAACGATGCAGGATGTAACGGCCACGTCCTCCGTGCAGCGCCGACCTCACGGTGAACTCGGCGGGGATGGGGTTGGGCCGGGTGACGAGCTCCTCCAGCAGCGTGCCCACCGTGGTGGCCAGGGCGTCGTCGGGCAGCCGGTCCTTCGCGGTGGTGAGGTCCCGCAGATCATGGATGAACTGGTGCAGAGGCTCCATCATGTCCTCGTCTCGCGTAGTGGTGTTCCGTTGTTGTCGGGAGGGCACGGTCGTGCCGGATGACCGATGAGAGGGGCCGGCATCGCCGCGGTCATGCGGTTGAGCGCTTTTCGCAGGATGCGAGGTGACGTGGCGAAGTTCAGCCGCGCCCACGAGGTGTAGGGAGCGCCGAACTCCTGCCCTGCGTGGAGGGCGACATGGGCGGAACGCAGCAGGAACTCGTGCGCCGAAGTCACGTTCGCCGGCAACCGGGCGAAGTGCAGCCAGGCGAAGTACGTGCCTTCAGGCATGTGCGCACGGACGCTCGGATGATTCGACACCCACTGGAAGACCTGCTGGCGGTTGGCCTCGAGCGTCTCCAGGACGTCGCCCAGCCAGGCGTCCCCTCCGCTCCAGGCGGCCACCGTCGCCGCCGCGGCGAGTCCTGACACCCGGCCCAGAGACCTGTCGGGAAACACCTCGAGAAAGCGCCGGTGCAGAGGCTCGGACCCGAAGTGCATGAGACCGCATCGGAGACCGCCGATGTTGAAGGCCTTGGTCGCCGACTGCAGCGTCACGGTGGGAGCTTCGGAAACGGTCGCGAACACCGTGTGGCGATGAGGGGCGTACACCAGGTCGGCGTGCACCTCGTCGGACACCACGACGATCCCGTGCTCGGCCGCGATGCCGGACACCCGGCGAAGTTCGGCGTCGGTGAAGACGCGACCCGTCGGATTGTGAGGATGGCAGAGCAGCATGAGGGTGACGTCGGGGCGGGCGGCTTGCTGTTCGAGCAGATCGAAGTCGATGACGAACCCGTCAGCCTCCTCCGCCAGCGGCACATCGACCACTTTCCGGCCGCTCACCTCGATGCTTCGCATGAACGGGGGATAGATGGGGCTGAAGATGACAACCCCGTCCCCTGGTTCGCTGAAGGCCATCACCGAGGTCGTCAGGCCCTGCACCAGGTCGGCGAGCACCGCCACCCGGTCGGCGCCGGCCTCCCAGCCGAAGCGGTCGCGCATACGGGCCGCGAATGCCTGCGCGACCCCGCGGTGCTCGGCATCAAGTGGGTAGGTGAACTGTCCTGCTTCCGCTGCCTCCAGCACAGCGGATCTGACGGCCTCCGCGGGCCGGAAATCCATGTCGGCCAGCCACAGCGGCAACACGTCCGGAGGATAGGCGTGCCACTTCTTGCTGATGCGGGCGCGGAGTTCGACCTCCGGGAGGGCCAGTTCCTCAGCCATGACCCTCCCTCACCCTGCGGTGCCCGCCTGTCACGTTCACGATGAGTGCTTTCCTGTCGAGGACTCGGCGTCGGACAGGAGCTCCTCACCGAGGCGTTCCTCCCAGTCGAGGTAGCGCACCATGTCCTCGCGGTTGCGCTCGAGCATCTTGGGTCGCCGGGCGACGAGTTCCGCGTCTTCCTTGGCCTCGGCCAAGGACACGTCAGCTCCATCGAGCCCTTCTTCGACCGGATGGCCGGAGGCGATCCATCGGTTGATGCCACCGCCGAGGACGACGACGTCTTCGTAGCCCATGCTCAGCAGCGTCCTGGCCGCGAGCGTGGAACGGAGCTCCCGGTCGGAGGCGACGGCCAGGGACGTGCCGGGAGACGCGTACGTCTCGATGCGGCGTTCCAGATCCCCCCGGGGAACCCATACGGAGCCGGGGATGTGGCTCAGGGCGTACTCGCTGCTCCGCCTCACATCCACCAGCACCCTGCTGCCTGCCGTCAGATCGGCCTGCAGCCGATCCGCAGCGATCGTGCGGATGTCCGGTCCGGGAAGTGAGAGGTCATCGAGGTAGGCTTGGGGACTGCCGGCGACGACCGCGCCTCCGCCGCGGGACCACTCCCTGATGCCGCCGGTGAGCCACGCGACCCGGCGGTATCCGATCCGCGACAGCAGTCCTGCCCCGATCCTCGCGCGGGTCTCGTCGTTCGAGTAGCACACGAGGAGGGCGTCACGGACACCGATGTGCTCGTCCACCGCGTTGGCAAGCTGGCCTGCCGGGCAGGAAAGAGCGTCGGGGACATGGCCGGCGACGTACTCGTCGACCAGGCGTACGTCGATCATGTAGCAGACGTCGTCGCGCTCGATGAGCTCCATGGCCTCCGACACCTGAAGGGGAAAGGCCCGGGTGCCGTGGACGAAGTCCTCCGCGAACGCGGCCGCCCGTTCCTGACCGTCCTCGGCGGCCGCGGGCGCGGTCCAGGGCCTCGCCTCGACGGAGAGCTCACGACCTGACATCACCCAGGCCATCGTTCCGTTGCGCAGCGCATAGACATTGCTGAATCCGGCCTGCTTCAGCAGGTAGGCGCCGACGATGCTCCGGGTTCGTCCAGCGCAGTGGACGACGATGGGGTGCTCCTTGCCCAGCCCTTCGATGCCGGCCCGGCAGAGAGTGGGGACGAGCTCACCGCCCGGAACGTGGAACGCCCCTGGGATGTGCCCCTTGGCGTACTCGCCGGCCGTGCGGGCGTCGAAGACGAACGTTTCCGTGCGGTCGGCGAGAGCGGCGATCCCGTCGGGATCGAGCTGCTGCACCTGGTCGGTGATCGACAGCCTCTCGCCGAACGTCTTGCCGATGACGTTGACACCGTAGACCGGCGCGTTTCCCTCCTTGGACCAGCGGTTCAACCCGCCCTCCAGGACCCTGACGTCGTCGTGTCCCAGCTCCCGGCAGGTCTGCGCCGCCAGGCGGCTTCGATGGTCATCGTTCGAGTAGAGAACCAGCGGAACGTTCTTCCAGGGCACCAGCCGGCGCAGGCAGATCTCGATGAGACCACGAGGGAGAGGGCAACTGCCCGGTATCTGACCGAGCGCATATTCACCTCGTTCGCGTACGTCCAGCAGCGCGTGAGCCTTTCCCGCGTCACGCCACCGCTTGATCTCGTCGTACGCGATGAAGGATTCAGAGGTCATGAGGCACCTGTCTTTCACAGGGAAGGGGGGCGTGCGCCCCAGGGGGAGGACGATGGGCGTGCACGGCCGGGACGCGTTCCTGGTAGAGGCGTACTTCGACGCTCACCAGCTGCCCGGTGCACCCCTGTGCGAGCCGGGATGTGCCGCGGTCCCTGGTCAGGGTGTTCACGTTCCCGTGGCGACATGGGGAATCGACGTCGCGCGGGTCCAGCGGGTCGTACCACGCGCCCGTGGCGAGCTGCACACAGCCCGGTTTGATGTCGGAGCTGAGGACGGCGCCCGCGAGGCAACTTCCCTGCTCACTCGTGATGAGCACGACGCGGCCCGGCGCGATCCCGCGTGCGACCGCGTCGTCCGGGTGCATCAGCAGCGGTTCCCGTCCATGGATTTTGCTGCTCTGGCTGGTGGCGCCCATGTCCAGCTGGCTGTGGAGCCGGTGCGCCGGCTGGGACGCGAGGAGCGTGAGCGGATGGGCGTCGGTGGGCCCGGCGGCCGGCGGCAGCCAGCTGGGATGACCTGGACAGTCGTCATAACCGAACGAGCTGACGGTGGCCGAGGTGAGCTCGATGCGCCCGCTGGGCGTCCTGAGCGGCGCGTTCTCCGGATCCTGTACGAAGTCGTACAGCATGACCTGATCGTTCGGGGCGCTCGGCAACTCGACGTGCCCGGCGGACCAGAAGCCGTCGAACGACGGGAGATCGACGCCGTCGGACGAGGACCGGCTCCGCCAGGTTTCGTACAGCCGGCGCAGCCAGGCGTGCTCGGAGTCGCCCTCGCTGAAGAAGGAGCCGACGTCCAGCGCGTCCGCCAGCTCGCTGAACGTCTCGTAGTCGGTTCTCACGTCGCCGGGAGGATCACACACCTGACGCATGGCGATGAGACAGGGGTCGCCGCGTGAGGCGCCGAGGTCGGACCGCTCCAGGAACGTGGCCGAGGGAACGACGATGTCGGCGTGCCTGGCGGTCGCCGTCCAGTACGGTTCGTGAACCACCACCGTGTCCGGCGCGGCCATGGCCCGGCGCAGCCGGCCGATGTCCTGATGGTGATGGAACGGGTTGCCTCCGCACCAGTAGACGAGCCGTGTATGCGGGTATCGGTAGGTGCCGCCGTTGTATGCGAAGGGCGCACCGGGGTTGAGGAGCATGTCGGAGATCCGCGCGACGGGGATGAAGGCGTCGACGGGGTTGTCCCCCTGCGGAAGGGTGGGCAGTTGGCCCGAAACCTTCGGAAGACCCACGTCGCCCATGGATCCGTAGCCGTGTCCGAAGCCGCCTCCCGGGGTGCCGATCTGACCGAGGACGGCTGCCAGCGCGATGGCCGCCCAGGGCGGTTGTTCCCCATGCTCGGCGCGCTGCAGTGACCAGGTGACGGAGACGAAGGTGCGGTTCGCCGCCATCTGCGTGGCCAGCGAGCAGATGTCGCCGGCGGCGACCCCGGTGATGCCCTCGGCCCAGGCGGGATCTTTCCTCACACCGTCCGTGTGCCCGAGGATGTAGGCCTCGAGCTGCCCGTATCCGGTGCAGCGGGTGTTGAGGAACTCGGTGTCGTGCAGATGGCTGGTGATCAGCACCCAGGCGAGTGCCAGCATCATCGCGACATCCGTGCCGGGATTGATCGGGCACCAGCGAACGCCACGCCCGTCGGGGCAGTCCGTCCTCACCGGACTCACCACGACGATCGAGGTGCCGTTGTCGATGAGCTGCCGGAGAGCGGCTTCGCTCCGATGCCTGGTGATCCCCCCGGGGGCGACCTGCATGTTCTTGACCGGCAACCCGCCGAAGGCGAGGATCATGGTGGTGTGCTCGGCGAGGACCGACCAGCTGGTCAGGCCGTGGACCGCGGCCACGTCCTGGCCGAGCACGTGAGGCAGGATCACGCTTGAGGCGCCGGTGCTGTAGGTGTTGACCGACCTGGTGAAACCGCCGATGGTGTTGAGGAAGCGGTGCACCTGGCTCTGCGGATGATGGAAACGGCCCGCACTTCCCCATCCGTAGGAACCGCCGAAGATGGCGGCGTTGCCGTACTCCGTGATGACGCGTTCGAGCTCGGTCGCCAGGATCGCGGTGAGGTCCGGCCAGTCCACGCGAACGAACTCGTCTTGTCCCCGTGCGCTGCTGGGTCCCGGTCCGTCCGCCAACCACCCTCGTCGCACCATCGGCTGCAGGACCCTCGCGGGATGGTTGTGCGCCCCGCTCAGGTTGCCCAGGAGGGGGGAGGGCCGCGCATCCAGCTCGTGCGGGGTGACGGCGAGGCCGTCGCCGCTGATCCTTGCCCGGAAGGCGCCCCAGTGGGAGCTGCTCTGCCGGCCCGCGCCGGCGGTCATGTCCTCAGCCCTTCCAACGACGGGCGATGACGATGCCACCCGGTTGTTGTCTGCAGGGCCATGGCGATCCTGAGGACGTCCAGATCCCGGCCCGGGGCTGCCGCGATCTGGAGTCCGACCGGCAGGCCGTCGCTCGCCATTCCGCAGGGAACGGAGATCGCCGGCTGGCCGGTGACGTTGTAGCAGTAGGTGTTCGCCAGCAGCGCGGCCTGCATCTCGGCTGCCCGCGCGAGGTGGCACTCGTCGACCAGGGGAGCGGTGACGGGGACCGTCGGACCGATGACGGCGTCGAACCGGCTCTGGCTCTCCAGCATCCTCGCCGCGAGTTCTCTGCGATCGTCCTTGGCCGCGCGGTATCGCCGGCCGGACACCGTGAGCCCGGTCTCCAGACGTGCCCTGACATCGTCCCCGTAGTCGTCGCCACGGTCCCGCAGCCAGCGACGATGCACCTGAGCTGCTTCGAACGCGACGATGGTGCCCGTGCTGAGCCGGGCGTCCTCCTCGCAGGCGAGCTCGAAGGGTTCCACCGTCGCACCCAACGCTTCGACGGCGTCGAGCGCGCGGCGGAAGGCGTCGCTGACAGCCGGCGAGGACCGGGAGACATGCGACATCACGACGCCCAGGTGGGCTCCGCGCAACGACAGGCGCCCAGGGTCGTCGTGTTCGGGAGCGCTGTGCAGGATCAGGCTCTGGAAGATGCGGGCGCAGCCGTCGGCCGTGCGGCTGAGCACGCCGACGGTGTCGCAGGAGGGACTGAGCGGGAAAACCTTGGCGGTGGGTATCCGGCCCAGGGTCGGCTTGAAGCCCGTGACGCCGGTGAGGGCCGCCGGTATGCGTACGGATCCTCCGGTGTCGGTGCCGAGTGACGCGCCGCAGGAACCGATGGCCACGGACACGGCGCTTCCGCCGCTCGATCCGCCACAGATGTGGCGGCGGTCCCAGGGATTGCGCGTGGTCTGGGCCTTGTGATTGACGTTGGTGGCGCCGTAGGCGAATTCGTGCATGTTGGTCTTCCCGATGTGCACGGCTCCGGACAGCTCCACGCGCCGCCAGCATTCGGCGTTGTCGGTGGCTCGCTCGTTCAGCCACGATGATCCGGCCGTGGTCTGCAGTCCTGCGACGTCGATGTTGTCCTTGACGCTCACGCCGATGCCTGCCAACGGCCTGAACACGCCCCTCCGGAACTCGTCCGTGACGAGTCGGGCGACGTTGTGCACCCGGTCCTCGCTGACTGACACGAAGGCGCCCAGTGCCGGTTCCCAGCGGTTGATCGCCTCCACGTAGCCGGCGGCCACCTCGTGGGGCGACAGCTCTCTCCGGTGGAGGGCGGCCCAGGTCTCTTCCAGGGTCAGATCGGCCGGTGACGTCGCCATCTACGTCACCTCGTCGAGGACGGCGGCCGCGATCCCTCGCGGGCTGCCACCGTTGATCGGCATGATGTCCATCGGGCACACGGACAGGAACGCGACGAGATCTCTGTCCGCCCGCAGATCGACGTAGGAGCCGGCCGGCGCGGAGGATTCCCGGAACGTTATGTGCCCGTCGGGGTCGACCGGGGAGTTCTGAAAGAGATTGAGCGGATCAGGCAGCAGCGCAGCAGGTGCATGGCCGGCCGCGCGCAGGGCCGACCTGAGGTTGTCGGCGCAGTTGCGATGCCCCGGAGCGTTGAGTTGCTGATAGCGCCATCGGTCGCATGGGGGCATGGTCATGTCGTGGATGCCGGGCGACGTGTCGGCGACCATCGTGATCAGCGGAACGCGCCGGCAGGTGACGAAGGCGCTCCCCACTCCTGGCCGGATCGTTCGCAGCGCCGCGCGGGAGTGGCTCATGCAGACGTGCTCGGTCCAGTCGTCCGCGGTGAAGAACCACGCGTCGACGACCTGCCCGCCGAGCGAGTTGATCACACGCAGTGTCTCTCCCGCAGCGACGCGAAAGGTCCCGATCTCGGCTGCTTCGACCTGCTGACTCTGCCTGCTCATGACGACTTCCGGGATGCCGAGGTCAGATCGACGTCGCTCCACTCGGTGGCGACGAATGCCACGCGATCACCGGAGTGCACGACGGGGTCACGCCGGATGCCGATCACGAGCGCCGGCGACGGCATACCGATCGATGCCACGACGTCACCGAAGGCGTTGCGGACCTCGCCGAGCGGTTGTCCCGCCGCGGCCACCTCGCCGGGAGCGACGAGCGCGTGAAAGAAGCCCCCGTCAGTGGTGGTGACGTGTGTACGCCGAGTGGCCCGGCATATGGAGGACGGCCAGGCGAAGGGGTTTCCCTTCGCGGTGCCGATCGCCGTGGCGAGGCGGACGAGACCGGCGACGGCTCTGTCCACGGCCTCACGGTCGAGCCGGCCTCCCGCGCCCGCCTCCAGCATGAAGGCCCGCTTGCCCAGCTCCATCATCTGGTAGTCCAGCGCCCCGGCGATGTGACCGGGCAGTTCGCCCGGACCCGAGACGTCCATGCGGCAGGCCACCCGTGGATCGAGCAAGGAGATCATGGACAGAAGGTCGTGCTCGTGGGCTTCTCGGGGATGCAACTTGTAGACGGCGTAGTTGCAGGCATCGAGAAAGGGGCCCATGGTGTGGATGTTGACCACCACGTCGGCCAGCGGTGCGAACTCCTCGAAGAGGCGATGGGCGAGCCGCTGCGTGCCGAGGAAGTCAGCCCTTCCGGGGAAGCTCTGATCGAGATCCACTCCGTCGAAGGGGGAATGTTTGCGCCGGTAGTCGAAGGCCAGGGGGTTGGCGACGGGCGTCACGATGACGTTGCCGTACAGGGGAAGCGATGAGATGGAACGGAAGAACTCCGTCGCGACGATCGCCGCCTGCGACTCGTCACCATGGACTGCCGCATTGACCCACAGGCAAGGGCCGTCGCCCTTACCGCGGGCGATCATGTAGGGAATGCCGATCGTGTTGCCGCTGGCCAATCGGCCGGCCTCGACCAGGCCTCGGCCGGTGTCGCCGACGATCGTACGGCTCAGGTGGTCAGTTACCGTCGTCGTCATGACGTCTCCTGTCGGGTTCGGGTCCGGGGGCGGGGGCGTCAGGCCGGCCTCCGAGAAAGACGTGCTTCATCTCCGGATCGCTGAGGACTTCCTCGGCCGGGCCGTGCCGGTGGATACGACCGTCAACCATGACGACGGCGACGTCCGAGGCGGAGAGACCTTCGATCACGTTCTGCTCCACCATGACGACGGACACGCCAAGGGCGGCGATCTCCTTCAGCTCGTCGAAGATCTGGCACCGCGCCTTGGGGGAGAGCCCGAGCGACGGCTCGTCGATGAGCAGCACGCGTGGACGCGCCATCATCGCCATGGCGATCTCCAGGAGCTGCTGCTGCCCGCCACTGAGATTTCCGGCCGGCCGCGTCCGCTGGGCGGCGAGGGCGGGGAAATGGTCCAGCGATTCGTCGACCGCGACCGCACGGCTGCCGCGTGGCAGCGTGTAGACGCCCAGCTGCAGGTTTTCCTGCACCGTCATGCGCGGGAAGTTGCAGCGTCCCTGAGGAACCAGGCTGATGCCGGCCTGCATGCGGCTCCAGGCGGGCAACGTGGTGATGTCGCGATCGCCGATGCGGATGGACCCCTTGCACCACTTGGTCAACCCGTAGATGCCTTTGAGCAGGGAAGACTTTCCTGCGCCGTTGGGGCCCACGATCGTCGTGAGGCATCCGCTGGCGAATCCATAGGTCAGGTCGTTCACGATGGGCACACCGGACAGGTATCCGGCGGAGAACGCCGAGACGCTCAGATGCCGATCAGCCGGCATGACCGTCCCCCTTTCTGCCGAGGAAGGCTTCGTACACGGCCGGGTCGTCCCAGATGACCGAGGGCGGTCCCGCGGCGAGCTTCTTGCCCGCGTCCAGCACCACGACTTCGGAGCAGCAGGAGGTGATGAACTCGACGTTGTGCTCGATGATGAGAAACGTCTGGCCCTCGCTGTTGGCCTGCAGAATGGCCTCGCGGATCAAGTCGATGATCCGCGGATTCACTCCCGCCAGGGGTTCGTCGAGCAGGGCGATCCGGGGCCGGGTCACGAGCGCCGCGGCCAGGGCGAGCAGTTTCTTCTGGCCGTAGGACAGGATGCCGGCAGGCGCTGAACGAAGCTGCTCCAGCCCGAATTTGACCAGCCAGGACGTCGCTCGGCTCATGTCCGACGAGCGCCTGCGAGCGCTTCCTGAACGCCCTGTCCTGTCCAACCCGCGCAGCGAAAGACTCAGGTGATCGTCCAAGGTGAGCTGGTCGTACAGTTTCACGGTCTGGAACGTCCGCACCAGGCCGGCCCTGGCGATGACGTGCGGCGCCTTGCCGAAGATGGACTCCCCGTCCAGCAGGATCTGTCCACTGTCGGGTTGGACGAAGCCGGTCACGCAGTCAAGGGCCGTCGACTTACCCGATCCGTTCGGGCCGATGAGGCCGAGCACCGTTCCCGCGTTGAGTGCGAAATCGACATCTGACAGTGCCGCGACGCCCATGAACGACTTCCCCAGGCCGGTGACCCGCAGGGCTGGAGGGGCAGTGCCCCCGGGGGCGGTCATCACGAGGGACCACCTCTCATGCCACGCAGTTGTCTGTTCATCGCTCGTGCACGGAGGAATCCACCGACACCCTGCGGGACGAAGAGCAGTCCGAGCACCAGCAGCGCGCCGTAAACGATGAGGCGGGCCTCGTCCGCCATGCGCAGCACCTCGGGAAGGACGGCGAAGAGCACGGCGCTGTAGGCGACCGGCCAGAAGGTTCCGGCACCTCCGAGGATCACGATGATGAGCATCACCTGCATGAGGTAGAAGTCGAAGATGGACGGGTCGATGGTGGTCAGCCGGAATGCGTGGAGCGCTCCTGCCATCCCGGTGACGAACGCGCAGAAGGTGAAGACGGCGAGCTTGTACGTGTTCGTCGCGTAGCCCTGTGACTTGGCCAGCGGCTCGTTGTCGCGGATGGCGATCATCACGCTGCCCGCGGCGGATCTGACCAGGCGTTGCATGGCCCACAAGGCGAGCACGGTGAAGCCGGCCAGCAGGTAGTAGTAGCTTCGTGGCGTGTCCGCGGTCAGCTCGACGGAGCCCAGGGACAATGACGGGGCAGGCAGTCCGAACATGCCCTGCCTTCCGCCGGTCACGCTGGTCCACTCTGCCGCGACGATCGCGCAGAGCAAGGTGAAGCTCAGCGTGATGATGGCGAATGCGCCTTCCGACAGGCGCACGGTGACGGCTCCGACCGCCGCGGCGACCAGGGCGGCCACTCCGCCGCCGGCGAGAAAGGCCGCGGGTTGCCACAGGTCGGTGTGGGTCACCAGCCAGCTGGTGGCGTAACCACCGATGCCGACGAAGGCGACCTGCGCGAAGGAGAGCATTCCCACGTAGCCGTACAGAAGGTTGAAGGCCGTTCCCAGCACCATGAAGGTCAGTGCGAGGTTGGCGACGTCGAGGAAATAGTCGTCGGTCACCACGGCGGGTGCCAGCGCGATGGCGGCGGCTGTGGGAAGCAGCGGATTGAGGTGCCGGCCTCCCAGCCATTTCGTCAGATGAGACGAGGGCTTGCCCGACATCGCGTCACCTGTTCCGGCCGGATCATGCACTTTCAGGTCCGCCGTCATACTCGTACCTCTGTCGAGAACAGGCCCTGCGGCCTCACCAACATAATTGCGATCATGAACAGGAAGACGCTGACACTCTGGGTCATGGCGGATCCGTAACCTCCGGCGAAGCTTTCGAGCATGCCGACGAGATAGGAAACGATCACTGCTCCGGGCACGCTGCCCAGGCCACCGATGACGACGATGGCGAAGACCTTGAAGACGATCGTGATGCCCATTTGCGGGCTGACCGTGAAGACGGGCGTCAAGGTCGCGCCGGCGATGCCCGCCAGGCCGACACCCAGCGCCATCGCCAGCCGGCCGATCCGCTCCGGAGAGATTCCCACGACCATCGCTGCCGTGGGGTTCTGCGAGACGCCGCGCATGGCCCGGCCCACCTGCGTCCGGCTGAGCAGCAGGTAGAGCGCCCCGAGCGTGACGACTGCCACGACGACGATGAAGGCGCGTCCGATCGGGATGATCACGTCTCCCAGCACGAGGTGACCTTGCGGCCTGCTGTCCTCGGGCAACTGCCGTGGCCCGGCGCCCCAGAGCAGGATCGCGCCGTTCTGGATGATCATGGCCAGGCCCAGGGTCAGCAGCATGGTCCTGGAGAATGCTCCGTCAGGGGGAAGGCGACGAAGCAAGCCTTCCTGCATGACGATGCCGATGATCGCCATGGTTGCCGCGGTGAGCAGGATGCCCAGCCAGTAGCCGGCGAGCGGGATGAAGAAGTAGGCGGCGAACGCCCCCAGCATGTACAACGCCCCATGGGCGAAGTTCACAACGTTGAGAACTCCGAATATGACGGCCAAGCCTGCGGCGAGCAGCGCATAGCTGGACCCCAGCACCACGCCGTTGGCGATGAGTTCCCCGGTGTACGTCGCGTCCACGCGATGACCTCCAGTCGTCAGTCTGTCGACGGGGACGGATCAGGTGACGACATCCGACACGATGACGGTCTTGCCATTTTTGATCTGCATGATGAATGCCTTGTCATGGGCCTGGTGGTGGGCATCGAATTTCAGCGTTCCCCCGGTGAGAGAGGCGAGGTCGGTGCTCACCAGGGCTTTCTGAATGGCCTTCGGCTCGGCGCTGTTCGCCCGGCGAATGGCATCCGCGATCACCATGACGGCGCTGTAACCCTCGAATGATTCATAGGTGGGCTGGGTTTTGTACGCGCTCTCATAGGCTTTCGCGAACTTCGCGTTCGCCGGCGTCTGGATCAGGGAGCTGTAGGGATAGACACTGGACGATCCGGCGAACTGCTTGTCCTTGAGGATCTCGAGGTTCTGGCCCTCGAGTTCGACGCGGCCTGTCACTGGCAGCCCCAGCCTGGCGCTGGCGGCTTGGCGCAGGTACGAAAGATGATCGGCGCCTGTGATGTAGAGGGCGACCGACTGAGTGCCGTTGTTGCGATATTTGCTGATCTGCGTTGAGAAGTCGGAGGTCCCCTGGGCCACGAAGTCGACCGCCGTCGCCTTGATGCCCTTGTCGGCGAGCGCCTTTTCCAGGGCGGCGGCACCTGTACGGCCGTACGTGCTGTCTTCGGCAAGGATGGCGACTTCGCGTACATCGCCTGCTGCCTGCAGGTAGGAGGACAAGGCGACGGCGAGCGTCGCGTCAGAGGGATTGATCCGGAAGGTGAAGTCGTTGCCTCCCTTGCCTGCTGCCGTGGTGATGTCAGGCGACGTGGACGTGGAGACCACCAGTGGCACCTGATATCGCTTGGCCAGCGGCATCGCGGCAAGGGTGACCCCGCTGCAGAGAGCGCCGATCACTGCGGACACCTGCTGTTGGGTGATGAGTTTGGTGACGGATCCAACGCCATCGGTCGGGTTGCAGGCGTTGTCCTGGGCGGCGAGTGCGAGTTTCCTGCTCCCCAGGAGACCGCCGTCTTTGTTGACCTGATCGATGGCCAGTTGCACGCCGTTGCGTTCGTTCTCCCCGAGCGCGGCGGCTGATCCTGACAGGGGGGTTGAGAGGCCGATTTTGATGGGGCCCGAGCCGGAACCCGGATCGTCGGCCGAGTTTGCACAACCTACGGCCGTGAGGGCGAGGGCAACGGCTGTTGCGAGTGTTCTGGTACGCATCTTGTGCCTCTTAGCTGATCAGACGCTGTGCGCTCCGCGTCCGTTTCATGACCTGGCTGGGTGATGCCCGGTCTGGCTTGGAGTAGCCGGCCCGAGGTTGATGCTCGAACATCTACCTACAGTCGACTGCATGTAGCTACAATCGACTGCATGTACGCTGCCTGTCAAGTGCTTCATCGGGACGAATTCCCGCGACTCCGCACCTTCACATGGGGAGGCAACAGTCGATGAACGAGCCGTCAGGCCGTGGATCGAAGCCGCCGACGCACAAGCTGATCGCGGAGGTGGCCGGAGTGCATCCTTCGACGGTGTCGAGGATTCTCCGACGGGCACCCGGACCCCGCAGGGCGGATTTCGCCGAGACCGAAGAGCGGGTGCGGGAGGTCGCCAAACGGCTGGGCTATCGCCCCGACCTCACCGCGGCGAGCCTTCGAACCCGACGCAGCATGGTGCTGGGAGTCCTGCTGCCGAAGCTCCACGACGTCGTGCTGGCCACGATTCTCAGCGGTATCGACACCGCGGCCTTCGGCCTCGGCTACCAGACCATCGTCACCAACACCCTGGGCGCGCCGGAACGGCGCCGGGAGCGGGTCGAGATGCTGCTCAGCCGCAGGGTCGACGGGCTGGTGATCGGCGACCCCACCCTCGACGAGAAGATCTACGAAGAGTTGTCCCGTTCCCGGACTCCGCATGTCCTGGTCAACCACCGTGCCGAAGGGCACGTGTCGGTGACCGGAAACGACGCGCTGGGAGGGCGGTTGGTGGGCGAGCATCTCCTGGCCGCGGGTCATCGCGAGATCGGCATCATCGCCGGGCCGCGTTACCCCACTGCTCTGGATCGGGTCCGAGGATGCGTGGAGGCGTACGAACGAGCCGGCGTCACCGTCGGCCGAGCGCAGATCGTCCACACGGATTTCGACCCCCAGGGGGGACGGCGAGCTGCGCAGGAGCTGCTCACGTTGCCGCGACGCCCAACGGCGATCTTCGCGGTCAATGACTCCGCGGCCATAGGGGCGATGGGGGCGCTCAGGGATGACGGGCTGGTCGTGGGACGCGACATGGCGCTGGTCGGCTACAACGACATCGCGATCGCGCAGGATCTTCCGATCCCGCTGTCGAGCGTCCACACGCCCCTGCGGGAGATGGGGGAGACGGCGGCACGATCGCTGATCGACCTGCTTGAGGGGCGGACGAGCGGGTCGGTCGCACTCCAGCCCCGGCTGGTGGTGCGTGACTCGAGCTCCTCGGTCGTCCCTGTCACGGCCCCTGTCACGGCGCCGGGGACTCGCGGCGAGCCCGGCGAGAAAGACGGCTGGGCGGCCGCCCCGCTGAAATGAGATGAGTTCCGCCGGCCCCGGAGGTCTCTACAGGCATGCGAAAAGTCATCTACTGCATGATGGTGTCGCTCGACGGCTACGTTGAGGCGCCCGGCGGCGACATCGGCTGGACCGCCCCCGACGAAGAGGTGCACGCGTTCTGCAACGACATGGCGCGCGGCATGGGGGGCGCCCTCTACGGCAGGCGCCTGTACGAGAACATGTCGGCCTTCTGGCCCACAGCCGACCAGCATCCGGACGCCCCGCCGGTCGTCACGGACTTCGCTCGGGTCTGGCGGGCCATGCCGAAATACGTCTTCTCGAGGACGCTCACCGAGGTGGGCTGGAACAGCACGCTCATGACCGGCGACCTCGAGGAGGAGGTCACGAGGCTGAAGCGGAAGGACGGCGGCGACCTGGAGGTGGGCGGGGCGACGCTGGCGCACAGCCTGGTGCGGCTCGGCCTGGTCGACGAGTTCCGGCTGCTCGTGCACCCGGTCGTGCTGGGCCAGGGCAGGCGGTTCTTCCCTGAGCTTGCCGCCTCGGTCAAGACACGCCTGGTCGAGAGCAGGACGTTCGACTCCGGCGTCGCCTACCTCCGCCACCAGGTGACGTGACCCTTGCGCGCCGGCTCCCAATCCCTTAGGAAGGTTTCCTAAGGGATCGGAGCAGCCGGTGAGGCAGATCCTGGCGGCGCTGGTCCTCCTGCTCGCGGTCGCCTGCGGCGAGGAGGCCCCGGACGTCCCGGTCAACGCCGCGGCAGATGGTGACTCCTCCGCTCCCTATAGGAAGCGGCTTCTCGCCTCGCTTACGCGGGAGACGACGGCCAAGCCCTGACCGATGCCCGAAAGCACAAGCACCATCCTATCCGCAGGAGGCGACGGTGTCCGAGGTTCCGCCCCTGAACGCCGGCGGCATGCCGGAGACCGACGTCAGGCGGATCCAGGCGCTCAGGCGGTCGGCTCACTTCGAGCGCGACCTGCTCGGCCTGCTCATCGAGCACCAGGGCGACGCTGCCCGGATGGCGGCCACGGAGATGTTGGACGGGGCCAACCCGGCCGTCCAGAAGTGGGCCGCCCAGGTGCGGGCCTCGCGTACGGCGCAGATCGACATGATGCGGGACCTGCTCTCCGGGTGACGGCCGCATCCTTTGCCGTGAGTTTTGCTCGGCGCATAGACGCCGATGGCGATAAGTGATTAGATCACTTGATATGTCCGAGGTAACGCGGCCCACGCTTTCCGACGCTCTCACCGAGCGCATGCTGGAGCTCATCCGCAAGGGCGGGCACCGGCCAGGCGACAGGCTGCCCTCGACCAGGGAGCTCTCCCAGCGCTTCGCCGTCACCACCCCGACGTTGCGCGAGGCGCTGCGCAGGCTCGAGGCCACCGGCGCCATCGAGCTGCGGCACGGCTCCGGCATCTACGTCGGCGCCGCCATCGAGCGGCTGGTCCTGCCCAACCCCAACATGCGCGAGGTGCACGCCGCCCAGCTCGTCGAGCTGCTCGGGGCGCGGATCGTCATCGAGCCGCCGCTGGCGGCGATGGCCGCGCAGAACGCGGAGGGCGAGGAACTGGCCGCGCTCAAAGGCGTGCTCGACCGGGCGGGCAAGCACCTGCGCGGCGACGACGCCGAGCTGCACGAGGCGAACATGTCCTTCCACCGGGCGACCGCGCGGATGGCGGGCAACAGCGTGCTCCACGAGGTCGTCGATTCGCTGCTCCTCGTCCACGGGCCGGAGCAGCGGGAGATCCTGCAGATCTTCGACGACCGGCGGCGTGACTACGAAGAGCACCTGGCGATCCTGGAGGCCATCGAGGCGCGCGACGCGGCTCAGGCCGAGGAGCGCATGCGGGCCCATCTGGTCGAGGTCAGGACGGTCATAGAGCACAGGTTGCACCCCCCGGGTTGAACCCCCCGGTTGAACCCCCGATGGAAACAAGGAGGCCGGCCCATGTTCCGGTCACGTGTGGTCACGCTCGGCGTGGCGGCGCTCGTCCTGACCGCCTGCGGTGGCAACGGCGCCGACGCGCCGCGGGAGAAGAAGACCGAGCTGACGCTGTACAACGACAAGGGCGCCTGGACGAAGTACTTCGACGAGATGAGTGCTCTGTCCAAGCAGAGCGTCGGCCTGAGCATCAAGCCGACGGGATACACCGACTCGGCCCAGTACCAGGCGTTCATCAAGGCGTCGTTCCGCACCGACGTCAAGCCTGACCTGTTCACCTGGCAGACCGGGGGAATGCTGGAGCAGATCGTCAAGCAGAAGCAGGTGGCCGACACCTCGGCCATCTGGCAGGAGGCGATCAAGAACGGCGACCTGTCGAAAGACCTCATGCCCTACTACACGATCGGCGGCAAGCAGTACTGCGTGCCGATGAACGTCGCCTACTGGGGCATGTTCTACAACAAGAAGATCTTCGACAAGCACGGCCTGAAGCCCCCGGAGACCTGGGACGACCTCATCAAGGTCGCCGACACGCTGAAGCAGAACGGCGTGAAGGCCTTCTACCACACCAGCGTGCTGTTCTCGTTCGTCTGGTTCGAGCAGCTCCTGGCCGGCACCGACCCCGACCTGTACGACCGCCTGTCCACCGGCGAGGCGAAGTACACCGACCCGGGCGTGGTGCAGGTGATGGAGAAGTGGAAGCAGCTGATCGACGCCGGATATTTCATCAACCCGGGTGACAAGACCGACCCCGGCGACGTGCTGAAGAACGGCAAGGCCGCGATGGTGTCGTTCGGCACCTGGTTCAACACCAGCATGACCCAGCGCAACCTCAAGGCCGGCGAGGACTACGACTTCTTCGTCATCCCCAACGTCAACCCCGCTCTGCCCAAGACCTCGATGATCTTCGAGAGCGGCCCGCTGTGCTCGCTGACGAAGGCGGCCGACCCCGACGCCAGCACCAAATACCTCAAGTGGTGGACGACCGCCGAGGCCCAGGAGAAGTGGGCGACGAGCCGGGGTGACGTGAGCGCCAACCCGAAGGTGGAGATCGACGACAAGGCGCTCGGCGCCGTCACCAAGGACGCGGGCGGCGGGAAGTACCGCCTGGTCAACCGCTACTTCGAGGCCACGCCGCCGCCCGTGCTGACGGCCGCGCTCGACGGGTTCAGCAAGTTCGTCACCCAGCCGGGCTCGTACAAGGAGGTCCTGGAGACCATCCAGCAGGCCGCCGACGAGTACTGGAGCACGCATCAGTGAGCGAGGGAGCATCCGGGCGACCGAGCCCGCCTCACGGAGTGAGGCCATGAGCACGCGCGCTCCCTTGCTCGGCCGCTTCAAGCACGGTTACGTCGCCCCGGCCGCTCTCCTGGTCGCGGGGCTGCTCTACGCGCCGTTCGTGTGGACGGCCTACCTGAGCCTGACCCGCTACGACGGCCTTGAGCCGCCGGCGTGGATCGGGCTGCGCAACTTCGCCAAGTTGTTCGACGACCCGGCGCTGCTCACCTCGACCCGCAACACGCTCATCTGGGTGGTCGGCACGATGGTGCTGCCGGTCGGACTCGGGCTGCTGGTGGCGGTGCTGTCGTACGACCTCAGGGGCGGCGCGTGGTACCGCCTGCCGTTCATGTTGCCGTACGCGCTGAGCGGCGCCGGCCTGGCCATGGTGTGGAGCCCGATCCTGTCGCACGGTGGGATCGCCAACCTGATGCTCGGCGTGGACACCGCCTTCTTGCAGGACGCGCCGGCCAACACGGTCGCCATGCTGCTGGTCTGGACCTGGCAGCAGCTCGGCGTCAACACGCTGCTGTTCGTGGTGGGCCTGCAGTCGATTCCCAAGGAGCCCATCGAGGCCGCCCGGCTCGACGGCGCCTCGGGGTGGCGGTTGTTCCGGCACGTCATCTGGCCGCTGATGAGGCCGCTGACGGCCGTCGTGGTGGGGCTCGCTCTGGTGGCCGGGCTGAAGACGTTCGACATCGTGTGGGTGCTGACGCAGGGCGGGCCAGGCCGCAACTCGGAGACCCTCGCGGTGACGATGTACAAGGAGACGTTCGTGGCCAGCGACTACGGCTACGGGTCGGCGGTCGCGGTGATGCTGACCGTGGTCACGGGCCTGGCGTCCTACCTCTATCTCAAGAGGCAGGTGACCGCGACATGATCAGGCGTGCCGTGCTCGTCGTGCTCGGGCTGGTCTGGCTCGGGCCGACGTACCTGCTGCTGGTCAACGCCGCGCGCCCGGCCGACTCGTACGATCCGGGCAGCGCGTGGGTGCCGTCCGGCGACTTCGCGCTGTTCGAGAACTTCGCGCGGGCGCTCGACAGCGCCGACCTGACCCGGAGCCTGGCCAGCACCGCGCTCTACAGCGTCGTCTCGCCGCTGCTCGGCGTGCTCGTGGGCGCGCTGGCCGGCTACACGATCGTGGTGCTGCGGTTGAAGTACGGGTTCTGGTGGTTCCTGCTGATCTTCGGCGGCACCATCTTCCCCTCGCAGATGTTGCTCGTGCCGCTCTTCGTCGGCTACAGCGACGCCGGCCTGTACGACTCCAGGCTCGGCATGATCCTCATCTACACGGCGATCAACGTGCCGCTGGCCGCGTTCGTGCTGCGCAACTTCTACTCCGGCGTGGCCTTCTCGATCTTCGAGGCCGCGCGCATGGACGGCGCGTCCACGTGGCGGATCTTCTGGCGCATCTACCTGCCGATCTCGGCCAGCGCGCTGGCCGCCGTGTTCATCCTCGAGTTCACCTTCATCTGGAACGACCTCATCTTCGGCCTGACCCTGACGCAGACCGAGGAGGTGCGGCCCGTGATGACCGCCATCGCCGGCCTCATGACCGACGTGTACGCAGGAACCCCGGTGCCCGTCGGCCTGGCGGCGGGCCTCGTGGTCTCGTTGCCGACGGTCGTGTTGTTCCTCGCCACCCAGCGCCTCTTCGCCAGGGGCCTGTCTCTAGGGAGTGTTTGATGACGAGCCGGTTGCTCCAGCGGAGCCTGGGCAGTCCCGACTATGACGGGATCAGGCAGGCGCTGCGCGATGACACCTCGACCCCGGTGATCAGCGTGCGCGGGCTGGAGGTGCGCGTCTCGGTGTTGCCGCTGTTCACCCACGACGGCCGCCAGGCGGTCAGGGTGTCCAGCACCCAGCCGCTGACCCACACGCTGGTGGACGCGGACAGCGCGTCGGGCAGCGACGTGACGCTGCTGGTGCCGGAGGTCGACGCGCCGCGCGAGCTGACGCTGGAGTGCCGCGACGACGCGGGCGTGGTCGGCTCGGCGCAGGTCACGGTGACGCCGCAGCGCAAGTGGAGCGTGTTCGTCGTGCACCACTCGCACCTGGACATCGGCTACACCGACCCGCAGGGCACGGTGCTCCGCCACCACCTCGACTACCTGGACGCGGCGCTGCGGCTGGCCGAGGAGACCTCGTCCTGGCCCGACGACGCCAAGTTCCGGTGGAGCGTCGAGTCGTCGATGCCGGCGCTGAAGTGGCTGGACGCGCGGCCGCCCGAGATGGTCGAGGCGTTCGCCGCGCGGGCCCGCGAGGGCGTCATCGAGGTGACCGCGCTGCCGTTCCAGCTGCACACCGAAGCCTGCTCGACCGAGGAGCTGCACCGCCAGCTCCGCTTCACCTCCCAGCTCAAGGACCGGTACGGCTTCGCCACCACGTCCGCGATGCACACCGACGTGCCCGGCGCGGTCGTCGGCCTGGTCGACGCGCTCAGCGCGCACGGCGTGCGCTACCTGGCGGCGGCCCACAACTGGGCCGGCCGGTCGGTGCCCTACCTGCACGGCGGCGACAAGCTGACCAGGCCGTTCCGGTGGCGGGCGCCCAGCGGCAACGAGGTCATCGTGTGGTTCACGGACACGCCGCACGGCATGGCGTACATGGAGGGCAACACGGTCGGGCTGACCGACTCCTTCGAGCTGGCCGACGACCTGCTGCCGCGCTACCTGTCGGCGCTGGCCACGCGGGGCTACCCGTACGGGCCGGGCACGTTCGGGTGGCAGGGGCCGGACGCGCCCAAGGAGCCGTACGAGCTGGACGTGCTGCACCTGCGGGTGCAGGGGGCGCACGCCGACAACGCGGGCCCGTCGATCGTGCCGGCGTCGATCGCCCGCAGGTGGAACGAGAAGTGGGCCTACCCGCGCCTGCGCTCGGCCGCCAACAAGGACTTCTTCGAGCACGTCGAGGAGCGCTACCTCGACCGGCTCTCCGTGCACGAGGGCGACTGGACCGACTGGTGGGCGGACGGGCTCGGCTCGGGCGCGCGCCCGCTCGGCTACGTGCGGAGGGCCCAGTCGGCGCTGCGGGTGGCCGAGACGCTGCACACGCTGGCCGGCGAGGACACCACCGAGCAGATCGACGCCGCCTACGACAAGGTGGCGCTGTTCAACGAGCACACGTGGGGCGCGGCCAACCCGTGGGAGGACGCCGAGGAGGCGGGCGACTCGGGCGGCCTGCAGTGGACGCGCAAGTCGTCGGGCGCCTACCAGGCCCAGGACGACGCGTCGGACCTGCTGCACGCCGCGACCCGCAGGTTCGCCGCCGCGCTGACGGGCGGCGGTGACGAGAGGGGAACCGGCGGCGCGCTGGCCGCGTTCGCCGTCTTCAACCCCGGCACGCGGGCGCGCACCGACGTCGTGCGCGCGTTCCTGCCCAGGGACGTCGTGGGCGTGGACGTGCCGATCGCGCTGGTGGACGCGCGGACCGGGCGGACGCTGCCGCACCACGAGGAGCTGGTCGACCCGGTGGACTGGCCGACCCGGCCGATCGGGCGGCACGTGCACGCGGTCGTCGAGGACATCCCGGGGTACGGCTACGCCCGCCTCGACGTCGTGCCCGGCCAGACCCAGGCCCCCGAGCCGGTCGAGCTGGGCCTGGACGGGGTGATCGAGAACGAGTTCTACCGCGTGGCGTACGACGTGCGCGAGGGCTACGTCAGCTCGATCTTCGACAAGCGGGCGGGCCGCGAGCTGGTCAACGGCGAGGCCGCGGCCGGCTTCGGCCAGTACGTCTACGACCAGTACGCCACCGCCCCGCACTTCAACCACATGTCGGGACACGTGGGGGCGCATGACCGCACCCTCCTCGGCGACCGCGCCATCGGCAGGAACGCCGTCATCACCAAGGTCCAGCGCACCGCCGTGGGCGAGAAGCTCGTCGTGGAGCTGCGGGCCAAGGGCGTCGACTGGCTGCGCACCACGATCGAGCTGCACGACGGCGTGCCCAGGGTCGACCTGACCTACCAGCTCGCCAAGCAGGGCACCCCCTCGAAGGAGGCGGTGTTCCTGGCCTTCCCGTTCGCCGCGGGCCAGGCCACGGCCTGGGAGCTGACCGGCGGCGTCGGCGGCCCCGACGTGCCCCGAGTG
Organism: Nonomuraea sp. NPDC049378; assembly: GCF_055586745.1. Taxonomy (NCBI): domain Bacteria; kingdom Bacillati; phylum Actinomycetota; class Actinomycetes; order Streptosporangiales; family Streptosporangiaceae; genus Nonomuraea; species Nonomuraea sp. NPDC049378. The sequence goes on from NZ_JBVJHP010000008.1 coordinate 42,806, forward strand.
CCCGGCTCGGCCGAGTACATGTTGCCGATCCGGCACTGGATCGCGTTCGAGGACTCCGAGCTGACCATCGCCTGGGCCACGCTGGAGGCGCCGCTGGTGCAGCTCGGCACCATCCACATGCCGTACGCGCCGTTCCCGCCGACCCTCGACCAGGAGGACGGCACGGTCTACTCGTGGGCGCTCAACAACATCTGGGACACGAACTTCCCGGCCCAGCAGCAGGGCGAGACCACGTTCCGCTACGCGGTCACCAGCGAGAGCGGAACAGAGGGCAGGCGGCTCGGGGCGGCGGTGGCCTCGGGACTGACAGAGCCGTTCGTCGGCGCGCTGATCGACGACGGCCCGGCCGCCACCGAGACGTACGTCTCCGTCGACCACCCCGACGTGCTGGTCACGTCGCTCGGGCGGTCGGGTGACGAGCGCGTGGTGCGGCTCCAGTCGCTGGCCGCCGAGCCGGTCGAGGCGACGGTCACGCTGCCGGGCCTGCGCTCGGTCCGCGGGCTGGACGTCGTGGACGAGTCGGTCAAGGTACGGCTGCCCGCCTGCGGGGTCGCCGTCGTCTGGGGGACGTGCGCGTGAAGATCGTTGACATCCGGGCCACGACGGTCGCGGTCCCGCTCGAGGCGCCGCTGCGGCACAGCAACGGCGCGCACTGGGGGCGGTTCGTCCGCACGATCGTCGAGGTCGAGGCCGACAACGGGCTGATCGGCCTGGGGGAGATGGGTGGCGGGGGCGAGAGCGCGGAGTCGGCCTTCCGCGCGCTCGTGCCGTACCTGAAGGATCATGATCCCTTCCAGCTGGAGGCGCTCCGCTTCAAGATCGCCAACCCGACGGCCTCGCTCTACAACAACAGGACCCAGTTGCTGGCCGCCATCGAGTTCGCCTGCGTCGACCTCATCGGGCAGCACCTCGGCGTGCCCGCCAGCGACCTGCTGGGCGGGCGCGTCCGCGACGCCGTCCCGTTCGCCTCCTACCTGTTCTTCCGGTACGCCGCCGAGGGCCACGCCGAGATCCGCACGCCCGACCAGCTCGTCGCGCACACCGCGGAGCTCAAGGCGGCGCACGGGTTCACCGTGCACAAGCTCAAGGGCGGCGTGTTCCCGCCGGACTACGAGCTGGAGTGTTACCGGGCGCTGGCCGAGGCGTTCCCCGGCGACCGGCTCAGGTACGACCCGAACGCCGTGTTGTCGGTGGCGGAGGGCCTGCGCTTCGGCCGGGCCATCGAAGGGCTGAACAACGACTACCTGGAGGACCCGGTCTGGGGACTCGAAGGGCTCAGGGCCGTGCGCGAGCAGGTCAGGGTGCCGCTCGCGACGAACACGGTCGTGGTCAACTTCGAGCAGCTCGCCTCCAACGTGCTCCGCAGGGCCGCCGACGTGGTGCTGCTCGACACGACCTTCTGGGGCGGCATCCGGCCGTGCGTGAAGGCGGCGGGGGTGTGCGAGACGTTCCAGATCGGGGTGGCCGTGCACTCGTCGGGCGAGCTCGGCATCCAGCTCGCGACCATGCTCCACCTCGGCGCGGTGCTGCCGAACCTCACCTACTCCGCCGACGCGCACTACCACCAGCTGCGCGACGACGTGATCGAGGGCGGCAAGATGGCGTACTCGGAGGGCGCCATCGCCGTGCCCGAGGGTCCGGGGCTGGGCGTGCGGCTCGACAGGGAGCGGGTGGCGGAATACGCCGAGCTCTACCGCGAGATGGGCGGCTACCCGTACGACCGCGACCCGGGCCGGCCCGGCTGGTACGCCACCGTGCCCAACGCGCGCTTCGCCGACCCCACCGTCGCGTCCGTGGACTAGCACCATAATGATGCGGTATGTCTGAACCCTCGCGGCCCGCTCCGCCCGCCGACAACCTGGTCACCACCTCCCACGCCCTGCCGTCGGGGGAGCGGTACACCGCCACCGCGGGCACGATCGTGCTGCGCGAGGAGGTCTACACCGACGGCGCCTTCGACGGCCTGCGCCCCAAGGCCGAGATGTTCGTCACCGCGTACACGCTGGACGGCGCCGACCCGCTGACCCGTCCGGTGACGTTCGCCTTCAACGGCGGTCCCGGCTCGTCGAGCGTCTGGCTGCACCTGGGCGTGCTCGGGCCGCGCCGGGTCGTCATGGGGGACGCGGGCGCGCTCCTGCCGCCCCCGTACGGCCTGGCCGACAACGAGGAGAGCCTGCTGGCGGTGAGCGACCTGGTCTTCATCGACCCGGTCTCCACCGGCTACTCGCGGGCGGCCGAGGGGGAGAAGGCGGAGCCGTACCACGGCTTCACCGGCGACCTGGAGTCGGTCGGCGAGCTCATCAGGCTGTGGACCACCAGGAACGCGCGGTGGATGTCGCCGAAGTTCCTGGCGGGCGAGTCGTACGGCACGGTCAGGGCCGCCGGGCTGGCCGAGCACCTGCAGTCGCGATACGGCATGTACGTCAACGGCGTGATGCTGATCTCCTCGGTGCTCGACTTCATCACCGGCGAGTTCAACGAGGGCAACGACCTGGCCCACGCCCTCTACCTGCCGACCTACGCGGCCATCGCCCACTACCACGGGCTGCACGGCGACCGGCCGCTGGCCGACGTGCTGCGCGAGGCCGAGGAGTTCGCCGAGCGTGACTACCCGTGGGCGCTGGCCCGCGGCAACCGGCTCACCGCCGGCGAGCGCGCGTCCGCCGTGGCCAGGATCGCCGCGCTGACCGGGCTCAGCGAGGACTACGTCGACCGGGTGAACCTGCGGATCGAGCACATCCGGTTCTTCACCGAGCTGCTGCGCCCGCGCCGCCAGGTCGTCGGCCGCCTCGACGGGCGCTTCACCGGCTGGGACCCCGACGCGGGGCGCGAGCGCTTCTTCGCCGACCCCAGCATCAACGCGATCATGGGGCCGTACAGCGCCGGGCTCAACCACTACCTGCGCACGGAGCTCGGCTACGCCAACGACCTGCCGTACGAGGTGCTCACCTCGCGGGTCTACCCGTGGTCGTTCAAGGAGTTCGAGGGCGCGCACGTCAGCGTCACCGACAAGCTGGCCGCCGCCATGCGCGCCAACCCGCACCTGCGCGTGCACGTGGCCGGCGGCTACCACGACGGCGCGACCCCCTACTACGCCGCCGAGCACGCCCTCGCCCACCTGCCGGTGCCCGCGGAACTGGCTGCCAACGTCGAGTTCAAGTACTACGAGGCCGGCCACATGATGTACGTCCACGAGCCCAGCAGGCTGCGCCAGTCAGCCGACCTCGCCGCTTTTGTGCTGGGCCAGCAGGCTTGACGCCCGTTTCAGCCGCTGCTTGAGGTTGGCGCGGAGCGCGGCGAACCGCTGGGGATTGTCGGCGATGACGTCCTCCTGCAGTTCGGAGTCGGCTCCGTACCAGGCCAGCACGAGGCCCGACGACCACTTGCACCGGGTGTCGGCGGTCGCCGTCTGCTTCTCCTCCTCGGTGACCTCCGGATCGTCCAGGCTCCAGCGCTTGTCGGCGATGGCCGCCTCCGGCGACGGGTAGGAGTGGCCGGCCTGGCTCATGCACGACTGCCAGCGCTTGACCGCCTCCTTCACCGCGGGGTCCTTGGCCGCCTGCTCCAGCGTCAGCGAGTCCTGCAGCGACAACCACGGCCAGTCCGCCTTGCGTGCCCCCTTGTCCAGGGCCTGCGTCGCGCGGTCCAGGCAGCCGCGGTCGGCGGCGGTGCCGTACAGGCGGTGGCGGACCGGCTTGGGCAGCTTGGCGGCCCACGCGCCGGTCGTGTCGGGAGAGGGCGGCCTGGCCAGGTGGTAGCCGTACTGCTTGGCCGCCCCGATGTCCGAGACACCGTAGCGGCGGGAGTTGCCGGGATCCACCGCGGCGATCGTGTCGGCGTCCTCGGCGGGAGGGGTGACGGTGTCGCCCCGCTCGCGCATGCACTGGACGACGAGATGGTTGTGGGCATTGCCCAGAACGGCCCGCTGCTTGGGAGTGGTCTTGTAGGCGTCGAACGGCAGCACCAGCTGCGTCATCGCGGCGGCGTCCGGACCGGACGTCGCGGGCGCGGCGGGCTCGTCGGCGGCACAGGCCGCGGCCGACGCGACCAGCAGCAGCGTGCTCGCGAGGAGCCCCCGGCGACCGGTTTCCGGCGGCCAAGCCCGGAAACCGGCACTCCCGTCATTTCTCAGCGGCACCAGATGTCGATCGCGCTGGTGCGGTTGTTGCCGATGGCGTTGTTCGACAGGTAGCCGTCGTTCGAGTTGTGCGTGAACGTGCTGTGCGCGCCGGTGTAGCCGGGGTGCTGCCACAGGGTGGCGCTGCAGCCGACCCGGTTCCTGACCGAGCTGGTCTCGTTGTCCATGCTGTGCCAGGTGTTGCTGAAGTCCCAGTTCAGCCAGTTGTTGTCGGCAAGGTTGGAGTCGTCCTTGACGAAGTCACGCCAGTGGTCGATCTGGCCGCGGTTGTAGTCGAAGCCCGCGTACAGGCAGACACGACCGCCGTAGCAGGTCGAGCGGGGGCTCGCCACCGCGGTGGCCGCGGGGGCGGCCACGGTGAACATCGCGGCCACGGCGACGATGCCGGCGGCCTTCTTGGATAGCCTCACAGGTCTCTCCTCGATCGGTGAGTCGTTTTCGACCTCGGTAACTTAGCGTGCCGAATCGAACGCGAGTCGTGGTGACTCGCCGATCCCGTAAGGGCTGCGCGCCCGTGCGAGGTCGCGTGCCCCGGCCCGCCGACTCACTCGTATCAGTCCTGTGACGTGGCCTTTCGTCGCGTTGACGGAACTGTTGCCGGCTCTGGTGCGCCGGTGGAGGAACCTGTGGTCTCCGCTCGACCTACTCCGGAAGCGCCGCCGGGTTCTGGGCCAGCAGCCCGCCGTCCACGCGGTGCTCGGCCCCGGTGATGAACGACGCGCGCGGGCTCGCCAGGAACGCCACCATCTCGGCGACCTCATCGGGCTTGGCCACGCGGCCCAGCGGGTGGGAGCGGCCCCACTGCGCCACCTGCTCCTCCTGCGACAGCTCGCCGCGCCACAGGTCGGCCGCCCAGCGCAACATCGGCGTGTCCACCGAGCCGGGGCAGACGACGTTGACCCTGATCCCGTCGGCCGCGTGGTCGAGCGCCATGGCCCTGGTCAGGCCGTTGAGCGCGGCCTTGCTCGCGGTGTAGGCGGCCACCTGGGCCTGCGAGGAGAACGCCTGGACCGACGACATGATCACGATCGAGCCGCCGCCGCGGGCCCGCAGCCTCGGCACCGCGGCTTTGCACGCGAGATAGACACCCTTGAGGTTGATGTCGAGCACCTCGTCCCAGACCTCTTCCGGCGTGTCCTCGACCGTGCCGTAGCGCTGCACGCCCGCGCACGTCACCACGATGTCGAGCCCGCCGAACCTGGCCACGGCCAGGTCCACGAGGTCGCGCATGGCGCCGGCGCTGCGGACGTCGGCGACCCTGCCGACGACGTGCTCGCTGTCGAGCTCGGCGCTCTGGTCGGCGCCGCAGAAGACCACGGACGCCCCGCCGTCGGCCAGCCGGTCGACCACCGCCCGGCCGATGCCCATCGACCCGCCCGTGACCAGCGCGACTTTCCCGCCGAACTCGCTCATACCAGCACCTCCGCGCGCAACCGCAGTTCTTTCGTCTCGTGGGGGTTCAGGGTGAGGGCCGTGCCGTTGGCCACGGCGGCGGCCAGGCCGTCGGTGGGCATGCTGGAGAAGGGCTCGAGGCCGACCGTGTAGACCCGTCCCCACCAGGGGTAGCCGGTGGACGCGCCGAGCTCCTGCCACATCCACAGGTACGGCAGGAGCGTCGCATCCCACTCCACCCGCATACCGATATCCCCAGAAATTTCGTACCATCCCTCGTCAAAGCCGGTCAGATACACGATGTCGCTCGGCGCACCCCGCTCCGGCACCACGCTCAGATCCGTCTCACCGCCCCCGTCCGCAGGCACGACCGGCCACTGCCAGGGCCCGCCCGCCTGGACCCGCCGCCCGCCGGGGCCGATCGCGCTATCGTGCGGGATCACGGTCACGCCCTCGGGAAGCCTGATCCTGGCGCCCGGCCGCAGGAACGGCAGGCCGTACACGATGTGCTGGCCCCACATGGCGTGCAGCGGCAGGCCGGACTCGTTGCTGGCCCGCCCCTCGATCTCCAGCGCCATCGTGCCCGACCGCAGCCGGAAGACCTTCTCCACCGCGTACGGCAGCCGCCGCGTGCGCACGCGCAGCCGCACCGCGACCTCCTCCTCGGAGTCGGACACGACCTCGCACTCCCACGGCAACCCCGAGACCTCGCCGTGCTGGGCCAGCCGCGCGCCCCGGTACTCGCTCGGCGCGCCGCCGCTGGGGAAGACCTCCTGCCAGCCGCCCTCGTAGTGGTCGACGAACTGGGCGACGTCGTCGGCCGCGCCCTGGAGGTGGTCGCGCGGGTCGCGCAGGCCCTGGGGGGAGAGCCAGACGAAGTCGGTGTCGGTGGGCTTGTGCAGGAACTCGACCACGTCGCCGCCCTTGTCCGGCACGACGGTCACGCGCAGCCGTTCGTTCTCCAGCACGACCGCCCGCAGCCCGTCGATCGTGACGTGCCGCAGGCGGGCCGCCCAGTTACGCCTCACTCGAACGTCACATCCAGGAATCGGGGCCGGTAGATCGACACGTCACGGTAGTGGTCGGTGTTCACGAAGCTGTTGACGTTGTACGAGATCACGAGCCCGTCGCCGTCGACGTCGGGATGCGCGTGGGCGTTGTAGGTGAAGACGTCGCCCTTGGTCTCGGGGGTCGTGTAGACGTGCTGCTTGCCGGTGAACGGCCCGGCCGGGGAGCAGGAGGAGTAGGCGACGATGTTCGGGTTGAGCGCCTCGGTGGTGTCATGAGTGATCAGGACATATCCGGATCCGACCTTGCTGACGCTGTACTCGTTCGCCACCCCGCTCATCACCCGCGCGGAGTCGGCCTCGTCGGGCGACCAGGTGCCGTCGGCCTTGAGATATTCCCAGCGGCCCAGCAGGCTCTGTCCCTTGACCCTGGCGACGTGCATGTACTTCGGCGACCCGAGATCCTCCACGCCGTAGACGTAGGTGTATCCGCCGTCCTTCAGGGTCGCCGAGGCCCACGAGACGCCGTGCCCCGAGGGCAGGTCGTGCACGCTGATCGGCTCGTCGAGCCGCCCGGGGGCGAACCTGGCCACCACGTTGCGATGCCAGCGCCAGTCCCACGCGCCGTCACCGAAGCGCTCGTACTCCTGGTAGGTGACCTCGACGACGCCGCCGGCCAGCGTCGCGTCGCCGGCCCAGAACCAGTGGTCCTCGTCGCGCGGCGGCATCACCGCGGTCGGCTTCTCGGCGGTGCCGTCGTGGATCGTGGACAGCCTGCCGTCGCGCTCGACGGCGAACGTGTTGTTCAGGAAGACGGTCGTGCCGCCCTCCTCGACCACGGGCGGTCGCGAGCCGTCGGGGTTGACCTGGCCGAGGAAGGTGTCGGAGAAGATCCACAGGTCCTTCCCGCCGGGCAGTTCGAGCGAGTAGGTGCCGTCGGCGCCCGTCCAGTCGTCCAGGCGGCTGTTGTCGTTGCCGTAGGCGGTGAACAACGTGGTCAGGCGGGCGTTCGTGGTGGCGCCCGCGACGGTCGGGGCGCACTCGGAGGCGGCGGTGGCCGGCTGCTCCTGCGGTGCGGCGGAGGGCGCGGGTTTGGGCGGCGCGGCCCAGACCGGCTGCGGCACGGCCGTCAGGCCGGCCAACGCGATGGCGAGGGGTGCGAGGGCGGAGCGGAATCGCGTCATCACTGGTCCTAGGGGAGGAGGCTCCCTACAGTTCTAGTCATTAGATCACTTGCTGTCCAGAGTCCTCCGGGATTCGCCGGAACCCGGGCCTCACGCCACTAGAGTGACGCTGCGTACAACCCCCCAGCCGAACGGATGGTGAAGATGTCACCACGCGTGCCGCTCACCCGCAGAGGCCTGCTCAAGATCGGCGCGGGCGTCGCCGCCACAGCCGTGGCGGGCGCCGGCACCGCCTCCGCCGCCTCAGCGGGAGACCGCTTCCAGCTGACCGCGCCCTCCCACCCTCTGATCTGGAAGAAGGCGCTGCGCGACGAGACCGTGCTGCAGTCGTTCGCCTTCGACAACGACAACGGGCACATCTACACCGTCCAGGTGAAGAACGGCGCAGGCTCGAACACCGCCGGTGACCTGTGCCTGACCAAGCTGAGCCTGACCGGCTCGATCCTCGGCCACATGTACCTCATGGGCTTCGGCCACGGCGTGCAGATCGGGGTCGAGCCGTCGGGGAGCTCGGCGTACCTCTGGACCGAGACCGACGCGGTGAGCGACGGCAGCTCCGCCAGGGGCAGCAGGCTGGCGCGGTTCAAGTTCGTCAACGGCCAGACGCTGACGAGGTCGTCGTCGGCGCTCACCAAGTTCAGCCCTGTCTCTGGAGCGGTCAACACCACCTGCGCGATCGACCCTTCGACCGACCGGCTGGTCATGCGCTACCACGACGGCGCTTCCTTCCGGTTCGCGGTGTTCTCGCTGGCGGCGCTCAAGTCCGGCTCGGCCGACCCGATCCACGACGTGCCCCAGCTGTCGGGTCTGGGCACCTTCCAGGGGTACGCCGCCTACGGCGACTTCGTCTACATCCTGACCGGCAACGCCTACAGTGACGCCAACCCGCCGCCTGGCAACTCGTTCATCACGTGCCTCGACCTGCGCACGGGCAGCCGCGTGCAGCGGGCGCGCACCGAGGCGGGCAGGTCGCTCGACTTCCGCGAGCCGGAGGGCATGGCCATCCAGCTCGCCTCCGGCGGCCCCCGCCTGTGCCTGGGTCTCGCCTCTGGCGTTCCGAAGGCCCGCAAGGCCAGCATCTTCTACAAGACCGAGCTCGTCTGAGCGGCCGGAAAAGGTGATGCTCCGTCACGAACCGGCCCGGTAGCCTGCGCGCATGGGTCACGTCGAAGTAGGACATCTGACATACGTGCTGCCCGACGGGCGGCCCCTGCTCAACGACGTGTCCTTCCGGATCGGCGAAGGAGTGAAGGCGGCGCTGGTCGGGCCCAACGGCGCGGGCAAGACCACGCTTATGCGGCTGATCGCCGGCGACCTCCAGCCGGTCGAGGGCTCCGTGGCCGGCTCCGGCGGGCTGGGCGTGATGCGCCAGTTCATCGGCAGCGTGCGCGACGGCAGCGACGTGCGCGCCCTGCTGCTGGGCGTCGCGCCGCCCGCCGTGCGGCAGGCGGCCGAGCGGCTCGACGAGGCCGAGCTGGCGATGATGGAGCGCGACGACGAGAAGACGCAGATGCGTTACGCGCAGGCCATCAGCGACTACACCGACGCCGGCGGCTACGACATCGAGGTGCTCTGGGACACCTGTACGGTGGCCGCGCTCGGCGTGCCGTACGAACGGGTGAAATATCGCGACGTGGCCACCCTGTCGGGCGGCGAGCAGAAGCGGCTGGTCCTGGAGGCGCTGCTGCGCGGCCCCGACCAGACCCTGCTGCTCGACGAGCCCGACAACTACCTCGACGTGCCCGGCAAGGAATGGCTGGAGCAGCAGCTCAAGGAGACGCCGAAGACGGTGCTGCTGGTCAGCCACGACCGCCAGCTGCTGGCGAACGCGGCCGACCGGATCGTCACCGTCGAGTCGGGCGGCATCTGGATCCACGGCGGCGGGTTCGCCACCTACGCCGAGGCGCGCAAGGCTCGCAACGAGCGGCTCGACGAGCTGCGCAGGCGCTGGGACGAAGAGCACGCCAAGCTCAAGGCCCTGGTCACCATGTTGAAGAACAAAGCGCGCTACAACGACGGCATGGCCCCCGCCTACCACGCCGCCCAGACGCGGCTGCGCAAGTTCGAGGAGGCGGGGCCGCCGGAGGTGGCGCCGGGCGAGCAGAACATCAAGATGCGCCTGCGGGGCGGCCGCACGGGCAAGCGCGCGGTCATCTGCGAAGGGCTGGAGCTCAGCGGGCTGATGCGCCCGTTCGACCTGGAGGTCTGGTACGCCGAGCGCGTCGCGGTGCTCGGCTCCAACGGCTCGGGCAAGTCCCACTTCCTGCGCCTGCTGGCGGGCGAGCAGGTCCGCCACGAGGGCGTGGCCAGGCTGGGCGCCCGCGTCGTGCCGGGCCACTTCGCCCAGACGCATGCCCGGCCCGAGCTGCTCGGCCGCACCCCCGTCGACATCGTCATGACCGAGCACGCCAGGCTGAAGAACGAAGCCATGAAGGCGCTGGCCCGCTACGAGCTGGCGGGCAGGGTCGCGGAGCAGCGCTTCGAATCGCTCTCTGGCGGGCAGCAGGCGCGCCTGCAGATCCTGCTGCTGGAGCTGTCGGGGTCCACGCTGCTGCTGCTGGACGAGCCGACCGACAACCTCGACCTGGCCAGCGCCGAGGCGCTGCAGGCGGGGCTGGAGGCGTTCGACGGCACGGTGCTGGCGGTGACCCACGACCGCTGGTTCGCCGCCGACTTCGACCGCTTCCTGGTCTTCGGCTCCGACGGCACGGTCTACGAGTCGCCCGAGCCGGTCTGGGACGAGTCCAGGGTCGTGCGTCCGCGTTAAAGACTTGGTACGGCAGGCGCGTGTCCTCTGCCATCCGTGCCCATGCACGGGTTATCACGGCAAAGTGATCCCGCGTAGCCGAACCGTCAGCCTCCTCGCACTCGGGGCGATCTGCCTCACCGGGTGCGCGAGCGAGGAACAGCCCGTACAAGAGCTCAAGCCGCTCGCTCTCAAGGAGCAGGTCTCCAATATCGTCAAATCCGCCGACGGATATGCCGTCAACTGGGCCGGCGTGCTCAGCAACACCAACCCGTGGCATTTCGGCGAGCACGTGGTGGCCACGATCGTCGGGCACGACACGAAGGGCGCCGAGGTGGTCAGGATGGACCAGCCGCTCGACGCCGTGCCGCCGGGCGGGTCGCTGGCCTTCACCGGCCAGGCCACCGCCACCGAGAAGCCGGCCAAGGTGACGATCCAGTACCGCCCCGCGCAGTGGCGGCTGGCGGCGCGCATCCCGTCGGCGTTCCGTGAGTTTCCCATCACCCGAACCCAGACATTGCGCCAGAAAAACGGCTCATACCTTATTACTGGGTATGTCGATAATCCTTATAGAACGGCGGCGAGCAGCCTCGTCGTCAACGCGTTGCTGCGCGACAAATCAGGCAAACTTCTGGCCGGCGGCAGCACGTTCGTGGATGACGTGAAAGCGGGCCGCCCGCCGCGCTTCATCCTCACGGTGTCGGGAGTTCCCGCGCGCGCCAAGGTCGCCAAGACCGAGATCGTGGCGCGGACCTGGGGATCGACCGGCCGTCCTTACGAGGATCTGGCGCTCGGCGGCGCCCTGCCGGTGCACACGGTCAAGCCGACGACCGAGCCGTTCGCGGTGGACCGGAGCACCGAGATCGTCTCCAAGTACAAGCAATGATTTTCTGCTCTAAAGTTCGATAAATCGGGCCACAGGGCGACACAGGGCTGCATAGTGCCGCACAGTGCCGCACGGGGGCTACAAAAAGGGGCGCAGGGGGCCATCGTGAATATTCATCAGGAACCCGAACATGCGGCCCGACAAGCCGAGCCAACGGCGCGGAAATGGTGGAACTACTAGTTACCGATCCATTACCTTCGGTCACATGGATGACCGCGTTCTGGTCGAAGCCCTTCGCGCCCGCGACGCCGACGCCGTGGCCGCGCTCTACGACGCCTATGCGGAGAGCATTTACCGCTACTGCTGGTCCCTCCTGATGAGTGGCGACAGCGCGCAGGTGGCTCTCCGCGACACGCTGATCGCGGCCGAGGCGCACGCGGACGCGCTGGCCGACCCGGGGAGGCTGCGCACCTGGCTGTACGCGCTGGCCCGCGCCGAGTGCCTGCGCCGCAGGGCCTGCGCCCCGCCCGGCTCCGCGCAGGCGCTGGCCGAGGCGCCGCCGCTGGACGACCCGGCCGACGCCGACCTGCGGATCATGGCGTGGAACGCGGTCCACGGCCTGCCCGTGGCCGACCGCGAGGTGCTGGAGCTGGCCTACCGGCACGAACTGCCCGCCGCCGAGCTCGCCCAGGTCCTCGCCCTCCCGCCGCGCCAGGTGGAGCAGGTCATGGGGGAGGCCCGCGAGCGCCTGGGCGGCGCGCTCACGGCCGAGATCCTGGCCGGGAAGGGCCCGTACGACTGCCCGGCGCGCGCCCGCATCCTCGCCGGCTTCTCCGGCCGGCTGACCCAGGAGATGCGCGAGCACCTGATCAGGCACCTGTCGCACTGCGAGACCTGCGCGCCCCACCGCACCCGCGAGGTGTCGGCCGCCAAGGTCTACGCGCTGCTGCCGGCCGTGGCGCTGCCGGAGGCGCTGCGGGTCAGGGTGCTGAGCTGCTTCGGCGACCCGGAGCTGCTGCCCTACCGGCGCTACGTCGCCAGGCGGACGAGCGGCCTGGGAGCCGCCGGGTTTCCCGTTCTCGCGGACAAGGGCGCTGGAAGGTGGCCTCAGGCGCTGGCAGGCGCGCTGGCGGCGGTCGCGGCCGTGGTGGCGATAGCGGTGATCTTCCAGCAGATCGGCAGGGACAACGGCGGCCTGTCGGGCGTCGCCACGGCGGCGTTCCCCCCGACGGGCGAGCCGCCCGGCATCAGGCTGCCCTGGCAGGGCGAGCCGAAGAACCAGCCGGTGACCGTGATGCCCATCGTCGACGCCACGACCATGCGCCCGCTCGGCGTCACGGAGTCGCCCGATTTCCCGCCGCCCCTGGTCATCCCCTCGCCCTCGCCCCTGATGCCCTCGCCGACCGGCGGCCCGCCGCCGTCGCCCGGCCCGCGGCCCACCGGGCAGGGGCGGCCGCCGGGCCTCCCTCCGACGCACGTACGGCCGGTGGAGCCGTCCCTTGCGGAGCCCCCTCCGGTCAGACCCTCGCGGCCGCGGCACACGTTCAGGCCCCCCGGTGGGCCGCCCCGGACCTTCACCCCGACCCGCACCCCGACCCGCATCCCCACCCCGACCATGACGCCGATCCCCACCGTCACGGTGACGCCCACCCCGACCACCCCCAAGCCGACGCAAACGGCTACCCCGCCGCACACCGAGGAACCTTCGGCAACGCCTACGGAAAGCGGCTGACCTGCGTAAACCCCTGTTACGCACGTCAACTGTCGGGGACTGTGTGCATAGAGTGACCATCTGCTTCCAGGGGGACCTATGCGCGCATTCCGGGCTGGGCTGCTCGTGGGCTGCCTGCTGGTCGGCATGTGCCCGCCGGTCATGGCGGAGCCCGTCCCCTCCTCGCGTGACGTCAAGAAGGCCCGCCAGACCGTACGCGAGCGGTCGAAGCGGCTAGGGGAGACCAGCGCCAAGCTGGCGACCGCCCAGTCACGGCTCGACCGGCTGGCCGCCGAGGTCGAGCGGCTGGTGGAGGCGTACAACGGGGAGCTCGTCCAGCTCCGGCGCGCCGAGCAGGCCAACGAGCAGGCCAAGGCGCGACTCGCGGCGGCCGACGCCGAGGTCGAGCTGGCCCGGCGCGACGTCGCGCTGCTGGCGGCGGAGACCTACGGCGGCGTGGCGATGCGGGAGCCGTTCCTCGGCATCCTCATCGACCAGGGCGAGACAAGCGGCCTGCTGCACCGGGCGGGCGTGCTCGAACACATGAGCAGCGAGCGGGCCGCGATCCTCGCCAGGATGCGCGACGCCCAGGAGGTCGCGAACATCCTGCGCATCGAGGCCGCCAACGCCTACGCCGCCCACAGGGCCGCCACCGAACGCGCCAGACTCGCCAAGATCGCCGCCAAGGAGGCCGTGGCGAGGCAACTGCGTGAAACGAAGGCGCTGCGGGCCCGCGAGGAGCACCTCCAGCGCAAGGTCGACGCGGCCCGCACCCGCGCCCAGCGGCTGGCCCGCCGCAAGGCCGCGGCCGCGTCGGTCGCCGGGCTCACCTCCCGCGGGTCGGCGCTGGGGGACGTCGCGGCCAACTGGGCGCTCACCCAGCTCGGCAAGCCGTACGTGTGGGCGGCCGACGGCCCCGACACCTACGACTGCTCGGGGCTCACCATGCGCGCCTGGGAGAAGGTCGGCGTGCGGCTCGACCACTGGACCGGCACCCAGTGGACGTCGGGCCCGCACGTGCCGCTCGACCAGCTGCACCGCGGCGACCTGGTGTTCTTCGGCCACATCAGCGACGACCCCGGCACCATCCACCACGTGGGGATCTACGTCGGCCGGGGCCAGATGGTGCACGCGCCGCAGACCGGCGACGTCGTACGGGTCGCCTCGATCTACCGCGGGGACCTGGTGGGCGCCACCAGGCCCCGCTGACGGTCAGTGACCGTGGTTTCCCTCGTCCTTGGCCCGGCGGAAGGAGCGCTCGATCTCGGCCTCCGCCTCGATGCGGCCCACCCAGTTGGCGCCCTCGACCGACTTGCCCGGCTCGAGGTCCTTGTAGACCTCGAAGAAGTGCTGGATCTCCAGCCGGTCGAACTCCGACACGTGATGGATGTCCTGGATGTGGTGCATGCGGGGATCGGTCGAGGGGACGCAGAGGACCTTGTCGTCGCCGCCCTTCTCGTCGGTCATCCTGAACATGCCCACCGCCCGGCACGTGATGTAGCAGCCGGGGAACGTCGGCTCCTGCAGCAACACCAGCGCGTCCAGCGGGTCGCCGTCCTCACCGAGGGTGTTCTCGATGAAGCCGTAGTCGGCGGGGTACTGCGTGGAGGTGAACAGGAGCCGGTCGAGCCTGATCTTCCCGGTTTCGTGGTCCACCTCGTACTTGTTCCGTTGCCCCTTGGGAATCTCTACGACAACGTCGAACTCCACCGCGGTCCTCTCTCATGGGTCGAGAGCACCTCGCCAGGCGTCCGGGAACGCGATCACCCGCCTCCCCGGGGCCCGGTCCGGGCTTCTCTCCCCCGCTCAGCCCCCGGGCACCCCCGGCTGGGCGTTAATGTCTCGTAGGCGAACACTGGAGAGAGGGCGGGCGACGTGGCGCGGCACGACAGGTGGGTGATGCTGACCACCCTCGTCGTGCTCCAGGCTCTGACCATCGTCATCGGCGTTTACGCGATGACCACCGGCTTCAGCCTCAGCGCGTTGACGGGGCAGTCTCCACCGGCCGGGCCGACGGAGTCACCGCAGGAAGAGTCTCCCCCCGCCCCCGTGGTCACCGCGGGACCTGTGCTGGCCCAGCTTCCGGCGAAGCCCGGAGACGGACCTCTCCCGACCAAGAGTACTTTGACGCGGCAGCTCACCCGCGCGCTGGGTGACGCGGCCCTGGGCGACAGGGTCGGCGCCGTCGTGCTCGACGCGGTCACCGGCCAGCAGATCTTCGCCTCCAACGCCGACGCCGCCTTCGTGCCCGCCTCCACGACGAAGATCGCCGTCTGCGCCGCCGCGCTCGCCTCTCTGGGGCCCGACACCCGCCTGTCCACCAAGGTCGTCCAGGGCGCCAAACCCGGCACCGCCGTCCTCGTGGGCGGCGGTGACCCGCTGCTCGCCGGCCCTTCCGCCAAGCCCGGCTACCCGAAGCAGGCCTCGCTCCGGACGCTGGCCGCCCGCACCGCCGCCACCCTCAAGTCGCGAAATATCAAGAAAGTCACCCTCTCGTACGACACGTCCCTCTTCGTCGGCCCGACCAAGGCCGACGGCTGGAAGCCGAGCTACATCCCCGACGGCAACGTCGCCACCGTCCACGCCCTCGCCATCGACGAAGGCCGCCGGCACCCCCGCTACAACGCCCCCAGAGTCGACGACCCGCCCCGATACGCCGCCGCCGCCTTCGCCAGACTCCTCAAGAAAGAGGGCATCGCGGTGTCGAAATCCGTGCGCCAGGCCAAAGCCCCCGCCGGCGCCACCGAACTCGGCCGGGTCGACTCCGCCCCCGTCTACGCCCTCGTGGAGCACACCCTGACCGAGAGCGACAACGACATGGCCGAGGCGCTGATGAGGCACGTCGCACTCAAGGAAGGACAACAGGCGTCGTTCGAAGGAGGCGCCAAGGGCGTGATCGCCGTACTCCAGCGGCTCGGGGCCGCCCAGGGCGTCGCCGCGCTCTCCGACGGCAGCGGCCTGTCCATCCGCAACCGCATCAGCCCCGACGCCCTGGCCAAGATCATCGCAATGGCCGGCTCCGCGAACCACCCCGACCTGCACGCCATCGCCTCCGGCATGCCGATCGCCGGATTCTCCGGCACCCTCGGCAACGGCCGCCGCTTCACCGCCGCCGACAGCAAGGGCCAGGTCGGCCTCGTACGCGCCAAGACCGGCACCCTCAACAACGTCAACACCCTGGCAGGACTGGCCACCACGAAAGACGGGCGACTGGTCACGTTCGCCTTCATGGCCGACCACGTCCCCGTCACCGCCGAGCCCGTACTCGACCGCCTCGCCGCCATCGTCGCCCGCAGTTGACTGTATTTATGGCGATCCTGCGGATCGCGGCTCGGTCGCTTGGGTCCGGTGTCTTCCCTCGTCGTTCGGTCGCTGCGCTTCCTCTCTCCTCAGTCCAGACACCGGCGCTCCCTCGCGGGTTGATGGCGATCCTGCGGATCGCGGCTCGGCCGGGGACCTTCGCGGGTACGACGAGAAGCACGTACGGTGGACGTTATGCAGGTGATCGACTGGGATCTGGCCGTCACGACCGGCACGCGCCTGGTGCGCCCCGGTCCTCAGGTGAGCCGGGAGGAGGCCAGGCAGGCCGTCGCCGAGCTCCGCACCCTGTCACGTGAGGCCGAGGGCCACGTGCGCGAGTTCACGAAAATTCACACCGACACCGCGCCGCAGCCCGCGACCATCGTCGACCGGCCGGGCTGGATCAAGGCCAACGTCGAGGGCTTCCGCGTGGTGCTCGAACCCTTGACCCAGCGCATGAGCGGCGGCGACAATCCGCCACCCGCCATCGTCACGGCCGTGGGCTCCCGCATCACGGGCGTCGAGGTCGGCGCCGTCCTGGCGTTCCTGGCCTCGCGCGTGCTGGGCCAGTACGAGCTCTTCCTCCCGCCCGACCCGACCGGCGAGGAGCCGACGGGCCGCCTGACCCTCGTCGCGCCCAACATCGTCCACGCCGAGCGCGAGATGGGCGTCGATCCGCACGACTTCCGCCTCTGGGTCTGCCTCCACGAGGAGACCCACCGCGTCCAGTTCACGGGCGTGCCGTGGTTGCGCGAATACGTACGGTCGCAGATGACCGAGTTCCTGCTCGCGTCCGATCTCGACCTGCCCACCCTGCTCGAACGCCTGCGCAACGCCGCCGACACGGTGGCCGACGTGGTGCGCGGCGGCGAGGGCAACCTCATCGACGCCATCCAGTCGCCCGGCCAGAAGGAGATCCTCGACCGCCTGACGGCCGTGATGACCCTGGTCGAAGGGCACGGCGACTACGTGATGGACGCCGTCGGCCCTTCCGTGGTGCCGTCGGTCGCCGACATCCGCGCCAAGTTCGCCCAGCGCCGCGAGGGTGGCTCCCGCCTCGACCGCACGGTCCGGCGCCTGCTGGGGATCGAGGTCAAGATGAAGCAGTACGCGGAGGGCTCGGCCTTCGTCCGCACCGTGGTCGACCGGGCCGGCATGGACGGCTTCAACAAGATCTGGACCTCGCCCGAGACGCTGCCGACGACACCGGAGATCTCCGACCCCGACGCCTGGGTCGCCCGCGTCATAGGCACTCCGGCCCTCCCGGCCTGACCCGCGTCACCCGCCCGGATCGCCGGTGGCGGCCGGAAGCCGTGCGGGGTGTCCTGGGGCGGGGTGTCCTGGGGACGGTCGGACTCCGGCGGGGTCTCCGGGGGGCGGTCGCGCTTCGACCGGTTGCCCGTGGTTGCCGGGTGACCGGCGGGTCGCCGTAGAGACTGTGTGACGACGGGTGGGTTGCCGTGGCGGCGGCGGGTTGCCGGAAGTGGCGGCGGGAACCGGGAGAATGGCCTCGTGGGGCCACATCCAGCAGTAGCCGACGTGCGCAGGGCCGTGCGCGAAGCGCTGGCCGACGCCGAGGAGGGCGCGCTGGTCCTCGCGGCGTGCAGCGGCGGAGCCGACTCCCTCGCCCTGTCGGCCGCCCTGGCGTTCGTGGCCCCCAGGATGGGCCTGCGGGCGGGCGTGTTGTCCGTGGACCACCGGCTCCAGCCGGGCTCGGCCGAGCGCGCCGAGACGGTGGCGGGGCTGGCCCGGGGGATGGGGCTCGATCCGGTGGAGGTGCTCGCGGTGACGGTGGGCACGGCGGGCGGCCCCGAGGCGGCGGCCAGGGAGGCGCGTTACGCCGCGCTGGCCGAGGCGGCCGACCGGCTCCAGGCGCCGGCGGTCCTGCTCGGCCACACGAGGGACGACCAGGCGGAGACGGTCCTGCTCGGCCTGGCGAGGGGGAGCGGACTGCGTTCGTTGTCCGGCATGGCGGCCAGGAGCGGCCGCTGGCTCCGCCCGTTCCTCCACCTCCCGCGGGCGACCACGGTCGCCGCCTGCCAGGCGCTGCGCCTGTCTCCGTGGGACGACCCGCACAACGTGGATCCCCGCTACACGAGGGTCCGCGTCAGGAGGCAGGTGCTGCCGGTGTTGGAGAGGGAGCTCGGCCCGGGGGTCGCGGAGGCGCTCGCGAGGACCGCGGGGATGGCGCGCGAGGACGCCGACGCCCTGGATCGGTGGGCGGAGTCGGCGTACCGAAATTGCGCTCTTAGCGATATCGGAGAGTCGGTCGCGCTGTCCACGGCGGAGTTGGAGAAGCTGCCCGACGCCGTCAGGCGGAGGGTGCTGCGCCGTGCGGCCATCGCGGCGGGAGCACCGCCGGGAGCCCTGTCGGCCGCCCACGTGCTGGCCGTGGACCGGCTGGTCACGCGGTGGCGCGGGCAGAAGGCGGTGGACCTGCCCGGGGGTCTGTCCGCCGTGCGGCGGTATGGCACCCTGATACTCGCCATCAGTCCCATCCCGTAAGGAACCACAGGTGGACGCTGCCGACATGGGCAATGACCTGGAGAAGGTCCTCATCTCCGAGGACGACCTCCAGGCCAGGATCAAAGAGCTCGCCGGCCGGATCGACGACGACTATGCGGGCAAGGAAGTCCTGCTCGTGGGCGTGCTCAAGGGCGCGGTCATGGTGATGGCCGACCTGGCGAGGGCTCTGCACGTGCCCGTGCAGATGGACTGGATGGCGGTGTCGTCCTACGGTGCCGGCACCAGGTCGTCCGGCGTCGTACGCGTGCTGAAAGACCTCGACACCGACATCCTCGACCGTCATGTGCTGATCGTCGAGGACATCATCGACTCCGGCCTGACCTTGCACTGGCTGCTGGAAAACCTGAAATCGCGCAATCCGGCCTCGCTGGAGATCTGCGCCGCGCTGCGCAAACCTGACGCGGTGAAGGTGCCTATCGAGGTGAAATACGTTGGTTTCGACATTCCCAGCGAGTTCGTCATCGGTTACGGGCTCGACTACGCGGAGCGATACCGCAATCTGCCGTTCATCGGCACGCTCGCTCCGCACGTTTACACCTAGCAATCCGGCAGTGTTCCCGGCGGACCGGGAACACTGCGCAACGTGACGTACGTTGATAGGGCAAGACCGGTGTAGCGGGCGGGTCCCTCCGTGCGCTGTGCCGGTGTACCTTCGGACTTCTGGAGGGTGACCCCGTGTCCCCTTCGGGTAGTCAGAAGTCGCGGTGTCGGATGCCGCGGCCCCGGGGCGACCCGGGTTCAAGGCCATGGTCAGGAAGGGACGGGCCCGCAAGGGGTTCCGCATCGGATGGATCTCAAGCGATTTACACGTGGGCCACTGCTGTGGATCCTGGGCATCGTCGTGCTGCTCCTGCTCGTCACCCAGCTCTGGAGCGGTGGCGGCAATTACAAGCCGGCCGACACGTCCCTGGTTCTCCAGCAGATTCGCGCCGGAAACGTCAGCAACGCCAAGATCATCGATAAGGACAACCGGATCGAGGTGACGCTGACCAACCCCGTCGTGGTGAAGGCCGGCGACGCCCCGACGAAGCTGATCCAGTCGGACTGGGTCACCGGCTACGGCAGCAAG
This sequence comes from Nonomuraea sp. NPDC049378, assembly GCF_055586745.1. Lineage (NCBI taxonomy): Bacteria > Bacillati > Actinomycetota > Actinomycetes > Streptosporangiales > Streptosporangiaceae > Nonomuraea > Nonomuraea sp. NPDC049378. The sequence goes on from NZ_JBVJHP010000008.1 coordinate 62,705, forward strand.
CTGACCGACGAGCTCCAGGCTCAGGTCGACGCGGGCAAGACCAAGAGCTTCGCCACCGAGGTGCCGCAGGAAAACTTCCTGGTGAGCCTTCTGGTGAGCTTCCTGCCGATCGTCATCATCGTGCTGATCTTCCTGTTCATCATGAACCAGATGCAGGGCGGCGGCTCCCGGGTGATGAACTTCGGCAAGTCGAAGGCCAAGCTGATCACCAAAGACACCCCCAAGACGACCTTCTCCGACGTCGCAGGCGCTGACGAGGCCATCGAGGAGCTCCAGGAGATCAAGGAGTTCCTGCAGGCCCCGGCCAAGTTCCAGGCGATCGGCGCCAAGATCCCCAAAGGCGTGCTGCTCTACGGCCCGCCCGGCACCGGCAAGACGCTGCTGGCCCGCGCGGTCGCGGGCGAGGCGGGCGTGCCGTTCTACTCCATCTCCGGTTCCGACTTCGTCGAGATGTTCGTCGGTGTCGGCGCCTCGCGTGTGCGTGACCTGTTCGAGCAGGCGAAGGCCAACGCCCCGGCGATCATCTTCATCGACGAGATCGACGCGGTCGGCCGCCACCGCGGCGCCGGCCTGGGCGGCGGTCACGACGAGCGCGAGCAGACGCTCAACCAGCTGCTCGTCGAGATGGACGGCTTCGACGTCAAGGGCGGCGTGATCCTCATCGCGGCCACCAACCGGCCCGACATCCTCGACCCGGCGCTGCTGCGTCCCGGCCGTTTCGACCGGCAGGTCACCGTCGACCGGCCCGACCTCGAGGGCCGCAAAGGCATCCTCAAGGTGCACGGGCGGGGCAAGCCGTTCTCCCCCGACGTCGACCTCGACGTCATCGCGCGCCGCACCCCCGGGTTCACCGGCGCCGACCTGGCCAACGTGATCAACGAGGCGGCCCTGCTCACCGCGCGGGCCGACCAGAAGCTGATCACGATGGAGCTCCTCGAGGAGTCGATCGACCGCGTCATGGCAGGCCCCGAGCGCAAGACACGGGTCATGTCCGACAAGGAAAAGAAGATGATCGCCTACCACGAGGGCGGTCACGCGCTGGTGGCGCACGCGTTGCCCAATTCCGACCCGGTGCACAAGATCACGATCTTGTCCCGCGGCCGCGCGCTCGGCTACACGATGACGCTGCCGATGGAGGACAAGTTCCTGGCCACCAGGTCGGAGATGATGGACCAGCTCGCGATGTTGCTCGGCGGCCGCGCGGCGGAGGAGCTCGTCTTCCACGAGCCGACCACCGGCGCCTCCAACGACATCGAGAAGGCCACGGCCGTCGCCCGCCGCATGGTGACCGAATACGGCATGAGCGAGCAGCTCGGCGCCCGCAAGTTCGGCAGCGGCCAGGCCGAGGTCTTCCTCGGGCGCGAGATGGGTCACGAGCGCGACTACTCCGAGAAGATCGCCTCCACGATCGACGAGGAGGTCCGCAGGATGATCGAGACGGCGCACGACCAGGCCTGGGACATCCTGGTCGAATACCGCGACGTGCTCGACAACCTCGTGCTCGAGCTCATGGAGAAGGAGACCCTCTCCCGCGAGCAGGTGCTCCAGATCTTCGGCCCGGTGGTCATCAGGGAGCACCGCCCGTCCTACGCGGGCTACGGCAAGCGGCTGCCCTCCGACCGCCCGCCGATCCTGACCCCGAAGGAGCAGTCGGCCAACGGCTCGCTCGGCGCGGGCCACCAGGACGCCCTCCCGTCCGGAGACAGTGCGTGACTCAGCACGACATCGACCAGGGGCGGATCGAGAAGGCCGTTCGCGAGATCCTCTACGCCATCGGCGAGGATCCCGACCGCGACGGCCTCCTCGACACGCCCGCCCGGGTCGCTCGCGCCATGGCCGAGCAGTATTCCGGGCTCGGCCAGACGCCTGAAGACGTGCTGACCAAGGTCTTCGACGTCGACCACGACGAGATGGTGCTCGTCAGGGACATCGAGGTCTACTCGACCTGCGAGCACCACCTGGTCCCGTTCCACGGGGTGGCCCACGTGGGCTACATCCCCAACCAGCGCGGCGAGGTGACGGGCCTGTCCAAGCTGGCCCGCCTGGTCGACGTGTTCGCCCGCCGCCCCCAGGTGCAGGAGCGCATGACCTCGCAGATCGCCGACGCGCTCATGCGGGTGCTGGAGCCGCGCGGCGTCATCGTGGTGGTCGAGGCCGAGCATCTGTGCATGACGATGCGGGGGGTGCGCAAGCCCGGCGCCAAGACCGTGACCTCGGCGGTTCGCGGTGACTTCCGCACCAGCGACAAGACCCGATCCGAGGCGATGGCGCTGATCCTGGGCCGCTGACGACTGAACGGGGTACCCACGATGTCATCAGGTGTCCGCAAGCGCCTAGGCTTGGTCCATGACTAGCGTGCCCATGAACGTGCCGGGAGGTGCGGATCGGTGCCTTGTCATGGGCGTGGTCAATGTGACGCCCGATTCGTTCTCCGACGGCGGCCGCTGGTTCGACGAGGACGTCGCGATCCGGCACGGCCTCGACCTGGTCCGTGAGGGCGCCGACATCGTCGACGTGGGCGGCGAGTCCACCCGTCCCGGCGCCGCCAGGGTGTCGCTGCAGGAAGAGCTGGCCCGGGTCGTCCCGGTGATCAGGGCGCTCGACGCGGAGGGCGTGCGGGTCAGCGTCGACACGATGCGAGCGGAGGTCGCGAGGGCCGCGGTCGAGGCGGGCGCACGGCTCGTCAACGACGTGAGCGGCGGGCTGGCCGACCCCGACATGCCCCGCGCGGTCGCCGCGACCGGCGTCCCCTACGTCGTGATGCACTGGCGCGGCCACAGCCACGACATGGACAGCCGTGCCGTCTACGCCGACGTGGTCACCGAGGTGCGCGAGGAGCTGAGCAAACGGGTCGACCTGGTGCTGGCGGAGGGCGTCACGGAGGAGCAGATCGTGATCGACCCGGGGCTCGGCTTCGCGAAGAACGCCGACCACAACTGGGCGCTGCTGGCAGGCATCCCGAAACTCGCCGAGATGGGTTTCCCGCTGCTGGTGGGGGCGTCGCGCAAACGGTTCCTCGGCCGGCTGCTGGCCGACCCCGACGGCACACCCCGGCCGTTCAGCCGCAGCGACGACGCCACGCTGGCGGTGACCGCGCTGGCCGCCCACGCGGGCGCCTGGTGCGTGCGCGTGCACGAGGTAGGTCCCAATGCCGATGCCGTGCGCGTGGCCGCCGCATGGAAGAGAGCCGGAGCCAACACATGAGCGTCGACACCGCCGCTATCGAGACGGTGAACCAGGAGTTCTACACCGCGATCGAGAACGCCGATCTCGACAAGATGACCGAGATCTGGGCGGAGGACTCCGGTGACGAGCAGGTGAGCTGCGTGCACCCGGGCTGGACCCTGCTGACGGGCCGCTCCGAGGTGCTGCGGTCCTGGGCGTTGATCATGGCCAACACCACCTACATCCAGTTCGTGCTGACCGACGTCAACACGACCGTGCTGGGTGACGTGGCCGTGCTCACCTGCGTCGAGAACATCCTCACCGCGGGCGAGGAGGGTGAGTCCAGCTTCGCCGCGGGCAAGGTGGTGGCCAGCAACGTCTACCTCCGCACCCCGCAGGGATGGCGGTTGTGGATGCACCACGGCTCGCCGGTGCTCCAGAGTGACGACGACGAGGAGGAGGACGGCGAGCTTGAGCGCTGACCGCATCGCTCTCAAGGGTCTGCGGGCCTGGGGGAGACACGGCGTGCTCGCTGCCGAGCGGGAGCTCGGGCAGGAGTTCGTGATCGACGCGACGCTGTTCCTCGACACCGCCCCGGCGGCGGCGGGCGACGACCTCGCCAAGACCGTCCACTATGGCGAGCTGGCCGAGGCCCTGGTCAGGGTTGTGGAGGGGGAGCCGGTCGAGCTGATCGAGACGCTCGCGCAGCGGCTGGCCGACGTGTGCCTGTCCAGCGAGCTGGTGCGCAAGGCCGAGGTGAGCGTGCACAAGCCGGCGGCGCCCATCCCGCTGCCGTTCGACGATGTGGTCGTGACGATCGAGCGGAGCCGCTGATGAAGGCCGTCATCGCCCTGGGCAGCAACCTTGGTCCTCGCTTCCAGACGTTGCAGGGCGCCGTCGACACCCTGTTCGACGCCCCCGGGCTGGAGTTCGTCCAGGCGTCCCCCGTCTACGAGACCGACCCGGTCGGCGGCCCGTCCGGGCAGCGCCCCTACCTCAACGCGATCGTGATCGCCGAGACCACGCTGGAGCCGGCGCGGCTGCTGGAGCGGGCGCTCAACGTCGAGGACGCCTTCGGCAGGGTCCGCGAGGAGCGGTGGGGGCCGCGCACGCTCGACGTCGACCTGATCGTGGTGGGCGAGTCCGTCAGCGACGATCCCGAGCTGACGCTGCCGCATCCGCTCGCTCACGAGCGCGCGTTCGTGCTGGTGCCGTGGTCGAAGGCCGACCCCGAGGCGGTGCTGCCCGGGCGCGGCCGGGTGGCCGACCTGCTGGAGGGGCTCGACCGGCAGGGCGTACGCCTGCGCGAGGATCTCAAACTGCAGAGGCCGGATTGAGGCCCACCCGCCCCGGCCATCTGGTCGGCATCCTCGTCGTCGTCGCGCTGCTCACCTGGGTGGTGATCCGGCCCGTCTACTCCGACCTGCCGCTCATGCCGTGGACCGCGATCCCCACGGTGACGTTGCTGGCCATCGGCGAGGGCTACACCGCGTGGCTGACCAAGGCCCGGATCGGGCGGAAACCCGGCACGAAGCCGGTGGAGCCGATGGCGGTGGCCCGGCTGGCCGCGCTGGCGAAGGCGTCGGCGTATGCGGGGGCGGTGTTCGGGGGGATCTTCGCCGGGTTCGGGCTGCACACCGTGCAACTGCTCGACAGGGAGACGCCGAGGGGCGAGTTCCTCGTCGCCACGGGGTCGTTGGTGTCGTGCGTCGTGCTCGTCTGCGCCGCCCTCTACCTGGAGCACGCCTGCCGCATCCCCAAGGAGCCCGAGGAGCAGAAGCGCGACTAGTGCTCGCCGGGAAGGTCTTCGGTGCTGCGCCGGGCGCCTCTGCGGACCCGGTCGTGCCACATCTCCCGGTGCAGGACGCGGAGCGCGCGGCGGATCACGTCGCTCGGCCGCTCACCTTCCCGCAGCGCGGCACGGATGATCCGCTCGTCCTCGGCGGTGGCGTGAAAGCCGATGTCAGCCATGTTCCGAGCCTAGGGAGCGGCCGACGTCCTCGCCCTGCTTTTGACGTACAGGCGTGCGGCGGCGTCGGCCGAAGAGGTAGATGACCGGGGCGGTGCAGACCAGCGGGCCGATGACGGCGATGGGGCGCTCCAGCCACCATTTCAGGTCGGGCGGGATCCGCGTGCCCATGGTGCCGAACCACCACCACGACAACCCCAGCGCGATGGCCATTCCCGTGGTGTGGAAGAGGAACAGCGGCAGCGAGTAGCGGTTGATGAAGTCGTTCACCCGGCGCCAGCCCGGCCGCCCGAGTACGCGCTCCATGGACGGCCGCAGCACCTCGACGAGGCCGATCTGGAAGAGCAGGAGGGCCACGATCACGAACGTGGGCGGCGCCATGTTGGACCACTTGTCGCCGGGCACGCCTACCATCGACCCGGGATAGATGCCCGAGTAGACGAGCCCGAACAGGGCGAACAGCCCGGTCCACAGCAGCCCCTTGTCGTAGCGCCGGGGCAGCGCCACGACCCGGTCGTAGAAGAAGCCGGCCTGGTGGGCGAGCCCCCAGACGATGAGCATGTTGAGCCAGCCCGCCGGGTCGACGCCGTAGCTGAAGCGCACCACGTCGATCACCAGGGCCGCGCCGCCGAGCCAGATCAGGGCGAGCACGTCGTAGCGGTTGTGCAGCCAGAGCGCCACCGGCAGCAGCGCGATCAGCACCAGGTAGACGCCGAGGAACCACAGCGGGCTGAGCACCAGCAGCACCACCCGCCACATCCAGTCGACGTCGAACGCCCACGTGACGGTGGCTCCGATGAGGACCCACACGCCGGACAGGAACAGTGCGGGTAAGGCCAGCGCGCGGATGCGCCGCAGGACGAACGAGCCGATGCCGACGCCCTGGGCTCTGGCCCGGTTCCAGGACAGCAGGTGGACGTGACCGCCGACGTAGAAGAACAGCGGCAGCACCTGCAGCAGCCAGGTGAGGATCCACAGGCCGGAGGTGAAGCCCAGCGGGCTGGTGGGCTCGGGGCCGTGCGGCTTCCATTCGAGAATGGTGAACGCCCAGTGCCACACCACCACGACGATCAGGCTCAGGGCGCGCAGCCAGTCGACGTACTTGTCGCGTTCTTGCGTCGTCACTTGTCGATGTCACCCACGACGAAGAACATCGAGCCGAGGATGGCGACCATGTCGGCCACCAGGTGGCCGGGCAACATCTCGCGCAGGACCTGGACGTTGTTGTAGGAGGCGGAGCGCAGCTTGAGCCGCCACGGCGTCTTGTCGCCCTTGGAGACGAGGTAGTAGCCGTTGATGCCGAGCGGGTTCTCGGTCCACGCGTACGTGTGGCCCTCCGGCACCTTGAGCACCTTGGGCAGCCGCTGGTTGATCGGCCCGGGGGGAAGCGCGCGCAGCCGTTCGGCGCAGGCGTCGGCCAGGTCGAGCGAGACCTTGAGCTGTTCGAGCAGGACCTCGAAGCGGGCGTGGCAGTCGCCGGCGCTCCTGGTGACCACCTTGACGGGCAGTTCGGGGTAGGCGAGGTAGGGGTCGTCGCGGCGCAGGTCGAAGTCGACGCCGGAGGCGCGGGCGATGGGGCCGCTGACGCCGTACTGCATGATCTGGTCGTGGGTCAGCACGCCGACGCCCGTGGTGCGGGCCAGGAAGATGTCGTTGTGCAGGATGAGGTTCTCGATGTCGGGCACGCGGCGGCGGGTCTGCTCGACGGCCGCCGACACGCGGTCGAGCCAGCCGAGTGGCAGGTCCTCCTTGAGCCCGCCGACCCGGTTGAACATGTAGTGCATGCGTCCGCCGGAGATCTCCTCCATGACGGCCTGGATGCGCTCGCGCTCGTCGAAGGCGTAGAACAGCGGGGTGATCGCGCCTAGTTCCAGGGGGTAGGAGCCGAGGAACATCAGGTGGTTGAGCACCCGGTTGAGCTCGGCGAGCAGCGTACGCGCCCACACGGCCCGGACCGGCGGCTCCATGCCGAGCAGGCGTTCGGCGGCGAGCACCACGCCCAACTCGTTGGCGAACCCCGACAGCCAGTCGTGCCGGTTGGCGAGCATGATGATCTGGCGGTAGTCGCGGACCTCGAACAACTTCTCCGCGCCGCGGTGCATGTAGCCGATGATCGGCTCGGCGGTGGCGATGCGCTCGCCGTCGAGCGTCAGCCGGAGCCTGAGCACCCCGTGGGTCGACGGGTGCTGGGGGCCGATGTTGAGGATCATGTCCTCGGTGGCCAGTTCTTTCGCGCCCGCACCGAGTCCGACCACGCGTTCCGTCATACGGCCATGCTGCCACCGTCGTGGGTGTCGATCCAGCGCGGGGTGGACGGTCAAAGCTTGGTATGACCATGCATTCCGAAGTCGGACATGGGGAGGGATACCTGGAATGGGGGGAGAAATAACCATGAAAAGGGTATTGTTCGACGTCGCGGCCCTGATCGCGCGCGTGGTGACGGGCGTGATCTTCCTTGCTCATGGATGGCAGAAGTGGCAGGGCGGCCTCGGCGCCACCGCACAGGGCTTCAGGGAGTCGGGGATCCCGCTGCCCGAGCTGGCCGCCTCCTACGCGACCGTCGTGGAGACCGTCGGCGGCATCTTCCTCATCCTTGGCCTGCTGGTCAGGCCGGTGGCGTTGCTGCTGCTGATCAACATGCTGGGCGCCATCTTCTTCGTGCACTGGGGGCTCACCCCGTTGTCTTCCGACAACGGCTGGGAGCTGCCGGCCGCACTGGGCACGCTGTGCCTGCTGTTCCTCGTGCTGGGCGGCGGCAGGTTCGGCCTGGACGGCATCGTCCGCACGATGTCGCGCAGGCGTGCCGAACGCCGTGCGGCCGAGGCGGAGCTCGCCGCCCGCGCGCCCGCCAGGCCCGGCACGGCCACGACCGGCACGACGACGACCGGTGCGGCCGGGGGGCCGACGACGCCCGAGCCGGCGCAGCAGGAGCCTCCCCAGGTGCCCCGGCAGCCGAGCGCGCCGAAGGACAGCACGCTCAGCGACAAGGACATGCGGGACATCGACGCCCTGGTCGGCGACGAGCCGCCGCCGCGCCGCGGCGAACCGCCGAAAGGCTGACTCAGCGGGAGGTGAGGTCGCGCAGCGCCTCGATCAGCCGGTCCACGTGCTCCTGCGTGGTGCCGATGCCGATCGAGGCGCGCACCGCTGATGCCGTGCCGTCCTCGCAGCCGCCGCCCGCGTGCACGTCCACCAGGTGACGGACGAACGGGTGCGCGCAGAACTTGCCGTCGCGCACCCCGATGCCATATTCGCCGGACAGCACCTCCGCCACCTCGCGGGCCGGGCGCCCGTCGACGGTGAACGACACGATGCCCACGCGCGGGTGGTCCTCCCCCCACAGGGACAGCTCGCGTACGCCCTCGATCGAGGCGAGACCGGCACGCAGCCGGGCGATCAGCCGCTCCTCCTCCCGCACCAGCGGGGTCCACCCGGTGGCGGTGAGCGCGTCGCAGGCCGCGGCCAGCGCGATGGCGCCGAGCACGTTCGGCGTGCCCGCCTCGTGCCGCGGCTCCGGGTCGTCGTGCCACTCGACGGCGCCGGCCACCGACCGGACCGCGCCCCCGCCCCTCAGGTACGGCTCCGCCTCGGCAAGCCAGTCACGCCGCCCGATCAGCACGCCGGCCCCGAAGGGCGCATAGAGCTTGTGCCCGGAGAAGGCCACGTAGTCGAGATCGAGCGCGGTGAGGTTGAGCCGCCGGTGCGGTACGAGTTGCGCGGCGTCCACCAGGATCCTGGCGCCGTGCCGGTGCGCGATGTGGGCCAGCGCGGCGATGGGCCACAGCTCGCCGGTGACGTTGGAGGCGGCGGTGACCACGAGCAGCTTGGGCCCGTCGATCGCGGCCAGCGCGTCGTCGGCGGCGCGCACGGCCTGGCCGGGGAGGGCGGGCGGCGCCAGCCGTACGGACCGGGGCCAGGGGAGGAGGGAGGCGTGGTGCTCGGTGTCGAAGACCACGGTGGTCGTGCCCTCGGGCAGGCAGCGGGCGAGCAGGTTGGTGGCGTCGGTGGTGTTGCGGGTGAAGATCACGGCGTCGTCCGGCCGGGCGCCGGCGAACGCGCTGACCGTGTGACGGGCCTGCTCGTAGCGGGCGGTGGTGAGCTGGGAGGCGTAGCCCGCGCCGCGGTGGACGCTGGAGTAGGCAGGGAGCGCGGCGGCGACGGCCGCGCTGACCGGCGCGAGACAAGGGGCGCTGGCGGCGTAGTCGAGATTGGCGTAGCTCACCAGCCTGCCGCCCTTGACCGGGACCTTGAGGTCGGCGCCGAGCACGGCGGGGACGCGCCGTTCCTCGGTGGTGGCGGGAGCCTCGTCCGCCCGGACGTGAGCGGACTTGAAGATCGTCAGCGTGGACACGGCAATCCTCCTCGGGGTCGTCGGACCCCTGGAGCAGCCAGCGGAGCCCGCGCTTGCCCGCCACACCTCGTGACGGACCAGGTCTTCACCCGGGGCACCCCGCCGCGGACGCGAGGGTTGCCGGCCAGCTAGCCGGGGCTTGTCGCTGGCACTCATGACCTACGTCAAGGACTATAACCCGTACCAGGGCATGGATCGCAAGCGGGCGAACTTATGGGACAGCTGAGTCGTTGCTACCGGGAGACCCGCCGTCACATGCCTTGGAGGTGCGTAAATGCTGGAATGGGTGGCTGACCCGCAAATCTGGATCGGTTTTCTCACCCTCGTCGCCCTGGAGATCGTGCTGGGGATCGACAACATCATTTTCATCTCCATCCTGGCGGGTAAGCTGCCCCCGGAGCAGCGTGACCGGGCCCGCGTGCTCGGCCTGGCCGCGGCGCTGATCAGCCGCCTGCTCCTGCTGCTCGGGCTGTCGTGGGTGGTACGCCTGACCGATCCGCTGTTCGCGGTCTTCGGCCACGACATCTCGGGACGCGATCTGATCTTGCTCCTGGGCGGCCTGTTTCTGCTGGCCAAGAGCGTCACGGAGATCGGCCACAGCATGGAGGGGCCGCACGGCAAGGACGGCAGGAAGGCCGCGGCGGCCTCCTTCACGTCCGTCATCGTGCAGATCATGGTGCTCGACGTCGTCTTCTCGCTCGACTCCGTGATCACGGCCGTCGGCATGGTCGACGAGCTCGGCGTGATGGTCGCGGCGGTCGTGGTGGCGGTGCTGGTGATGTTGTTCGCCTCCGGGCCGATCAGCAGGTTCGTCGACCGGCATCCGACCATCAAGATGCTGGCGCTGGCGTTCCTCGTGCTGATCGGGGTGATGCTCGTCGCCGAGGGGCTCGGCCAGCACATCCCCAAGGGCTACATCTACTTCGCGATGGCGTTCTCGGTGATCGTGGAGCTGCTGAACATCCGCATGCGCGGCAGGCACGCCAGGCAGCGGGCGTTGGAGGAGGAGACGGAAGAGGGCACTCCCGCGACGGAGGATCCGGCTTCTAAGATGAAATGATGCGCTTTGATCCCTGGAATCCGGATTTCGTGGCTCACCCGTACGGCGTCTACGAAGAGCTGCGGCGCGAGGCCCCGATCAGCTACTTCGAACCGACGAACCAGTGGCTGATCTCGCGCCACGCGGACGTCAACGCGCTGCTCAGAGACCGCCGCCTGGGCCGGTCCTACCTGCACGTGGCCACGCACGAGGAGTTCGGCAGGCCGCCGGAGCCGGAGTTCCAGGAGCCGTTCTGGCGGGTGATCAGGGCAGGCATGCTCGACGTGGAGCCGCCGGTGCACACGAGGCTGCGCCGGCTGGTCTCCAAGGCGTTCACGCCGCGCATGGTCGAGTCGCTGCGCCCCCGCGTGCGCGCCATCGCCCGGGAGCTGGTGGACACGTACGTCGCCAAGGGCGGCGGCGACCTGATCGCCGAGGTCGCCGAGCCGCTGCCGGTCACCGTGATCGCCGAGATGCTCGGCATCCCCGACCAGGACCGCCACCTGCTGCGCCCGTGGTCGGCCGGCATCTGCGGCATGTACGAGCTCAACCCCGCCCCCGACGCCCAGCACGCCGCGGTCCGAGCGGCGGAGGAGTTCGCCGGCTACCTCAGGGCCCTGGCCGCCGAGCGCCGGCCGCGCCCCGGCGACGATCTGATCAGCGCGCTCACCCAGATCGCCGAGCTGACCGAGGACGAGCTGGTCGGCACGTGCGTCCTGCTGCTCAACGCCGGTCACGAGGCCACCGTGAACGTGACGGGCAACGGCTGGTGGTCGCTGTTCAGAAACCCCGCCGAGCTCGTACGGCTGCGCGAGGACCCCTCGCTGCTGCCCACGGCCGTGGAGGAGCTGATGCGCTGGGACACGCCGCTGCAGATGTTCGAGCGCTGGGTGCTGGAGGACATCGAGGTGCACGGCGTGGAGATCCCGCGTGGCGCGGAGGTGGCGTTGTTGTTCGGGTCGGCCAATCGGGACCAGACGGTGTTCGACGACCCTGACAGGCTCGACGTCGGCCGTGCCGACAACCCGCACATATCCTTCGGCGCCGGGATCCACTTCTGCCTGGGAGCGCCGCTGGCCAGGATCGAGCTCATGGAGTCGTTCGGGGCGCTCCTGGACCGCGCGGCCACGCTGGAGCTGCGGCAGGAGCCGGAGTGGAAGCCGGGCTACGTCATCCGCGGCCTGCGGTCCCTGGAGCTCACCGCGACTGGCTGAGCCAGCCGAAGCCGCCGAGACCCGACGGGTCGATCAGCTCGCCCTCCTCGGAGGCTCTGGCCAGGGCGCGCAGGTAGCCGCGCGGATCGGCGTGGGCCAGGTCGGCGGGGGGCCTGGCGCCGGTGATGCCGAGGGCCTTGAGGGCGTCACGCTGTGTGGACAAGGTTGTGGATATCGCCCCGGCTCCGCGGCCGGCCTCCGCGCACGCGTCGAGCGCGACATGCGCCGTGATGTCGCAGGTGCCGTCGGGGACGGGGGTCACGACCGCGCCGTCGCGGTATCCGGTCAGGGTCCCACAGGGCGGACGGTTATCCACAGGATGTGCGTAATCGATGGCGATCGCTCTGCCTTTGACGAGGCGGTCCAGGACCGACGCCCAGGCCCTGTCGCGGGGGCAGCCGATCTCCGCGCGAGCCCCCACCCGGAGCAACGGCCACCATCGTTCGAGCCATTCGCGGTCGGCCGGCGCGGGCGGGCCGCCGAGCCGTTCCTCGCCGGTGCGGACGTCGACCATGAGCAGCCGCGGGCCCTGGGGGGTCTGCTCCACCACGTCGAGCGGGATGTTGTCGAGCCATTCGTTGGCGATGGCCAGCCCGGTGACGGCGGCGGGCAGGTCGGGGCGCCAGCGGATCCGTTCGGGCACGCCCTCTGGCCGGGGGCAGAGGTCGACGGCGGTGATGCGCAGCCGGTCGCGCAGGCCTGGCTCGGCGGCGGCCAGGACCTGGGTGACCAGGGTGCCCTCGCCCGCGCCGATGTCGACCAGATCGAGCACGCCGGGGGAGCCGAGCTCGGCGTCCACCTCGGCGAGCAGCGCCAGCACCGCGTCGGCGAACGCGGGGGAGGCGCTGACCGAGGTGCGGAAGTGGCCCGAAGGGCGTTCGCGGAGGTAGAAGCCCCCCTCGCCGTAGAGCGCGCGCTCCGTCGCGGCGCGCCAGGTGAGCCACATGTCTGGACTATCTCATGACTTTCGCCGGGCACGGTGCGTTATGGAAAGACTACTGAGTGTCCTTGGCTTGGGGTACGGTTGACGCATTGTCACCGAGAGGCCACTTTCCGTTCTCTTGGTCGAGCACGTCCTGCGGCCCTCAAGGCGGCCGCGCAATCGAGAGGAGCCCTCATGCTGAAGAAGGCCATGGTCGTCGCCGGAGCCGTCGCGATGTTGTCCCTCGCCGCCCCCGCGCACGCCGACATCACCAGTGGCGCAGGCGGCATCGCCTCGGGCAACCAGCTGCACCTGCCCATCGCCATCCCGGTCAACGTCTGCGGCAACGCGGTGGCCGTGATCGGCGGGGCCCTCGCCGGCTGCAAGGGCGGCGCCTTCGCCCACGTGCCCAGCCACCACTGAGTGAGGCGAGCCCGGGCCGGCGCAGGCCGGCCCGGGTCCGTCCGGGTCGGTCAGTCGGCGGTCGGCCGGCCCGGTGCACCTCCAAGGGATTCGCATCTTTCGCGGGCGTCGGGTCCAGGTGACTCGGCGCCCGCTGCCATGCGATGAACCCCTCTCCTCATCTCTTCCGACAGGGGGTGCGTTTTTTGTATGCCCTTGTCGCTTTTGTCGTTAACTCAACGCGCGGCAAAGGCACGGTCACATGCTCGGCTCCAGGAGGCCGTTACCCTGGTCGGCAACGCCATCACGAAGAAGAGGCCCGCATCAGCGAGCTGCCGTCCCTGGTCGAGACCCGTGAGCGGCAGTGCGCAGCGGCTTTCTCGTTCGCAGTCGACAGGGGTGAGGTCATGGACGCGGGTGATCGCCCGGCACGGCTGACCGTCGGCGTGCTCGGAGCGGGCAAGGTCGGCTCTGCCCTCGGCGCCGCGCTGGCGCAGGCGGGTCACCGGGTGGTGGCCGCCAGCGGGGTGTCCGACAATTCGCAACGGTGGGCCGCCGACCGGCTCGGCGTCACGCCGGTCCGGCCCGACGAGGTCGTGGCCGCGGCCCAGCTGATCCTGCTCACCGTGCCGGACGACGCGCTGCCCGACCTGGTCAACGGGCTGGCGTCCACGGGGGCCGACCTGCACGGCAAGCTGCTGGCGCACACCAGCGGGGCGTACGGGCTGTCGGTGCTCGACCCGGCGGCCGAGGCCGGCGCCCTGCCGCTCGCGCTGCACCCGGTGATGACGTTCACCGGCCGCGACGACGACCTCAACAAGCTCACCGGCATCTCCTACGGCGTGACCGCGCCCGACGTGCTGCGTCCCATCGCCGAGGCCCTGGTGATCGAGATGGGCGGAGAGCCGGTCTGGATCGCCGACGCCGACCGCCCGCTCTACCACGCGGCGCTGGCGGGAGCGGCCAACCACATGGTCACGCTCATCGCCGAGTCGTCCGACCTGCTCGTACGCATCGGCGTCGACCACCCCGGCCGGATGCTGGGGCCGCTGCTCGGCGCCGCGCTCGACAACGTGCTGCGGCTCGGCATCGCCGGGCTCACCGGCCCCGTGGTGCGCGGCGACGCCGGCACCGTGCGCAAGCACGTCGACGCGCTGATCCTGGCCGCTCCCGAGGCGGCCGACGCCTACATCGCGCTGGCCAGGCTCACGGCCGACCGGGCGCTCGCCGCGGGCCTGCTCAAACCCGAGGAGGCGGAGCGGCTCCTCGACGCGCTGGGGGGCAATATATGGACTTGACGCGCCACGAGGGCGCCGTCGCCTGGAGGAGTGGCACGAAGGGGCATGATGGAGCTGATCGTCGCCAGAAACCGGGAAGACCTGGTCAAGGCGCGTGGTGGTGGCGAGGTGGCCCTGGTGCCGACCATGGGCGCGTTGCACGAGGGGCACAAGGCGCTGATCAGGCAGGCGCGCGCTCGTGCCGATCATGTCGTGGTCAGCATCTTCGTCAATCCTCTGCAATTTGCTCCTAATGAGGATTTTTCGCGTTATCCCCGTACATTCGAGGCGGATCTCGACGCGTGCCGGGCCGAGGGGGTCGACGTCGTCTTCCATCCGGCCGTCGAGGACATGTACGCGCCCGACCGCCAGGTGAGCGTCTCCGCCGGCCGGATGGGCGAGCTCGTCGAGGGCGCGGCGCGGCCCGGTCACTTCGACGGGGTGCTCACCGTGGTGCTCAAGCTGTTCAACGTGGTCCAGCCCGACCGGGCGGTGTTCGGGCAGAAGGACGCCCAGCAACTCGCCCTCATCCGCCGCATGGTCGCCGATCTCGACCTGCCGATCGAGATCCTCGACGTGCCCACCGTGCGCGAGCCCGACGGCCTGGCCCTGTCCAGCCGCAACCGGTTCCTGTCCGACGACGACCGGCGGGTGGCGCTGGCGCTCTCGCGAGCGCTGCGGGCCGGCGCGGCCGAGCTCACGCCGTCCAGGATCCGCGCGGCGGCGCGGGAGGTGCTCGACACGGCGGGGCCCGGCCTTGACGTCGACTACCTGGTCCTCGTCGACCCGGCCACCTTCGCCGAGGTGGACGACTCGTACGTAGGCATGGCCGTGCTCGCGGTGGCCGCCAGGGTCGGGGCGACGCGTCTGATCGACAACGTCAGCGTGACGTTGACCCGCGCCTGAGCCTGCGGGCACCCCGGGGCGAGGCCATCAGGAGCGAGGGGTTATCGTCATAATGACGAGATCGCCCAAGCGAGGAGACCCCCATGAGTGCACCGGCGATTCCCCTGCGTCTGACCGCCCCCGCGCCAGGCTGGACCGTCGAGGCCGACGTGGTCGTCGTGGGGTCGGGCATCGCGGGCCTGACCGCGGCCCTGCGCTACGCCGAGCTGGAGCCGGCGGCCAAGGTCCTGGTCGTGACCAAGGACGTGCTGTCGGCCGGCTCGACCCGGTGGGCCCAGGGCGGCATCGCGGCCGTGCTCCACCCGCAGGACACCCCCGACCAGCACCTGAGCGACACATTGCTCGCCGGGGTGGGGTTGTGCGACGTGGCGGCCGTGCGCACGCTGGTGACGGAGGGGCCGGGCGCGTTGCGGCGGCTCATGGCCCGCGGCGCGCGGTTCGACCGGACCTCCGGCGGCGAGCTCCAGCTCACCAGGGAGGGCGGCCACCGCCGGCGCCGGATCGTGCACGCGGGCGGCGACGCCACCGGCGCGGAGGTGCAGCGGGCGCTCGTCGAGGCGGTCCGCGCGGGATCGATCGAGGTGATCGAGCACGCCCTGATGCTCGACCTGCTCAAGGACGCCGAGGGGCGGGCCAGGGGCGTGACGCTGCACGTCATGGGCGAGGGCGCGCGTGACGGGGTGGGCGCGGTGCGCGCCAGAGCCGTGGTGCTGGCCACGGGCGGCATGGGCCAGGTCTACGCCGCCACGACCAACCCCGCCGTGTCCACCGGCGACGGGGTGGCGCTGGCGCTGCGGGCCGGGGCCGTGGTGCGCGACCTCGAGTTCGTGCAGTTCCACCCGACCGTCCTGTGGCTCGGCCCCGCATCGACCGGGCAGCAGCCGCTGATCTCCGAGGCGGTCAGGGGCGAGGGCGCGTTCCTGGTCGACCACGAGGGCGAACGGTTCATGCGCGGCGAGCATGACCTGGCCGACCTTGCGCCGCGCGACGTCGTGGCCAAGGCGATCATGCGGAGGATTCGCGAGACCGGGCACGAACACGTCTACCTCGACGGCCGCCACTTCGGCCGCGACACGTGGCAGGCCCGCTTCCCCACGATCTACGCCGTCTGCCGCGAGCACGGCATCGACCCGGCCGCCGAGCTGATCCCCGTCGCTCCGGCCGCCCACTACGCCAGCGGCGGTGTCCGTACGGACCTGCGCGGGCGCACCTCCATCGAAGGTTTGTACGCGTGCGGCGAGGTGGCCTGCACGGGCGTGCACGGCGCGAACCGGCTCGCCTCCAACTCCCTGCTCGAAGGCCTCGTCTTCGCCGAGCGCATCGCCGAGGACATCCACCGCGTACGCCCCGAGCCGGGAGAGCCGGTGGACGGGGAGGCGGCGTCCGGGCTGGTGGACCCGCGGACGCGCCCCAGAATTCAGGGCCACATGAGCATGGGAGCGAGCGTCCTGCGCAGCCGCGAGTCCCTGCTCCTCACGGCGAAGGCGCTGCGGGACGCCCGCTGGACACCCGTCGCGGTGCCCGCGTGCACCGAGTCGTGGGAGGCCACCAACCTGCTCACCGTCGCCACCGTGCTCACCGGCGCGGCGACGGCCAGGCTCGAGACCCGTGGCTCGCACTGGCGCGAGGACCACGGCACCCGCGACGACGACGAATGGCTGGGTCACCTGGACGTGACCCTGACGGAGGAGGGCCCGCGCATGACGTACACACCTCATGAGGACGCGAGTTCGCGGCGGATCGGTGACCGCGAGGCCGCGGCGCGGGAGCTGACCGCGGCCGGGCTCGATCCGGTAGCCGTGGACGCGCTGATCGACCGGGCGCTGGAGGAGGACCTGCGGGAGAAGGGCGACGTGACGAGCCTGGCCACCGTCCCGGCCGACCGGCACGCGGTCGCCGACGTGGTGGCCCGCAAGGACGGCATCGTCGCCGGGCTGGCCGTGGCCGAGGCGGTGTTCGTAAGGCTGGGGGCGGACCGCTCGGAGCGCGGGGCCAAGGACGGTGACCGGGTGCGGGCGGGCGACGTGCTGATGACCGTCGAAGGGCCGGTCAGGGCGCTGCTGACGGCCGAGCGCACCGCGCTCAACCTGCTCACGCACCTGTCCGGGGTGGCCACGCTGACGGGCAGGTGGGTCGAGGCGATCAGCGGTACGGCGGCGCGCGTGCGCGACAGCCGCAAGACGCTGCCGGGGCTGCGGGCGCTGGAGAAGTACGCCGTGCGCTGCGGCGGCGGCGTGAACCACCGGATGTCGTTGTCGGACGCCGCCCTGATCAAGGACAACCACGTGGTGGCGGCGGGGGGCGTGGCCGAGGCGTTCAGGGCGGTGCGGGAGCGCTACCCCGACCTGCCGATCGAGGTGGAGGTCGACCGGCTGGACCAGCTGGAGGCCGTGCTGGACGAGGGTGCCGAGGAGATCCTGCTGGACAACTTCACGATCGAGGACACCGCGCGTGCCGTACAAATCGTGAAAAAGCAGGTGGGAAACAGGGTTGCCCTTGAAGCAAGCGGGGGATTGACCTTGGAATCGGCTCGTGATGTGGCTGACACTGGCGTGGACTACCTTGCGGTGGGAGCGCTTACGCACTCGGCGCCGGCCCTGGACATCGCACTTGATCTGCGGGGGTAATTGATGCTGCTCACGATCGACGTCGGCAACACGCACACGGTGCTGGGGCTGTTCGAGGGCGAGGACGTCATCGAGCACTGGCGGCTGGCCACCGACGCCCGCCGCACCGCCGACGAGATCGCGGTCGTGCTGCAGGGTCTGCTGACGCAGTCGCCGCTGCTCAAAGGGGCCGACATCGACGGCATCGCCATCTGCTCCACCGTGCCGAGCGTGCTCAACGAGATGCGCGAGATGTGCCGCCGCTACTACGGTGACGTGACCGCGGTGATCGTGGAGCCGGGCATCCGCACCGGCGTCCCCGTACGCATGGACAACCCCAAGGAGGTCGGCAGCGACCGCATCGTCAACGCGCTGGCGGCCATCGACCAGTACGGCGGCCCGTGCGTCATCGTCGACTTCGGCACCGCGACCTCGTTCGACGCGGTGTCGGCCAAGGGCGAATACGTCGGCGCGGTCACCGCGCCCGGCATCGAGATCTCGGTCGACGCGCTGGCCGCCGCCGGGGCACAACTGCACAAGGTCGAGCTCGTACGCCCCCGCTCGGTGATCGCGAAGAACACCGTCGAGGCCCTGCAGGCCGGCATCATCTACGGCTTCGCCGGCCAGGTCGACGGCATCGTGGAGCGCATCGCCGCGGAGCTGGCCGACGACCCCGACGAGGTGACGGTCGTGGCCACCGGCGGGCACGCGGGGCTGGTGGTGGGCGAGTCGCGCTTGATTGACGTGCACGAGCCGTGGCTGACCCTCATCGGGCTGCGGCTGATCTACCACCGCAACGTGGCGTGAGACCTGGACGAGTCACTGCGGTTCGCCGGATCCCCTACCCTTTGTTGTTGTGAGCGACGAACTTCCCGAGCAGATGTGCATCCGGAGGGAGAAGCTCGACCGCCTTCGCAGCGAGGGCGTCGACCCTTACCCGGTGCTTTTCCCACGCACGGCCACCAACGCCGAGGTCAGGGAGAAATACCAGGGCCTGGAGCCCGACACCGCCACCGGTGACACGGTCTCGGTCGCGGGCCGCGTCATGCTCAACCGCGTGGGCGGCAAGCTCTGCTTCGCCACGCTCCGCGACGGCGGCGCCGACCTGCAGGTCATGATCTCGCTCGACAAGGTGGGCGAGGATTCGCTGGCCCGCTGGAAGCACGACGTCGACCTGGGCGACCACGTGGGCGTGACCGGCGAGGTCATCACCTCGCGCAGGGGCGAGCTGTCCGTGCTGGCCGACAGCTGGCAGATCACCAGCAAGTGCCTGCGCCCGCTGCCGGAGAAGCACGTCGGGCTCACCGATCCGGAGGCCCGGGTCCGCCAGCGCTACGTCGACCTGATCGTCAACGACGACTCGAGGAAGATGGCCAGGGTCCGCAGCGCCACCGTGCGCGCGGTGCGCGACTTCTGGCACGAGGAGGGCTACCTCGAGGTCGAGACGCCGATGTTGCAGCCGATCCACGGCGGCGCCACGGCCCGGCCGTTCAAGACCCACATCAACGCCTACGACATGGAGCTCTATCTCCGCATCGCGATCGAGCTCTATCTCAAGCGGCTCGTGGTCGGCGGCATCGAGAAGGTCTTCGAGATCAACCGAAACTTCCGCAACGAGGGCGCCGACTCGACGCACAACCCCGAGTTCACCATGGTCGAGGCCTACGGCACCTACCTCGACTACAACGGCATCGCCGACCTGACGCAGCGGATGTACCAGAAGGCCGTCGTGGCCGCCCTGGACACCTCGGTGGTCGTGCACGACGGTGTCGAGGTCGACCTGGGCATCCCCGAGTGGCCGCGCGTCACCCTCTACGGCGCGGTGTCCGAGGCCGTCGGCGAGCAGATCACGACCTCGACCTCGCTCGAAGAGCTGCGCAAGATCGCCGACCGGCGCGAGATCCCCTGGGATCCGAAGTGGGGCGCGGGCAAGCTCGTGCAGGAGCTCTTCGAGGCGCTCGTCGAGCACACGATCATCCAGCCCACGTTCGTCATGGACTATCCGCTGGAGACCTCGCCGCTGGCCCGGCAGCACCGCGACGACCCGCTGGTCACGGAGAAGTGGGACCTCATCGGGTTCGGCACCGAGCTGGGCACCGGCTACTCCGAGCTCAACGACCCCATCGAGCAGCGCCGCCGCCTGGTCGAGCAGTCCTTGCTGGCCGCGGGCGGTGACCCGGAGGCCATGCAGCTCGACGAGGACTTCCTGCAGTCGCTCGAATACGCGATGCCGCCGACGGGCGGCATGGGCGCCGGGATCGACCGGATGATCATGGCGTTCACCGGTAAGAACATCCGCGAGACCATCTTGTTCCCCCTGGTCAAGCCCACTCACTGAGGCCACGTGGCATCCCGCCGCACCGGTTGCGGCGGGGTGCTCGCGCGCGCGGCGAGCCGGGCGGGCGCTCCGTCGTGCCGGGGAAGCGGTGACGGACGATCGGCCGTCCTGCCCCGCGATCGGGGCCGGGCTTGTCAGCATCGGGTCAAGACCGCGGGCGAGTGGCGCGCGAGTGTGCGGAGTTCTGCGGGGGACGTCCGGCAGCGCTGGGTCCATCATGACGGTGATGCACGCACAGGCCCGGAAATAAGGTGACTCCTGGCTTGCCGCGTGCCGCCGCCCGTGGTGAAGAGCGGCTGAGCGTTCCCGCCCGCACGTATGGATCATGCAGTAAATCGCGCGCGGATGGATCAAAAACCGGGACGCCGCCCGGACCGGTCGGCGCCGGGCCGGGCCTGACCGAGAGGGCGCGCGGACCGTACGTCGGGCGGCGAGGACCGCCGGCGGACGAGCCCCGGCAACCCGTGGCGGATCATGTCAACGGTGCTGGTCAAGAGCGGCGATCGTCATGCTTGACGACCTTTCCATGATGCGTTTACCGTCTGCGAGGAGCGGCTGTGGCCTGGCTAAGAGGGTCCAGGCCTGCTGTTGGGGGGGAGGGCTCCCGATGGAAGTGCTCACAGAAGGCGTTGAGCTGAGCCATGCGGATCTGGCGTTACTGGCGGAACTCGCCAGAGGAGTCACGGTCGATCGGGTGGGCAGGCGACTGGACATCAGCGGCCGCACCGTACGCCGGAGGTTGCGCGGCATCTGCGACCGCATCGGCGTCGCCACCGCGATCGAGGCCGTGGCGTGGGCGGCACGCCGCCAGCTGATCTAGCGGCACCCGCGCACTGGTGCCCACTCATTGGGCCCGCTCACTGGGCCCGCTCACTGGGCTCGCTCACTGGGCCTTCACGTGCAGAACCTCAGTCGGCGATGCGCACCGCGCCCGCGAACGGCCGCCGTTCGATCGACGCGATCCGCACCACATCACCCGTCCGAGGGGCGTGCACCATCATGCCGCCGCCCAGATAGATGCCCACGTGGTGCAGGTCGCTGTAGAAGAACACCAGGTCGCCTGGACGCATCTCGTCGCGTGAGATGTGCCGCCCGGCCGTCCACTGGTTGCCTGTGTAGTGCGGCAGCGAGATGCCCACCCGCTGGTAGGCCGCCATCACCAGGCCGGAGCAGTCGTAGGAGCCAGGACCCTCTGCTCCCCAGACGTACGGCTTGAGCTGCTGCGTGAGCGCCCACCGTGCCGCCTGCGCGGCCTTTCCGCTGCCCGCGATCGGCAGGTTGACGCGGGTGGCGCGGGTGCCGGGACGACCGGCCTCGCCCAGCGCCCGCCTGAACAGGTTGCTCTCGACCTTGGCGACCAGCTTGCTGATCTTGCCGCGCTTGGCGTCGAGGTCCTTGACGATCTTCTCGACCTCGCTGATGCGGGACTTGGCGCTCGCCCTGGCGCGCTCGGCGGCCTTCCTGGCCTTGGTGAGCTGGTTGAGCTCCTCGCCCTGCCGCTGCTCGATCGCGAACGTGGTCGCGGCGCGGTCGAGGAAGTTGCCGGGGTCCTCGGATGAGGTGAACGCCAGCGCACGGCTCAGACCGCCCGTGATGTAGGCGTTCTGGGCGAGCAGGACGGCCTTGGCACGCTTGGCCGCCAGGTCTGTCTCGCTGGCCGTCAGCGTCTTCTGCGCGGCCTCGGCGGCCTTCTTGGCCGTCTTCAGCTTCTCCCGCTGCCCGTTGTACTGCTCGGTCAGCGTCTCGATCTCGACGTGCATCTTCTCGACCCGCGTGGCGAGGTCTTTGAGCGAGGGCTTGGGGTCGGCGGACGCCGGGACGGTGGGAACCGAGAACAGCAGCGCGGCGACTGTGAAACTCGCCACACCGAGGCGGTGACGCGACAGGGCGCGTTCCGGGGGGCGGGCGTGCTTGCCCGCCGACTTCCTCCCACGGTTGAGCGTGCGCTTCACCAACCAGGCTCCTCTCATAGACGCCTACCGGGTTAGCTGACGGGTTCGGGCCGGAGCAGCCCTACCGAAAAACTCGGATTCACCCCGTGGTGGCGGTCGCCACCGGCGGGTCCCCGGCTTCCCTGAGGGAATTGAGCGTGCTTCCCCCCGCGCGCGACACGCGGGGATCATCGTCGCTGGACACTAATGCACTCCGGGTTCCTGCTCAACCAGAACTGCCAACTCCGTAGAGGTTTCGCAACCGAAGGGTCACGAGGTGGTCTCGGTGCCAGTCGGGCAGGAGTGACCGTATGTGGCGCTTACTCCCGAACGATCGCCCGGCGCGACGCCGTGCTCGCTCGGCCACGAGATGTAACAGGATGGGCGGAGAGATGTGAGTTAGGTCCGAGCCGTAATGACATCTGTACTCTGGAGAGCCATGGAGCAGGTGGCCGAACTGACTGTGCCCGAGACCGCGGTGGTGGTCCGGCGTGCGCGCACGCCGGACGTGCGGGGGGTCAGGCGCCTGGTCGACACCTATGCGGGCGCGGGCTCGCGGCTCCTGAAGAAGGCCACGGTGACGCTGTACGAAGACGTGCAGGAGTTCTGGGTGGCCGAGCGTGGCGGGCAGATCGTCGGCTGTGGCGCGCTCCACGTGCTCTGGGAGGACCTCGCAGAGGTCCGCACGGTGGCCGTCGATCCCGAATGCCGCGGCGCGGGCGTCGGTCACCGGATCGTCTCAGCGCTCATCCAGCAGGCCAAAGATCTTGGTCTGCAACGTGTATTCTGTCTTACTTTTGAGGTCGACTTCTTCGCGAGGCATGGTTTTCGCCGCATCCAGGGCACGCCGGTCTCCCCCGAGGTCTACGCCGAGCTGCTGGCCTCGTATGACGAGGGTGTAGCGGAGTTCCTCGACCTGGAACACGTCAAGCCGAACACCCTGGGCAACACCCGCATGCTGCTCCATCTGTCGTCGGGTGACGCGGACCTTGACCACATGGAAAGGTGATTGTTGATACCTATGTCGATACGTTGGGCAGCACAGGCATGTGTCCTGACACGTGCCACGCGCGCACTCGAAGCGAGGTGACACGGTGAGCACCGGACAGCCGCCGTACCCACAAGACGAATCCGGCGAGAACGCTGCGCCTCCCCACTACGGCCAGCAGGCTCCGGGCCGCCACCCCGGCGAGCCCGACCCCGACGTCACTGTGGTCGGCTACCGGGCGGACGACGCCTACGGGCAACAGCCCCCCTATGGTCAGCAGCAGGGCTATGGCCAGCAACCCCAGTACGGTCAGCAGCAGGGCTACGGCCAGCAGCAGTACGGCCAGCAGCAGGGCTACGGTCAGCAACCTCAGTACGGCCAGCAGCCCCAGTCCCAGCCCGACTACGGCCAGCAGCAGTACGGCCAGCAGCAGGGCTACGGCCAGCAACCCCAGCAGGGCCAGCAGTACGACCAGCAGTACGGTCAGCAGCCGCAGTCCCAGCCCGGCTACGGCCAGCAGCAGGGTTACGGGCAGCAGCAACAGCCCGGCTACGACCAGCAGTACGGCCAGCAGCAGGGCTACGGCCAGCAGCAGGGTTACGGGCAGCAGCAACAGCCCGGCTACGACCAGCAGTACGGCCAGCAGCAGGGCTACGGTCAGCAGCCCCAGTCGGGTCAGCAGTACGACCAGCAGCAGGGCTACGGCCAGCAGCCCCAGTCGGGTCAGCAGTACGACCAGCAGTACGGTCAGCAGGCCCAGTCGGGTCAGCAGTATGACCAGCAGTACGGTCAGCAGCCGCAGTCCCAGCCCGGCTACGGCCAGCAGCAGTACGGCCAGCAGGGCTACGGGCAGCCGCAGCAGTCCCAGCCCGGTTACGCCCAGCCCGGTTACGGCCAGCAGTACGGCGACCAGCAGTACGGCCAGCAGGGCTACGGGCAGCCGCAGCAGGCCGGCTACGGCCAGGCTCCCTACGGCCAGCCGGGTTACGGCCCGGTCGGCGTGCAGCCGCCGGGGGCTCCCGCCCCGCTGGCGGAGTGGTGGCAGCGTCTGGTGGCGCGACTCGTCGACGGCGTCCTGTTCGGCGTCGTGATGTTCGTTGTGTCGCTCCTGCTCACGACGCTGTTCCTGGTCAGCTACGACTCGACCAGCGGCGCCACGTCGGGGATGTTCAGCTCGTTCGCGCTCAACATCGTGCTGGCCATCGTCCTCACCGCCGTCTACGTCGGCTACGACTTCCTCATGCACAAGATGAAGGGTCAGACGGTCGGCAAGATGATCATGGGGATCAAGGTCGTGCCGGTGGGTCAGATGATGCCCCCCGGCGGCCTGCCCGGCGACGCCGCCATCAAGCGGGCCGGCGTGACCTGGGGTGCCTACATCCTCTACTTCCTGCCGTTCGGCACCATGCTGGCGGGCCTCGTCTGCGCCCTGAACGGCGCTTCGATGCTCTGGGACAAGCCGCTGCAGCAGACGTTCGCGGACAAGTTCGCGAACACCGTGGTGGTCAAGATCAAGTAATCGGCAGAACCGCGAAACAGGGGCCGGCTTCCCGTCGGCCTCTGTTTTGTATGTGAGGGTAGGTGCGGAATGTAGGGCTCTCCGCCGTCGATGTCGCGAGGTGAGGGTTATGGCCGGGACGTCGCCGTGGGCGGACGCGGTGCCCGCGGAATGGTGGGAACGGCTGGCTGCCCGGCTCATTGAAGCGCTCGTCTTCGGCGTCGCCTATTACATTCTGTTCATTGCGCTATGGGCTGTCTTCCGGACTGTCGGCATGATGGAGGTGTTCGACGGCCGGCTGCCCGGAGTGCTCGCGTGGGCGGTCGCGGGGCTGGGTTATACGGGCTACGACTGGTGGGCGCATTGGCGGCACGGGCGCACGTTCGGCCAGGCGATCATGCGGATCCGCCTGGCGCCGCGGGATGTTCCGGCCCGTGCTCTGCTCAAACGCTCCCTGGTCTATCCGGGACCTGTCATGCTCATGGGCATTCCGGTGGCCAATCTGGTGGCCGGAATGCTGCTGTTCGGTGTCGGTATGCTCATCCTGATCGACAAGCCGCTTGAGCGCGGGCCGCATGACAGACTGGCCGGAACGCGCGTGGTTAAAGATCTTCGCTGAGCCATCCGCACCTGCACGGATGTCTTTTCGCAAAATTTTCCCATGATCCGGTAAGGAGCCTGGAGAGACTGGCATTAGGCTATGGGGCGTCCGGGTTGCCGGATGTTGGTGTCCCTGCGACACGTAGGGCATCTGTGTGCCGCTATGGTCGGGTGCGGGCGGTTGTCGCCTTGCGCACCATGAGGGGCCCGCAGCGCTCCCTGGAGGCGCTCCGCGCCCTTAAAGCGCCCCGAAACCCCGTCAGCCGTGGAGGCGAGGACGAATGGAAGCCCTTACAGACGTATTGTCAGCGCTCATCCCCCCGGTGGTGGTGGGCGGCGCCTTCATCTTTGGCGTCGTGAAGTTGGTCCGGTCGGAGGCCCTTGGCGACCGGCGAAACCGTGAGGATCAGGCCGAGGGCCAGAACTGATCGGCTAGTCAGCCGAATCCCCGTAGCGCTGAATTGTCTCCACGCCTTTCCGGGTATATGTTTGGGCTGGCGAATGAAACAATGCTCCGCGAAAGGATTGCGTAGATGGCCAAGCAGATCCAGGAGATTCTCATCGATGACCTCGATGGGGGCGAGGCCAATGAGACGGTCAGCTTCGCTATTGACGGCTCCTCCTATGAGATTGACCTCAGCGACCTTAACGCGAAGAAGCTGAGGGACGCGCTCACGCCTTTCGTGCAGCACGCGCGCAGGGCCGGTGCCGTCACCACGCGTCGGCGTGGCCGCGGCGGCAACCGCGCGATGAGTCGCGAGAAGAGCTCGGAGATCCGGCAGTGGGCCAAGGCCCACGGCCTGCCCGTCAGCGAGCGAGGCCGAATCGCCTCCACCGTCGTCGAGAAGTACGAGCAGGCTCACTAGGAGAGCCCGCTGCTCGACCATGCGCTTATGCCGTTCGCCTAGGACCCCGGCGACCGCCATAAGCGCATGATCGTGTCCGGGCCGTTTCGAATGGCGGGACGGCCCGGATGATGATCGGCCGACGCGTCCATATGCGGGCGTTTTGGTCGCGGGTTCGGTCCGGCTCCCGGCCCCGTTTCCGCGATGAGACGCCCGCATATGAGATGGCGCCGCGCCCGGCGTGTCCGAATGCGCCGCGTGGCCATACCTCATTGAACGTACGCTTCTCGCCGCGAGGCGCCCGGATTGCCCGCGGGGCCCGTCATTCGCCCACCGTCACGGACAAGCGTCGCGCTCATGGAACGCGCCATGACGGAAATCCGGGCGCCTAAAGGCCGGCGGCGATCTTCACGCGCTGTAGCCTTAACCGCGATCTCGACTCGCGCTCGGCGCCGGAAACCCCGTATGGCACGGAGGTGTGGGCATCCGCGCAAAACGCCGCCGGGCACGTTGCGTGGCCGCCGGCCATATGCCGCTTCCTGGAGATGTACGGAGTGCTCATGCACGGCGGGATAACCCGTGACATGAGCGTGCCTCGCACAATCCGCTTCCGCGAGCATGTGCGCACAATGCCGGGCCATCACGAAGTGTGGTGGGCGCGCGGAATGCCGCCGGTCCGCGACGGGGAGGATGAGCGCGAATGGCACGCGCGCCGCGGTGCAGTGTCTCATGATGCGAGATGAGATCGGTAACCGAGCTGACCGGATGGCGTATTACTCTGTGTGCGGCGCGGGCGCGTGCCCCGTTGTGCTCAGGGCGTAGCGCGGGCGGTTGGCCAAGGATTGCGTCGGGACATAGGATGATTGCGTAACAGATACGTGCGCGGCATCTGAGATGCGCAGGTGAAGTGGCGCCCCGGTCGGCTTCGCCCCTGACGTTCGATGGCCGATCGTGGTGATCCGGATACGGTGCGGCGGCAAATTCCAGCCGCTTCCGCGAGGCGTCCCAAACATCGTTCGCTTGCGGCGTATCGGGAACACGTCACCCCCGAACGGTAGTTGGATGGAGGGTGAACGCCCTGCTCCCGGGGAACGTGTCTGCTATAGAGCGCGTCAGCGGCAGTGGGCACGGTTCGCCGAGCCAGGGCTAGCATGCGGGATGACGGGACCGGATTTACCGGCCTGACTGACCGCTCTGTGAGGAGCGACGAGATGTTCGAGAGGTTCACCGACCGAGCGAGGCGTGTTGTCGTCCTGGCCCAAGAAGAGGCCAGGATGCTCAACCACAACTACATCGGCACTGAGCACATTCTTCTTGGTTTGATCCATGAAGGTGAGGGCGTAGCCGCCAAGGCTCTGGAGAGCCTCGGCATCAGCCTTGAGGGTGTGCGCCAGCAGGTCGAGGAGATCATCGGCCAGGGCCAGTCGGCTCCGTCGGGGCACATTCCGTTCACCCCGCGGGCCAAGAAGGTCCTCGAGCTGTCGCTCCGTGAGGCTTTGCAACTGGGTCACAACTACATCGGCACCGAGCACATCCTGCTCGGGCTCATCCGCGAGGGTGAGGGTGTGGCCGCCCAGGTGCTGGTCAAGCTTGGAGCTGATCTCAACCGTGTCAGGCAGCAGGTCATCCAGTTGCTCCACGGCTACCAGGGCAAGGAGCCGGCCGCCGCGGGTGGCCCGCAGGAGTCGGCCCCGTCGACGTCCCTGGTGCTCGACCAGTTCGGCCGCAACCTGACCCAGGCGGCCCGCGAGGGCAAGCTGGATCCGGTCATCGGCCGCGAGAAGGAGATCGAGCGGGTCATGCAGGTCCTCTCCAGGAGGACCAAGAACAACCCCGTTCTCATCGGCGAGCCCGGCGTCGGAAAGACCGCCGTCGTCGAAGGCCTGTCGCAGAAGATCGTCAGGGGCGAGGTGCCCGAGACGCTGAAGGACAAGCAGCTCTACACGCTTGACCTCGGCGCCCTGGTCGCCGGCTCCCGCTACCGCGGTGACTTCGAAGAGCGCCTGAAGAAGGTGCTCAAGGAGATCCGCACCCGCGGCGACATCATCCTGTTCATCGACGAGCTGCACACGCTCGTGGGTGCGGGCGCCGCCGAGGGCGCGATCGACGCCGCCAGCATCCTCAAGCCGATGCTGGCCCGCGGCGAGCTGCAGACGATCGGCGCGACGACGCTCGACGAATACCGCAAATACCTCGAGAAGGATGCAGCGCTGGAGCGCCGGTTCCAGCCGATCCAGGTGGCCGAGCCCTCGCTCAGCCACACGATCGAGATCCTGAAGGGTCTGCGCGACCGCTACGAGGCGCACCACCGCGTGTCCATCACCGACGACGCGCTGGTGGCCGCCGCGCAGCTGGCCGACCGCTACATCAGCGACCGCTACCTTCCCGACAAGGCGATCGACCTCATCGACGAGGCCGGCTCCAGGATGCGCATCCGCAGGATGACCGCGCCGCCGGACCTCCGCGAATACGACGAGAAGATCGCCAACGTCCGTCGCGACAAGGAGTCCGCGATCGACGCGCAGGACTTCGAGAAGGCCGCTGCCCTACGCGACCAGGAGAAGCAGCTCCAGCTCAAGCGCGAGCGGCGGGAGAAGGAGTGGAAAGCCGGCGACATGGATGTCGTGGCCGAGGTCACCCAGGAGCTCATCGCCGAGGTCCTGGCGACCGCCACCGGCATCCCGGTCTTCAAGCTGACCGAGGAGGAGTCCCAGCGCCTGCTCCGCATGGAGGACGAGCTCCACAAGCGGATCATCGGCCAGGACGACGCCATCAAGGGCCTGTCGCGCTCCATCCGGCGCACCCGCGCCGGCCTGAAGGACCCGCGGCGCCCCGGCGGCTCGTTCATCTTCGCCGGCCCCTCGGGCGTCGGTAAGACCGAGCTGTCCAAGGCTCTGGCGGAGTTCCTCTTCGGCGACGAAGACGCTCTGATCAGCCTGGACATGTCCGAGTTCATGGAGAAGCACACCGTCTCCAGGCTCTTCGGCTCGCCTCCCGGCTACGTCGGCTACGAAGAGGGCGGCCAGCTCACCGAGAAGGTGCGGCGCAAGCCGTTCTCCGTGGTCCTCTTCGACGAGATCGAAAAGGCCCACCCCGACATCTTCAACTCGCTGCTGCAGATCCTGGAAGACGGTCGTCTGACCGACGCCCAGGGCCGCGTGGTCGACTTCAAGAACACGGTCATCATCATGACCACCAACCTCGGCACCCGTGACATCTCCAAGGGCATCGGGGTCGGGTTCGCGAAGTCCAACGACGCCGACTCCAACTACGACCGGATGAAGTCCAAGGTCCAGGAAGAGCTCAAGCAGCACTTCCGGCCCGAGTTCCTCAACCGCGTCGACGACATCGTGGTCTTCCACCAGCTGACGCCCAACGAGATCATCAAGATCGTGGATCTGATGCTCAACCAGGTCGACGCCAGGCTGAAGGACCGCGACATGGGGCTCGACGTCTCGCCCGAGGCCAAGCAGCTGCTGGCCGACCGCGGCTACGACCCGGTCATGGGCGCCCGTCCGCTGCGGCGTACGATCCAGCGCGAGCTGGAGGACTCCCTGTCGGAGAAGATCCTTTACGGCGAGCTCCGCCCGGGGCAGGTCGTCAAGGTGACCATCGAAGGCGAGGGCGACGACGCCAAGTTCGTCTTCAAGGGCGAGTCCGCCGCCAAGGTGCCCGACTCGGCCGCCGCGATCGCAGCGCCGATCCAGCGCTGACGTCCGGTTCTCCGAAAGCCCTCGCGTGGAGCGTCATCCACGCGGGGGCTTTCGCGTGCTCGCCCTCGGCGCTGAGGCGCTGCCTGAGGGCCTGCCGGGGTGGTCCCGGCCATTGCCTCCGTGGTCCGCGAGGTCGCCGCTCAGCGGCATGATGAACCGTCCGGGGTGGCCCGGCCTGCCCTGCGAATGGTCTCGAGATCGTCAATCCGGCCCGGCGTGACAGACCGCGGATCTAGCATGACGTACCCCCGTGAGGCTCCGTGAGCTCGGCCGGATGCGGCCGTTGCCCCGATCGTTCATGTGTTCGGGTGTTTCGCCACGCGAAGTAGTACTACACTGTGTAGAGCTTCGCCTTGATGGTGACTGCTCCCCCGGGAGTAGGACGAAGTCAACTCAGGGCGGACGCGCTCGCCACCCGTCGGCAGGCATGCTCACAGGGTTCGCACGTCCAAGGCGGGCGACGGAAGACACAACGCAAGCCTGGAGGAAACCGATGCGCCTGCGTCACGATGACGGAACGCTCGTTCACCTCGCCTACAACGCAGGCGTCCACCCCGCTGAGGATCTGGAGAACCTGATCGCCCATCTGACCCGTTACGCCGTGCCCGTGCGCAAGCGGCTGGGGGTCGAGCGGATGGGCATCGGGTTGTGGTTGTCGCCGGCCGTCGCCGACCACCTCACGGCCGACCGCATCGAGCTCGTACGCCTGCGCCGCTCCCTGGAGGAGCGCGGCCTGGAGGTCGTGAGCCTCAACGGCACCGGCGGCCGCAACCAGGAGGTGCCCGGGCCCGACTGGGCCAAGCCCGAGCGTTACCGCTACACGATGGCGCTGGCCAAGATCCTGGCGTTCCTGCTCCCCGACGACGTACGGTTCGGCAGCATCTCGACGATACCGATCGGGTGGCGCCGCGACTGGCCCGCCGACCTGCACTCCATCGCCACCCGCCGGCTCGAACGGCTGGCGCGCGAGCTCCGCGGCATCTACAGCGTGACCGGCAAGACGATCAGGGTCGGGTTCGAGCCGTGGCCCGGGTGCGTGCTGGAGACGACCGAGCAGGCGCTGGCGCGGGTGTGCGGCATCGACTCCGAACACCTGGGCGTGTGCCTGGACGCCTGCCACCTGGCCGGCGGGGCCGAGGAGGCAGGCGTGGCGCTCAAGGGGCTGGCCGAGGCCGGTGCGCCTGTGGTCAAGCTGGGGCACGTGCACAGCCACACGGGGGAGACGCCGAGCAGCACGGGTGCCGTGCTGCACGACACGCTGACGGCGATGTTGTCGGGGGCGGTCAGCGGGAGCGCGCACATCGAGGTGGAGACGCACAACCTGATGGTGCCTGGGCGGGCCAAGGGGCCTGGGGCGCTGGTGTCGCTGCTCGCCGACGAGCTGGCCTGGGCCCGTACGAACCTCACCAGCCTGGGCCTGCAACTGGCCGCCTAGGGAGCCGCGAGCGCCCGGGCCGTCGCGGTCCGGGCGTGCTCGTATCGTCTGGCGGGGCGGTCGGTCAGAGGGAGCCGAACCAGCCGGGGGTGTCCAGGCGCCAGAGGCCGTCCGGGGTGACCTTCCGCAGGTCGGCTTCGAGGGCGTGCAGCCGGTCCTCGCCGAGTTCGTGCGCCCAGCGGGCGCGCAGGTCGTCGAAGATGCGGGCCGAGCGGTTCAGCGCGTCCATCCCGTACGGCGTGAGCCGGGTGATCTTGCGCCGGGTGTCGTGGGAATCCGTGGTGCGTTCGACGTAGCCGAGGCGTTCGAGGGTGTCGATGGTCTTGCCCGCGGCCTGTTTGGAGACGCCGAGCATGCGGCCCAGCTCGACGGCGGTGGTGCCGCGCCGGCCGACCGCCTGCATGACGAACCCGTGCATGGGTCGCAGGTCCGGGTGACCTTGGCGGGCCAGCTCGGTGTGCAGCTCGTCGATCAGCATCCTGAAGGCGAGCAGCAGGCGGAGCGGTAGTTCGAAGCCGGGGGCGTCGCTTGACATGATAGACAACCTGATTGACTATATGGACAACGTAGTTGCCTATATTAGGAGCTTCAGGACGTGACTGTCATTCGTGACGCCGAAGCGCGGCGGTCGGAGACCCCTGGCGGGGTCATGACGACGTTCGCCTCGCCGACGCAGGGAGGGGCCTCGCGAGCCCTGTGGCGGGTGGACGCCGAACCCGGCGCGCGCGGGCCCGTGCATGACTTCGACCGCGAGCAGGTGTGGAGCTGGACCGCCGGAGCGGCCGTCGTCGAACTGGGCGGTGACCGGTTCGAGGTCGCGGCGGGCGACACCGTCGTCATCCCCGCGCACACGGTGAGACGCGTGCTCGCCGACCCCGGCAGCGGCTACACCGCCGTCGTGACGGCCCCGGCCGGAGCCAGGGCACTTGCCGAGAACGGCGCCGACTACGGCGTCCCGCCGTGGATCGTCTGAGGAGGGTGGTTCCCATGGCCCTGGTCCTGTCCGCTGAATCCCGCAGGATCGAGACGCCCAACGGCGTCATGACCACACTCGCCTCGCCCTCCCAGGGAGGGGCCGAGCAGGCCGTGTGGCGGGTGGACGCCCGGCCCGGCATGGTGGGGCCGGTGCACGCGTTCGACGCCGAACTGGTGTGGACGTGGCTCGACGGCGCGGCCGTCGTCCAGCTCGGAGACGAGCGGTTCGAGGTCGGCGTGGGGGACACCATGGTGCTGCCCGCCGACGTGAGCAGGCAGATGTTCGCCGACGTCGAGCGCGGATTCGTCTCGATCGTCGCCGCTCCTTCCTGCGCCCACGTCTACAACCCCGACGGCATGTCGGCGCCGGACGCCTGCGACCTGGCCCCCAAGGGCACGGAGCGCACCGTCCCACCCTGGGTCCGGTAACAGCGCCTCCCGGCGGCGCTACGTCCAGCGACCGCGCCGCGCCCGTCCGATCCGCCGCCACCACACGGCCGGTGTGCCGTCGCATGGTCCGCGGTGCCGTCAGCGCCGCCGCCGTCCGGTACGAGGGTGTGCCGGGCGGGGCGGTCAGGAGTGGGGGAGGCGGTAGGTGCCGTCGTCGAGGGGTTCGGCGAGGCCGTCGGCGACCAGTCCGTCCAGGGCACGTTCGCGCTGCACCGCGTCGTCCCACACGGCGTCGAGGGCCGCCTTGGGCACCGGCCCGTGGGCGGACCTGAGCACGTCGAGGAGGCGGCCGCGGCACTGGCGGTCGGTGCCCGCGTACGTCTGGCCCTTACGGGCGGGGCCTGCGTGCGGCGGCTTGCCGGCCAGCCGCCAGGCGCACAGGTGGGTGATCGGGCAGTCGGCGCAGCGTGGGGCGCGGGCCGTGCAGACCAGCGCGCCGAGCTCCATCACCGCCACGCCCCAGCGGGGCGCGTCCAGCTCGGGCAGGAGTGCCTCCGCAAGGCGCCGCTCCGCCGCGGAGGTGGCCGTGGGCGGGTATTCCTCGGCGCGCACCGCACGCGCGAACACTCTGCGCACGTTGGTGTCGAGGACGGCGTGGCGGCCGCCGTACGCGAAGCTGGCGACCGCGGCGGCGGTGTATTCGCCGATGCCGGGCAGGGACAGCAGGGTCGCGTGGTCGGACGGCACCTCGCCGCCGTGTTCCTCGGAGACGGCTCTGGCGCACGCGTGGAGCCGCAGCGCCCTGCGCGGATAGCCGAGCCGGCCCCAATGGCGTACGGCTTCGCCGGGCTGCTCGGCGGCCAATGCCTTCGGCGTGGGCCAGCGGGCCATCCACTCGCGCCAGACGGGCAGGACGCGGGCGACCGGGGTCTGCTGGAGCATGATCTCGCTGACGAGCACGCCCCACGGCGTCGCGTCGACTGCGCGCCAGGGGAGGTCTCGGGCGTTGTCGGCGTACCAGTCGAGAACGGGGGCGTGCAGGAGGTTCGGCTCAACCACGCGGTCAAGCGTATGCCGAGTTCGCAGCCTTCGGCGTGTCGTCACTCTTCGTGGCTGGACAATTACCATGCTGAGCGTTGTGGCTCCTCTGCTCCCTGAAGGGAGAGGCCGCTTGCGCGGCCTGGCGAAGGGCCCTCACACACCGCTCGAGCGCGCGGCCCGCTCGCCGGTGGGGCGCAACGGGGAAGTGAGCGACCGACCTGCGCACACCCGTCTCCGGACTCTCACGACCAGCAAGGCAACGACCACAGGAACCGACCAGATCGGAAGGGAGGGAGCGCGGGGTCCTCCACCTGGTGAAGCAGGTGGGGAGCACCGCGCGAACCCGATGGACCCGGATTCGATGCGCGGCGACGGCGGTGACGTCTACTGGCGGCGTCGGATGAGCGTGCTGGTGGCGGTTCTCGTCGTGGTGGCCGTGGTGGCGTGGGCGTGCTCGAGCGGTGGCAGCGGACCGGGACACAAGTCCAGCGCGCAGTCGTCACCGAGCCCCACGCCCAGCGTGGATCCGCTGCTCGCCGGGCTGCGTACGCTGGCGCTGGGCACGGCCAGCCCGTCGCCGACCCCGACGGCCACGCCCACGCCGACCCCCACCGCCGGGGAGAGGAGGCCCGGCCAGCCCTGCGTCGAGGAAGATCTGGTGCTGAGCCTCCAGAGCGGCAAGGAGCAGATCTACGCGGGCGACGCCCGGCCCACGTTCCTGGTCACGCTGGTCAACACCGGGCCCGTGATGTGCACGGCCGACGTGGGGCCGCGGGCCATGGAGATCCGCATCACCTCGGGGGCGGACCGGATCTGGTCGAACGCCGACTGCGTCAACGGGCAGGGCACGGACGTCGAGCAGCTGCAGCGGGGGGTGCCTTACGTGCGGTCGCTGGAGTGGGATCGCCGCCGCTCCAACGCCGACTGCCCGGCCACACCGGCGGCCGCGCTGCCGGGCACGTACGTGGCCACCGTGCGCATGGGCGGGCTCCGCAGCGGCAAGGGGGTCTTCCACCTCCGCTAGGAGCATGCGTCGCCGGGCCTTTCCGGCCCGCGCCCGCCTGGCCTGCCGTCAGACGTAGCGTTCGAGGATGGAGGACTCGGCGAGGCGGGACAGGCCCTCGCGTACGCTGCGCGCCCTCGACTCCCCGAC
Organism: Nonomuraea sp. NPDC049378; assembly: GCF_055586745.1. Taxonomy (NCBI): domain Bacteria; kingdom Bacillati; phylum Actinomycetota; class Actinomycetes; order Streptosporangiales; family Streptosporangiaceae; genus Nonomuraea; species Nonomuraea sp. NPDC049378. The sequence continues at coordinate 97,463 of NZ_JBVJHP010000008.1, forward strand.
ACCGCCCACCGCCTGCAGGTCGTCGATGCTGGCGGCGAGGAGCTTCTGCAACCCGCCGAAGTGGTTGACCAGGCGGTCGACCACGGTGGCCGGCAGGCGGGGCACCTTGGCGAGCAGGCGGAAACCTCTGGGGCTCACCGGGGTTTCGAGCATGTCGGTGCCGTTGTGGCCGAGCACCTGGGCGACCACCGCGAGGTCGAGCAGCTCGTTGCCCGACAGCTTGTCGAGGTCGTGGAGGGCCTCGATCAGGCGGCGCTGGCGGCGGCCGGCGGGTGCCGGGAGATAGTCGCGGATGACCAGCTCCCGCTCGGAGTCGACACCGGCCACGAGCTCGTCGAGCTGCAGGGACAGCAGCCGGCCGTCGGTGCCCAGCTCGACGACGTAGCCCTTGATCTCGTCGGAGATGCGCCGGACCATCTCGAGCCGCTGGGCGACGGCGGCGACGTCGCGGACCGTGACCAGATCTTCGATCTCCAGGGCCGACAGGGTGCCGGAGACCTCGTCGAGGCGGTGTTTGTAACGTTCGAGGGTGGCCAGGGCCTGGTTGGCCTTGGACAGGATGGCCGCCGACTCCTCCAGGACGTAGCGGATGCCGTCGAGGTAGAGGGCGATGATGCGCATCGACTTGCTGATGGCGATGATGGGCAGGCCGGTCTGCCGGGCGACGCGCTGGGCGGTGCGGTGGCGGGTGCCGGACTCGTCGGTGGGGATGGCGGGGTCGGGCACGAGGTGGACCGCGGCACGCACGATCTTGTGGTCGCTCACGACGATGGCGCCGTCCATCTTGGCCAGCTCGCGCAGCCTGGTGGCCGAGAAGTCGACGTCGAGCTCGAACCCGCCGCTGCAGACCTCCTCGACGACCCGGTTGTAGCCGAGCACGATCAGCCCGCCGGTCTGCCCGCGCAGGATCCGCTCCAGGCCGTCGCGCAGCGGAGTGCCCGGGGCCACAGCTGCCAGGGCTTCGCGACGACGGTCGTCAAGACTCCTATCCACCTGACCCCCGTGTCGATCGGTCACGCCCAGCTTAGCCGCGCTATGTGACGTGTGTGAGTGCGTCCCAGACGTTCTCCGCCTGGACGACCTCGAAACCGGGTGCGAACGCCACCGGCCCCACGGGCACCAGAGCACGCTGCCCGTTACGCCGGCGGCCGCCCTCTTCGAGGGAGCCGGCGGGCACGAGGGCGCGCTTGAAGCCCATCCTGGCCGCCTCGGACAGCCGCCTGCGGACGTCCTTGACCGGACGCAGCTCGCCCGCGAGGCCCACCTCGCCGAGCGCCACCAGACCGGCGGGCAGCGGCTTGTCTCCCGCGGCGCTGGCGACGGCCAGCATGACCGACAGGTCGATGGCGGGATCGGCCAGCTTGATGCCGCCCACGGTGGCGGTGAACACGTCGCACCCGCCCAGCCGGGCGTTGAGCCGGCGCTCCAGCACGGCGAGGATCATCTGCACGCGGTAGGTGTCGAGCCCCGACGACGTGCGCCTGGGCTGCTGGGCGTCGGTGCGGGCGACCAGGGCCTGGACCTCGGCGGGGAGCGGGCGGGTGCCCTCGACCGTGACGGTGACGCAGGTGCCGGGCACCGGCTCGCTGCGCCTGGAGACGAACAGGCCGCTCGGGTCGGTGATGCCCTCGATGCCCCGCTCGTGCAGGTCGAAGCAGCCGACCTCGTCGGTGGGACCGAACCGGTTTTTGATCGCGCGAACCATGCGGAGCCTGGAGTGTCGGTCGCCCTCGAAGCTGAGCACGACGTCGACCAGGTGCTCCAACGTGCGCGGGCCGGCGATCGAGCCCTCTTTGGTGACGTGGCCGACGAGCACCGTGGCCATGTTGCGCTCCTTTGCCAGGCGCACGAGGTTGGCCGCCACCTCGCGGACCTGCGTGACCCCGCCGGGCACGCCCGTGGCCTGCGCGGAGCCGACGGTCTGCACGGAGTCGACCACCAGCATGGTGGGCTGGACCTTCTCCACGTGGGCGACCAGGGCCGACAGCTCCGTCTCCGCCGCGAGGTAGAGGCGGTCCTGGATGGCGCCGATGCGGTCGGCACGCAGGCGCACCTGGGCGGCCGACTCCTCGCCCGTCACGTAGAGGACCGTCTCGCGCTCGGCGATGCGGGCCGCGGCCTCCAGCAAGAGCGTGGACTTGCCGATGCCCGGCTCGCCGGCCAGCAGCACGACCGCGCCCGGCACCAGGCCGCCGCCGAGCACCCGGTCGAGCTCGGCGACGCCGGTCGTGCGGGCCGCCGCCACCTCCGCCTTCACCTGGCCGATCGGCAGGGCGGGCGCGGTGGTGGCGCCGGCCTGGACGACGCTGACGCCGCGGGCGCCCTCTTCGTCGACCGTGCCCCACGCCTGGCACTCGCCGCACCGGCCGACCCACTTCGTGGTGCGCCAGCCGCACTCGGCACAGCGATATCCGGGTTTTGAGGCAGTCTTGGCCATGCGGAGCAGGCTAGCGGCAGGGGCCGACAATCTTCGAGCCCCGGCGGCGTCGTCCTGCCGCGCGCCCACCATGAAGAGGTCAGGACGCCGGACGGTTCACGCCAGGCCGAGCTCCGCGACCAGCATGCGCTTCGGCTTGGCGCCCACGATCTGCTTGACCGGCTCGCCGTTCTCGAACAACAGCATCGTCGGCACCGCCATCACGCCGTAACGGGCCATGATCTCGGGGTGCGCGTCGGTGTCGAGCTTGCCGATCGTCAGCCCGTGTTCGGCCTCGATCTGCTCCAGTACGGGGCCCACCATCCGGCACGGCCCGCACCATTCGGCCCAGAACTCCACCAGGACCGGCTTGTCGTTCTTGAGCACCTGCTCCTCGTAGTTGTCGGTGGTCAATGTGATCATGTTCAACCCTTCACGAAGCAACCCGGACATGACTGCGCGAGCTGGGCGGCCACCTCGGCGCGGCGGGCGAGCAGGGCGCGGATCTCCTCGTCGATCTCCTTGAGCTTGCGCTCGTAGACCTCGACCGACTCGGCGCACGAGCCGCCCGAGGTGTGCCCCTGACGCAGGCAGTCGAGGAACGGCCGGGTGTCCTCCAGCGTGAAGCCCACGCTGAGCAGCGCCCTGATCTCGGCGACCAGCCTGACGTCCTCCTCGCCGTAGTCGCGGTAGCCGTTGGCCGCGCGACGGGCGCTGAGCAGGCCGTGCTGCTCGTAGTAGCGGAGCGAGCGCGGGCTCACCCCTGTGCGTTCCGCCAGCTCTCCGATGCGCATACGACCACGGTAAACATTGACACTGACGTCAAGGTCAAGCCCTGGAGGCGCAGGTCCGGCTCACCGGGGAGTCACCTGGCGGGGCACAGGACGGCTTCGGCGGCCTTCTTGATCAGCAGGTCGATCGCGGGATCGCTGTGGTCGGCGCTCAACGTGTTCGACAGGACGAGCTGCACGCGGCTGTCGCGCGAGCTGTAGGTCATGGCTCTGAAGCCGAACGAGCCGCCCGTCATGACACCGTATCCGTCCTCGCGCTCGCAGACGGGCGGCTCGGGAGCCGGCTGGTCGGGGTCGCGGGGCGGCCGGCCGGCGTTCATCGCCTCTTTCAGTTCTTTCGACAGAAGCTTCTCGCCCGCACGCGCCCGGGCGAAGGAGCTCAGGTCGTCCGTGGTGGAGATGACGCCACCGGCGGCCCAGAGGTAACTCGAGTTGAGACGGTCGACGTCGACCAGCTTGCCCCGCTTGCCGGGGTGGTAGCCATGCCCGTGCGGGCCTTTGACGCGCCCGGGAAACGTGACCGGCAAGTAGGTGCGATCCATGCCGGCGGGGTCGAATATGCGCCGCTCGAGTTCGGCGGCCAGGCTGCGATCCGTGAGCTCCTCGACGATGAGTCCGAGGAGGAAGTAGTTGGTGTTGGAGTAGGAGTAGCTCTGACCCGGCTCTCCGGTGCGGGGCATCGTCCGGGTCAACGCGATGATCTCGAGCGGAGAGTAGTTCGTGGTGAAGTCGAAGGGGTCGAGCACCTCCGGATCGAAATAGTTGGGGATGCCGGAGGTGTGATGGATCATCTGCCCCACGGTGATCTCGTCGGCCCGGTCCACCAGGTCCTTTTCGACCACGACGGGCAGCAGGTCGCTGAGCTTGTCGTCCAGGGCCAGCTTGCCCTCTCCGACCAGTTGCATGATGACAATCTGGATCATGGGCTTGGTCTGGGATCCGGCCCGGAAGCGGGCATCGGCAGGAATCCTGCCGCCTTTGCCGTTGAGCAGGCGGGTGCCGGCCGTTCCCGAGCCGACCTTCTCGCCGTCGACGTAGAGTGCTCCGATCGTGCCCAGAACCTCGGGGCTTCTGGCCAGTTCCGAGAGGGCCTTCTGCACGTCACCCAGCTCGGGCTTGGCCGCGTCGGCCGCGGTGGCGTGTGCCGGCGTGCCGAGGGCCAGCATCACGCATGCCAGGCCGGCCAGGCCGGCCTTTCTCGCACGATTCATGGGGAAGTCCTCTCTACATTGACGTGCTGAGCCAGGGCCTACGCCGATCATGACTACGCCTTGACCGGTTTCCTGGTTGTTTCCACCCGGATCGGACCGGCTCGCCAGCTCGTCGTCCCGCTCGCGAGGTCGGGGCAGGGAGAACCCGGTCGGTTCTAGAAGTGGCGCCAGCGCAGCACGTTCGGATAGGGGATCTCCAGGCCGGGGGTCTCGGCGATGGCCTGCTCGGCCACGCCGGGCGCGAACTCGATGCGCAGCACCGCCTCCAGGTCCGCCCGACGCTCGAAGGCCATCCTGAGGTCGAGCGGCCGCCGTTGCCAGCCGTGCCGGACCCAGAACGCCTCGACGTCGCGGGGCGAGTAGGTGGGCACGGTGTGCGAAAACCAGCGGCCGAACGACCCCCGCGTCGCGTCGAGGTCGAGCACGAAGGCCGCACCGCCGCGGCGTACCACCCTGGACAGCTCGCGCAGCCCAGGCTCGCAGCCGGGACCGAAGAAGTACGCCCAGCGCGCCATCGCCACGTCCACACTCGCGTCGGGCAGCGGCAGGTCCTGGGCCGCGGCGGCGTGCACGGTCACGTTGGGGAGGCCGGCGCAGCGGCGGCGGGCCAGCGCGGCCAGGTCCCCGTGCGGCTCGACGCCGATGACGCCGGATGCCGACGCGGCCAGGACCGGCAGGTGGTAGCCGGTGCCGCAACCGATGTCGAGCACGGTAGCGCCGTCCCAGGGGCGCAGCTCGCGCATCGCCGCGTCGGCCGCGCCCTCGGGGTCGACCGCGCGGTTCTCCAGCTCGTAGACCTGCGGCGCGTTCCAGATGTTCGGGCTCGGGATCGCGCCTTTCGCTATCCGTGGCATGGTCCAACGCTAGGCGCACGCGCAACCTGCGACGCGTGCCGCCGGACGCGGCCCCCCGGTGGGGCCTTCGAACCGCCGGACCCGCCCGCCACGAAGGGGTTCGCGACCCGCTGGTCCGGCTCGCCGGAGAGGGCTTCGCGACCGCTGGACGCGGCTCGACACGGGCTCGTCCCGTCGGTGCGCGCGCCAGATCGGCGTGACCGGCTTAGGCTGGCAACGTGGCTGATGTCATCCGCGTGCCCAATGCGAAGATCGCATTGTCCACTGCTTCGGTATATCCGGAACGCACTCCAGACGCGTTCGAGCTGGCCGCGCGCCTGGGTTACGACGGCGTAGAGGTCATGGTCGGCGCCGATCCCGTGAGCCAGGACATCGACGTGATCGAGCGGCTCTCCGAGCACTACGAGGTGCCCGTCCTCGCCATCCACGCCCCCTGCCTGCTGGTCACGCAGCGGGTGTGGGGGCGCGACCCCTGGGCCAAGCTGGTCAAGGCACAGAAGGCGGCCGAACGCCTGGGCGCCTCGACGGTGGTGGTCCATCCGCCGTTCCGATGGCAGCGCGAATACGCGCGCGACTTCGAGAACGGCCTGGCCAGGATGCGCGAGGAGACCGACGTCACCTTCGCGGTGGAGAACATGTTCCCGTTGCGCGCCAGGGGCAACGACGTGGTCCCCTACTCTCCCGACTGGAATCCGATCGACTACGCCTTCCCTCAGGTCACGCTCGACCTGTCGCACACGGCCGTGTCGGGTTCCGACGCCATGGAGATGGCCGTCAAGCTCGGCGACCGGCTCGCCCACCTGCACCTGGCCGACGGCGTCGGGATGACCAACAAGGACGAGCACCTGGTGCCGGGCAGGGGCAACCAGCCGTGCGCGCAGGTCCTCGAGCGCCTGGCGGGCAACGGCTACTCGGGGCTGGTCGTGCTCGAGATCAACACGCGCAAGGCGGCCAGCCGCACCGAGCGCATCGACGATCTCGCGGAGGCGCTGGCCTTCGCCCGGCTGCACCTGGCGGCTTCCACGTGAACACCGGGCCGATCAAATCCCTGGGCAGGGTGTTCGACCGGGTGGCCGACGCGTACGACGCGGGCAGGCCGTGCTATCCCGACGAGCTCTACCGCGCGCTCACCGAGGTGTCCGGCGTCGAGCTCGACGGCGCCACCACGGTCGACGTGGGCGCGGGCACCGGCATCATGACGCGTGCGCTCAGGGCGCGCGGCGCGCAGGTCATCGCGGTCGACCCGGGCGCCGCGATGCTGGCCAGGCTGCTGTCGCGGACGAGCGGCGAGGAGGGCGCTCCCGTCACGGCCCTGCTGGCCGACGGCAACCGCCTGCCGCTGGCCGACGGCGTGGCCGACCTGGTCACGTTCGCCCAGTCGTGGCACTGGCTCGACCCGGTGGCGTCGATCGCCGAGGCGAGGCGGGTGCTGCGGCCCGGGGGTACGATCGCGGGCTGCTGGAACTTCGCCCACGCCGCGCAGGCCGAGTGGCTGGCCGCGTACGAAGCCCGGCTGGCGGAGGAGGTGCCCGCCTATTGGGGGCCGGCGGTCGAGCGGTGGTCGGCACCGCCCATCGCCTCGGCCTTCGAGGTGATCGAGGAGCGGTGGATCCCGTGGACGAGGCTGGTCGGCGTCGAGGATTTCCTGCTCGGCCTGCGCTCCCACTCCTACATGGCGGCGCTGTCGCCGCGGCGGGCCGACGAGCTGGTCGAAAGGCAGCGGGCCGAGTTGCGCGAGGTGTCCCCCGAGGGTGTGCTGTCGGTGCCGATGCGGGTCTACCTGGCGGTGGGCCGGTGACGCGAGGGAAGGCCTCGGAGGAGTCGACGGCCAGGCGCCGTCCCGGACGCAGGCCGGGCTCGGCCGACACGCGGGGCGAGATCCTGGCGGCGGCGCGGAAGGTGTTCGCGGAGAAGGGGTTCGACAAGGCGACCGTGCGCGGCATCGCCAGGGAGGCGAACGTCGACCCCGCTCTGGTGCACCACTATTTCGACACCAAGGAGGGCATGTTCGCGGCGGCCATGCAGTTGCCGATCACGCCGGAGGTGGTCGTCCCCCTGCTGCTCGCCGGCCCGCGCGAGGAGCTCGGCGAGCGGCTCGTCAGGATGCTCCTGGAGGTGACCGCCGAGCCGGAGACGCGCGAGCCGATGGTGGCGCTCATGCGCTCGGCCATGACCAACGAGCGTGCGGTCGTGATGTTCCGTGAGTTCATCTCGAACGCGCTGCTCTACCAGGTGGCCGACCGGCTGCGGGTGCCGCATCTGCGGATCGAGGCGGCGTTCGCCCAGATGTTCGGCGTGATCATGGGGCGCTACGTGATCGGGCTGGAGCCGCTGGCGAGCGCGAGCCATGACGAGCTCGTCGAGCTGCTCGCGCCGACGATCCAGAGGTACTTCACAGAATAGAGCATTGTTCTGTCAGTGGCGGTGACCATAGGGTATGTCGCGTACCCCGGCAAAGTTACCCGCGGGTAAGATCGCAGTGGAGGGTTGCGCAGCGGGTGACCGTACGCTGACAGCCAACGTCGTCTGTGGGAGGACCCCGTGCTCTGGGTAGCCATCATCGGGCTTGTCATGACCGTCCTGGCGGTGGCCGTCGCCGGCCGCCGGGTGCTGTTCCTGTACAAGCTCGCGACCGTGGGGCCGCCTGCGCCCGAGCGTGTCGAGTACGCCAGGACACACGTGGCCGACGAGGTCAAGGCGCAGCTCGTCGAGGTGTTCGGGCAGAAGAAACTGCTCAAGTGGACCGCGTCGGGCGTCGCGCACTTCTTCGTCATGTGGGCGTTCTTCATCCTGCTGACCGTCTACGTCGAGGCGTACGGCGCGATCATCCAGGGGGCGATCACCGGAACGCCCGACTTCCACATCCCGCTCATCGGCACCTGGGGCGTGCTCGGCTTCGTACAGGACTTCATCGCGGTGGCCTGCCTGCTCGGCCTGGTCGCCTTCGCGGTCATCAGGGTCAGGAACTCTCCCAAGGCACTCGGCCGCGACTCCCGCTTCTCCGGCTCCCACCTCGGCGGTGCGTGGCTCGTCCTGTTCATGATCTTCAACATCATCTGGACGCTCTTCCTGGCCCGCGGCGCGGCCGCCGCCAACGGAAACTTCCCCTACTCCTCGGGGGCGTTCGTCTCGCTCGCGCTCGGCGACGTGCTGCCGGCGAGCACCCTGCTCGAGGAGATCGCGCTGCTCCTGCACATCGGCTTCATGCTGGTGTTCCTGGTCATCGTGGTGAACTCCAAGCACCTGCACATCTTCACCGCGCCGCTCAACGTGCTCTTCTCCCGCCGCCCCGACGGCATGGGGGCGGCGGTCGAGATGCGCGTCGACGGCAAGCCGGTCGACTTCGAGGACGAGGACCTCGATCCCGAGCGGCTCGGGCGCGGCAAGATCGCCGACACCACGTGGAAGGGTTTTCTCGACTTCTACTCCTGTACGGAGTGCGGCCGCTGCCAGTCGCAGTGCCCGGCCTGGAACACCGACAAGCCGCTGTCGCCGAAGATGCTCATCCTCGACCAGCGCGACCACGCCTTCGCGGTGGCCCCCTACCTGATGGCGGCGGAGGCCGAGCAGCACAAGGACACCGACGTGCTCGCGCTGCTGGAAAAGCCGCTGGTGGGCGAGGAGGGCGTGATCCACCCCGACGTGCTCTGGTCGTGCACCAACTGCGGCGCCTGCGTCGAGCAGTGCCCCGTGGACATCGAGCACATCGACCACATCCTCGACATGCGCCGCTACCAGGTGATGGTGGAGTCGTCATTCCCGTCCGAGGCGGGGGTGATGGTGAAAAACCTGGAGAACAAGGGCAACCCGTGGGGCATGTCCGAGATGAAGCGGGCCGACTGGATCGAGGAGCTCGACTTCGAGGTCGAGGTGGTCGAGGACACGATGCCCGCCGACGCCGAATATCTGTTCTGGGTGGGCTGCGCGGGCGCGCTCGAAGACCGGGCCAAGAAGACCACCAGGGCCGTGGCGGAGCTGCTGCACATCGCGGGCGTGAAGTTCGCGGTGCTCGGTCCCATGGAGGCGTGCACCGGCGACCCCGCCCGGCGCCTCGGCATGGAATATCTGTTCAACATGCTCGCCCAGCAGAACATCGAGACGCTCAACGACGCGGGCGTGAAGAAGATCGTGGCGACCTGTCCCCACTGCTTCAACACCCTGGCCAACGAATATCCGCAACTGGGCGGCACGTACGAAGTCGTGCACCACACGCAGCTGCTGGCGAAGCTGGTGGACGAGGGCCTGCTCACCCCGGTCACGCCGATCGAGGAGAAGATCACCTATCACGATCCCTGCTTCCTCGGCCGCCACAACAAGGTCTATTCCCAGCCCCGCGACATCATGGCGAAGGTGCCGGGCGTCAAGACCCAGGAGATGCACCGCCACAAGGACCGCGGGTTCTGCTGCGGCGCGGGCGGGGCCCGCATGTGGATGGAGGAGCGCATCGGCAAGCGCATCAACACCGAGCGCGTCGACGAGGCTCTGACCACCGATCCCGACACCGTCTCGACGGCCTGCCCGTTCTGCATGGTGATGCTCGGCGACGCCATCAGCGAGAAGAAGAACAGTGGTGAAGCCAAGGAGTCGCTCGAAGTCGTGGACGTGGCACAGCTGTTGATCAAATCGGTCAAAGGCGCTTCCTGACCACCCCAAGTCGGACTCCTCCACAGGCCTTGTGGAGGAGTTCCGCACGTCAATAGGGGTGAGGACAGCAAATCCGGCATCCACATAACGGGAAAATCACGGTAACCTCAACGTCGCATGGCTCTATTCGACGGGGAGGGGGCTCGCGATGGGCGTCGTGGTGACGGACGCCGAAGTCACTCTGGCTGACGTTCTCTCCCTCCGGCTCGCCATCGACGAACCACTGGAAGACGGCACCGAGCTGGTGTTGAGGCACCGCACCACGGGGGTCGAACGCGACGTGCTGCTCGGCACGCCAGGCGCGCGGGCACGCGAGGCCACGCTCGCGGTCTCCCTCGCGCCGCTGGAGCTCAGCGCCGGACGCTGGGACGCCTATCTGCGCCGTGACGGCAAGCGGGTCAGGCTCCGCAGCGTCGATCCCGGCTTCTCGCTCGACCATCTCGACGCGTACGCGCTGTGCAGGCGTTCCCTCGCCTACCGTTCCTACCGCACCCGCAACGGCTACCTGGCGCTGAAGATCTCCGAAGCGGAGCCCGTGGCCGAGGTGCGGGCCATCTGGTTCAGGGAGGGCCGCTTCGAGGTGATGGGCCTGCTGGCCTACACCGGGCTGGAGGACGACGACTGCCGCCACGAGGCCACGCTGACCCTCGATCGCCGGCATACGAGCGCCCGGGTGTCGGCCACGGCCACCGTGCAGGGCGTGCGCTTCCACGCGGCCGTCTCGCTCGTCGACGTCCTGGCGGCCGACCACGACGACGGTGCGAGCCACGCGAACGGCACCTGGGAGCCGGCGCTCCAGGTGGAGGGCGTGGCCACACCGATGAAGCTGGGCGCGCGGCTCGACGACGTCGACGGCAAACGACGCCGGCTGCACTATCCGTCGGCCACGGTTGACGGCGTGCCGATCAGACCCTGCTACACCTCCGACGACGAGTTGCGCATCGAGGTGGGGGGATGAAGGTCAGCCTGGTCCTCACGTCCGCCTACGGCATGCGCGGCGACGTGCGCGCCACGCTCAGCCTCGCCACCGCCCTCGCCGAGCGCCACGACGTCGAGGTGATCAGTGTCAGGAGGCACAAGGAGAAACCGTTCTTCCCTGTCGGGCCCGGCGTCTCCATGCGCAGCGTGATCGACGCCAGGCCGGGGGTCAGGCACCTGCTGCCGCGCGGGCAGGTGCGCACCGAGGTGGCGCTCTGGCGGGCGCTGCGCAACCTCAAGACCGACGTCCTGATCACCACCAGGCCGGGGCTCAGCGTTCAGGCGGCCAGGCACGCGCCGCGCGAGATCCTCAAGATCGCCAGAGAGTGGGGCCGTCCGGCCGTGCCGGGTCCCGTCAAACGCTTCTACCCGCGCCTGAACGCCGTCGTGACGGCCACGGACTCCGCCCAGGAGGAATGGGCCAAGCTCCTGCCCGGCGGGCCTCCCGTGCACGCCCTGCTGGACGCGCTGCCCGCGGGGCCGTGGCCGCGCTCGCGGATGGACAACAGGATCGTCGCGGCCGGCGGGCGCCTGGTGGCGGTCAAGGCGTACGACCGCCTGATCAGGGCCTTCGCCGTCATCGTGGACAAGCGGCCCGACTGGGCGCTGCGGCTCTACGGCGGCGGCCCCGAGGAGCGGCGGCTGCGCTCGCTCGTCAGCGAGCTCGGCCTGCACAACCACGTCTACTTCATGGGCACGACGCCCGATCTGGCCGGCGAGTTCGCCAAGGCGTCGATCGTGGCCAGCGCCTCGCGGGGCGACGACCTCGGCATGACGGTGCTGGAGGCCATGGGCTGCGGGGTGCCCGTGGTGGCGCTCGAAGGGGCCAGGGGGGCGAAGGAGTTCGTCGCGACGGGCTACAACGGGGTGCTGGTGCCCGACGTCGAGGCCGACCCGCAGCCGTTCGCGGTGGCGCTGCTGGCGCTCATCGACGACGAGCGCAGGCGGCGCTCCCTCGCCGCGGGCGCGCTCGACACCGCGCTGCGCCATGCGGCCGACGAGGTCGCCGACCAGTGGGAGAAACTGATCGCCGGCCTCCGGTGAAGCCTTCTGTACGGGCCCGCCGATACGGGTTACGGGTACCGTAGAAGCATGCATGGGTACAGCGGAGACAAGCAGGCCTATCTGACGCGACTCAGGCGGATCGAGGGGCAGATCCGGGGCCTGCAGCGCATGGTGGACGACGATGCCTACTGCATCGACGTGCTCACGCAGGTCTCCGCGGCCACGCGGGCGCTGCAGGCGGTGGCGCTGGGGCTGCTGGAGGAGCACATCTCGCACTGCGTGGCCGACGCGATCAACAACGGCGGCCCCGAGGCCGAGGCGAAGGTGAAGGAGGCCTCGGCGGCGATCGCCCGCCTGGTCCGTTCGTAGGGGACGGACAGAGGCTAGTCCGTACGTAATGGGACATCGTCCGTACGTAGGAGCCGGGGTGGCGGGATGACTAGTTATGTGAAACCCCGGAAACCTTCGTCCCCGACTCTTGGGAGTCAGGAGCCCGGTTCCCGGGGCCAGAAATTTACTGATCTTTACTAGTGACTCGCTGAAGTCCGCAATCCGAGCGCGTCGTCGAGTTCGTCCAAGGTCAGCCGCCGTTCACTGACTGCCACGGCGGTGAGCACCTCGGCGTAGAGCGCAATCTCGTCCAACGCGACACGGTCGTGGACCCGAGAGTCCAGGTCGTTGTGCCCCACCGCGTCGTCCTTTCCTTCCGCAGCCCACACCCTCTTCGAGGTTACGGCGAAGACCCTTGAGGCGACATGGCCCATCGGGGTCATTCCTTTCCGTGTCGCGGGCCCCCAGGAGGATCATTTCCCCAAGCAGAGATCACAATTCAGCGAATTTCCTGTTCGCTCAAGTGTCAGAACGATATAGGCGGAGTTAGGGTGAAATATCGGTATTAGTGCTTTACGTGTGACCTGTGTGGTGATCGTCGCGTTCGTGAATGATCTTACGCACGAGTGCCGCCTGCCCCGCCAGCCCCCGCTCCGGCACCCTTGCCCCCGTCAACCCGCCCCACGCCAGCCCCACGGCGTACGCGGCCCCGAGCACCGCCGCCGTGCTCCCGCGGTCGGGTGGCGCGATCTCCAGCACCGGCGCGGGCGCGGTCGACACCCCGCCGGGCCGCCCCTGAACGGGGAAGCCGTCGGGCTCGGTCCGCTCCCTGGCCGAGGTGCCGGTGAGCCCGGCCTGCCGCAGCGCCTCGTACGCCCTTCTGAGCCGGTGGTCCAGCAGCGCGGGCAGCACGCCCCTGGAGTCGGACAGATCGGCGAGGAGCACGGCCGCGGCCGCCGGCGGCTCGGGCGCGAAGCGCAGCGCGTCCACGAGGTCGTAGACCGCGTGCGAGAAGTGCGCCGCCGGGTCGCTCTCCGCGAACGTCGCCCGGCACAGCCGCGCCGGGCAGCGCCGCAGCCATGCCTGGCGCAGGGTCTCCTCGTCCACGTGGGCGTCGTCGATCCCTGAATGGCGCAGCATGGGCTCGACCATCGTGAGCAGGGCGAGCGCCCTGGGCCTGAACCGGGTGTCGGAGAGCAGGATCTGGGCCGTGTCGGCCATCACGGCCGCCAGCCTGAGCGCCGCCCTCGGCTTTCCCGCCCGCAGCCGCTCGGCCACGAGCGTGGCGAGGTCGAGCAGCGGCGGCGCGGGCAGCCAGCGCACCCACTCGTCACCGGGCAGCGGACGGCGCAGATATTCGCCGAACACCGTGATCAGCCGCTCGTTGCCGTCGAACGCCGGCGCGTACGCGCACCACATGATGGTGCCCCAGACGGCGGCGACGGTGCTCGGCACGTCGGAGGCGAAGATGTCGTCGAAGGCCGTCAGCGGGTAGTCGAGCTCCGACTTGAGCCCGCTCGCCCGCAGCAGCACCCTCACCCGTTCCGTGAGGCTCTCGGCCACGTCGGGGCCGATGAACGCCTGGGTCGAGCCCGGCTCGGCGTGGAAGTCGGAGCCCCTGGGGATCACCTCGTCGGGCAGCACCGCCGCGGGATGGTGCACCTGGCGCGCCCGCGTGCCCCGCGGCGGCGGCGCCAGCAGCCAGCGACCGTCGGCGGGGTCGTGCAGGTGCCAGCGGGCGTGGGCGCCGAAGAGCCACCTGTCGCCGTCGGGGGTCACGAGGATCCTGGTGGCCAGGACGTGGGCGCGGTCGGGTGGAGAAAGGGCCTGCCAGCGCGGGTCTGCGACCATGGCCCGGATCTCCGCCTCCGCGGAGGTGAACACATCCCAAGGTCGCACGGCCGTCATCGTACTTGCCGTACCCGGATCATCCATCGGCTTTTCACGGCAGAATGTTCCACTATGAGGGCGAAGGTAGCAGGCGTGCTGGTGGTCGTAAGCGTGCTCTCCGGCTGCGGCACGGGCACGGCGGCGCCACCGTCGCCGACCGGGCCCGGCGTGCTCACTCTGGAGAACGCCACGCCGCCGGCGAAGGGCGGCGAGGTGGGCGAGGCCACGACGGAGTTCGGCGACGCCGCCGACCTGTCGATGTGGACCAAGCTGAGCGAGACCGAGAAGGACATCGACCGGATCGCCAAGCTCGACGTCGACAAGACCGCCAAGGGCGCACTCTACATGGAGCCCAAGACCTCGGCCTGGTTCGACGGCTTCCGCGGCCCCTTCGTCTATCAGGAGCTGGCCGGCGACATCGTCATGCACGCCCGGGTCAAGGTCGAGGGCAAGGACGACGACCAGCCGAAGCGGAAGTTCTCGCTCGGCGGCCTGATGGCCCGCCAGCCCGGCTCGTACGCCAAGCCCAACTGGGTCTCGATCACCACCGGGACCATCGAGAAGCCCGGCCAGGTCGAGGTGAAGTACACCAAGGACGGCAGCTCCAAGCCGCAGGAGCTGGCTGTCAAGGACGGCTGGGTGGAGCTCGTGCTGGCCCGGGTGGGCCGCGTCTTCGTCGCTCTCTACAAGGAGGAGAAGGGCACGTGGAAGGTGGGGCAGCGCTGGCCGTCCACCCTCCCCGACGTGCTGCAGTGGGGCATCACCGGCTACACCGACTGGGACAGCTACAGCACGCTGAAGAAGGACGCCGACAAGGGCAACGCCAAGCAGATCGCGGGCCAGCCCGACCTCAAGCTGACCGTCGACTATGTGCGTTTCCTGCGGCCGGAGCTGCCCGACTACGCCGACCCGCTCAACAACGCGTCGGTGACGGACGAGGTGCTGATCAAAGCGATGACGCCCGCCGGTGCCTGAGTGCCTTGGCCGCGTAGTTGTCCGGCGTGCGGGCGAAGGAGTCGCGGTCGCCGTCGGTGAGCTCGCGCACGATCTTCCCGGGCACGCCGGCGACCAGCACGCCCGACGGGATCTTCTTGCCGGGCCCGACGAGCGCTCCCGCGGCCACCAGGGTGCCCGCTCCGACGCGGGCGCCGCCCAGCACGATCGCGCCGATGCCGATCAGCGCGCCCGACTCGATGTGGGCGCCGTGGACCATGGCCTTGTGGCCCAGGCTGACCCGGTCTTCGAGGATCGCCGGCTCACCCGGGTCGGCGTGCAGGCAGCACAGATCCTGTACGTTGCACTTTTCGCCGATCTCGATCCGCTCGTCGTCCCCTCGGAGAACGGAGCCGTACCAGATGCTGGACGCCCGGCCCACCCGTACGCTGCCGACCACCACGGCGCCAGGCGCGATGTACGCCTCGGGATGAATGTCCGGAGCTGCCCCGTTGTCCAACGCTGCTATGTACATCCGTCACATCGTAATTCCTGCTCCGGGTATGGCGTTCCGGTTGCGGACGTGGGCAGATGGCAGGAAAGTCGTTTCCTGACGTCTCGTCGTCAGACCCTCACAACCCGCAGTTTTCCCCCGCCTCACGCAAACCACCCTTAGGTAACCCCCATGACAAATCAGCACGAGAGCCTCCCCGATCTGATGCAAGAGGACACCTTCGAAGTCGTGATGCGCGGTTACAACCGCCGTCAGGTCCACGACTACATGATCCGCGTCCGCAACCAGATACGTGATCTTGAAGAGCGGCTGGCGCGAGCGATCGA
Source organism: Nonomuraea sp. NPDC049378 (assembly GCF_055586745.1). Lineage (NCBI taxonomy): Bacteria > Bacillati > Actinomycetota > Actinomycetes > Streptosporangiales > Streptosporangiaceae > Nonomuraea > Nonomuraea sp. NPDC049378. The sequence goes on from NZ_JBVJHP010000008.1 coordinate 113,355, forward strand.
TCAGGCCGAGCAGGGCCGTATCGAGCTGGCGGAGGCCAGGCGGCGCATGGTCGAGACGCCGCAGAGTTATGAGGACCTCAGCCCTCGCCTTGCGCAGATCCTGCGGCTCGGCGAGGAGGAGGCCGCGGCGAAGCGTGAAGACGCCGAGGCCGAGGCCGCCAGCGTGCGAGACACGGCCAAGACGGAGGCCGAGCGCCTGGTGACGACGTCCCGCGAGACGGCGGACAAGATCCTCTCCTCAGCCCAGGCGGAGGCCGAGCGCCGGGTGAACGAGGCCACGCAGTCGGCGGAGCGGATGCTGGCCCAGGCGGGCGCCGACGCGGAGGAACAACTCACGGCGGCCCGCACCGAGGCGGAAGAGGCGCTCAAGGAGGCCAAGGCCGAGTCGGAGCGGGTGCTCGCGGCGGCCCAGGCGCAGTCGGAGCAGAAGCTGCAGAAGGCCAACGCGAAGGCCGAGCAGCTGGTGACGAGCGCGCGCGACGAGGCCGAGTCGATGCTGGAGTCGGCCAGGCAGCGCACCGCCACGCTGGACGAGCAGGCGGGCCGCCGGGTCGAATATCTGACCAACACGCACACCGAGGTCGTGCGGCGGCTGACCGAGGTCAGCACCGTGCTCGGCGACCTCATGCGCAGTGAGTCGGGCGCCGGGCCGCTGATCCCCGACGCCGCCATGCAGCCCGCGCCGTCGGCGCCGCCGCAGGCTGAGACGCCCGCGCCGCCGCAGGGCGAGGCCACCGCGCCGTCGCAGGGCGAGACGCCCGCGCCCGCGCCTGCCGCGCCGCAGGAGGACGTGCGGGTCATCGTCGACGAGGACGACTCGGACAAGACCCGGAAGGTCAAGGTCTCCGACGACACCGAGGTCAACGTCATCCGCCTCTCCGAGGCGAACAAGTAGGTCCTTCCCCTGCCGGGACGGGAGGACGACGGTGCGGAGCGGAAGCCCCCGCCCCCGATAGGGTCGGAGGCTTCCGCGCTCGTGGCCCCTCCATGCGTGGTGGCCCGGTGCCGGGGCCGCCGAGACGCTGGACCCGGCACCGGGCTGCTCGTGTGCCGCCGGCCGCTGCCGGCCGGCGTCAGGGAGGTGCGGGGCCGGCCCGCCACGAGTGCCGCTCGCCGGCCCTTCCCTCCTGGTCCCGGAGCTGGTCGCGCAGGCCGTCCGGGTCGTCCGCGTCGATGGTCATCGCGCATCCGGCCTCGCGCTGCGCCGCGCTGATCGGATGGTGTCTCGTGGCCCACCAGCGGCCCGCATCGCTCCGCCAGATGGTCCAGTGAGGGAACTCCCGGGCTATTTCCGCAAGATGCCGATCAAAGGACATCTCCGTCCACCTTCCCGGGCCCCCAGGCGAGGTTCCATCTCCTTAGAAGATGCGCCACCTCTCTAGAGAATTCTATGATCGCGACGGTCAGGTCAACCTTCCCGCTTGACAGATCGCCTTGACCTAGGCGTCGAAGTCGTACTGGAGTACATACGCGGCGGAGTCCAGCACCATCTCGTTGACCTCGACGGGCAGCCCTCCCGACGTGTACGCGGTCCGCGCGATCACGATCACGGGCGTGCCTCCGGGCAGCTCCAGCAGGGCGCTCTCGCGCGGTGCCGGCATGCGGGCGCGCACCTCCTCGGTGAAGTGGGCCGGTGGCACGCCGAGGTCGCCCAGCCTGGCGTAGGCCCCGCCGGGACCGGTATCGGGGAGGGTGATCGCGCTGCCCTCCACCAGGTGGGCGGGGAAGAAGGAGGTGGACAGCTGCACGGGTCTGGCGTCGACGGAGTAGCGCCGCCTGCGCACCCAGACCTCCCGGCTGTCGAGAACCCTCGCGACCTCGTCGGACGCCCGTTCCAGCACCACCTCCACCCGGTCGACCTCGAAGGGACGGCCGCGCGCGTCGGCGTCCCAGATGGCCCGCCCCTGACCCCACTGCTCGCGTGACAGGCGGCGTGAGCCGTGCCTGCGGATCGGTTTGAACAGCCGCACGTAAACCCCCGAACCTCGTTTGGGCACTGCCAACCCTTCATTGATCAGTACGGCAAGCGCTTGCCTGGCGGTTGCCCGTGCGATTGCGTGTTCGGCCATCAGCGCGTTCTCGCCCGGTAGGCGGTCCCCGTCGCGCAGTTCGCCGGACAGGATCCGGGCGCGGATGCCGTCGGCGATGCGGCGATAGATAGGGGGCTCGTGGGGTACCGGGGATTCAGACACGTATGATCACCCTCTGTCACCAACCAGGTAGTGGCGTCTCCAGAGAACTTGCCCCGTCTTGTCCACGATCGCACAGATGCAAAGGTTGGTCGCGGGCTTCTTTTGAGCGGATCGTGCCTGTGTGGTGAATTCCGCGCTGTTTTAGCGGACCGTTACCGCGGTACGGTCACGCCCGGTATCCGATCGGCCCACCAGCGGCGAGTAACCAAAGCGAAGATCACAGCGCCCGCCGTGTTGAGAATCACGTCGTCCACAGAGGAGAAACGGCCCAGCCGCAGGGCGTACTGGAGCACCTCGACCAGGACCGAAAAGGCCGCAGCGACGGCCGCAACGCGGACGGTCGAGGACATCGCCCGGCTGCGCACCGGCAGCAGCGCGCCGAGCGCCGCGAACACCAGGAGGTTGCCCCCGACCTGGACCGACACCGCCTCCCACGGCGCTGCGGCCAGGTCGGCGAGGTCGGTGAACGGAACGAGACCGACACCTGTCCTGCCGGTGGACGGGGTGAGGATCATCCAGATCCACGGCGTGGTCCCGACCACGATGCCGACGTCGGCGATCGAGGTGCGCAGGGCCGCGGGACGCCCGGCGCGGGTGCGGTGCCGGGACAGGAGCAAGATTGCTAGCAAGGCCAGGGGGAGCGCAAACGTACCAGCAATAATGACTGGTCCCCACAATTCCCACGTCCGCGCCATCCGACCATGATGGCGAGTGATCAAGGGTTACCGGAAGATGTCCATCCGGACAGGGTCAGCCACCAGACCGCGATCTATACAGGGAGATAGAGGAGAGTGTTGTGCTGACCCATTTCATCGGTGGCCTGCCGGTGGCCGCGGGCCATCCGTTCCCCGTCCATGATCCGGTGACGGGCGCCGTGGTGCGGCAGGCGCACGAGGCCGACCCCGAGGTGGTCGACCGGGCGGTCCGGGCGGCCAGGGAGGCGGCGCGCGACTGGGCGGCGATGCCCGTCGGCGAGCGCGCCGGGTGGATGCGCCGCCTGGCCGAGGGCATCGAGTCACGCTTCGACGACCTGGTGGCGGCCGAGATCGCCGACACGGGCAAGCCGTTCGACCAGACCCGCACGCTCGACATCCCGCGCGGCATCGCGCACTTCCGCGCCTTCGCCGAGATCGCCGCCCAGCGCCCCGACGACGCCTACCACCTGCCCGGCGTGCTCAGCTACACCGTGCGCAGGCCGCTCGGGGTCGTCGCGGTGATCGTCCCGTGGAACCTGCCGTTCCTGCTGATGACCTGGAAGCTGGCCCCGGCGCTCGTCGCGGGCAACACGGTGGTGGTCAAGCCCTCGGAGAGCACGCCGGGCTCGGCCGCGGTGTTCGCCGAGATCTGCGCGGAAGCCGGGCTGCCCCCGGGGGTGGTCAACATCATCTTCGGGTACGGCGCCTCGGGCCAGCTCCTGGTCGAGCACCCCGACGTCGACGGCGTGACGTTCACCGGCTCGACGAGGACGGCCAGCACGATCATGAGAACGGTGGCCGACCGGGTCAAGCCGATCTCGTTCGAGCTGGGGGGCAAGAACGCCGGGCTCGTCTTCGACGACTGCGATCTCGACCGGGCGGTCGACGGCGCCGTGCAGTCGGTCTTCACCAACGGCGGCCAGGTCTGCCTGTGCACCGAGCGACTCTACGTGCAGCGCTCGATCTTCGAGGAGTTCTGTGCCCGGCTGGCGAGCCGGGCCCAGGAGGTCGAGCCGCAGCCGATGATCTCGCTGGAGCACCGCGAGAAGGTGCTCTCCTACTACGCCCTGGCCCGCTCGGAGGGGGCCAAGGTGCTCACCGGGGGCGGCGTCCCCGCCTTCAACGACCACCGCGATTCCGGATATTTCGTTGAACCAACGGTGGTGACAGGCTTATCGGAATGGTCGAGGTTCAATAGGGAAGAGATCTTCGGGCCGGTCTGCCACGTCGCGCCCTTCGACAGCGAGACAGAGGCGATCGACCTGGCCAACAACAGCGACTACGGCCTGGCGGCCACGCTCTGGACCACCGGGCTCGACCGGGCCCACCGGGTGGCGCAGCGCCTGGAGGCCGGGCTCGTCTGGGTCAACACCTGGTATCTGCGCGACCTGCGGACCCCGTTCGGCGGCATGAAGCTGTCGGGCATCGGCAGGGAGGGCGGCCTACAGTCGCTGGACTTCTACTCTGAACCCACCACTGTCACCATCAAACTGGAGCAACCCGATGCATGACGAATGGTCCCAGGCCGTGGACGCGCGAACCCAGGCCGCCGACCGCCTGCTGGAAGCCGCGCGTACGGGCAAGCCGTGCCCGCCCGTCAGGGACCTGGTCAGCACACCCGCGGACGGCTACGCCGTACAGGAGATCAACACCCGGCGGGCGATCGGCGAGGGGCGGCGGCCGACCGGCAGGAAGGTCGGCGTCACCAACAGGGCGCTGCAGCAGCGCCTCGGCATCGACCAGCCCGACTTCGGCACGCTCTTCGCGGACACGTCCTACGGCGACGGGCAGCCCATCCCCGTGGACAGGTTCCTGCAGCCGCGTGCCGAGGCCGAGGTCGCGCTGGTGCTCGGCCGTGACCTGAGCGGCGGGCCGTTCACGGTGGCCGACGTGATCAGGGCGGTGGATTTCGTGCTGCCCGCGATCGAGATCGCCGACTCGCGCATCGCCGACTGGGACATCACGCTGGCCGACACGGTCGCCGACAACGCCTCCGCGGGGGCGTACGTGCTGGGCGGCACGCCCGTGCCGCTGACAGGGCTCGACCTGCGCTCGGCCGCGATGACGATGACCCGGGGCGGCGAGGAGGTCTCGACCGGCTCCGGCGCCGAGTGCCTGGGCCACCCGCTCAACGCCGCCGTCTGGCTGGCCACCCGGCTGGGCCGCACCGAACACGCGCTGCGCGCCGGCGACGTCGTGCTGACCGGCGCGCTCGGCCCCGTGGTGCCCGTCGAGGCGGGCGACGAGTTCGAGGCCCGCATCGACGGGCTCGGCTCCGTACGCGCGGTGTTCCCGGCGTGAGCACGCGCGACCAGGGCGTCCCCCATGAGCGCGCCGTCTCGCGCGGTCCCGTCGTTCCGCCCGATCCGGCGGTGGCGCGCGGCCTCGCCGTCACCCGCGAGCGGTGCCTCGCCCTCGACGCGGACGACCCGCTGCGGCGCTTCAAGGACGAGTTCGTGCTGCCGGAGGGCGTCGTCTACCTCGTCGGCAACTCGCTGGGCGCGCTGCCCCGGCGTGCCGTCGAGCGGGTGCGCCGGGCGGTCGAGGACGAGTGGGGCGGGCAACTCGTCGGCGGCTGGAACCACGCCGGGTGGTTCGGGCAGCCGCTGGCGGCCGGCGACCGGCTCGCCCCGCTGATCGGCGCCGGCCCCGGGCAGGTCGTGGTGGGCAACACCACCTCCATCGCGGTCTTCCAGGCGGTGGCGGCGGCGCTGCGGTTGCGCCCCGGCCGCCGGGTGATCGTCTCCGACGTACGGAACTTCCCCACCGACCACTACATGGTGCAGGGGCTGGCCGGCCTGCTCGGCGGCTACGAGGTGCGCGACGTCGCGGAGGGGCGCTTCGACGACGCGGCCGTGGTGCTGATGGCGGAGGTCGACTACGCCACCGGCGCCCGCCACGACGTGCCCGCGATCACCGCCGAGGTGCAGGCGGCGGGAGCGCTCATGGTCTGGGACGTGTGCCACAGCGTGGGCGCGATGGAGGTGGACGTCTCGGCGGCCGACTTCGCGCTCGGGTGCACGTACAAGTATCTGAACGCCGGGCCCGGCGCGCCCGCCTTCCTCTACGTCAACCCGCGCCACCACGCCGCCGCCGAGAACGTGTTGTCCGGCTGGAACGGCCACGCCGAGCCGTTCGCGTTCGAGCCCGGCTACCGGCCGGCCGAGGGCGTCAGGCGGTTCGCGGTGGGCACCCCGCACGTGTTGTCGTTCGCCGCGCTCGACGCCGCGCTCGACATGTGGGAGGAGGTGCCGATGGCGCAGGTGCGGGCCAAGAGCATGGCGCTGACCTCGCTCTTCGTCGACCTCGTCGGCGACGCGCTGGAGCTCGCCTCGCCGGCGGACGCCGCCGCGCGCGGCAGCCAGGTGAGCTTCCGCCACCCCGACGGCTATCCGGTGATGCGGGCGCTGATCGACCGCGGCGTGCACGGCGACTTCCGCGCGCCCGACATCCTCAGGTTCGGCTTCGCGCCGCTCTACGTCGGCTACGCCGACGTCCACGACGCCGCCGCCACCCTGCTGGAGGTGCTGGACAAGGAGCTGTGGCGGGACGAGAGGCATGCCAGGCGGCTGGCCGTCACCTAGTCTCGTCCAGCAGCTTGACCGCGCGTTTGGGGGCGATCGCGCGGTAGCTCTCCTCCACCCAGTCGAGCAGCACCTCGGTCTCGGGCAACTCCGACAGGAACGGCACGGTCACCCACCCCGCCTTGCCGAGCCCGTAGCCGCTGGGCCGCGCCCCCTCGACGGTCAGCGCGTGGCCGTGCGCCTCCGACAGCAGCTTCACGCCGAACGTCGGGTCCCACTTCTCGGTCTGCTCCTCCAGGCCGAGGAAGAGGAACACCTTCTTGTTCACCTTGACCACCGTCTCGCCCCACGGGTGGGCTTCGTGGCTCTCGGGCAGCCCGAGGGCGAACGCGCGCAGCTCCTCGCGTACGTCGTGCCAGTCGCTCATGCCCGCACGTTACCCCGGAACTCGTCGAGCTTGTGTTCGATTCGCTCGCGGATCAGATCGCGGGCCTCCATCCGCGGCACGCCCGACATCAGCAGGCTGTCGTAGTCGGTGTCGAGATGCCGGACGGAGGCGATCACGGCGAGCGTGATGGCGTTCTCGTCGAGCGCCCTGGCCGCCGCCGACCTGCCCACCCGGCCGCTGCCGCGCTGGCCCGCGTGCTCGGCGATCTCCCGCGCCCGCGGCTCGGGGCAGCCGGGGAACAACCGGGCGATCTCGGCCGCCATCCTGGTCTGGAACTCGACGTCCTGCTCCGCCCTGCGTACGCGGTCGCGCTCCCTGCGGCGCAGCCGCACCTCCTCGTCGGCCAGGCAGCGCTCCTCGGCGGCGGCCAGCGCGGCCTCCTCCACCAGCAGGCCCATGCGCTGGTAGACCTTGCGCCGCCGGTTGTACCGGACGACCACCGCGGACAAGCCGCTCTCCTTCTTGGCCCGCCGGCTGAGCGCCGCGTCGCCCGCCGGCAGGAATGTCAGGTGGTCGAGGTCCGCGCAGGTCAGGCAGTGCGGCCGGTCGTCCTCCATGATCAGGTAGGGGCCGGTGTCGCCGCAGGCCGCGCACGTCCAGGCGTCGAGCGGGGCCACCGCCACCAGGTCGGGCGGCTTGCTCTGCGCCTCGGTGAGCCGCCGCACCCGGGCCTCGCTGAGATCGGGCGAGAGCCAGTGCACGCGGAACGCCTCCTGCCCGCCCCCCGACGTGAAGCGCAGCTCGCGGCGGTCGCGGGTGCCGGCCACGTAGGGCGTGTCGACCGGCCGCAACCCCTTGGCCAGGGCCCACTCCCGCAGCAGGGCGGCCGCGCTGAGCAGGCGGTCCTCGCCGACGTCGGACAGCTCGGCCAGCGTGGCCGCCCTGCCCTGCCGCCAGACGTCGACGTGCCTGGTGTGCAACCAGCGCAGGCCCGTCACCACGTCGATGAACGTCACGTATTTCCTGGCGGTCAGCGCGATCTCGGCCGCGTCGGCGACCCTGCGCGCCAGCTTCGGCCTGCTCGTCCCATCGGTTCGACTCACGCACCCCAGTGTCCCGCGCCCTTTGTCGTGAGATGGCGAGAGCAGCGGCATTCCTTTTCGCCATAGCGGCAAGTAACTCCTTCGGACCTGGCCCTGGAGGAGAATCGTGCGTCTGATCTGGCCCGCCCTGTTCATGCTGGCCGCCTCGTGCGGCGCGGCTGAGGAGGGCACGCAGCCCGTCGTCTCGGGCGCGTTCGGCAGCAAACCGGTCGTCGCCATCCCCAAGGGAAACCCGGGCCACACGCCGCGCATCGCGGTGCTGTCCGTGGGCAGCGGCCGTCGTACGGTCCCCGGTGACGTGGTGCTCGCCGACGTCGACATCCGGCGCTGGTCCGGCAACCAGCCCTACCTCAGCACCCACGACGGGCACCAGCCCACGACGGTGGTCTTCGACGGCAGGCAGGTGTCGGAGACGTGGCGGCAGTCGCTCATCGGCCGTCCGGCGGGCAGCAGGGTCATGCTGATCAGCCCGGCGGCGGACGCTCTCGGCCCTCAGGTGCCGCTGACCGGCCTGGCCCCGGCGGACACGCTGGTGCTGGTCTTCGACATCCTGGGCGGCTACCCGCCCGACGCCCGGCTCGTCGGGCGTCCCCTGCCGGTCGTTCCCGCCGACCTGACGCCGGCCGCGCAGCCGCGCGTCCTCATCGACGGCTCGGGGCCGCAGGTCGTGCCCGGCTCGAAGATCGTGGTCCAGTACGTGGCCGCCGCCTGGCCGTCACGCACGGTCGTGGACTCGTCCTACCGGAGGGGCGGGCCCAGCGCGTTCACGCTGAGGGAGGGCTCCGTGCCCGCGGGCTGGACGGCCGCCCTGGACGGCCTGCGCGTCGGCAGCCGGGTGGCCGTGCCCTCCCCGGGGCCTGCGCCCATGCTCTACGTCGTCGACGTCCTCGACACGATCGCGCAGGCGTAGGCCGGGCGGCGCGCCACCACCCGGCCCGGTCCTGGTCGCCGCTCTAGTCGCAGTGCTCCCAGGGACTGTCGTACGAGGTGCCGCCGGCCGAGCCGCCCCACTTGACGCAGGTGCTGGGCGCGGACGCGGTCACCGGTCCCGCGTAGTAGGAGAAGTTGCCCGAGTCGGTCTTCCTCGCGCTGCCCTGCACCTCCAGGTAGGCGCTGGTCGCGGTGGCGGTGCCGAGCGACTTCGCCTTCAGCGTGACGACGCAGTTGCTGCGGTTGCCGCTGTTGTAGAGCAGGTAGACGGTGCCGTTGCTCCCGAGCGCGGCCGAGTCGATCACGTTGAAGCCCGTGCCGCAGACCTCCTGCGGGCTGTACGGGTTGCTGGAGCCGCCGCAGTTCCTGGAGGTCAGCGTCTGCTGGGGGTAGCCGAAGGTCGTCCCGTTGAAAACGGCCCGCTGGATGTTGGACGGATAGCTGCTTCCCTGACGTACCTCGTAGTGGAGGTGAGGGCTGATGTTGTTGCCCGGCTTGCTGGTGTTGCCCACCGTGCCGATCTTCTGGCCCTGCGAGACGGACTGTCCCTGGCTGACCGAGCGCACGTTCAGGTGGGCGTAGTACGTGGACCAGCCCGACCCGTGGTCGATCTTGACCAGGTTGCCGAAGCCGTTCGTCGAGCCCTGGTGTGCCGAGATCACCACGGTGCCGGCCGCGGCGGCCACCACGGTGTCGCCGAGGTCGGCGTTCGCGGTGCTGCCGCGGTTGAAGTCGATCTCGTACGACCTGTGCGCGCTGCTGGCGCTGGAGTTGCCCGTCCAGGACTGGCCGCAGGGGAACGGCAGCTGGAAGTTGGTCGCGAGGATCTGCGCCTGCTCCGACTCCGGCGCCGGGTCGGCCGCGGCGGTCGTCGTCGTGCCGAGGCTGAATAAGAGTGCGACGCCCGCGACCATTGCTCCGCTGAGCTTCATGGGGTGATCCTTTCCCGTGGGATCTCTGAGACAAGGGTCTGCATAAGCCGCACATAAAACGTCCAAAACAAATACAAAAGCTGTCAGGCCTCTGTAGAGGAGCTGATGCGGATGTCGATCACTTTCCACGTGCTCGGGCCGCTCGAAGTCCGGTCCGCCGGACGTCCCGTACGGATCTCCGGCAGGAAACCCCGGCTGCTGCTGGCCACGCTGCTACTGGACGCGGGCCAGATGGTCGGCGCCGACCAGCTCGTCGAGGTGCTCTGGCCGCATCGCCCGCCGCGTTCCGCGCAGGCCAACGTGCGCACGTATGTGAGCGTTCTCAGGTCGGAGCTGGGCCAGGGGCACTTGCGCGCCGACGGCTCCGGCTACGCGATCGACGTGGCCGACGGCGCGCTCGACCTGCTGCTCTTCGAGGACCTGGTGGACCGGGGCGAGTACGCGGAGGCTCTCGCGCTCTGGCGCGGCGCGCCGCTGTGCGACCTGCCGGGCAGCCCGGTCTGGGACCGCCGTCTCGAACTCCTCCATCAGGGACGCCTGCACGCCGCGGAAGCCCTGATCGACCGGCGGGTCGAGCAGGGCGACCACGACGGCGCGATCTCCGGGCTGCGCGGGCTGCTGGCCGAGCACCCCTACCGGGAGGACCTGTGGGGGCGCCTGGTGCTGACCCTCCACAGGGGCGGCAGGAAGGCTGAGGCCCTGCGCGCCTACGCCACGGTCAGGGGCAGGCTCGTGGACGAGCTCGGCGTCGAGCCGGGTGCGGAGCTGCGCGGGGCGTACGAACTGATCCTGGCGGACGACGCGCTGCCCGCCGTCCCCCGGCAGCTTCCGCCTGATCTGCCCGACTTCACCGGCAGGGCCGGCGCCCTGGCCGAGCTCGCGGAGCCGTTCTCCGTCGCGGTGATCTCGGGGCCGCCCGGCGCGGGCAAGTCGGCGCTGGCCGTGCACGCCGCGCACGCGCTGTGCGCGTCCTTCCCCGACGGGCAGCTCTACCTGGAACTGGACGGCAGGGAGCCCGGCGACCTGCTGGCCGAGGCGCTCAGAGCGCTCGGAATGGAGGCGGCGCCGCCCACGGTGCGCGAGCGCTCGGCGCTGTTCAGGTCGCTGCTGGCTGAGCGGCCGATGCTGGTGGTGCTGGACGACGCCCGCGACGCCGGCCAGGTGCGGCCGCTGCTGCCCGGCAACGGCAGCGCGGTCATCGTCACCAGCAGGCGCCGGATCACCGAGCTGCCGGGCGCGTTACGGATCCAGCTCGGCCGGCTCGGCCCGCGGGAGGCGCTGTCCCTGCTCGGCAGCATCGTGGGGGAGGACCGCGTGGCCCGCGAGCGGGAGGCCGCGCAGGCGATCGTGGCCGCGTGCGGGCGGCTGCCACTGGCGGTCAGGAACGCCGGCGCGCGGCTGGCCGGCCGGCCCGGATGGTCGCTGGCGGTGCTCAGGCAGCGACTGGAGGACGACTGCCTCGGCGAGCTGGGAGACGTGCGGGCCACCCTGGACCACGGATACGCGCGCCTGCCCGACGAGGCCGCCCGCATCCTCGGCACGCTCGGCAGGCTCGGCGCGTCCGCCCAGCCGGGGTGGGTGATCGACGCCGCGCTGGGCAGGCACGGCGCGCACGACGTCACCGACCTGCTGGTGGACGTCAACCTGCTCGACCTGGTCGGCACCGATCCGGTGGGCCAGCCGCGCTACCGGGTGCCCGACCTCATCGGCCGGCACGCGCTCGAACGCGGCCCCGCGCTGTCCGGCGGGGCGGGAGAACGGGACGGGCTCGACGCCGTGGCCAGGGTGCTGGCCGCGTGGACGGCGACCACCGAGCACGCCATGGCGCGGCTGCCGACCACCGTGTTCAGCCTCACCGCTGCCAGGGCGCCGCGCTGGCGGCTGCCCGAGCGCACGCTCGAACGGCTGACCGCCGACCCGGTCACCTGGTTCGAGGCCGAGCACGAGGCGCTGGCGGGCGCGGTGGACGTGGCGGCCGGGCTGGGGCTGGCCGAGTCGGCGTGGGGGCTGGCCGCGGCCATGGTGCCCTGCCTCGACCTGCGCTGCGACCTCGGCACCTGGCGGCGTACCCACGCCTCGGCGCTGGCCGCCGCCCGCGCCGCCGGCGACACGTACGGTGAGGCCGCCATGCTGAGAGGGCTGGCCCAGGTCAGCCTCTACCAGGACCGGTACGAGGAATCCGCGGAGGGCTTCACCCGATCTCTCCACATATTTCATGACTTAGGCGACAGCCGGGCGGAAGCCACCTCCATCTGTGGCCTCGGCGCGGTGAGCCAGTTCCGCGGCAGATACGCCCGCTCCCTCGGACACTTCCGGCACGCCCTGGCCATCTTCCTGGCCACCGGCGACAAACAGGGCGAAGCGTACGCCCGCCAGGCCATCGGCCGGGTCTGCCTCAAGTCCGGGGACCTGGCGCAGGCGTCGCAATCCCTGGTTCAGGCCATGCGGCTGGCCCAGGAACTCGGGGACGCCCACCGGGAAGGCTGCGTGTGCGTCCAGATGGGGCACCTGCACCACGCGATGTCGTTCCACCGGCACGCGCTGGAGATCTTCGAGTCGCTGGGGGACCGGCACTGCGGGGCGTACGCGCTGCAGAGCCTGGCCGGGCTCCAGGCCGAACGCGGGGACCTGGCGCGGGCCTCCACCGGGCTCGAACGCTCGCTGGAGATCTTCCAGGAGCTCGGCGACCGCAGCGGGGAGGCCTCGACCACCGAGCTGCTCGGGGAGCTGCACCGTTCGGCCGGGCGTACCGGGCTGGCGCTCGACTACCTCCGGCACGCCAGGGCGCTCCGCCGCGACCTGCCCGCCTGAGCCGGGTCGCTCAGCCGCGGCCTCCCCACCTGAGCCGAGTCGCTCCTGCCGGCAGCCTGCACGAGCCGGATCGCTCCCGCCGCAGCCGCCTGTTGCGAGCCTGCGCGCCCGCGCGGGTCAGGACTCGAGGTCGGCGCGAAGCATGCTGTAGAGCACGCCGTCATGCCACCGCCCCGCGCGGAAGCCGACGCCCCGCAGGACGCCCTCGCGCGTGAACCCCGCCTTCTCCAGCGCCCGCTGCTCCGCAACGTTGGTGATCTCGGTGGTCGCCTCGATCCGGTTGACCGTCGAGTGGTCGAACAGGTAGCGGGTGATCAGCCGCTGCGCCTGCGTGCCGTACCCCCTGCCCCGGAACTCCGGCGCCACGATCAGCCCCATCGACCAGTAGAAGCTCGCACGGTCGGCCACCTTCTTGTTCCACGACACGAACCCGGCCCGGTCGTCGCCGTCCGCGATGATCAGGATGCCGCCGTCGTCGCCGAGCATCCCGTGTTGAAAGGCAGGTCGTGCTCTTCGACGGGACGCAGGCCGGTGGTCATGAACGGGACACCAGGCGACGTACGAGACGTCTGAGCCGCGACTCCTGGAGCGGAGACGCCGTCAGGGCGCCGAGCGCCTCGGCGGCGGACGGCCGCTTGGCGGGGGAGTGGTCGAGCATCCTGCGCACCACCTCGGGCACGTCGGGCCCGTGGGCGTCGGCGCTCGTCGGGAGCTGGCCGGTGAGGAGCTGGTAGGCGATGGCTCCCGCGGCGTAGACGTCGGAGGCGGTCGTCATCCGGTCGGGGCGCTCCTGGCACTCCGGCGCCGCGTAGTGGGCGTCGAGCACGTTGCCCAGCTCGTGGGCCACGGTGTAGTCGCGCGGCCCGGGCTTGGCGTAGTCGAACCCGGTCAGCACCGCGTGCCCGTCGTCGGTGACCAGCACGGACGCGGGCGTCAGCGCCCGGTGGACGACGCCGTTGGCGTGCGCGTGCGCCAGCCCGCTCAGCAGATCCTTGATCACACTCAGCCGGGCGCCCCGGCCCAGCGCCAGGTGCAGGGCCTCGCCGTGCACGTCGTCGAGCACCAGCACGAACCGGCTCTCGTCGTCGATGGCGAAGAAGTCGCGCGGGCGGACCACGCACGGGTGGGGCGGGATGCGGGCCAGGGTCTGGTAGGCGTTGGCGATGCGCTGCCGCTCGGCCGCCCGCGCCTCGTGGTCGGCCAGCGGATCGGCCTGGTAGACCCGGAGCAGCACGGTCTCGCTGCCGGGCAGTGTCACGTTGAACGCCCGATATTCGGTGACCTTGGCGTCGCCGCCGAGTTGCTCCTCGACCTCCCAGTTGCCGAACCTGGGCGGTGCGGTGCTGCGGCGCACGGTCTGGTTGAGCGCGTCGAGGATCGCCGTCATGTACGGCCTCACGTCGGGGCTGCATCCGCGCCTGACCCGTGAGACGTCGCTCAACGTGGCCAGCAGTCCCGGCAGGTCGGTGACGTTGACCGCGTCGCGCCCCGCGGGATCGACCAGCTCGGCGTCGGGAGAGGTGAGCACGACCAGGGAGTCGACGTAGACCCGCTCAAGCTGCGTGGCCTGCGCCACCAGCAGCCCTTTCAGCGCCTTCGCGGTGCCGCGCAGCTTGGCCACGGGGGAGCCGAACGCCTCCCTGCGCGGCGGGAACCAGCGGGTGCCGGACACCTCGATGCGTCCCCGGGTGCCCTTGACGTCGACGACCACGAGCGAGTGGCCGGTCAGCACGATCAGGTCGACCTCGAAGACGTCGTGGCCGCGCGGAAGCTCGACGTTGTGCAGCAGCAACCAGTCGGCGGGCGCGTGATCTCGCAGGTAGGTGATCACCCGCCGTTCGGCGTCGTTGACTGGACGTCCCCCGCCGACGATCTCTGCCATGCGGACCATACTCCCATGGGAACTTATTGACAGCATGTTGCCCTAATGACAGTATGTTGTCATGAAGCTGATCCACCACGCCGTGTACGACACCTTCGCCGACTGGGAGACCGGGCACGCCACCGCCCACCTGCGCAGCGGGCGGTTCCACCGCGAGCCAGGCGGTTACGAGACCGTCACGGTGGGCCCGTCCGCCGACCCCGTGGTCAGCATGGGCGGGCTGCGCGTCACGCCCGACCTCGCGCTCGACCGGCTGGTCCCCGAGGACAGCGCGCTGCTCATCCTGCCCGGCGCGGATCTGTGGGACTCCGGCGACGTGCTGGCGCCGTTCGCGCGCAAGGCCAGGGAGTTCCTCGACGCGGGCGTGCCGGTCGCCGCCATCTGCGGCGCCACGGCCGGGCTCGCCCGCGAAGGGCTGCTGGACGACCGCGACCACACCAGCGCCGCCGTGCACTATTTGCAGGCCCAGCAGGGCTACGCGGGCGCCGACCACTACCTCGACCGTGACGCGGTGCTCGACGGCGACCTCGTCACAGCCGGCCCGACGGAGCCGGTGGCGTTCGCCAGGGAGATCTTCCGGCGGCTCGACATCTACCGGCCCGAGGTGCTCGACGCGTGGTTCCGGTTGTTCGCCAGGAGTGACGCTTCGGCCTTCGAGGTGCTGATGGCGGCATGACCGAGTCGTCCGACCTGCTTTCGGGCCTGGCGCTGGAGGCGTTCCGGCTCAACGGCCAGTTCCTCCAGGTGGCCGAAGGGCTCGCCCGGCCGGCGGGGATGACGGCGGCGTGGTGGCAGGTGCTGGGAGCCGTGCTGCGCGAGCCGCTGCCCGTCGCCGGGATCGCCCGGGTCATGGGGATGAGCAGGCAGGGCGTGCAGCGCGTCGCCGACCTGCTGGTGGAGCGGGGGCTGGCCGAATACCGGCCCAACCCCGCGCATCGCCGGGCGAAGCTGCTCCAGCCGACGGCGGCGGGCCGCGAGTCCATCGCCAGGATCACCCCCGCGCACCAGGAGTTCGCCGACCGCCTCGTGGCCGAACTGGGCGTGGAAACCGCCCACGAATGCCTGGCGGCCGTGCGCCGGCTCTCCTCCGCCCTCCACCACCTCAACGAACACCCCTGACGCGGCGTGCGGCCCCGCGGGTCGGCTCACCGGCCCGAAGAGCGGCCGCGACGGGTCGTTCGGGCGGAGGGCTGTCGCCCCCGTCACGCCGCCGGAGCCGGCGTCACCCGCAGCTTCCAGCGCGGTTTGAACACCGACAACGCCGTCGACGCGATGAGCATGACGATCTGCGCGCCCAGCGCGGCCGTCTGGCTCCACTGGTCCGAGGCGACGGCCGCCGTGCCCCCTTCGGTGGCGGCCGCCATTCCCTCCGGATCGAAGAGGAACATGCCCACGCAGATCACGGCCACCAGCAGCCCGAGCTTGACCGCCACCCAGTAATAACGAAACAGCCCCCAATGGCTGGTCAGGCCCAGCGTGATGCCGGTGACCAAGGCGGTGAGGCTGAGCGGTATGCCGCCCGCGAACACCAGGTTCGGCATCAACCGGTAGGCGGCGTGCGCGAGCCCCGGATCATTTGTCAGCGTCGCCGCGGTGTTCAGCACCACCAGGCCCCACACCTCACCGAGCAGCGCGACCGACACGATGATGTGGATGACCAGGACCGTCTTGCGGATAGGTGGCCGCATCGATCTCACCTGCCTCGGGGATTCGGTAACTCGATGACCATCGTCGCCGCCTCCGCGCGCGCCGCACGTCCGTCAGGAGAGGGCGATCGCGGTACGCCGAGCGGCGTACCGCGATTCCCAAGTTTCGGGTGATCGTTACCTAAAAGGAAGTGAACGGGAGGGCCATCGGCCACGCGGGCAACCAAAACGAATATCCATTCCCGGTCTGCCGGCGGCGCATATATGTGGCGCGTCGGCGAAGAGCGGGAAAATCCGACGCCAAGAAACCGAGGTTTCCCCTTGACCTCCGGGAGGGCATTCCGAGTTGCGGTTTCCGCTGCCTGCCACGATTGTTATGGGCGGCACCTCACAGCCCTGCGAAAACGACTATGGCGCCGGAATTTCCGCGCCTGTCCATGGAGGAAACAAAACATGATCCGTCGCATTCTGGCAGGGGCAGCAATCGCGGCCGCCGCGCTCGGCTTCTCCGCCGCCGGAGCTTCCGCCGACGTCCCCAACCCGCACAATGAGGGGCAGAACATTCTCAGCCAGCTGAGCGCCGTCGACGACCTGACCGCGCTGAACGACGTGCTCAACGACTCGGTCAAGTACAACAACATCCTGTCCGCACTCAACCTCAACGACATCGACGCCAGCGTTCTGAGCAACCAGAAGAACGTCGGCGACGACAACTGACGGCTCCTCACGTGCGCAGGCAGGAAGCCGATCGGCGACTCCCGTTCCGCATAAGGGGAGCCCGCCCTGGCCAAGGTCGTCTTCCTCGTGCCTTGAGGTGAACCGGAGAACGGGTCGTGGATATTCGCGAGTCCACGGCACGGGCTTGGTGGCCGCCGGGCTTTCAGCGCCGCGCGACCCTGGTCGATCACTGCAGGACGACCGGGGCCGCGCGCCAGCGCCTACGCGCGTTCGCCGCCGGCGACGTCGGCCGTGCTCCCACTCGGCCGCACGATCCCGAGGAAGGTGCGCCGGTCGAGCGGATCGATCCGTACGAGAGCGCCGGTGTACGGAGCGTGCACCATCCGCGTCGCGTCCACCGCCACGGCCACGTGCTCGGGCCCGGAGTTGCTCCTGTCGCTGTCGTAGAAGACCAGGTCGCCGGGTTGCACGTCTTCCCTGGCGATCCGCACGCCCGACCGCCACTGCTCGTGCGTCGTCGTGCCGATCAGCACGCCGGCCCGCGCCCACGCGTACTCGGTGAGGCCCGAGCAGTCGAATCCCCTGATCCTGGCCCCTCTCCCGACTCCGTAGCCCGGCCCGTTCACACCGCCGCCGCCCCACGAGTACGGGATGCCGATCATTTCGATCGCCGCCCGAACGGCGATGGCGCCGGCCGGTGAACGCGTCGCGTCGAGGGCCTTTTCTGCCGGCATCCTGCAATGGCCCGGCGAGTGCGCGCCGCATCTTTGGGCGGCCAGCGCGGGCGTGGAATTCATGGCGCCCAGAATGGTCAGGGCCAGTGCGGTCGCCAGCGGCGGCTGTGTTCTTTTCATGGCATATTCAGCGCTCCCGTGACTCGTCGGTGGCACAGCAGGATGTTCCGTCGGGAGCATTCCGCCACTCCTGTGGGGATGAAACACCTTTGGGACATGCGGGGCGCGCGTATGGCGATAAGATGAAAAATCGCGCGCGTCTTACTCCGTATAAATCGGGACAAGTCGGTCTCTGTCCGAACCGGCCGTGAAGGGCGGCCAAGGAAATGGGGCGCGCATTTGACTTCGACTTAGCTAAGCCCGGTTGCGGCGTACCGGTGGGCGCGAGATTGTTATCCACGAAAATCTCGCGACCCTGTGCGAGCGAATCCGAAGACGCGCATTCCGCGCCGATTTCGACCAAGGAGAAGTAGAGAAATGATGCGTCGCATTCTTGCCGGTGCAGCCATCGCGGGCTTCATGCTGGGCTTCTCGGCCACGAGCGCCTCGGCCGACGTCCCCAACCCCTACAACAAGGGCAAGCAGATCCTGAGCCAGCTGAGCGTCGCCGACGACCTCACCGCGCTCAACGACGTCGGCAACGACTCCGTGAAGTACATCAACGTCGGCTCCGCGGGTAACCTGCAGGACATCGACCTCACCATCCTCAGCAACCAGGAGCGCGTCGGCGACGACAACTGAGCCGTCCGAGGCGGTGCCGGCTCCCCACGCGCACGCCTGACATGAGGCCAGGCCGGTAGCCACGAAGCCGTGGCGGCACCTTACCGGGCAGGCCCCTGGTCGGCCGCGGCGCGAGAGAGGGCCCCACCCGCCTCAGCGCCTCCGGACAGGCCGGTCCGTCATGTCCGCAGCCGGCGCGGGCACGCCCGTCCTGTCCGGAAAGCGTTAGCCGTCATAATTTCCCCGTGATTCGGTATTTTTACAGCGAAATTTACATAGCCCCACAAACCTCGTGTAACCTTGGATCTGGTTAACCGCCAGACGCCCTGGCGGTCATACCTCGCAGGGAGCATTTCGGCATACAACCCCCGGAGTTCGTGTTGGGGGGTGCGGGGAGCGTGAGCGGCGTCGAAGAGCTGCTGCTCTATCAGGACGAGCAGCTGAGCATCGTGGTGCGTGCGGCGCCAGGAGCGCCGGACGTCTCGCTGGTCGGCGAGATCGACGCCACCAACAGTGCCGCCCTGGCCAGCGCCCTGACCCGGTGCCGCCGCGGCCCCTACGTCGTCGTCGACACCGGCGAGCTCACCTTCATCGACGTCTCAGGCCTGCGCGTGCTCCTCATGCCCACCGTGCCGCCCTCGCAACGGTGGATCCGCCTGCACAACGTCACGCCGTACCAGCAGCGGCTGATGCGCATGATGGGCTGGTACTACCAGCCCCGCATCCACGCCCCCACCTAGCCCCGGGCGGCGGTGACGACGGCCGCCGAGGTGCCCAGGCCCGTGGGACCGCCGAGCCGCCACCGCGGCGGCGCCTTGTGCCGGCGCAGCGACTTCTCGTCATAGCGGAAACACCCGCGATGCCAGTTGAGAATGGCGGCCAGCCAGTCGCGCAGCTCGGCCACGAACCCGTCGAGATCCCGCCTGGCCTCCGCGTCCAGGCCGAAGTCATCGCAGACGATCGGCAGCTCGTGCTCCACGATGTGCTCGAACTGCCGCACCCGCGACGCCATCAGGTCGCTGACGATGGCCACCGCCGCCGGGTAGTCGCAGCCGAAGAAGTTCTGGACCACCAGGACGCAGTTGTGCACCTCGCCCTCGAACTCGATCTCCTTCTGGTAGGAGAAGATGTCGTTGACCAGGCACCCCGCGTCCATCATGGCGTTCTCCAGCGCCACCATCGGGCCGCTGCCACAGACCTCCTCCGGGATGCCCTTGGTGTGCCGCAGCCGGCACAGGCTCATCGTCAGGTCGGAGCCGAAGGTCAGCCTGCGCATCTCGATGTAGTCGACCGGGTCGGGGATGTGGTGGGCCAGCTCGTTGGCCAGCTCCCACAACCAGCCGTCGCACATGAGTTCGATCGCCGTACGCAGCTTGCGCCGGTCACCGAGCGGCATCGGCGCCGCCGTACGGGCCCACAGGTCGGCCAGCGAGCGCTCCAGCGCGCTCGCGGGCGGCGTCGCCGGCGCGCCGTCGAGCGGCATGAACGCCCCGAACCTGGCCACCGCCACCCTGGCTGCCGCGAGATTGCGCGACCTGCCGAAGACGGCGGGGAAGTAGTCGTCGCCGTACGTGCCCCAGGCCAGCCAGAACGAGGCCAGGTCCAGCTCCTCGGGTGTGGCGTCGGGATGCAGGCCCGCCGCGCAGAGCGGCAGGTCGTAGTCGACCAGCTTCTTCTCGTCCCACACCGCCGAGCCCACCACGCCAGGCTGGGCCTCCAGGATGCCCATCTCCGCGCACCACGTCACGATGTTGCGCCGGGAGGCGTCGAGGTGCGGCGACAACCGGAGCTCGAACGGCACGTAGAGCTCGGGCACGATCGACGGCCCCACCCTCTGGTGCGGCACGTGCGCGAAGTTCCGCAGCCGCTTGGCGCCCAGCAGGTCGACGAGCGACGACATGCCCAGCGGCCGGCTCGCCGTCGCCCGCTTGTTCATGTACCTGCTGGAGCGCATGTGCCACTCGTGCCCGCCCGACTGCCAGTCCTGGAGCCCTTTGACGTACGCCAGCACGCCGGCCGCGCTCAGCGGGTCGATGGTGTTCTCCACGAACAGCGGCCCGAGCTCGGTGCACGTGGTGTGCTCGAACTGGTGCAGCCGCGAGGTCAGCAGGTCGTTGACCGCGTCGGCGGCCTCCTGCGTGGTGCAGCCGAGGAACTTCTCCAGCACCAGTACCCCGTTGCTCAGCTCGCCTTCGTCCCTGACCTCCCGCTCGTACGAGAACAGGTCGTTGCGCAGGTGGACGGCGTCGGAGAAGGCGTCGCGCAGCACCCGCATCGGCCGTGACGCGGCGATCCGCGCCGGCACCTCGGCCCCGACCGCGTGCTCGACCAGCCCCGCCGACCAGGGCGCGCCGCCGACCTTGCGCCGCATCTCGATGTACTCGACCGGGTTGGCCACCCGGCCCTTGTTGATGTTGGCCAGCTCCCACAGCGACTCGTTGAGCAGGTTGCGCGTGCTCTCGGCGAAACGGGACCGCCAGTCGGCGGACATGCCGGGCACCGTACGGACCCACAGGTCGGCCAGCCCTGCCTCGACCGGGTTGGCCGGCTCGGGCATGGACAGGTCGGCGCCCATCGGCATGAAGAGCGGCAGCCGGTCGAGATAGGCCCGTCCGCCCGCCAGGTCGCCGCTGCGTTTGAACACCTCGAGGAAGTGGTCGTCGAAGAAGAAGACCCACACGTACCAGTCGGTGATCAGGCAGAGCTCGGCGCCGTCGCAGTCAGGGTGGGTATAGGCGCACATCAGCGGATAGTCGTGGGCGTCGAGGTCGGCCTCCTCCCAGACGCCCGAGCCTTCGAGCATGCCCATGTCGCGCGCCCACCGAGTGGAGTGGTCGCGCGCCTGCTCAAGATGCTGGTTGAGCCGGGCGGGATACGGCATGTAGAAGTCCGGCAGTTCGAACGGCTGGCTCATGGTCACTCCTTCATCAGCGGGCCACCTCGACGTTCTCCAGCACCCCGAGCGCGTCGGGCACCAGGACCGCCGCCGAGTAGTAGGCGCTGACCAGGTAGGAGGCGACGGCCCGCGCGTCGATGCCGGTGCACCGCACGCTGAGGCCCGGCTCGCGCTCGTCGGGGACGCTGCTCGGGCGCAGGCCGACGACTCCCTGGTCCTCCTCGCCCGTGCGCATGACGAGGATCGAGGTGGTGCCCGCCGGGCTGATCGGGATCTTGTCGCACGGCAGGATGGGCACGCCGCGCCACACGGTCAGCCGGACGCCCTCCAGCTCGGTGCTGCCGGGGTAGAGGCCTGCGGCGGTGCATTCGCGGTGGAAGGCGGCGATGGCCCTCGGGTGGGCGAGGAAATAGCGGGACTTCTTCCTGCGGCAGAGCAGCTCATCCAGGTCGTCGGGCCCCGGAGGGCCGGTGCGGGTGTGGATGCGCTGGCCCGGATCGGCGTTGTGGAGCAGGCCGAAGTCGCGGTTGTTGACCAGCTGGTGCTCCTGCGACTCGCGTACGGCCTCGACCGTCAGCCGCAGTTGTTCCTCGGTCTGGTCCATCGGCTGGTTGAACAGGTCGGCGACCCGGGTGTGCACGCGCAGCACGGTCTGCGACACGCTGAGCTCGTATTCGCGCGGGCCGGGGTCGTAGTCGGCGAACGTGCCGGGCAGCGCGGCCTCGCCCCGGTGGCCGGCGGCGACGGCGATCTCGGCCTCGCCCCACTTGTTCTGCGGTCTGGCCTGGCTGATCCGGTGGCGGGCGAGTTGCGCGCTCACCGCCGGCGACCGGTCGGCCAGCGCGCGCAGCTCGCTCCAGGGCAGGGCGAGCACCGTGCACGCCGTCGCCGCCTCCAGCGTGAACCCCCACGGCCCGCCTTCGCTCCCGGTGTGCTCGCCACCCGCCAGCGTGCCGAGCGCGACCGGGTCGCCGTACGGGCCCGTGCCGACCTTCGCCGCCTTTCCGTACGCGATCAGCAGCAGCTCGTCGGCCGGTCGCCCGGCGCGTACGATCGTCTCGCCCTGCGCGTATTCCCGCTGCTCGAAGCGGCCCGCGAGCTCGTCGAGCGCGGGGTCGCCGGCGAGCCCGCGCAGGAGCGGCAGCTCGGCCAGGCTCGGCGGGACGACGCGGAAGCGGGTGCCCGTGGTGACGAAGCCGACCCGGCCGCCGCCGACCGCGTACGTCAGCCGCCGGTTCACCCGATAGACGCCGGCCGCGACGTCCACCCACGGGAGCACCCGCAGCAGCCAGCGAGGAGAGATCTCCCGCGTCTGCGGAGGCGTCTTGGTCGTCGTCGCGAGCGTGCGGGCCGCCGCCGTGTCGAGGCTCAGCCGCTGGTCGGTCTCCGTCAACACGATCACCACCAATCACTGGGACCCGGAGCGGGTCAGCCGTTCCTGCCGAGCTCGACGTCCTCCAGGAGCCCGAGCGCGTCCGGCACCAGCACGGCGGCCGAGTAGTAGACGCTGACCAGGTAGGAGATGACGGCCTTCTCGTTGATGTTCATGAAGCGCACCGACAGGCTGGGCTGGTATTCGTCGGGGATGCCGGTCTGGTGCAGGCCGACGACGCCCTGGTTCTCCTGGCCGGTGCGCATGAGCATGATCGACGTGGTGCGGGCGCCGGTGACGGGGATCTTGTTGCACGGGAAGATCGGCACGCCTCGCCAGGCCGGCACCCGGTGCCCGTTGACCTCGCTCGCCTGCGGGTAGACGCCGCGCTTGCTGCACTCCCTGCCGAAGGCGGCGATGGCCTGCGGGTGGGCCAGGAAGAACGCGGGCTCCTTCCACACGACGGACAGCAGGTCGTCGAGGTCGTCGGGGGTGGGCGGGCCCGAGCGGGTGCGGATGCGCTGGCCGAAGTCGGCGTTGTGGAGCAGGCCGAAGTCGCGGTTGTTGACCAGCTCGTGCTCCTGGCGCTCGCGCAGCGCCTCGATCGTCAGGCGGAGCTGCTGGTCGAGCTGGCTCATCGGCTGGTTGTACAGGTCGGAGACCCGGCTGTGCACCCGCAGGACGGTCTGCGCCACGCTCAGCTCGTATTCGCGCGGGCTCTGCTCGTAGTCGACGAAGGTGCCGGGCAGGACGGCCTCACCGGTGTGGCCGGCCGACATGTCGATCGCGGCCTCGCCGTAGTCGTTCTGGGCCCGGTCGACGCTGGTGCGCCGGCTCTCCACGTGGGCACGCAGCTCGGGCGAGCGTTCGAGGACCTGCTCGAAGTCCTGGAGGGAAAGCGTCAGCACGGTGGTGGCGGTCTTGGCCCTGGCGGTGAACCCGAACTCGCCGCCGCCCGTCAGGGCCTGCTCGCCGAGGTGGTCGCCGTCGGCCAGGACGCCGAGGTTCTGCTCGTCGCCGTAGGCGCCGCGGCTGACCTTGCCCACCCGGCCGTGGGCGATCAGCACGAGCCGGTCGATCTGGGCGCCCTCGGTCACGATCTTCTCGCCGGCCTCGACCTCCTGTTGCGCGAAGCGATCGGCCAGCGCTTGGAGCACCTCCATGTCGTCGAAACCGCGTAGCACGGGCAATTCGGTGAGCTCGGCCGGGATGACCCGGACGTTGGATCCGGTCGTGCTGAAGGTGATGCGGCCGTCTCCGAGGGTGTAGGTCAGCCGCCGGTTGACCCGGAACACGCCCCCGGAGCACTGCACCCATGGCAGCAGCCGCAGCAGCCACCGCGAGGTGATCTCCTGCATCTGCGGAGGTGTCTTGGTCGTGGTGGAGAGCTGCCGTGCGGCGTCGGTGCTGAGGCTGAGCTGCCCGGCGCCGTCCTCCGGGGCGTGGGACTGGGTCGTTTCTGTCATCGTGCACCACCAATCTCGTTAGGGTTCGCGGGCGGATCTGAGCTCGGGCGGAAGCGAGAACGTGAGGGTCTCCTCCGTCAAGGTCACCTGCTCGACGTCGGCGTATCCGCGGGCGGCGAGCCAGCCGAGTAACTCCTCGACCAGCCCTTCCGGCACGGACGCGCCGGAGCTGACCCCGACGGTCCGCACGCCCGCCAGCCACCGCTCGTCGGCGTCGCAGGCCCGGTCGACCAGGTGGGCCGCACCGGCGCCCGCGTTGAGTGCGACCTCCACCAGCCGGCGGGAGTTGGAGGAGTTGGCCGAGCCGACGACGATGACCAGGTCGCACCTGGAGGCGATGCTGGTG
Source organism: Nonomuraea sp. NPDC049378 (assembly GCF_055586745.1). Classification (NCBI taxonomy): domain Bacteria; kingdom Bacillati; phylum Actinomycetota; class Actinomycetes; order Streptosporangiales; family Streptosporangiaceae; genus Nonomuraea; species Nonomuraea sp. NPDC049378. Next base: position 137,670 of record NZ_JBVJHP010000008.1, read on the forward strand.
ACGGCCTCCTGGCGGTTCTGGCTGGCGTAGCAGATGTCGTCGCTGGGCGGGTCGGCCAGGCCCGGGAAACGCTCGCGCAGCTCGGCGACGGCCCGCAGGGTCTCGTCGACGGCCAGCGTGGTCTGCGACAGCCAGCCCACCGGCGCCGAGCCGTCGGCTGTCACGTCGTCGGTGCGGGCCGGGTCGACGACGTGGATGCGGCCGGGCGCCTCGCCGACCGTGCCCTCGACCTCCTCGTGCTCGGCGTGGCCGATGAGCACGATCTCGTAGCCCGCCTCGGCCATGCGTACGGCCTCCTTGTGCACCTTCGTGACCAGGGGGCACGTCGCGTCGATCGTCGCGAGCCCGCGCAGCCGCGCCTCCTGCTTGACCCCGGGCGCGACGCCGTGGGCGGAGAAGACGACGAGCGCGCCGTCGGGGACCTCGTCGAGCTCGTCGACGAAGACCGCGCCGCGCCCGGTCAGGTCGCGGATCACGGACGTGTTGTGCACGATCTGCTTGCGCACGTAAACAGGTGGTCCGAAACGATCAAGCGCCTCTTCGACGGTGGTGATCGCGCGTTCGACGCCCGCGCAGAAGCCGCGCGGGGCGGCAAGAAGTACCCGTCCCATCGGGATGCCCCTTCAAATCGTCACTTGGTACGGTGCGCGAGCTGGTCCGCCAGGACGGTCAGCGCCTGCGCCGCCTCCGGCTTGATCTGCGCCGCCGTCAGCGCCGCCATGGCCAGGCCCACGCGTTCCTCGATCATCGACTCGACCTTGGCCGGCGCCCCCGTGTCGGCCAGGATCTGGCGTAGCTCCGCAGCGCGCTCCTCGGACAGCTCCGGGTCGCCGTGCCAGCGTCTGAGATGGGCGAGCTGCGCCGGTGAGGCGTGCTGCACGGCGTGCGCGTACATCACCGTGTGCTTGCCCTCGCGCAGGTCGTCGAGCGCCGACTTGCCCGTCTCCGACGACGTGCCGAACGTGCCCAGCATGTCGTCGCGCAGCTGGAACGCCTCACCCAGCGGCAGCCCGAAGGCGGAGTAGGAGTCGAGCAGCTCCAGCGAGGCGCCGGCCAGGGCGCCGCCGATCTGCAGCGGCCGCTCGACGGTGTATTTGGCGGTCTTGTAGCGGATCATGGTGAGCGCCTCGTCCACGCTCGCCCCCGAGCGGAGCTGGCCGAGGATGTCGAGATATTGGCCGCTGATCACCTCGGTACGCATGGCGTCGAACAGGTGGTGCGCGGCGCGCAACCGCGGCGGCTCGGCCCCGCACGACGACAGCAGCGCGTCGGACCACGCCAGGCTGAGCGTGCCCAGCAGGATGCCGCCCGCCTGCCCGAACGCCTCCGCGCCCGGACCTCTGTGCAGCTCCGCCAGGTTTCTGTGCACGGTCGCCCGGCCCCGGCGCAACTGGCTGCCGTCCATGATGTCGTCGTGGATGAGCAGGCCCGCGTGGCACAACTCCAGGGCGGCGCCGGCGCTGATGATCTCGTCGCAGTCGTCGCCGCCCGCGCCGCGCCAGCCCCAGTAACACAGCTGCGGCCTGATGCGCTTGCCGCCGCTCAGGATGAAGTCGGTCAGCAGCCCGTAGGCCGCCTCCACCCCCGGGTCGGAGACGGGAGCCCGCCAGTCGTCGAGGAAGGCGGCCAACCTCTGATCAATGCGTGTCGCGAGGTGGTGCTGGGTGAAGCTCACCGGCATGCGAACGGCTCCTTATCGCTCCGACCGAGTCGCTACCAATAGTTAGTCACCCAATACAGAGAGTGTAAAGTGTCTTTTGGTACTGGCGTTGCGATCGACCTTGTCCCTACCGGTCGCTGAGGCGCAGCCCACCCCGCAGGGGCCCCAGGTGAGCGGCCCGCCCGGCGGGGCCGGTCCTCCGGCGGGTGGTGGTTCGGGCGGGTTTCGCGCTCCCGGCGTGGGGCAGCGAGGTCGCATGAGAGTCGTGGTGGTGGGAGCCACAGGAAACGTCGGCACCAGCGTGGTTCGCGCGCTCGTCGCGGACAGCGGCGTGACCTCGATCGTCGGGGTCGCCCGCCGGCTGCCCGGATGGCGGATCGACCGCACCGACTGGCGGCAGGCCGACGTGGCGAGCGACGACCTGGTGCGGATCTTCGACGGCGCAGACGCGGTGGTGCACCTCGCCTGGTTGTTCCAGCCGACCAGGGACCCGGCGACGACCTGGCGGGCCAACGTGCTGGGCAGCATGCGGGTGTTCAGGGCGGTGGCGGAGGCGGGGGTGCCCGCGCTGGTCCACGCCTCCTCCGTGGGGGCGTACTCACCGGGGCCGAAGGATCGGCCGGTGGACGAGAGCTGGCCCACGCACGGCTGGCCGGACGCGGCGTACGGGCGGGAGAAGGCCTACGTCGAGCGGGTGCTCGACGTCTTCGAGCACGACCATCCCGGCATCCGCGTGGTGCGGATGCGGCCCGGCTTCATCTTCCAGCGGGCCGCCGCGACCGAGCAGCGCAGGTTGTTCGGCGGGCCGTTCGTGCCCCGGCGGCTGATCAGGCCGGGGCTCATCCCGTTCGTGCCGGACATCCCCGGGCTGCGGCTGCAGGTGCTGCACGCGCGCGACGCGGCGGAGGCCTACCGGCTGGCCGTCACCAAGGAGGTGCGCGGCCCGTTCAACCTCGCCGCCGAGCCCGTGCTCGACCCGCACGACCTCGCCGGGATGCTCGGCACCCGCACCGTGCGGGTGGCGCCCCAGGTGGCGAGGGCGGTCGTCGCGGCCGGCTGGCGGCTGCGGCTCGTGCCCGCGGCCCCCGGGCTGCTGGAGCTCGCCCTCCGCATCCCGGTCATGAACGTGCGGCGCGCCAGGGAAGTGCTGGGCTGGACGCCGGAGTACTCATCGCAGGAGGCCATGCGGGAGCTGTTCCGCGGGCTGCGTGAGGGCGCCGGCATGGACACAGGACCGCTCGCCCCCGATCGCGGGCCGGCTCGCCGGATGCGCGAGCTCGCCACCGGCGTAGGAGGACGCAGCTGAAACGATGACCCGTACGGACCACGTCACAACAGACCGTCAGCGAAACGTCGTGCCCCCCGTCACTTTGCGCGTCGGCGACCAGGCGAGGTGGGAGGCCTGCCATGCGCACCCTGTTGACCCAGCCCTTCACGCTCGACGACGTGCCCGAGCTGCGCCGGTCCGTGGCCCGCTGCGCGGAGCATTCGGGGCTGAGCGGCTCCCGGCTGGCGGACTTCGTGCTGGCCGTGCATGAGAGCGTGGTCAACGCCGTCGAGCACGCGGGCGGGCACGGGCACCTCAGGCTGTGGACGGTCGACGGGTTCATCCGCGCGGAAACCACCGACAGGGGTACGGGCATCCCCGACCGCTACGTCGACGGCCACCGCCTGCCGGCGGACTTCTCCGCCACGGGCAGGGGGATCTTCCTGATCCGCGAGCTGTGCGACGCGGCCGACTTCCGTACCGGCCCGCGCGGCACCACCGTCCTGCTCACGATGCGGTTAAGGCCGCGGGTTCGCGGAGCCATGGAGCGGATCCGGATCACGGTCTCCGACCGGTCGTGGTCCGGCCGCTCCACCGCCTGACCACGTGGTGATCCCGGGCCGTCTGACCTGGCGGAGGGCCGGGTAGGCTCGGGGAGACGGAAAGGGACCACCACGTGAGCGCCGACACACCCAAGCTCGGGATCGTCTCCCCGGTCCGGCGCATCGGGCGGCGGGAGTTCGACTTCGAGCGCCAGGTCGCCATCATGGCCATCGTCAACAGGACACCCAACTCCTTTCACGACCGGGGCCGCACCTACGCGCTCGACCGCGCCGTCGCGGCGGCGCGCAAGGCCGTCGCGGACGGGGCCGACTGGGTCGACGTCGGCGGGTTCGCCTTCAGCGCCGACCAGGAGCAGATCCCGGCCGAGGAGGAGATCGAGCGGGTCGTCCCCGTGATCGCCCAGGTCAGGGCCGTCACCGACGCCGTGATATCCGTCGACACGCACAGGGCGCAGGTGGCGCGGGCGGCCATCAAGGCCGGCGCCGACGTCATCAACGACACCAACGGCCTGCGCGAGCCGGGCATCGCGGAGACCGCGGCGGCGACCGGCGCCAGCGTGGTGGTCACCCACAGCCTCGGCGGGCCCGGCCGGCGGATCGTCCGGCCCAGCTACGCCGACGTCGTCACGGAGGTGGCCGATTTCCTGCGCGAGCGGGTCGAGTTCGCGCTGAAAGCGGGCATCCCGGCCGACCGGATCATCATCGATCCCGGTCACGACCTGAACAAGAACACCTACCACTCGCTGGAGCTCACGCGCAGGCTCGGCGAGATCACCTCGATGGGCTACCCCACGCTGGTGGCGCTGTCCAACAAGGACTTCATCGGCGAGACCCTCGACCGCCCGCAGGGCGAGCGCACCGAGGGCACGATCGCGGCCAACGTCGTCGCGATCCTCAAGGGAGCCCGCATCCTGCGCGTGCACGACGTGGCCGCGACGGTCGCGTCCGTACGCATGACCGAGGCCGTGCTCGGCTGGCGCGGCCCGATCGCCCCCGCCCACAACCTGACGTGAGGAGACTCGTACGTGACCGAGCGCAAGCCGCCGGGGATGCCTTACGAGAGCTGGATCGACCGGCAGATCCGTGAGGCGGAGGCGCGCGGCGAGTTCGACGACCTGCCCGGCAAGGGCAAGCCGCTGCCCGGCCTCGACCGGGATCCCGGCGACATGTGGTGGATCAAGCAGAAGGTGGAGAGCGAGGGCCTGTCGATGCCCCTGCCGCCCACGCTGGCGCTGCGCAAGGACGCCGAGCAGGCGCTGGCCGAGGCACGAGGAGCGCGCACCGAGGCCGAGGCCAGGAGCATCGTCGAGGACGTCAACGGCCGCATCCGCGAGGCGATCAGGACGGGGCTGTCGGGCCCGCCGCTCAACCTGATGCCCTACGACGTCGACGAGATCGTGTCCGAGTGGCGCAGGGCACGGGGTGTGACCTGAACGGGTGACGATCAAGGGCCCGGGGGGGGGGGGGGGGGGGCGGGGGGCGTGGGGGGGGGGGGGGGGGGGGGGGGGGGGGGGGGGTCGGAGGGGGGGGGGGGGGGGGCGGCCGCACGGCGGGCGGCGTCCCGGTCGCCTCCGCGCTCGTCGGCC
>NZ_JBVJHP010000008.1:142755-186102 GCF_055586745.1 Nonomuraea sp. NPDC049378
GGGGGGGGGGGTGGGGTTGTGGGGTGTGGGGTGGTGGTTGGTGGGTGTGGGGGGGGGGGGCGGGGGGCGGGGGTCCGGCCCGGGGCCGCCCCCCCCCCCCCCCCCCCCCCCCCCGGGCCCCGTCAGGCGGGCGGAGGGATCCGGGTCAGGCGGGTCCCACCGGCCTGCCAGGCATCAGTTGATCGGCGGGTAGGCGTTGGCCAGCAGTTCGCGGAACTGCGCCGAGAACCACTGACCCGAGATCGGCGCGTCCGCCAGCGCGCCCGTCAGGTTGTTGCCGTTGAGGTCGTTGCCGCGGTAGGTCGGGTCGCACATCCGGTCGAACCGCTTGCCCTCGTCGTTGTCGATCTCCTCGCTGGAGCCGTCGGACTCGCCAGGAGGCTTGACCCAGACGTAGGCGTCCAGACCGCTCGCCGGGCTGGCGGTCGGCCGCTCGCCCATGCCGGCGCCGCTCTGGTTGCACCAGTTGCCGGCGTGGATGCGCCGGTCGACCCGCGACTCCTCGACGAACTGGTTGACGTCGGTCGAGGAGCTCGGGCCGCTCGGGCGGTCGGAGCCGCCCCAGCCGTTGCGCGAGGTGTCGATCAGCATGCCGAGCCCGCTCCTGAAGCCCTTGGCGATCAGCGCGTCGCGCAGGGCACGGGCGAAGGTGAGCTCGTCGATGTAGTAGTTCCAGTCCACCCAGTCCGACTGGCGGACGGAGGTGCCGTTCACGTTCGTGTTGATGGTGAAGTGGGGCTCCGTGGTGATCGAGTAGTTGGCGGTGTTGACGATGAAGCCGTCCACGCTGTCCACGCCGGCCTCGGTGCCCGCGACGGTCTCGTGGAACAGGTCGACCGCGGGCTGGAAGTTCGAGTCCCAGCCCAGCCAGGCGTGGTGGGCGGCGTCGACGTAGGTGTAGACGTTCGAGATGGCGTGCAGCTGGTCGAGCGCGTAGCGGACGCCGTCGCGGTAGCCGCCGGCTCCGTTCGCCTCGCGGCAGTCCTCGAAGCTGTCGATGTTGGTGACCAGGTTCGGCAGCGAGTCGGGCTCGATGATCGTGACGATGCGCAGGTTGGCGTACTGCGGGTCGTCGAGGATGTCGGCGATCGGGTTGATGTACTCGTTCTTGTAGCGGTTGAACCCGTCCTCCGAGATGCGCAGCTCGCCGTTGGAGGCCAGCGCCGAGCAGTCGCGGTTGGGCAGGTTGTAGATGACGACCTGGATGGTCAGCGGCGCGGAGCCGTTGGCGGCGTCCTGGCTGACGGCCTCGTCGAGGTGCTCGCGCAGGCTCATGGCGCTGTCGGAGCCGCCGATCGCGGCGATCCTGTCCATCCACACGGCGGTCGAGATGTCGGCCACCGCGGATCCGCCGGGCTCGGCCGCGGCCTTGGCCGACCAGTTGGGGTTCACGTAGCCGGTGGCCCCGGAGTACGGGTTCTCGACGTGCGGGCCGGGCTCGTTGCCGCCGTCGTCGTCGGCCTCGGTGGCGGTGACCGTCCTCGAGGTCAGGCCGGTGGAGGCGACGGTGAAGGTGCGGGTGCCGTTGGCGGTGTCGGAGTCCTGGGCCGCGGCCAGGGTCACGGTCTGCGGGGTGTTCCAGTTCGAGGTGGTGAACGTGCGGCTGGCGCCGGAGGAGACGGTCAGGTCGGCGTCGCCGCTGCCCGCGGTGGAGGTGACGGTCACGCTCGACGAGGGCTGCTCGGCCAGGCGCACCGTGTACGTGCCGGTGGAGCCCTCGGGTACGGTCACCGACGTCGGCGAGACGATGATCGACTGCTCCGTGGTGGCGTCGTCGTCGACCTCGGTCGCGGTGACCGTGGCGCCGGTGACGCCGGTGCCGGTGACGCTGAAGGAGGCCGTGCCCGCCGTGGTGTCGCTGTCCTGGGCCGCGGCCAGGGTCACGGTCTGCGGCGTGTTCCAGTTGGACGGGGTGAAGGTCAGCGAGCCGCCCGAGCTCACGCTCAGGTCGGCGTCACCGTTGGTGCGGGTGGTGGTGACGGTCACGTTGGAGCTGGGGGCCGCGGAGAGCCGGGCCGTGAACGTGGCCGTGCCGCCCTCGTTCACGGCGACCGCGCTGGACGAGGTGACCACCGACGGGTTGGTCGGGGTCGTGCCGCCGCAGGTGGTGCCGTTGACGGTGAACGACGTCGGGTCGGGGTTGCTGCCCGTCCAGGTGCCGTTGAAGCCGACGGAGACGGAGGCGCCGCCGGCCAGGTTGCCGTTGTAGGACATGTTGGTGCCGGTGACGCGGGCGCCGGACTGGCTCCATTGGGCGCCCCACCCGCTCGGGGTGTACTTCTGGCCCGTGGTCGGATAGTCGAACGCCAGCGTCCACGAGCTGAGCGCGTCGCCGGTGTTCTTCAACGTGATGTTCGCGGTGAAACCGCCCTGACCTGGGCTGCTCGTCCACGAATTGGCGGAGTAGGTCACGTCGCAGGCGACCGCGGCGCTCGCGGCCGTGCTCTGGCCGACGACGAGACCTAAGGCCGCGACGCTCACGGCGGTCATGGTCACGGCCCATTTGCGGAGGCCGCGTTGGAGTCTCACGAGCGATCATCTCCAGTGCTAGGTGGCTGGGAGCGCTCCCATGGTGAGCCGGACTCGCAGCCGTGTACAGAGGGCCGCTTCCGCCGGCCTCATTGCCGCCCCGCATGCTCGCCGAATACCATGGAATGAGGATGAAACTTTCATCCCGGGCAGCCTGGTGAGAGGAAACACGGGGGTTACCCGGAAGCCATTCCGTTGACATACGCGGGGGTGCATCCACAATCCATCGTGGGAGCGCTCCCACACCCCCTACTCCCATGGAGACCCCGTGAAGTACAGACCCCCTCTCATCCTGACGCGCTTATCGAGGCGACTGGCCGTGGCCACGACCCTCGTCCTCGTGGCGAGCGCGACCGCGGCCGTGGCCGCCGCACCCGCCCAGGCGGCCGTGGCCTGTGACGTCACCTACACGGCCAACCAGTGGACGAGCAGCCCTGGCCAGGGCGGTTTCACCGCGAACATCACGTTGAAGAACACCGGCGACGCGCTCAGCTCGTGGACGCTGGCGTTCGACTATCCGACCACGGGCCAGAAGTACACCCCGAGCGGGTGGGGCGCCCAATGGAGCCAGTCCGGCACCCGCGTCACCGGCACCAACATGCCGTGGAACGGCAGCGTGGCCGGCGGGGCCTCCGTCTCCGTCGGCTTCAACGGCACCTGGACGGGCAGCAACCCCGACCCGACGTCGTTCACCGTCAACGGCACCACCTGCGGCGGCGAGGGCTCCAACGCGGCGCCCACCGTGTCGCTGACCTCCCCCTCGGCCGGCCAGACCTACACCGCCCCGGCGAGCGTGGCCATCGCGGCCAACGCGGCCGACTCCGACGGCACGATCTCGAAGGTCGACTTCTACCAGGGCTCCACCCTGCTCGGCACCGACACCTCGGCGCCGTACGCCTACAACTGGACCGGCGTGGCGGCCGGCAGCTATTCGATCACCGCCAGGGCCACCGACAACGGCGGCGCGACCACGACCTCGTCGCCCGTCGGGATCACGGTCTCGCAGAACACCGGGCCCGCCCTCGTCGTCAGCCCCACCAGCCTGTCCGTGCCCGAGGGCGGCACCGCGAGCTTCGGCGTGAAACTGTCGCAGGCGCCCTCGTCCAACGTGAGCGTCTCCGTCGCCCGCGCGAGCGGCGACGCCGACCTCACCGTCTCCAGCGGCGCCACCAGGACGTTCACGCCGTCGAACTGGAACACCGAGCAGAACGTCACGCTGGCCGCGGCCGACGACTCCGACACGACGAGCGGCTCAGCGGTCTTCCGGGTCAGCGCCACCGGCTACGACCCCGTCGACGTCACCGCCAACGAGGCGGACGACGACGTCGGCGGCGGCAACGAGTACGTCCAGCGCTTCGTCGAGCTCTACAACGAGCTCCACGACCCGGACAACGGCTACTTCTCTCCTGAAGGGGTGCCGTACCACTCGATCGAGACGTTCATGGTCGAGGCGCCGGACCACGGGCACGAGACCACGTCCGAGGCCTACAGCTACTACCTGTGGCTCGAGGCGGTCTACGGGCAGGTCACCGGCGACTGGTCGAAGTTCAACGACGCGTGGACCTCGCTGGAGACGTACATCATCCCGTCCACGGAGGACCAGCCGACGAACTCCTTCTACGACCCGTCCAAGCCGGCCACGTACGCGGCCGAGCACCTGGAGATCAGCAACTACCCGACCGCGATGGAGACCGGCGTCACCGTGGGCACCGACCCGCTGGCCAACGAGCTGCAGAGCGCGTACGGCACCCGCGACATCTACGGCATGCACTGGCTGCTCGACGTCGACAACACCTACGGCTTCGGCCGCTGCGGCGACGGCACGACCAGGCCCGCCTACATCAACACCTACCAGCGCGGCCCGGAGGAGTCGGTCTTCGAGACGATCCCGCAGCCGTCCTGCGACACGTTCGAGCACGGCGGGCCGAACGGCTACCTGGACCTGTTCATCGAGGACAGCGCCTACGCCAAGCAGTGGAAGTACACCAACGCCCCCGACGCCGACGCGCGGGCCGTGCAGGCGGCGTACTGGGCGCTGACCTGGGCCAAGGAGCAGGACAAGGAGTCGGAGATCTCCGCGACGGTGGCCAAGGCCGCCAAAATGGGCGACTACCTGCGCTACGCGATGTACGACAAGTACTTCAAGCAGCCCGGCTGCGGCAGTCCCTCGTGCCCGGCGGGCTCCGGCAAGAACTCCGCCGCGTACCTGCTGAACTGGTATTACGCCTGGGGCGGCGCGACCGACTCCAGCGCGGGATGGGCCTGGCGCATCGGCTCCAGCCACAACCACGCCGGCTACCAGAACCCGTTCGCGGCCTGGGCGCTGGCCAACGTGGCCGAGCTCAAGCCGAAGAGCGCGACCGGCTCCTCCGACTGGAGCACCAGCCTGACCCGCCAGCTGCAGTTCTACACCTGGCTGCAGTCGGACGAGGGCGCCATCGCCGGCGGCGCGACCAACAGCTGGGAGGGCCACTACGGCACCCGGCCGAGCGACCTGCCGAAGTTCCACGGCATGACCTACGATTGGCAGCCGGTCTACCACGACCCGCCGTCGAACCAGTGGTTCGGCTTCCAGGCGTGGACGATGGAGCGGGTGGCCGAGCTCTACAACGTCACCGGCAACGCCGACGCCAAGGCGCTGCTCGACAAGTGGGTGGAGTGGGCGCTCGACAACACCACGGTCAGCGCCGACGGCAGCTACGAGATCCCGTCGACGCTGCGGTGGAGCGGCGCGCCCGCGGGTGACTTCTCCGCCACGTCCGGCATGCCGCAGGCCAACCCGGACCTGCACGTGACCGTCCTGGACCACACGCAGGACGTGGGCGTCGCCGGTTCGTACGCCAAGGTGCTGATGTACTACGCGGCCAGGGCGAACCACGCCGAGGCGCGTGACACGGCCAAGGCGCTGCTCGACGGCGTCTGGGCGAACCGCGACGAGGCGGGCGTGTCCGTTCCGGAGACCAAGGCCGACTACCGCCGCGTCACCGACCCGGTGTACGTGCCGCCGGGCTGGAGCGGCGAGATGCCCAACGGCGACCCGATCAACGAGGACTCCACGTTCCTGTCGATCAGGTCCTTCTACGAGGACGACCCCGACTGGCCGAAGGTCGAGGCCTTCCTGAACGGCGGGGAGGCGCCGGTCTTCAACTACCACCGGTTCTGGGCGCAGGTGGACGTCGCCGTCGCGCTCGCCGAGTACGGGCGGCTCTTCCCGTGAGGAGGACGACTCTGATAGCGGCGGTGTCGCTGGTCCTGCCCCTGGTGACAGGGGTGGGGCCGGCGGCCCGTGCCGCCGAGCCCGCCTTCGCCTACGGCGAGGCGCTGCAGAAGTCCCTGTGGTTCTACGAGGCCCAGCAGTCGGGCGAGCTGCCCGACTGGAACCGCGTCTCCTGGCGCGGTGACTCGGCCGTGGACGACGGCGACGACGTGGGGACGGATCTCACGGGCGGCTGGTACGACGCGGGTGACCACGTCAAGTTCGGCTTCCCGATGGCGTTCTCCGCCACCATGCTGGCCTGGGGCGCGGTCGAGTACCGCGACGCCTACGCGGACTCCGGCCAGCTCTCCCACCTGCTGAACAACCTCACGTTCGTCAACGACTACTTCATCAAGGCCCACCCGTCGCCGAACGTGCTCTACGGGCAGGTCGGCAACGGCGGCACGGACCACGCGTGGTGGGGTCCGGCCGAGGCGATGGGGATGGAGCGGCCGGCGTACAAGATCGATGCTTCGTGCGGCGGGTCGGATCTGGCGGGGGAGACGGCGGCGGCGATGGCGGCCTCCTCGATCGTCTTCCGCCCGACAAATCCGGAATATGCCGACACGCTGGTGACGCACGCCGAACAGCTGTACTCCTTCGCCGACACGGTCAGGAAGAAGTACACCGAGTGCATCACCGACGCCTCCAGCTACTACAACTCCTGGAGCGGCTACAACGACGAGCTGGTGTGGGGCGCGATCTGGCTCTACCGGGCCACGGACGACGCCTCCTACCTGGCCAAGGCCGAGGCCGGCTACGACAACCTCGGCAACGAGCCGCAGACCAGCACCAAGTCGTACAAGTGGACGATCGCCTGGGACGACAAGTCCTACGGCGCGTACGTGCTGCTGCACAAGCTCACCGGCAAGCAGCGCTACCTCGACGACGCCAACCGCTGGCTCGACTGGTGGACGGTCGGCGTCAACGGGTCGAAGGTGGCCTACTCGCCCGGCGGCCAGGCCGTGCTCGACCGGTGGGGCTCGCTGAGGTACGCGGCCAACACGGCGTTCGCGGCGCTCGTGCACAGCGACTCGATCACGGACGCGACCCGCAAGGCCCGCTACCACGACTTCGCGGTCAGCCAGATCGACTACGCCCTCGGCGACAACCCGCGGGACTCCTCGTACGTGATCGGCTTCGGAGACAACCCCCCGCGGAACCCGCACCACCGCACGGCGCACGGCTCGTGGACCGACCAGATCACCAACCCCGAGCAGACCCGCCACACGCTGTACGGGGCGCTCGTCGGCGGCCCGCCCGACCCGAACGACGCCTACACCGACGAGCGGGACGACTACGTCATGAACGAGGTCGCCACCGACTACAACGCCGGTTTCACCAGCGCGCTGGCCCGGCTCTACCGGGAGTACGGGGGCGCTCCCGCGGCGAACTTCCCGCAGGAGGAGACCCCGGACGGGCCCGAGATCTTCGTCGAGGCCGGCGTGAACGCGTCGGGCTCGACCTTCACGGAGATCAAGGCCATCGTCCGTAACCAGTCGGCCTGGCCCGCCAGGGTGCTGTCCGACGGCTCGTTCCGCTACTACTTCACCCTCGACGGCTCGACGACGGCCTCGCAAATCAGCGTGTCGTCGGCCTACACGCAGTGCGCGGCGCCCACGCTTCACCCCACGGGCGGCACCACGTACTACGTGCGCATCGACTGCTCGGGCGAGGACATCGCCCCGGCAGGACAGTCGCAGCACCGCAGGGAGGTGCAGTTCAGGATCTCCAGCGCGGGCACGTGGGACCCGGCCAACGACTGGTCGTACCAGGGCATCCCCACCACGCCCGGCACGACGCCGGAGAGAACCGAACGCATCGCCCTCTACAGCGGCGACTCCAAGATCTGGGGTGAGCCCCCGGGTCCGGACGTGGAGGACGACACTGCGCCCAGCAAGCCCGGCACGCCCGCGGTCTCCGCGATCACGGGTTCGAGCGCCAGGCTCGGCTGGACGTCCTCCACGGACAACGTGGGAGTGGCCGGCTATGACGTCTACCTGGGGTCCACCAAGGTAGGCACGGCCACGACCACGTCCTACGACCTGACCGGGCTCACCCCTTCCACCGCATACACCGCCCACGTGGTGGCCAGGGACGCGGCGGGCAACACCTCGCCGCCGTCGGACGCCACGACGTTCACCACCTCCGACACGCCCGCGCCCGCTGACGGGTGCGCGGCGGAGTTCGAGGTGACGAACGCGTGGGGCGGCGCGTACCAGGCAGAGGTGACGGTGCGCAACGGCGGCACGGAGGCGATCGGCGGCTGGACGGTCGCCTGGACGTCGCAGAGCTCGATCACGCAGCTCTGGGGCGGCAGGCACACGGTCTCCGGCTCCGCCGTCACGGTCGCGAACGAGGCGTGGAACGGCTCGCTCGCCCCCGGCGCCACCACCACGTTCGGCTTCATCGCGAACGGCACGCCGGCCACACCCGACCCGATCACCTGCACCGCCACCTGACCCCGGGTCGAACCCGTCGGCCCCCGGCTGCGTATGAGGAGGTGAGGCGAAGCAACACTCCTGCCTTGTGACACATCCCGCCCGGATGGGACGGACGCGGCCCGATACCTCCAGTCGGCGCCGCGTCCGTTCGTGTCCTTCACCGGTTCATCTGGCTGTGGTGGCCTGCGCGAAGCGCTGCTTGGCCGCCTCGATGGCGGAGTCGTCCGAGAAGTCCGCGAACGCCTCCTCGTGGTAGCGCGGGGGGATGAGCCGCCTGACCCGCTCCGGATAACCCGCGCCCGCCTCGGGCACCTTGACGAGGGGCGGGATGCCGAGGCGTACGGCGATGGGCCCCGAGGCGCGCACGGAGACCGGCCATTCGCTGCTCTCGCCGGTGATGGCACACAGGTGACGGGCGTAGACCCACTTCACCTCGACGAGGGAGGACGCGCCGGCCGGTTCGGTCCCGAACGGCTCCACGGCGCACACGACGTCCGACTCGAAGGTGTGGCCGTGTGCATGGTGCTCGCCGGTCGACGCCCGTTCCAGGATCATGGTCACCTGGGCGGCGAGCTCCTCGTTCAGCTGGGCGGAGGGCTGCCTGCCCGCGAAGAACATCACCCCGGCCAGGGTCAGGCCGGCCAGGGTGACGCTCGCCGCGACAAGCCCGCGACGCGTTCTGATCACGAGCTGGTGCAGCTCAGGGTGGGTGCTGGGTTGGGGATGGAGCCGGTCGCGTTGAAGCCGAACGAGGTGGTCGCGTTCGGCGCGAGCTGGCCGTTGTAGGAGGCGTTCTTGACGGTCACGTTGGGCGGTTGCCCGGACAGGACGCCGTTCCACGGCGAGCCGTCGAAGGCCTGGCCGCCGCTGTAGGTCCAGGAGACCGTCCAGCCGTTCAGCGCGCTGTCGCCCGTGTTGCGCACGGTCACCTCACCCTGGAAGTGGCCGGCCCAGCCGTTGTCGGTGGCCTTCCACGTCGCGGTGCAGCCGCTGTCGCCGGGCGGCGGGTCGGTCGGCGTGACCGTGGGGTCGGGGTCGGGGTCCGTGCCGCCGCCGGGGCCGACTCCGGTCACTTCGCCGTTGCCGCCGTCGAAGACGACGTCGGAGCAGCTGTAGAAGTTCTCGTTGCTGTCCGAGCGGATCCAGTGGGTGAAGATGATGTGCCGCCCGCTCTTGCCGGACGGGAGCTGGGCGTTCCAGTAGTAGTAGCCGAGCCCGCCGGGGCCGCCGTTCTTGGGCGGGTCGGTGACGGTGCCGAACGGCTCGAGGTCGGACCACTTGAGCGGGCCGTTGGGGTTCCAGCCGTTCTTGGTGATGTAGTAGTCGAAGTCGCCCGGGTGCTCGGCCCAGTTGCTGTGCCGCATCTGGATGTTGGCGCCCGCGGTCAAGTGGGTGAGCGGCCAGTCGTCGCGGACCGCGTTGTAGGCCGAGAAGTCGTAGGGCCCGCCGGTGCCTCCGCTGCAGATCTGCCCGTCGGGGATGAATCCGGAGGTCCGGCCCGCGCCGTCGGAGCGCAGCACGGCGAACCAGTTGTACAGAGGGGTCGTGCCGCTCTGCGCGACCGCGTCGGCGCAGGCGGGGTTGTAGGGCTGAATCTGGCCGTTGTCCCGGAGGCCGTCCTGCCAGCACAGGAACGTGCGGCTGCCGGGGAACATCGTCACGCCGTGGGCCTGTGCCGGTGAGGGCACCATCAGGACACTCGTGATCAGGACCATGACGGCGGTGATCGCCGCCGACTTGAAGAACTTCATGGGGGAATTCCCTTGCGCTGACGACAGAGGAAGACCTGCCCATGACCAGCCCGCCCGGCCAGCGCATTGAATCACGGGTCCGGCCGATCCGACAACGCGCCGTGAAACTTTCAACCGATCTTGGTCATGGTTCCGCTGGTCGCCGCCGCCCGGGTGCTTGCCGCACATCGGTGCCGCCGGGAGGCTGCCATATTGGGAGCGCTCCCAGTACACTTCGTCACCAGACAGGACGGGGGCACATGCCAACGAGCTCGCGCGGCCGTGCTTTGCGAGGGGTGCGGCCGCGCGTTGGAGGGGTACGGCTGGTGCTGCCGTACCCCTCATCAACGCCGTCAGTTCGGGCCGAGTGCGGCCTCGATGTCGTCGAGCCGGGCCTCCAGCTCGCTCAGGCAGGCCGGCGCCAGCCGGCCCTCCCGCAGGCGGTCGGAGAGCTTGCCGCGCAGGCGCTCGGTCCCGCTCGACGCCGCGGGGCCGTGCGGCGCGACGAGGCCGTTCAGCACCTGGTTGAGGTCGAGCACGACGTCGGCGTCCGTCGCGCCGCACGGCGTCCTGTCCTCGAGCGTGGTCCTGAAGCCGGCCACCGCCTGCTCGACGGTGATCGCCGCGGACGGCGAGCTCTCGACCAGCGGCGACGCGGGGGACGGCCGCGGCTGCGCCGCCTGTTCCGGCATGTGGAGCTCCGACTGCTGGAACCAGAGCAGGATCGACAGCGCGATCGTCGCGGAGCCCGCGACCGTGAGCGCGCGCCTGACGTGCCGGCCCAGGGTGGCCGCGCCCAGCGCGCCGGTCAGCGCGGAGACGATCTCCGCCGCGCCCGGCCGCTCCTCCGGCCGGTGCGCGAGGCAGCGCTGGCACAGCGTGGCGACGGCGTAGGGCACGCCGGGCACCCGGGGAGGCGGCGCCGTCCTCCTGGCCGCCTCGATCTCCTCCCACGTCGTCTCCGGGTAGGGGGTGCGCCCGGTGAGCATGGTGTGCAGCAGCACGCCCAGGGCGTACACGTCGACCGCGGGATGGGTGGGCGCGCCGTGCAGCCGCTCGGGGGCGACGTAGGGAGGGGTCCCGCGGGCGTCGTCGGGGTCGCCCGCCCAGGCCGCGATGCCGAAGTCGAGCAGCTTCGGGCCGTCGGCGGTGAGCAGCACGTTCTCGGCCGTGACGTCCCTGTGGACCAGGCCGCGGGCGTGCCCGGCCATCAGCACCCTGGCCAGCCGCAGCGCGATCGCGGCGGCCTCGGTCCACGGCAGCGGGCCCTGCTCGACGCGCTCGGCCAGCGGCGTGCCGTCGAGCAGCGGCATCACCACGAACGCCGCGACGCCCCCGCCCGTGGTGACGGTCTCGCCGTAGTCGTAGATCTCGATGGAGTCGGGGTGGATGAACCTGGCCGCGGCGCGTGCCTCGCTCCGTACGCTGACGCGCTCGCCGTGGTCGGCGTGGAGCGACGAGGTGAGCACCTTGACCGCGACCATCCGGTGCAGGGACTGGTCGAAGGCGCGCCAGATGACCGACATGCCCCCGCGGGCCAGCGGATCCAGCAGCAGATACCGGCGGGCCAGCACATCCCCAGGCTCAAGCCGACTCACGGACGACCAGTTCCGTGGGGAGAACGGGGTCGATGCCCGCGGCGCCCGTCAGGAGCAGCCGGGTGGCGACCGTGGCGAGCTCCTCGACGGGCTGGCGGACGGTGGTCAGCGTGGGGACGGTGTGCCTGGCGACAGGGGCGTCGTCGAATCCGATCACCGCCACGTCGGTCGGCACCTTGCGCCCGGCCCTGCGCAGCGCCTGGATCGCGCCCGCCGCCATCAGGTCGGAGGCCACGAAGACGGCGTCGAGGCCCGGGGCGTGGCGTAACAACCACTGCATGGCGTGGGTGCCGGAGGCGGCGGTGAAGTCGCCGTAGGCCACGGGCACGTCGGGTGCGCCCGCCGCCTGCAGGGTGCGCACCAGGCCGTCTAATCGGTCGCGCGCGGCAGGTAATGAGGGCGGCCCGCCGATGGCGGCGACGTTGCGGCGGCCGGTCAGCAGGAAGTGCTCCGCCGCCTGTCGGCCGCCGTCGATGTTGTCGACGTCGACGTAGGGGAGTTTGAGGTCGTGGGGCGGGCGGCCGATGTTGCGCACCGGGATGCCCGCGGTGGACAACTTGATCGCCAGGGGGTGGCGCTCTCTCGCGCCCACGATGAGCACCGCGCCGGACAGGGCGGGCAGCGTGGACGACGTGGGGGTGACGGTGGTCACCATGAGATGGGTGCCGTGTTCGGCGATCACGCTGCCGGCCGCGGACAGGAGCCTGGCGTAGTAGGGTTCGGAGAAAAGCCGGGGAAGGTGGTCACAGATCACCGCTGTGACACCGTCGGCCATGGTTTTGGCGGCCGTTCCCCGTGGTGCGCGTTGCCGTACGTAGCCCATTCGGGAGACGGCGTCGTAGACTTGGCGGCGGGTCGAAGTGCTGACCCGCACCGAGCCGGTGAGGACTCGTGATGCGGTCGCGGGGGAAACCCCTGCAGCGGCCGCCACCTGTGCCAGTGTGGGCTGCTCGGTCATGGAGCACCTCGCGGAAAGATCCTGGGAGCGCTCCCACGTTACCAATGTTTCGCCGCTGTTAATAGGGCCTTTGCAAGGAGTGCGTCCTGCTGTACGGACGCGCTCCGGATCGATCGGCCAGGCATGCCGGTAGCCGTGGAAGCCTCCCGGGCCGCCGGATTTCCGACGGCCCGTTCAGGCATTTACGGCCCCTCCCTATGGGGTCACCCGAGGCCGACGTCCGCGTCGTCCAGCTCCGGATCGGTGACATCGTCGCCGGAGTCCGGCTCCGACCGGTCGGACCGCGAGGGCTGGCAGCTCGAGCCGCAACCGCCGAAACGCGAGGTGTTCATCGGGTGGAACTCGGTCTCCGGCACGCCCTTCAGCGCCAGGAGCATGGTGTCCTTCCAGATCGGCCCGGGGATCGAGGCCCCGAAGACCGAGCTGTAGTAGCGGCCGCCGATGGTGACGCCGTTGAGCTTGTGCTTCTGCGCGCCCCGCGTGTCACCGATGCTGACCGCCCCCGCCAGATCGGGGGTGAACCCGGCGAACCAGGCGGCGGCCTGGTCGTCCGTGGTGCCGGTCTTACCGCCCGCCGGGCGGCCGATGCCGCCGACGCCGCGCATCGTGCCCTTGGTGAAGACCCCCTCCAGGATGTACGACGCGGCGTCCGCGACCTCTGGATCCAACGCCTGCTTGCACTCGGGCTGGTACGTCTTCGTCTTGCCGTACCGGTCGGTGATCTTGCTGATGGCCATGGGCTTGCAGTATTTGCCCCGGGCGCCGATCGCCGCGTAGGCGGTGGCCACGGTCACCGGGTCCATCTCGTTGGTGCCGAGCGTGAACGTCTCGAACTCCGTCAGCGGCAGCCCGTCGGAGCGCTTGATGCCCAGCGACTTGGCCGTCTTGACCGTGTCGCACAGCCCGACCTTCTGCTCCAGCGCCACGAAGAAGGTGTTCACCGAGCCCCAGGTGCCGGTGGCCAGCGACTTGAAGCCGCCGCCGCCCCCCTCGGCGTTGGTGACGGTGTGGGAGGGGTCGCCGATGTTCTCGCCCTTGCAGTTCTTGAACGAGGAGTAGTAGGGCGCGCGGTAACCGCTGCCGGTGGAGACCCCGTCGTGGATCTTCATGCCCTCCTTGAGGGCGGTGAGCAGCGTGAAGACCTTGAACGTCGAGCCCGCCTGGAAGCCGGTGCCGCCGCCGTGCACCGCGTCGGCGACCACGTTGTACGACATCTCGTTCTTGCGCTTGTTGTCGCCGTACTTGCGGCTTGCGGCCATCGCCTTGATCGCGCCCGTGCCCGGCTCCACCAGGGCTTCGGAGGCGACCGCCTTGTCCGACGCGTGCACGTGCTTCCTGATGGCCCGGTCGGCGGCCTTCTGCATCTTCGGGTCGAGCGTCGTCTGGATCGTCAGGCCGCCCCGGTTGAGGAACTGGGTCCTGGCCTTCTTCGTCGCACCGAAGATCTTGTTGCTGAGGATCTCGTTGCGCACGTACATGCAGAAGTAGGGGTAGGCGCTGGCCCCGCAGCCGCCGGGCAGCGGCTGGCCCTTGTCGAAGCCGAGCTTCTCGGCCTTGGCCTCCTTGGCCTGCGCGGGCGTGATCTTGCCCAGCTCGGCCATCCTGTCGAGCACCACGTTGCGCCGGTGCAGCAGCCGCTCGCGCTGTTCCCTGCCGAGGTTGGGGTCGGTCGCGTTGGGGTCCTGCACCGCGCCGGCCAGGGTGGCGGACTGCACCAGGTTCAGGCTGGTCGCGTCGACTCCGAAGAAGCGCTTGGCCGCCGCCTCGACGCCGTAGGCGCCGGCCCCGAAGTAGGCGATGTTGAGATATTTCTCGAGGATCTGGTCCTTGGTGTACTTCTCCTCGACCGCCATCGCGTAGCGCAGCTCCCTGAGCTTGCGCGCGTAGCTGGCCTCGAGCGCCGCGTTCTTCTCCTTCTCGGTGGTCGCCGAGTTGAGCAGCACCTGCTTGACGTACTGCTGGGTGATGGACGAGCCGCCCTGGGCGATGCCGCCGGAGCTGAGGTTCTTGGCCAGGGCGCGCAGGGTGCCCTCGATGTCGATCGCGCCGTGCTCGTAGAAGCGGAAGTCCTCGATCGAGATGATGGCCGTCTTCATGATTTCGGCCACGTCGGCGAGCTTGACGTTCTCGCGATATTCCTCGTAGAACTGCGCGATCTGGTTGCCCTTGGCGTCGAGCACCGTCGTCTTCTCCGCGAGCGGGGGCTCCTTGAGCTCCTCGGGCTTGATGCCGAGCTCCTCCGATGCCGAGACGAACATCGCTCCCGTGCCTCCGACCGCCGGCAGCGCGATGGCCGCGGTCACCACACCTGCAGCCACCGCCGCACCGGTCAGGCGCGCGATACTCGACATACGGGACATGCTGGTAATACCTCCCCCTCTTGGCATTCGGGTGCATCCTAAACCCAGCCATGACGTGTTCTATGTAAAACCTTGGACCCTGTGAGACGGGAGTTTGTTCGGGCGGCGCGGCCGGTTTTCCCGTGTCTGTAGGTATATCTGACGTTCGTGCTGCATGGGGCCCCTGTGCGGGCTGTGGCGATCTTTCTCCTCGCGATCGGCCGATTTCCCCCAGCCGAGGGCAAAGAAGCGTGTTGTCTGGCGGGTCCCCTGCCACCCGTCTGGCAACGTCGGCCAGGGCGTTTCCTGCTGGCCTTGGTGGAGGAGTCTTATGCGTGGTGTCGGACATAGCGCGGACTTCGACCGTCTGCTCTCGGCCGCCAGGTCATATTGGGGCGACACTCCCGGCGGCGACGGCTGCGTCGTGGCAGAGGCGTACGACGACGACATCCGGGTCGTGACGCGCACGCTGCTGGTCGCGAGGGCCGTGTGCGACCTGATCCCGGCGCGGCTGGTCGTGCTGACCGGCCCCGAGTGGCGGCGCCTCGCGGAGGCGTTCGGCGCCGCCGGCGACGTCCAGCCGGAGCTGCCACCCCTCGCGCTCGTCACCAGCCGCGCCGACCGCTCGGTGACCAGGGAGATCCCGGTCGTGCACGTCCACGGCACCGGCTCGCTGAAGGCGTACACGATGTTCCCCGACCAGGGCCCGTGCTCCTTCTTCGACGAGCTGCCCGCCAGGGTCGGCGCGTTCTTCGAGCGGCACGTGTGGCCGCACAGGAAGACGATCAGGCCCGGGGCCGAGCGGGTCGCATGGCGGGCGAAGAGCGGATACCAGCTCCGTACGGACACCGAGCGCCGCCAGCTCCGCTACTACGGCTGCTCCCGCCTGGGCATCGACGCCGACCGGCCGACGATCGCCGTGTTCGGCCACACCCCGGGACAGGACACCGAGCTGTACGACGCGACGGCGGAGTTCGCCGCGTCCGACGAGTCCGCGAACTGGCTGTTCCTCGACCCCGTCGCGAACGGCCATTCCCGGATGAAATGTGTGACCGGCGCCCTGTCCACCAACATGCTGTGGAGCGTGACGGACGTGGGCGTCACCTTCAGGGACAGCGACCTGCCCGCCTTCGGCATCCCCGTCATCCAGGCAGGCTGGTCGGAGGGCAGCGCCTGCGGCGCCACCTATCTGGCCCGCTCGCCCGCGGACCACCGCGGCCTGCTGGAGGAGGCCATCGGCAGGCACGCCAAGGGCGAGTCGTTCCTCGGCCCCGAGCAGCGCGAGCGCGCCCGCCTGTGGCTCTGGCTGCGCCGCTGCGGCTCCGACGTCCCCACCCAGCTCCTGCCGCACTGGGAGCACGGCACTGAGGACTACGCCCGAGCCCTCGCCGTCAACCTCCGGTACGTCGAGCGCGACGGCGACCCCCTCTACCGTGCCGTCGCCCGCATGTGGGATCGGCGCGAGCCCGTGCTCACCCGATTCGACTTCCACGACCCGGCAGCGCTGGCCACCACCATCACCCCCGAGAGGAGCATCCGATGACCAGCAGCACAGGATCCGACACCGACACCGACCTCGACCAGGTGATCCTGCCCGCGATACCACCCGTGCACCTGCTCAGCGGGCAAGTTCCCTCGCTTCAGGTGACCGACCGGCTGCACAGGGGCAGCCACATCGTCGGCAGATTCGAGACCTCGGGGCTGGCCGGTTTCAAGGTGGCCGCGCAGGGACGCCCGCTGCGGGTACTGCTGACGCTGTCGGCCGACGACCGGTCGGTGAGCGGCTGGCACACAGGAAAACCCGTGCCAGGCGGCCCGCTCACGCGGCTCGTGCAGATCCGCTCCCAGGGGCGGCTGCGCCAGTGCCTCCTGCTGAAAGGCCGGCGGTCGCACGCCAAGGTGGCCTTCGACCTCGCGGCCGAGGAGATCCCCGACGACGGCCTCGTCTGCATCGAGGCGCTCGACATCATGGAGGGCGACGGCGTCGGCGAGGAGGTGCGCCGCATCGTGTCCGGGCGCGTCGCCCCCGACGGGGTGGCCGGCGTGCGCCTCGACAAGGTCGTGCTGGACGAGCCGCCGGAGGTGGACTTCGACCCGGACACGCTCGACGGCTCCCGCTGCGAGCTGTCGACGCTGATCAGCGCCGGCGGGCTGGCCAACCTCAACCGGCAGGGCGTACGCGTGCTGCGGTCGGGCATGTTCGTCGTCAACCCCGTGCTGAAGGACACCTTCGGCGCGACCGGCCGCATCACCCTGAGGCTCGGCACCAAGGCCGAGCCGGCCAGCCTCATCCCCGCGTCGTGGCGGCGGGTGAACAGCGAGCTGCGCTGGCTGCGGCACGCCACCAAGAAGCTGCTCGGCTCGGCGGCGCCCAGGGTGGATCGGGTGCTCAGCGTCAGGGACGGCGAGGCGGTCGAGTTCGAGCAGCGGCCCTGCGGCAACGTGACGGAGCTGGAGCTGGCCAGCCCGACGACCTCGCCGCTGCTGGTCTTCGTCGCCTCCGGACGCGGCGTGCTGACGACCCTGGAGTCAGGCATCTCGCACTGACCGGATCAATGGAAAATGCCAGATCTTCCGTGAAAACGCCGTGCTGAGGGCAGTCTGTATGGATGACCGAGCGTGGATTGCGAATCGAAGCCACACGATACGTGCACTGCACGGTCATGCGCGCCGGCGGTGAGCTCGACCACGAGGGCAGGGTCAGGTTCAGCGCCTGCATCACGTCCGTGTGGGACTGGTCGCAGGGGCCCGTGCTCGTGCTCGACCTGCACGACCTGGACTTCTACGACTCGTCGGTCATCGGGGTGCTCGCGATGGCCATGCAGCGGATGGAGGAGGAGCGCAGCGGCGGCCGGATCATCCTCGTCCAGCCGGACCAGCACCTGCTGTCGGTGCTGCGGCTGACGGACCTGCTGTCGCACGTGGAACTGGCCGACAGCGTCGACCAGGTCGTGGCGGAGCTGATGGTGCAGGCGCAGGACGGGTCGCCAGGGCGGGCCTCACCACGCGTGATCACCAGGGACGCCGGGCGAGACGATCGCCGCTGAGCGGCTCCGCGCGGACGGCGGAGCCCGCCACGTGCGTCACGTTCAGAGCCCGTACGCCTCCAGGAGCCGCAGCCACACCTCGCTGACCGTCGGGAAGGACGGCACCGCGTGCCAGAGGCGGTCGAGCGGCACCTCGGCGGTGACGGCGATCGTGGCGGCATGCAGCAACTCGGCCGCCCCCGGCCCGGCGAACGTGACGCCGAGCAGCACCTTCCTGTCCTCGTCGACGACGGCCCTGGCCTGGCCGCGGTAGCCGTCGCCCAGGAGATAGGCACCGGTGACCGAGCCCATGTCGTAGTCGACGACGCGCACCCGGAAGCCGTCCGCGCGGGCCACGGCCTCGGTACGGCCGACCGCGCAGATCTGCGGATCGGTGAACACCACCTGCGGCGCGCCGTAACCGCCCGCCAGGTCGCGCATCGCGGGCAACTCCTCACCGCGGGCCCGCGCGGCGATCACGTCACCGCAGACCCTGGCCTGGTACTTGCCCATGTGCGTGAGCAGCGCGCGCCCGTTGACGTCGCCCACGGCGTACAGCCAGCCATCGGAGACCCCGGTCGCGCGCATGCTGTCGTCGACCTCGATCGGGACGTTGTCGGGCAGGCCCACCGTGCCGAGCCCCACGTCGCGGACGGCGGGTCGGCGTCCCGTGGCCACCAGCAGCTCGTCCGCCTCCAGCACGGGCCCCTCGGGCAGGTGCACCGTCACCTTCCCGTCCGGCTCCGGCCGCTCGACCCGGCTGACCTGGGTGCCGGTGCGCACGGTGATTCCCGCGTCCGCGAACGACCGGGCGAGCAGCTCACCGGCGAACGGCTCCATCCTGCCCAGCAGCCCGTCGCCGCGTACCAGCAGGGTGGTCTGCCGGGCGCCCAGGCCGTGCATCGCCTGCGCCATCTCGCAGGCCACGACCCCGCCGCCGAGCACCACGAGCCGCTCGGGGATCACGCTGGTCGCGGTCACCTCGTGGCTGGTCCACGCATTCGCCTCGGCCAGCCCGGGCACGGGAGGCACGGCGGGCGTACTGCCCGTCGCCACCACGACGGCCTGGTGGGCCGTCAGCAGCCGCTCGCCGCCGTCCGCCAGGGCGACGCGCACCCGCCTCGGACCGTCGAGCCTGCCGCGCCCGCGGACGAACTCGGCCGGCACGCCCTCGATCCACCCCACCTGGCCGGAGTCGTCGAAATGGCCGACGGTCTCGTCACGACGGGCCAGCACCGCCGCCGCGTCGATGGGCCCGAGCTCCATGCCGGGCACCCGCGCCACCTCGCCCGCCAGATCGACCGGCCGCAGCAGCGCCTTGCTCGGCACGCACGCCCAGTAGGAGCACTCCCCGCCCGCCAGCCGCTCCTCGACGATCGCGGCCGTGAGGCCGCCGCGCACGGCCCGGTCCACGACGTTCTCACCGGCGGGACCGGCGCCGATCACGACGACGTCGAACTCGTCAGCCACCTTGCCTCCCAAGCACTCGATTCGGACGTGGGGAAACTCTTTCACGTCCGTGCGCCTATTACCGGGAACCTCCCGGCCCGTCGCCGGGGTGAGAGGCCTTTCATCTGGCACTCATGGTGGTCCAACCGCCGGCCGAGAGCCTGAAGGCAGCCGCGGAGGAACCGCGGGAGCACGTCAGGAGGCTTTCCCATGGCTCAGGAGTTACGGCGGGCCCTGCTCGCGATCTCGCTCACGCTCGGGCTGGGCGCCGGCACGATCTTCGTGACCGCCCCCGCCCAGGCGGCCGTCCCCACCACCCTCACGATGTCCTCGGCCGACGACGATGACGATGACGACGGCGCACCCCGTGGGGGCGTGGACACGGGTCTTGGCGGGCTGGCCCGTGACGACGACGATGATGACGGTGCGGCTCCGCGTGGCGGGGTCGACACCGGGATGGGCGGGACCGCGGCGGGCGCGGACGCCGGCAGGACCGCTGAGTCGGCCGCGCCCGTACGGTTGCGCGTCCCCGCCATCAAGCTCTCCACCAAGATGATCCCGTTGCGCCTGGACGCCGAGCGCCGCCTGGTCGCCCCCAAGGCCTTCGACAGGGTGGGCTGGAACGAGGCAGGGCCGGAGCCGGGCGAGCGGGGCGTGGCCGTCGTCGCCGGGCACGTCGACTCCACCACCGGTCCCGCCGTGTTCTACCGCCTGCGCCACCTGCGCAAGGGCGACCGGGTGCACGTGGACCGGGCAGACGGCAGCACGGTCACGTTCGTGGTCGGCCGCGTGACCCGCTATCCGAAGAGCCGGGTACCGGACAAGGAGGTCTATCACGGAGGTGCGGGCGCCGAGCTGCGCCTGATCACGTGCGGCGGTACGTTCGACCGCGCCCGCCGCAGCTACCGGGACAACGTGATCGTGTTCGCCCGCGGACGGGCGTCGCCGGTGTGCCGCAGGGGAGCCGGTTTCCCGGCGGCACACCGGTTGTCCTGGCCCGCATTCGTCTTCGCGTACTGAGGTCGGAACCGCGTAGGCGCGGCTCGGCCGGGCGACCACCTGACCTACGACGTTCTATGACGGGCCCCCTGCCAGCGGGTTGGGCAGGATGGCCCACCGGTCGCCGGGCGGCGCGTCGTCGAGCTGGGCGAGCAGGTGGGCCTTCACCGTGAGGTGCGCGCCGAACACGGCGTCGCGGTCGGCGTGCGCGTCGGGCGTGCCGGGCAGCTCGTCGAACGCCCTGCGCGCGGCCGCGGCCACGACGTCCCACAACGTCGCCTCCGTGGCGCGGTCGCGCCGCCCGAGCAGCGCGACCAGGCTGCCGAACGTGGTGCCGACGAGCGAGCCGAGCAGCTTGCCGTGCAGCACGTCCGGGTCGTCGGTGAGCAGCCTGGGGCTGACGGGCGGGGTCTCGATCCCGTTGCGGGCGAGCCGGGCGGGGCTGATCCTGACGTCGGCCAGGTCCCGGTAGATCAGCCGGTACGGCAGGCCGTCACGGTCGAGCGCGACCAGCAGGTTCTGGCCGTGCGCCTCCAGCGCCACGCCCAGGGCGAGCATGCCGAGCAGGTCCTCCGACGCCAGGCGGGCGAACGCCGCCAGCCACGCGACGGGGTCGCGGACCATCTCGCGGGTGATCGCCGCCACGGGCAGCACCGTCTCCGCGCCGGCGCGCGGTGTGGGCTCCCGCAGCATGGCCGACACGTCGGCGCTGTGCTCGCCGTCGACCCTCGCGGCGGCCCCCGCCAGGTAGCCGGCGACGGCGGGACGCCCGCCCCGCCGCCCCGACAGGGCGGCGAGCAGGCGCGACAGCGGGACGCAGTCCCGGACGGAACCGGGGGAGATGTCCCTGACGCTGGAGGTCATCCGGGTGCTGAACGCCGTCTTCACGTGCGGGCCGCCGTCCACGGGGGCGAGGGTGCGTACGGACGTCAGCGGCCGGGCCGGGATCGCCCCCGTGGCGTACGGGCGTAGGCCCAGGCCGGGCAGGACATGGCGGGTCTGCCAGGGGTGCAGGGGGAGCAGGAGCCGGTCGCCGTCCACGAGCGCGGCCGGCCACGACCCCGTCACCAGGCACGCGGCGGCGGGCAGCGCGACCAGGTCGAGGGCGACGGTGGTGCGGTGCTCCGGCATGTACGCGAGCTGCTCGGCCACGGAGACGCCGGGGCGGTTGCGGCAACCCGGATGGTAGGGATGCCCGTCGACCACGCTCTGCTCGTAGTCCTCCGGCGTGTTCGGGCCGTCGGGGCCGGCCCGGGCGGTGGCGGCGGCGCGGGACAGGGCCAGCGAGGCGACGCTGTTGTCCAGGTCGTGGACCAGCCGGGTGGTGCCGGGCAGGGCGAGCGCGGCCAAAAGCTCGGCGGGGTGCGTGTACGGCCGGCCGTCCAGCCAGAGAGCCGGCTCGCCTCCGAGGTCGTACGGCAGCCGCGCCCGCCCCCGCAACCGCCGCCCGTCCGCCAGCGCCACGCACACCTGCCCGCCCTGGCGCCCGTCCGCGAAGCCCGCCGGCCGTGCGAGGCCGGGCAGGGGTTCGTACAGCAGGCTGCGCCACAGGCGGCCCAGCACGGCGGCTCGGGCGCCAGGCAGGGCGGCGGCGTAGCCCGCTGAGAGCTCCGGACGCACGACGGCCAGCTCCGCCTCGAACGCGGCCTCCGCCGCCCGCGCGTTTCGCGTCATGTCCTCCTGGCTACCCGGAGGGTTCCGTTCACGCGCCAGGTTCCGCCCCCGTGGGCACGTCGAGGAGCCCGAGGCTCTCCTGCTCGCCCCTGCGCGTGATGACCTCGTTGATGGCCCGGGCGAGCCGCTGCCTGCTGTAGTCGCCCTCGGGCAGCTCGTTGAGGTGGGTGAGCAGGTCGGCGGGCAGATTCACGTGCTGGGACACCGCCGAGTACACCTCCCGCATCGCCACCCGGTCCCGGCCGCGGAACGCCTCGTCGATGGCCTGCTGCAGTTCGTCGCGCACGGCGTGGTCAGTCATCGGTGTCATCTCCTGTAGGTCCGGCGAGCAGATCCTCCGCCTGTTCCATCACCATCTCGACCGAGACGTCGCGCACCCACGACCGGTCGTGCGGGCAGCGCTCCGCGGCCGGGTCCACGCCGCTCGCGCCGCACTGCGGGCAGGCCGTGGTCCAGGAGATCAGCGGGCGGTGCCGGGTCCTGCTCAGCGGCCCGGCGTTGATGAGGTTGCCGCACCAGTAGACGCCGACGGTGGGCGTGCCGACGGCGGCGGCCAGGTGGCGCGGGCCCGTGTCGTTGGACACCAGCAGGTCGCAGCGCTCGTACAGCGCGGCCAGCCCGCCGATGCCGAGCGCGCCGACGACGGCGACGGCGGGCCGCCGGATCGCCTCGACCACGCCCAGCACCAGGTCCTCCTCCTCGCGGGTGCCCGTCACCACGACCGGCCTGCCCAGCCGGTCGGCGACCTCGGCGAACCGTTCCACAGGCCAGCGCCGTCGCGGGTCGCGCGCGCCCGGATGCACGGCCACCAGCCCGGGCGGCGGCTCGCCCAGCAGTTCCGTCGCCTCGGCGCGGTCGGCCGCGGTGAGCGCCAGCCGCGGCTCCAGCCCGTCCGCGACCCCGCCGACCAGCGCGGCGACCTGCAGGAAGCGCAGCGTCTCGTGGTGGTAGTCGGTGTACGGCACCCAGCGGTCCAGCCGCTCGGCGCCGGGGGCGCGCATCCCCGCGCTCACCCTGGCGTCCAGCCGGCGGACGAACGGGTTGGAGTAGCGGCCACCGCCGTGGATCTGCACCGCCAGGTCGAACCGGCGCCTGCGCAGCCGCTCGCACAGCTTGTCGGGCGCGGCGTGCCCGGGCTCGACCGTGGACACGCCCGAGATCGGCGGCAGCGCCACCACGTCGTCCACGGGCCCCGGCCGTCCCGCCAGGAACGCGGCGTGCCACGGCATGCCCAGCAGCGTCAGGTGCGCGCCGGGGTAGGCCCGCTTGAGCGCCTCCAGCGCCGGGACGGCCAGCAGGAAGTCGCCGAGGGCGTTGGCCCGCAGCACCGCGATCCGTTCCACCCCGCCGACCAGCGCCGTCATGGCGCCTCCCGTACGGGGGCTGCCGGGCGCTTGGTGTGAAGGGTGGTGCATAGCCGCCTGGCTACCCCGAGACGTCATGCCCGTAACACCCGCCTAAATACTCCATCGCGGGTTTGACCTGGCCTTTTGCTGGTATGCGCCTCTCATGGGCACAGAGCGGGTCATCAGCGCCGCGGTGGTCGGCGACGTCATGCTCGACTCGTGGCTGTACGGCTCGGCCAAGCGCCTGGCGCAGGAGGCGCCGGTGCCCGTGATGAGCCTGGAGACCACCGTGGTCGCGCCGGGCGGCGCCGCCAACACCGCCGCCAACCTGGTGGCGCTGGGCGCCCGCGTCCGGCTCGTCGGCGTCGTGGGCGACGACGAGTGCGGCGAGACCCTGGTGCGCTCGCTCCAGCTGCGCGGCGTCGGGACGGACCTGCAGACGGTGCCGGGGCGGCGTACCGCGCACAAGCGGCGGCTGGTCACCAGCGGCCAGCTCACCGCGCGCTACGACGAGGAGGACCTCGACGGCATCCCCGGCCACGCGGAGCGGCGGCTGCTCGGTCGGCTGGCCGGCGCCATGGCGGGGGCCGACGTGGTCGTCGCGTGCGACTACGGAGGCGGCGTGTTCACCCCGGCCGTGCGCCGGGCGCTCGCCGGGGCGCCCCTGCTGGTGGTGGACGCGCACGCGGTGGCGGCGTGGCGGGAGTGCGCGCCGGCCGCGGTGCTCCCGAACTTCGCCGAGGTCGTACGCCTGCTCGACGACGGTGTGGAGCCCGGCGACCGGCCGGCGTACCTGGCGGCCCGGTCGGAACGGCTGCTGGAGCTGACCAGGGCCGGGGTCGTGGTCACCACGCTGGACGGGGAGGGCACGCTGCTGCACAGGCGCGGCCTGCCGCCGTACCGGACCTACGCCAGGCCCGCGCCGCAGCACATGGCGACGGGCGCGGGCGACACCTACACCGCCGCGTTCGCTCTCTGGCTGGCGGGCGGGGCCTCGCCCGAGGAGGCCGCGGAGGCGGGCCAGGCAGCGGCCGGCGTCGTCGTACGGCGCCAGGGGACGGCCGTCTGCACCCGCCACGAGCTGATGCGCGCGCTGCGCCGCCACGAGGGGACGGTCCAGACGGCGGAGAGCCTCGCCCAGCTGCTGGACGAGCACCGGCGCAGGGGCGAGCGGGTGGTGTTCACCAACGGCTGCTTCGACGTGCTGCACCGGGGGCACGTGAGCTACCTGGAGGAGGCGGGGCGGCTCGGCGACGTGCTCGTGGTGGCCGTCAACAGCGACGCGGGCGTGGCCCGGCTGAAGGGCCCGGGACGCCCGGTCAACCCGTGCGAGGACCGCATGTCGGTGCTGGCGGCGCTGAACGACGTCGACTACGTGACCGAGTTCGACGAGGACACGCCGGAGCGGCTGCTCAGGATGATCCGGCCCGAGATCTACGTCAAGGGCGGCGACTACACCCCCGAGATGCTCGCGGAGGCCCCGCTGGTGCGCTCGCTGGGCGGCGAGGTGCGCGTGCTCGGTTACGTCCGCGACCGGTCGTCCACCGCCATCATCGGCCGCATGCGGGCGATGCCCTGAGGTTTGGCGGCCCCGCCGTTCGGTAGACGGCTGCTCATGACACAGACCCTTCCGGCCCGCCCTCACCTGCCTGCGGAAGCCGAGCCCCGGCGGAAGCCGGAGCCACGGCGCAGGCCGGTCAGGCGGGCCGCCGCCCGCGGCGCGATCGCGTCCATGGCGATGTCGGGCAGCAGACAGTTCACCACCGCGCTCGGGCTGGTCGAGAGGACGCCGCCGGAGTCGGTGATCGAGCGGACCGCTCCCCGGATGTTCCACAAGATCCCGGTCGGGCGCCGGCCGGCCCTGGTGGAGGCGGTGCACTGGACGTACGGGGCGGTCGGCGGGGCGGTCTTCGGGCTGTTGCCGGGCGCCGTGCGCCGCCGGAAGTGGGCGGGCCCCGTCTACGGGCTGCTGGTCTGGGCCGCGTTCGAGACGGCCATCGCGCCCGCCCTCGGCCTGCCGCGCAGGAAGGGCACCGCCGTGGAGCGGATCGCGCTGCTGGCCGACCACCTGTTGTACGGGACGGTGGTGGGCGCCTCGCCGTGGCCGTACCAGGACACGCCTCAGAGGTGAGCCGAGAGCGCCCCGGCCAGCCACGGGCGCAGGATCGGCAGCACGGTCGCCGAGTGCATGGCGGACATGTGGTCGAGCCCGTCGAGCACCTGGACGTCCCAGCCGAGGGCTTCGAGCTCGGCCCGGTGGCGGGCCAGGGTGCCGCCGATGCTGACGTGCGTGCCGCCCCACCGCTCGTCGTAGTGGATCTCGTCGGCCGAGCCGGCGAAGCAGAGCCGGGGGCAGGAGAGCCGGACGGCCCGGTCGTCGAACCCCTGCAACTCCTCGTAGAGGGTGACGAACTGCCGGGTCTGCTCCTCGGTGGTGGCCACCTCGGCCGACGACCAGTCGTACGCGTCGCCCGTTTCGGTCTTGTCGGTCTTCTCGGGCTGGGGCGCCTGCCCGGTGGCCATCTCGTACGTCGCGTTCGTCACCCGCAACATCTCCGCGTACGGCGCCCCGTACGCCGGGAAGCCGCCCATGACGAGCGCCGAGAGCCGGTCGGTCCTGATCGCCAGCTGCAACCCGCTCACCGCCAGCCACGAGTAGCCGTAGTACGCGAACCGCTCGGCTCCCGCCGCGTCGGCCACGGCCACCAGGTCGGCCGCGATGGCGGCGGGCGTGAGTGTGGCGGGTTTGGGCGTGGCCATGACGTGGCCCTGGTAGTCGAAGGCGATGACCTGGAAGGCGTCGCCGAGGCCGTCGATGAGCGAGCGCCCGAGCGCCGGGTCGGCGCCCCATTTCCGCATCTCGTCGGCCTGCTCGCCCTCGACGGGGCGCGGGTCGACGGGCAGCAGCAGGGCCGGGCCCGAGCCGTGCACCTCCACGTCGATGGTGCTTCCGTCGTGCAACGTCGCCTTGGCCATGGCGGGCTCCTCGTTGATTCGATACGCCGTAAAGTATTGTCCCGGCGAGAATAGCTTATGGCGTAAAGAGTCTCAACGGGTTGGGCACGGGCACGCACCGCATGTCGCCGCCGTCGGCGCCCAGCCAGCGCAGCGTGAGATTGGCCTTGGCCGGCACGTGCGAAGCCGACAGCAGGTCGCGCAGCTCCACGGGATCGTCGTGGTCCTTGCCCGCGGCGGCGAACACGCCCCTGGCCCGCGCCCACAACTCCGCGCGCAGCCCCGGATGGCGGGCCGCGACCGAGCCGCCGATCTCTCGCAGGTGGTTGGTCACCAGGCAGTACACCAGCCGCTCCCAGGCGTAGGAACGGCTCACCAGCGGCGCGTCCCCGAGCGCGGGATGCCGGTCCGCGACCAGCTTGACGCCCTCGTGATCGCGGAAGACGGCCTGCGCGGGCATGCCCTGCCCGTCCACCGCGATCAGCACGTTCTGCAGGTGGCATTCGAGCACCACGCCGTGGCGCAGGTAGGCGTGCAGGAGCGGGGGCACCACGTGGTCGAGATAGGCGCCCCACCAGGCCAGCGCCTGCTCCTCACCCAGCCCGTCGAGCGGGTTGCCGGCGAACCCCTCGGCGATCGCCGCCGACAGCAGCGGCGTCAGCCCGGGACGAACGTGCTCGCGCAGCCCGTCGCGGACGATCGCGGCGAGCCCCTCGCCGCCGTCCGAGCCCAGCCGGGCGCTGCGGTAGCCCCGGTCGCGCAGCACGGCCGGGCGCGGCAGGTGACAGGGCAGGTCGTCGAAGGCCAGGTCCAGCGCGTCGGCGACCACGGGCAGGCGGCGCAGATCGCGCAGCCACAGCCGGCGGACGTCGTTCGTGATCCGCACGTCCAGGCTGAACTTGCAGAACAGGTCCGCCTCCGGCAGGTACACCGTGCGGATCGACGCGGTCGGCACGGCCACGGCCGCCGTGACCCCGAGGTGGCGCAGCCGCCCGCCGCGCAGGCCGCCCAGCAAC
Organism: Nonomuraea sp. NPDC049378; assembly: GCF_055586745.1. Lineage (NCBI taxonomy): Bacteria > Bacillati > Actinomycetota > Actinomycetes > Streptosporangiales > Streptosporangiaceae > Nonomuraea > Nonomuraea sp. NPDC049378. The sequence continues at coordinate 170,075 of NZ_JBVJHP010000008.1, forward strand.
TTCACCTGCCAGGGGTGAGCGGGCAGCGCCACCAGGCCGCCGGCGTCGAACCCGCCGGGCCGGTCCCGCGCCGCCGCGAACCCTCCGTGCCCGTCGGGCCCGGCCGCGAACGTGCCGGGCAGGTCGGGTCCTGCCGCGCGTCCGAGAAGGTCGAGGCCGGTGGTGTCACCCTCCTCCACCAGATCCTCGGCGGGGACGCCGAGCAGCGGCAGGGGAAAGCTCGCGTGCGCCTCCGGCGAGTACCGCAGCCACACCTCCGGCCCCGACCCGCCGCGCGCCTTGGGCGCGGGATGGTAGCGGTGGCCCGCCACCAGAGCCTGCTCCGAGCGCAGGTACGGGTCCGCGGGCGGCGCGGCGGTCCGCCTGGCGGCCAGCAGCGCCGCCGTGACGTCCCGGCTGTGCAGGATCTCGGCGGGCAGCGCGTCGTTGCCGACCCCCGTGCCGGCGCGCAGCTCGGCGGAGGCCAGCGTGACCAGCTCGGCCAGCGTCAGCTCGCGCCAGCCGCCAGGCGTGCGGAGGGCGGGCCTGCCCGGGTGGCGCGCGTTCCGGACCCGCAGGACGCGGCCGGTCGCGGGCAGCAGGTACGCCCCGGGTTCGGGGCCGTACGGCCCGGCAACCTCGCGCAGGAGGCAGTTGAGCAGCGCCGTCGCCGTGAGGTCGTCGGCGTCCGCCCCTGCCTCGCCGTGCCCGGCCGGCGGGAGGAGGCCGTCAGTGATTGCCATGGCGAGCTTCTCCTACCGTTCATTCATCAAGCATCCCCCGGTGGGTCCCCGGGACCCGTGGCCCGGTCCCAGGCACCTGCCCCGGCGGCGGGGTCTCACGACCGGTTTCCCGTCCGTTCTGCGGCCGGTGGTCCCGTGCCTCTATCTAGACCGATCGTTCTCGAATGTGTTAGCTTGGCGGCATGGCGAGGAACAAGGAGTTCGACCCGGACGTCGCTTTGCAGAAGGCGCTGGACCTCTTCTGGGAACGCGGCTACGAGGCGACGTCGATGGCCGACCTCGTCGAGCACCTGGGCGTCGCGCGGGCGAGCGTCTATGCCACGTTCGGCGGCAAGCGGGAGCTCTACCTGCGGGCGCTGGAGCGCTACCTGGCGCAGCGCGACGTCGTCGGGCCGCTGGCCCAGCCGGGGCCCGCGCTGCCCGCGATCCGGGCGTTCCTCGACGCCTACGTCGCCGAATGCCTGGCCGACGAGCTGCGAAGAGGCTGCATGGTGGTGAACACCGCCGTGGAGTTCGCCGCGCGCGACGCGGCCATGTCGGCGAAGGTGGTCGCGAGCTGGGCGGAGCTGGAGACCGCGATCGCCGCCGCCCTCGTCAGGGCGCGGGCCCAGGGCGAGATCCCCGCGGAGAAGGACCCGCACGCGCTGGCCAGGTTCCTGCTCGTGCTGCTGCAGGGCGTCAGGGTGCTCGGCAGGGCCGACCCCGATCCCTGCCGGCGGCTGCGTGACGCGGTCGATCAGGCGATGAACGTCATCAACATTTAAGAACGATTGGTATGGAATAATGGCAGAACGTTTCGCAGGCAAGGTCGCGCTCGTCACGGGCGCCGGCGGGGTCGTCGGCCGTGCGGCCGCGCTGGCGTACGCGAGGGAGGGCGCGGCCGTGCTGCTCGCGGGCCGCGACCCCGCGCGGCTGGCCGAGGTCGTGCGGCAGATCGAGGCGGATGGGGGGCGGGCCGGGGCGTTCACGCTCGACATCACCAGGTCCGCCGAGGTCGCCGCCATGGTGGAGGCGGCCGTCACGCGGTTCGGGCGGCTCGACGTGGCGTTCAACGCGGCCGGGATCTTCGGCACGCTGGCGCCGGTGGCCGGCTATGACGAGGACGTCTGGGACGACGTGCTGGCGGTCAATCTCAAGGGCGTGTTCCTGTCGATGAAGCACGAGATCGCTCACATGCGCGCGCACGGCGGCGGCGTCATCGTCAACGTCGCCTCCAACCTCGGCGCCCACTGGCGGTTGCCCGGGGCCGGCGCTTATGTCGCGTCGAAGGCGGCCGTGAGCCACCTGACCCGCACGGCGGCACTCGAATACATCGCGGAGGGCGTACGCATCAACGCCCTCAGCCCCGGCCCGATCGACTCGCCCATGTCCGCGCGGCCCGGCGAGACCCCCGAGGAGCGGGACATCCGCATGAAGGACGCGCTGCCGATCGGCCGGGTCGCGGCCCCCGAGGAGATCGCCGCCGCGGCGCTGTGGTTGTCGTCGCCCGAGTCGTCGTTCGTCGTGGGCCACGACCACGTGATCGACGGCGGCGCCACCGCCTGACCTGCTCAGGAGGCCTGGAAGTCCGCGACGTTCTCCTTCGTCACCACCTTCACCGGCACCGCCACCGTCTTCTGCACCGTCTCGCCCTTGGCGACCTGCACGGCGGCCTCCACCGCCTGCCGGCCGAGCAGCTGGGGCTGCTGCGCGACGGTGGCGGCCATGGTGCCGGCCTGCACGGCCTTCAGCGCGTCCGGCGTGCCGTCGAAGCCGACCACCTTGACCTGCTGCCCGGCCCTGGCCCCCAGCGCCTTGATCGCGCCCAGCGCCATCTCGTCGTTCTCCGCGAACACGCCGGCGACGCCGGGATGCGACTGGATCAGGTTGGTCATGACGTCCAGCCCTTTGGTCCTGTCGAAGTCGGCCGGCTGCTTGGCGACGACCTTGATGTTCGGGTACGCCGCGATGCCCTGCGTGAACCCCTGGCCGCGGTCGCGCGAGGCGGACGTGCCCGGCGTGCCCTGGAGCACGGCCACCTCGCCCTTCTCGCCGAGCTGCTTGGCCAGCTCCTGCGCGGCCATCTTGCCGCCCGACACGTTGTCGGAGGCCACCGTCTGCGCGACCTCGGCGCCGTTGACGCCGCGGTCGGCCGCGACGACCGGGATGTTCACCCGCTCCGCCGCCTTCACCGCCGGGGCGGCCGCGTCGGAGTCGACCGGGTTGATGATGACCGCCTTCATGTTCTGGCTGGTGAAGTTCTGGACCTGGTTCACCTGCTGGGACGCGTCGTTCTGGGCGTCGGTGACGGTGAGCGTGGCCCCGAGCCTCTTCGCCTCGGCCTGCGCGCCGTCGCGCAGCTGGACGAAGTACGGGTTGTTCAGCGTCGACACCGACATGCCGAGCTTCAGCTCGCCGTCCTGAGCGCCACCCCCGCCCCCGCCCCCGCCGGCCGAGCCGCACGCGGCCAGCCCGAGCACGGCCGCGGCCATGATGATCGCGGGACTGCGCATGATGTATCCCCTCCTAGTTGGTTCCTCTGCGCCGCAGGGTGTCGACGAGGACCGCGAGCGCGATCACCACGCCGATCACGACCTGCTGCCAGAACGCCGAAACCGACAGCAGGTTCAGCCCGTTGCGCAACACGGCCAGGATGAGCGCCCCGACGAGCGTGCCGAGCGCCCTGCCCTTCCCGCCGGACAGGCTCGCGCCGCCGATCACCACGGCCGCGATCGCGTCGAGCTCGTAACCCGCCGCCGCCTGCGGCTGCGCCGAGGCCAGGCGGCTGGCCAGCACGATCCCGGCCACCGCGGCGAAACCCCCGGACAGCGCGTACGTGATGAGCAGCTGCCGGCCCACCTTGATCCCCGACAGCCGCGCGGCCTCCTCGTTGCCGCCGATGGCGTACATGGCGCGGCCCGGATAGGTCCTGTTGAGGATCACCGCCGCGATCACGCCCATGACCACCATCACGATCAGGGGGATCGGCAGGTAGGTCCCGATCGTGCCGCCCAGCTCCGACACGGCGTCGGGCATCGCGATCGGGCTGCCCTCCGAGACGACCAGGGCCAGGCCGCGGGCGATGCCGAGCATGGCCAGCGTGGCGATGAACGGCGGCAGCTTGCCGTACGCGATGAGAGCCGCGCTGACCAGCCCGCACGCGACGCCGACCGCGAGCGACAGCAGAGTGGCCAGCGGCCACGGCAGCCCGGCCGACGTGGCGGTCCAGGCGAGGGAGATCGCCGACAGCGCCGCGACGGACCCGACGGACAGGTCGATGCCGCCCGTCACGATCACGAACGTCGACCCGAACGCCAGGATCGCCGTGACGGCGGCCTGGACGCCGACGTTGAGCAGGTTCGTCAGGCTCAGGAAGTCGGCCGACAGCAGCGACAGCGCCACGACCAGCACCACGAGCGCGACCACGGCGCCGTTCTCGGCCAGCCACGCGGCGGCCGGCGAGCGGCGGGGGAGCACGTCAGCGGACATGGGAGGCCTCCATGGTCGCGAGCGCCATCACGTCGTCCTGCGTCGCCTCGGTGGCGCGCAGCTCGCCCACGAGCCGCCCCCGCGCCATGACGAGGATCCGGTCGCTCATCCCGAGCACCTCCGGCAGGTCACTGGAGATCATGAGCACCGCGTCGCCGGCGGCGGTGAGCGCGTTGACCAGCTGGTAGATCTCGACCTTGGCCCCGACGTCGACGCCGCGCGTCGGCTCGTCGAGGATGAGCACCTTCGCGTTCGCCGCCAGCCACTTGCCGATGACCACCTTCTGCTGGTTGCCGCCGGAGAGCGTGCGCACCTCCTGGCTCAGCCCGGTCATCCGGATGCCGAGCTGCTCGGCCACCCTGGCGGCGATCCTGCGCAGGCCCGGCCGGTCCACGAACCCGGCCCGCGTGGCGTCGCGCATGGTGACCAGGCCCAGGTTCTCGGCGACGTCCGCACCCAGCACCAGGCCCTGGGCCTTGCGGTCCTCGGGGACCAGGCCGAGCCCGGCCTCCATGGCGGCGTGCACGTCGCCGGGCGGCAGCCGCCTGCCGCGTACGAACACCTGGCCCGAGTCGTAACGGTCGGCGCCGAACACCGCCCGCGCCACCTCCGTGCGGCCCGCCCCCACGAGCCCCGCCATGCCGACCACCTCGCCGGCCCGCACCTCGAACGACACGTCGTCGAACACGCCCCGCCTGGCCAGCCCGCGCACCTCCAGCAGCGGCTCCCCCCGCTCGGCCGGCCGATCCGGAGCAGCGCGCGGGTACTGCTGGTCGATGGGCCGACCGACCATCAGGCCGACCAGCTCGTCCCGCCGGGTGTTCGCCGGCACCTCGGCCACGGACTTGCCGTCACGCAGCACGGTCACCCGGTCGCCGATGTCGGCGATCTCCTCCAGGTGGTGGGTGATGAACACGACGGCCACGCCCTCGTCGCGCAGCTGCCTGACGATCGCGAACAGCCTGGCCACCTCGCTCGTGGTGAGCACCGCGGTCGGCTCGTCCATGATCAGCACGCGCGCGTCCAGCGCCAGCGCCTTGGCGATCTCCACCATCTGCATGCGGGCGATGCCGAGCCTGGCGGTCGGCGTGCGCGGGTCCACGTCCACGCCGACCCGTTGGAGCAGCCGGCCCGCCTGCTGCTCCATGCGCCTGACGTCCACGAACCCGAACCTGCGGGGCGGACGGCCGAGCGCCAGGTTCTCCGCAACCGTGAGCTGTGGGACGAGGTTGAACTCCTGGTAGATGGTCGCGATGCCGAGCCGCTGCGCGTCGCCCGCCGAGCGGATGTGCACCTTCCTGCCGTCCATGAGCACCCGGCCGCCGTCCGGATGGTACGCCCCGGACAGGATCTTGATCAGCGTGCTCTTGCCCGCGCCGTTCTCGCCCAGCAGGACGTGCACCTCACCGGTGCGCAGGCTCAGGTCGACGCCGTCGAGCGCGACCACGCCCGGGAACGTCTTCCGCAGCCCCTCGGCCCTGAGAATCTCGTGGCTCACACAGGAGCCCTTTCCGCTCAGGAGAGCGACGAACCCCGGAACGCACGAAGTGAGCCGCCCGGCGTATCTCGCGAATTCCTAGCCGGTCAGTTCGGCGATCTGGTCCGGGGTGGCGCCGAGCCGTTCGGCCTCAGAGGCCAGCGCCGCCACCTCGTCGCCGCGACCCTCGCTGCGAAGCATTCCGGCGTATGCGAAGACAGCGCTCAACCAGCCTGCGGCGATGCTCTCCTTGAAATGGTCCTCGGCAGCCTTGATCGCGCCGCGCTCCAGGTAGATCTTGGCGAGAGTTTCGTGGGCGGCATCCGAGCCGTCGGCCACCGCCCGGTCGAGATGGTCGACCGCCTCTCCCACACGGTCGTTGTTCACCAGAAACTCGCCGTAGTAATAGCGGGCGCCTTCGTCATCATTTTCGACCGCCGCGCGGAAGTCGGCCTCCGCGGCCTCGTCCTCCCCCCTTTCCACCAGGAACGTGGCGCGTTCGACATGTGCCCCCGCCAGCCGTTCGGTCACGGCGCGGTCGTAGAGCTCGCGCGCTGCGTCATCGTTGCCCAGCTGCGCTTCGGCGGTGGCCAGCTTGAGCAGCGCCGTCGATCCGGTTTGGTCCTCCGCCTCCAGCAGACTTCTGCGCAACCAGGCGACGGCCGCCTCGGGAGCGCCCCGGTCGAGTTCCAGGCTGCCCAGGTTGCCGAACGCCAGCGCGTCTCCCTGTTCGGCGGCCTGGCGGAACAGGTGCTCGGCCTCATCCTGGCGAGAGTCGTCCTCGCTGAGGAAGGTGCCGAAGTCGTTGAGGGCGCCAGGCTCTCCGCGCTCGACTGCTTTCCTGTACCACTCCTCGGCGCGCTCACGGTCGCCCACAGCGTCGGCCCAGATGGTAGCCGCGCGCAGTGCGGCTACCTCGTGGCCGACGGCCTGCTCCATCAGCTGAGCGGCTTCCACGGCGCGGCCGGTTTGCACCAGGAGATCGGCCAGCCAGTCGCGGGCCTCCGCCTCTCCCGCGGCCAGCGCCTCGCGCAACACGGGCTCGGCCGTGGCGTAGTCCTCCAGATGAATCAGAATCTCGCTGTATGCGATTGCTGCTCCGGGCACGCCTTGTCTGGCCGCCTCGGCATACACGGCAGCTGCCCCCTGGTAGTCCTCCGCCTCGGCCAGCTGCTCGGCCCTGGCGAGCAGGTCGTTGCCATTCATGTCCATTTTCCCTGCCTGCCCAGCGGCGTTCGTCGTCACGGCTATGGTCTATTTTAGACACTGATAGGCCGCCTACTTTTTCTTTTTCTTCTTGTTGGGATTCTCCGGAATCCTGCGGCGTCCTCCGTGGCGGGCGGCGTTCTGGTGCTTGTCCCTCTTTGACTTGCTCGCACCCTTTTTATGTTCGTTTCTGTTCTGCTGATTGAGTGGAGGTTTATTATTATTATTGTTGTTGTTGTTATTGCTATTATTATTATTGCTGTTGTTGTCGTTGCTGTCGCTACTGCGTCTACGGCCAAGCATGGAGGCGGTGCGGTTGTCGCCTGTGCCGCTGCGGCTGACAGAAGTGGGGCGCATAGGGACGTTGCGGCCGCCCGTGCCGGCCAGGGCGGGCGTCCCGCCGGGCCCACCGGGGCGGCGGAGGTTGTCCAGGATGCGGCGCATCGGCTCCGTGACCCTGCGCCGCAACAACTGGCCGAGGACGTTGCCCGTGCCCTGGACACCTTCGCGCCGGATCTTGGCGGCCGCGGCGCGGGCCGCGAGCACGCGCGCGGTGGCGTACGTCGCTCCGGCCGCCCCGCCGAAAGCCAGCAGTTTGGCGACGTCGGCCGCGGCGGCCGCGGCCTGCACGGCCGTCGCGAGCTTCATCCCGGACACGACGTTGGCCGCGCCCTCGAGCCCCACGGGCGCCAGCCTCGCCGCGGTGGCGGCCTGGTCGAGGTGGCCGCCGCTGAGCCCTGTCCTGTCCCAGTGGGCCTGGAGGGCGGTGCCCGACCCGCCGCCGTAGTGCTCCTGGGCGCCGCGTACCGCGGTCTCCGCCCGCATCGTGGCGGGGAGCGCCTGGGCGGCCACGGTGCGAGCGGCGGTGCTCTCGCTGCGCATGTCGTCTTCGTTGACGGTGTAGCCCGGGCTGATCATCGACAGCATGCCCTCAACCGCAGGGGGGACGACTACGCCCATGCGGTATCGGGCTTCTCGAAGCCCTCGGCGTTCGCGACCTCGGTTTCGGCCGTGTTCCTGACCGCCAGGTGCATGCCGTCGCCGGTGTCCTGCATCACCATGGACAGCGCCCGGTGCACGGCCATCGACATCTCGCGGCACTCGGCGTACAGGGCGGTGAACATGCCGAACGTGCCGTCATCCCCGAAGGAGGAGACGCCGTCCCCACGCTGCACGAGGGGGTTGAGAGCGGCGTGGTGCTCCTCCGCGTGGGTCCCGACCAGGGACGCCTTCTCTCCCGTTAAGCCCAGAGAAATTTCGAGTTCCGTCATGGCCACAACGATGCCGACGCAGCCGACGCAGACTCCGGGCACTGCACTGCACGTGCGACTCAGAGGAAAAAACCGAACATCCTGTGCATAGGCCGAGCGGCTGGTCCGTAGCTCGTCTCGCTCTGAAGCCGTCTGACTCCAGTCATGCCTATTGACGGCAGGGAAATGGTCCTCGCGGGACTTTTCGTGACATACGTCTTTTGGGGAAGAACGCAAAACGTGTCACGAGACGAGGACGAAGTGCTCGCGGGCCATCGGTGCGGCGCTCGCCGACGCCGAGCGGCATACCGACGAGCTGGCACGCGAGGCGATCCCCGAATACGAGCCCGTGGCCGCCCGGGCGCGAACTAAGCGGGCTCCGGCCGGAGAGTGACGAACCCCGGGAAGGCGCGGCAGGTGCCGCGTGACCTCAGGTCAGGTCCTGGTCCGCTTCGTCGTTCTGTGCGGCCGAGAGGGTCGCGGGACGCAGGATGCGGGAGGCGCCGACGATCTCGATCCCCAGCAGAGCGCCCTCCTTGTCCAGGTCGAGGATGACGTATCCCGGTATCTCGTCGGCCTCCACCGGGATCTGGGTCGCCGACTCGCCGGCGTTGATGGTGTCGACGAGGTAGACGTAGGCGACGTCGTTCTCGTCGTTGTACTCGATCCGCAAGCCTGCTACTTCTTTCTTCTCCAGAAGGTCGTGATGACCTTGAAGTTGCTGTCGCTCCGGATCACCACCAGGCCGTCGTCCCCCTCGTACTCGGACGTGCCGGGGTTCTTGCCGGGCTTCTTGGTTCCCTGCGACAGGGTCTCATTGATCTGCTGCTCGGAGACGTCGCGCTCTTCCTGGCGCTGCCTCGCGTGGCGGGAGAAGAAGCCGCCGTTGTTGTCGCCACCCGAGTTGCCCCTGCCCCTGCCGCTCCTGCGGCTCATCTGGGCCATGCCGTCCTGGACGGAGCGAGGGCCGGACGGCGAGCGCAGTCCTGCCGGGCGCATCGGGAGGCTGCGGCCGCCCGTGCCGGCCAGGGCGGGCGTGCCGCGGGGGCCGTTGAGGCGGTTGAGATCGTCGAGGATGCGGCGGCCCGGTTCGGTGACCCGGCGGCGCAGCAGCTGGCCGAGCACGTCGCCGGTGCCCTGCACGCCCTGTTTCCTGATCATCCGGTTGCGGGCCCTGGCCAGGAGGATGCGCCTGACGGCGAACGCGGTGCCGCCGGCCACGGCGCCCAGGGCCAGCAGCCGGGCGACGTCGACCGAGGCGTGCGCCGCCTGCATGATGGTCGCGACCTTCACCCCGGACACCACGTTGGCCGCGCCTTCGAGGCCCACGGGTGCCAGCCTCGCCGCGTTGGCGGCCTGCTCGAGGTGGCCGCCGCTGAGCCCGGTTTTGTCCCAGTGGGCTTGCAAGGCGGTGCCGGACTCGCCGCCGTAGTGCTGCCCGGCGCCGCGTACCGCGCTCTCCCCCTGCGCGGCGGCGGAGACCCCCTGTGTGGACGTGGCGCGGGCGGCGGCGCTCTCCGTCCGCATGTCGTCCTCGTCGATGGTGTACCAGGTGCTGACCATCGGCATGATGCCGCTGACCTCTGGAGGGACGGTTATGCCCATGTGGCACCGGTGTCTCTCAACGCCTCGGCGTTCGCGGCCTCGGTGTCCGCGGCGTTCCTGACCGCAAGGTGCATGCCGTCGCCGGTGTCCTGCATCACCGTGGAAAGCCCCTGGTGCACGGCCATCGACACCTGCCGGCTCTCGGCGTACGCGCCGATGAACATGCCGAACGTGCCATCATCCCCGAAGGAGGAGACGCCGTCCCCGCGGTGCGCGAGGGGGTTGAGAGCGGCGTGGTGTTCCTCCGCGTGGGTCCTGACCAGGGAGGCATCTTGCCCCGTTCCTCCCAGGTCCATCTCCATTCCCGTCATATCAGTAATTGTACTGTGACTCATTAGCGATATTGCGTGACTTGTCATGACATTTGGCACATTGGTAGGGAACGAACCAGGTGTCGCTAGACTGGGCCGCCGGTTCGCTCATGACCATCGGAGTGAGACATGCGCCCACCAGCACCGGAGGACGACGCGGAGTTCGTGGCCCGGTACGTCGAGAAGAGCCGGGAGGTCATCCGCGGCATCAAAGCCGCTCAGGCCGCGATCGGTCAGGTACAGGGCCGGGCGGAGAGCAGGGACGGGCTGATCGATGCGGCCGCCGACGGGCACGGAAGGGTGACGCGCCTGCGCATCGACCCGCGGGCGCTGCGGCAGGGCGAGCGGGCGCTCGGCGGCCAGGTGACGGCGGTGCTGCGCGCCGCGCAGGAGGAGGCCGCGCGCCAGGCGCGGGAGATAGCGGACGAGGCATCGGAACGCGCCGACGCGCTGCCCAAGCCGCTCGACGAGACGTTCGTCCGCGACCGGGTCGAGCAGGCGGCCCGCGACCTTCTTTCGTGAACGGGAGGCGGAACGTGTACGGCTTCGACCAGCCCTTCGGCGACGAGGAGGACGTCGACGCGCCCGTGCGGCAGGGCGACCAGCTCATGGCCAGGATGGAGGCCGCGCAGAACGACCTCGACAAGATCGTCGGCACCGGAAAGGGGCCGTCGCGACACGTGACGGCGTCGGTCGACCAGGAGGGCCGCGTTCTCGACGTCACGTTCGACCCCCGCGCCATGCGGCTGGGCAGCAGAGACCTGGCCGACGAGGTGCTCGCGGCGATCGGTGCGGCGTGCGCCGACGCCGAGCGGCAGACCGACGAGGTGCTGCGCGAGGCCATCCCCGGCTACGACCCCGTGGCCGCCCGGGCCGAGCTCGAACAGGCCCTGGCCGGCTGGGACTGACGGGTCACGGCCGGTGGCGCACGGGACGACCGGGCCTGACGGGTCACGGTCGTGACGTGGGGAAGGACGCCTCGACGCGGAAGCCGCCGTCGGCGTCCTGGCCGATCTCCATGGTGCCGCCGGCCAGCTCCACGTGCCGGCACAGGTCGAGCAGGCCCATGCCGGGGTCGCTGACGGCGACCCAGGCGTCCGGCCTGCCGGGAGTGTTGCGCACGCTCAGCCGTACGGCTCCCGGCCGGTAGCTCACCTGCACCCGCGCGTCCGCGCCGGGCGCGTGCTTGCGCACGTTCGTCAGGGCCTCCCGCACCAGCAGGTACGCCGCCCGCCCCACCACGCCCGGCACCGGCGCGGGCGTGCCGGTCACCGCCAGCTCGACGGGCACCCCCGCGCAGGCCGACTCGGTGATCAGCGGTCGCAGGTCGGGCAGCGGTAACCCCAGGTCGAAGCCCTCTCCCGACGTGCGCCGCAGCAGCGCCACCATGTGGCGCAGCTCGTCCAGCGCCTCGCAGCCCGTCGCCCGCAGCTCCTCGGCCGCCGTCCGCACCCGCTCGTCGGGCGCGCTCATGGCCAGCATCCCGGCCTGCAACACCATCCGGCTCACGCGATAGGTGACCACGTCGTGCATCTCGCCCGCCAGCCGTTCGCGCTCGATCCGCTCGGCCCGTTCGGCCTGCCCGCGCCGGATCCGGGCCCGGGCGGCGGTGTACATCCCGTACATGACCGCGAGTGCGATCACCGTCTCGGTACGCAGGACGAGGGGCATCTGGTGGGGCAGCGCCAGCACGGCGAGGGCCAGGACGATCACCGGCAACCACTGCGCGGCCCCGGGGTGCCGATCAGTAAGCCGGTCGCCGGGCCGATCACTGGGCCGATCACTGGGCCGATCACTGGGCCGGTTTCCGGCGAACGCCATCGCGCCGTACGCGGCGAACGCGGCCGTGGGCGGCCAGAACGGCGCGCCCACGGGCGGGACCGCGGCGGGCGCCGCGAACACGAGGAGCACCGGCAGGGCGAGCGCCGTGCCCGCGCTGATCCACGCGACCGTGAGCGGGGCCCTGCGCATCCAGAGCAGCGACAGCGCCGGCGCCATCAGAAGCGCCAGCACCAGACCCTGGTAGCCGGTCGCCGCGGTCAGGCCTGCTGCGACGATGACCGCGATCGCGTCGATCGGCCGCGGGCGGGCTCCGTCCACCGGCTCATCGTACGTTCGCGGGACTGGCGTGCCCACCCCTCAGCGCACGACCGGTCACGCCCTGGTGATGCGGACCGCGTCGGCGATCACGTATCCCGTGGCGGGCGTCCAGCGGCTCACGCCGACCACGTCGTAGGTGCCGGCCGCCAGCGTGTACGTCCCGAGCACCCGCCACTGCCCGCCCCCCGAGCGCTGGTCGACGGAGACCGTCCGGTTGCCGCCTGACGCCGCCACGATGTACGGGGTCGCGCTGTTGTAGCCGGGATCGGACGGATACCACACTTCGACCCGGTAGGTTCCCGCGCTGGGGATGGCCGCACGGAACCAGGCGGGGTCGCTGGCCGACACCGGCTGGGCGAAGCGGTAGTCGGTGCCGTGCAGCTGCCCGGAGAAGGAGGAGGTGCCCCAGTTCGTGCTGGCGGTGAAGCCGGTGCCGGCGTTGTCGACGACGACGCTGAACGTGCCGCCGCCCGCCGCCACGACCCGGCCCGCGCTCGGCGTGCTTTCCTGGTGGGTGCGGTTGAGCGCGCTCACGTAGTAGGTGTAGGCCGAGCCGCCGGCGGTCGTGTCCGTGAACGTCGTCTGCCGGGTCGTCGTGACGAGGTTGCGGGCGTCGGCGAAGAAGCACGGGTCGGCCGCGGACCGCTCCCCGTCCACCCGGTACACCGCGTACGCGGTGCCCGAGCCCGTCCACGCCAGCCGGACGCCGTCCGAGGCGCGCGCGGCCGAGGTGATCGACGGCGCGCCCGGCGCGCTGCCCGAGCCGCGCGCGGGCAGGAGCGCGGGCCTGGTGTAGTGGGCGTCGACGACCCGGGTGAACGCGCCGATCCTGTCGGCTCTGACGTCCTTGGCGCTGAAGAACACGTCGCCGACCACTTCGGGGTGTTTCCTGTTGTCGTGCAGGTGGTCGCTCAGTTCGGCCGGGTCCTGCCAGGCGGCGGCCTCCCCGGACGCGCCCGCCCGGTAGGCGGCCTGGCCGACGACGAGCTGCACGCCGGTGCCGCGTACGACGTCCGACCACCAGGCGGTGAGCACCTCGTACGCGGCGGTGGAGAACCCGATGTGCCAGTAGATCTGCGGCGAGATGTAGTCGACCCAGCCCTGCTTGACCCATTCGCGGCTGTCGGCGTAGATCGCGTCGTAGGACTGCAGGCCCGAGGTGCGCGAGCCGAGCGGGTCGGTGCCGGCGTTGCGCCAGATGCCGAACGGGCTGATGCCGAACGAGACGTGCGGCTTGGCGGCGTGGATTCGCTGGTCGAGCTCGCGTACGAGGAGGTTGACGTTGTTGCGCCGCCAGTCGCCGATGGTGGCGAACCCGGCGCCGTACCTGTCGTACGTGGCGGCGTCGGGGATGGTCTGGCCGCTCACCGGATAGGGGTAGAAGTAGTCGTCGAGGTGCACGCCGTCCACGTCGTAGCGGGAGACGGCGTCCATGATCGCGTCCTCGATGAAGGCGCGGACCTCCGGGATGCCCGGGTTGTAGTAGAGCTTGCCGCCGTAGGCGAAGCGCCAGCCGGGGTTCGTGCGCGCGGGGTGCGTGGAGACCAGCCTGTTCGGGTCGTCGTGGTTGGCGATCCGGTACGGGTTGAACCAGGCGTGGAACTCCAGGTTGCGGGCGTGTGCCTCGTTCACCATGAACGCCAGCGGGTCGTAGCCGGGGTCGCGGCCCTGGGTGCCGGTCAGCCACTGCGACCACGGCTCGTGGGGCGACGGCCAGAAGGCGTCGGCCGTCGGCCTGATCTGCACGATCACGGCGTTCATGCGCTTGCGTACGGCCAGGTCGAGCCAGGCCCGGAACTCCGCCTGCTGCGCCGACACGCTCAGCCCGGTGCGGCTCGGCCAGTCGATGTTCGCGACCGAGGAGATCCACATGGCCCTGAGCTGGCGCTTCGGGGTCGCGGGGTCGGTCGCGCAGTCGGCTGACGCGGTGGCTGCCATGGCTTCAGGCGCTGGGACGGGGGCCACGATGCTGACGAGTGCGGCGGTGAGCGCCGCCAGGACGGTACGCAGGAGCGCGGTCACGAAAGGAAGTTTCAGCGCCACTCGTTGAAAGCGCAATAGTTTTCAGGGGCCCAATCTCACGAGCCCCTCGCCTCCCGGAAAGGTGGGGCGAAAAGTTTCACTTAACCGGGAAGTAATGTCAATTATCGACATTAGTCAGGAAGGTGTCGTACCGTGCCCCCGTTACCCTCAACGAGGAGCACCCATGACTCTCGCCCGCACGCGATTAGCCGCCCTCGCCACCTCCCTCCTCGCCGTCCTGCTCATCGTCGCAGGTCAGCCCGCCGTCGCCACGGCCGAGGAGAACCCGCTCGCCGCCGCGTTCGACCGCGCCGCCGCCGAACACGACGTGCCCCGCGACCTGCTCGTCGCCCTCGCCTACGCCGAGACCCACCTCGACGGGCACGGCGGCGAGCCCAGCGCCAGCAATGGCTACGGCGTGATGCACCTGGTCAGCAACCCCACCAACCACTCGCTCGAACAGGCCGCAGAGCTCACCAAGCTCCCGGTCGACAAGCTGCGCGCCGACGACGAGGCCAACATCCTCGGCGGCGCCGCCGTCCTGCGAGCCCACGCCGACAAGCTCGGCCTCGACGAGACGGCCAGGAAGGACATCGGCCGCTGGTACCAGGCCGTGGCCAAGTACGGCAACGCGACCTCACCCGAGCTCGCCCGCCTGTACGCCGACGCCGTCTACGAAGGGCTGGGCCTCGGCATCGACATCCGTGGCGTGCAGGTCAAGCCGCAGGAGGTCACCGCCGACCGCGGCGACCTCGCCAACGCCCGCGACCTCAACGCGCGCGCCGTGGCCAGCACCGACTACCCGCCGGCCGCCTGGGTCGCGGCCAACTCCGGCAACTACACCGCCTCCAGCCGGGAATCGAGCTACAACATCGACCGGGTGGTCATCCACGTCACCCAGGGCTCGTACGCCGGCACCATCTCCTGGTTCCAGAACCCCAGCGCCAACGTCTCCGCCCACTACGTGGTCAAGTCGTCCAACGGCGCCATCACCCAGATGGTGCGCGACAAGGACGTCGCCTGGCACGCGGGCAACTGGTCCTACAACACCCGCTCGATCGGCATCGAGCACGAAGGCTGGGTCGACGACGCCTCCTGGTTCACCGACGCCATGTACCGGGCCTCCGCCGCCTTGACGCGCCACCTCTGCGACAAGTACGGCATCCCCAAGACCCGGACCGGCATCATCGGGCACAACGAGGTGCCCGGCGCCACCCACACCGACCCGGGCAGGCACTGGAACTGGACCACGTACATGAACTACGTGACCGGTGGTGACGACCCGCCGTCGTGGACGACGACCGTCGACAACGCCACCTCCGGCCAGTTCACCGCCAGCGCCAACTGGGGCACCTCCACCTACTCCAGCCAGCGCCACGGCGCCGACTACCGCTTCGCCGACCCGGTCTCCTCCAGCGACCCGGCCTGGTACTCGGCCACCATCCCCAGCGCGGGCACGTACCACGTGGAGGTCTGGTATCCGTCCGACGCCGGATACAACAGCTCGGCGCCGTACATCGTGGCGACATCGAGCGGCAACCAGACAGTCTACGTCGACCAGAGATCCGGCGGCGGATCCTGGCGCAGCATCGGATCCTTCTCGCTCAACGCCGGCACCTACAACGTCGTGGGCGTGAGCCGGTGGACCTCGGGCACCGGCTACGTCATCGCCGACGCGGTACGGATCAGCCGGAGCTGAAAGCCGTGCGGTTCGTGCCCACTCTGGCGGGGGCACGAGCCGTACGCGGGCCGGGGCGGCGCCCGCTCCCGGGCCAATCCCCCCCCACCCCCCTCCCCCCCCCAAACTCCCCACCCCCCCGCCGATCGTCCTCCGTGGGCACCCCGGGCCGCGGGTGGATCGGGGTCA
>NZ_JBVJHP010000008.1:186112-412171 GCF_055586745.1 Nonomuraea sp. NPDC049378
GGGGGATCCGCGATGGTCGTTTCCGAGGCCGTGGCGAGAGAGAAGAGGACGCCACCCCCCCCCCCCCCCCCCCCCCCCCCCCCCCCCCCCCCCCACAACCCCTTTCGCCCCACGACCGGTCACCCGCTACGGCCGGCCGATCGCTGGGCCCGCTACGGCCAGCGGGTGAGCGCGGCCCGATGCCCGACCTGTGCCCCGCTGCCCGGGTCGACGCGAAAGGCTCCCAACAGCGTCGTGGTCTCCAGAGCGGTGGCAACGCCCCACAACGCTGCACGCCCGGTGCTCCCGGCCAGCATGGCGCAGTGGGTCGCGACGACGGCGGCGGCCACCGCCTGCACGGCTACATAGTCGGGCACCACCCCGGCCCGCTCCCGGTAGGTGGTCACGAACTCCCGCTCCGACATCCCGACGGCCGCTTCCCGTTCGCAACTCGCTTCGCTCTCGACGGTTGCCCTGTCCCTGCTGTCCGCTTCGCCCTCGCTCGGGAACCACTGCCCGATCCCGTAGATCCCGTACGGATCGCCGACCGCCTCCCCGAATGCCCGCACGCCCGCCGCCACGGCGCAGACCATCCGCGGGTTCGAGGCTCGCCGCAACACCTCGACGTCTTCCTCGAAGGACCCGCAGCACAGCAGGTTCCACGACCCGCCAACGGGCAACGCGGCACCGGGTTCGGCCACGATCACCGGGATGCCGCGCTCGTTCGCGGCCCGCTCGGCGCCCGCCGCCACCTGCCGTCCGAAACTGCCCTTGCCCGGCACGACCCACAACCGGTCGCGCTCGCCCTCCTCGGCCAGTCGCCGCACGAACGGCTCCGCGTACGCGCTTGCGGGCGCCAGGACCGACACGACATGCCCGGGATGCGCGCCCTGCACGTCGTCACCCGCCCCGCCGTGATTCCACACCAGCAGGTCCAGCTCTGCCGCGACCCGCCCCGCCCTGCGCATGAGATGCGTGGAGTACGGCCCCAGCAGCAGATCGCACCGGCCGGCCAGCCCTCGCAACACCCGCTCCAGCACGTCAGGATCGCTGCGATCGTCCTCGACGACGAGTTCCACACCGTCTGCGGCCGCCCGCCAGACCTCCAGCCCCAGCCTGGCCTGCTCACCGAACCGGGCGAACCTCCCGGTCAGCGCTAGCGGAACCCCGATGACCTGCGACGTCATCTATCCATCATGTAACCCTGGGGGTCCCCGCGAAGTGACAGGTGGCCAGCGGAAATGCCTCTCCCTCAATTCATTACGTGACCATACGATGACAAGGAGCATTCGGCGCGAGTAAAGGGAGAACATCCGTGGGCCGACACGAGGACCCCGACAGCCCCAAGGACACGCCGCTCGACCCCAAGCGGGGAGGTCAGGGCAGCAACGACGACGAGAACAGGACAGGCTCCGGCCAGCACGGTGAGGGCGAAGGCGGCAAGAAGTAGTGGACCTCACCGCGCGGATGGAGTCGTTGATCGCCGACCTCGACCCACTCGGGGACATCAGAAATGTTGTCAAGCAAGCGGTCCGCGCGGTGCCCCGTCACCTGTTCATCCCTGACGTCGGTCTCATCTCACCCCGCAGAACCGGCACCGCGGTCCTGATCGACCGCGACGCCGATCCCAGAACCTGGTGGGACATCGTCTACTCCGACACCAGCATCGTCACCCAGCTCGACGACGGCGGCACAGACCTGCGCGAAATGGAAGGTGACTACACGGCCTCGGCGTCCGCTCCTAGCACGGTCGCCCACCTGCTGAACCTGCTGGACCCCTGCCCCGGCCACCGGGTGCTCGAGATCGGCACCGGCACCGGATGGACCGCTGCCCTGCTGTCTCATCTGGTCGGTGCCCACGGGGATGTGAGCACGGTCGAGGTGGACTCCGCCGTCGCCGGACAGGCGGCCAAGAACCTCGCCGCCGCCGGTGCCCAGCCGCATCTGGTCATCGGTGACGGCGCCGCCGGGTGCCCGCAGCAGGCGCCGTTCGACCGGATCCACGTCACGTGCGGGGTCCGGACCGTTCCGTACGCCTGGGTGGAGCAGTCACGGCCGGGCGCGGTGCTCGTGCTGCCGTACTGCCCGGGGTTCGGCACAGGCCACGCGTTGCGGCTCGTGACCATGCCTGACGGTACGGCGATCGGCCGTTTCCCCGGGTTCGCCTCGTACATGCTGATGCGCTCACAACGCGGCATCCATGACCGTCCGCCGCGCGGCCCTGAGGACAAACACCACCTGACCACGCGCATCGACCCGCGCACCATCGCTCATGCTCCCGCCGGTGCCGATCTGGCCATCGCGGCACTGACCGGCCTGACCTCCAACGGCAGCGGCGCGCCGGACGAGGACGGCGATCTGTACCGGTTGTGGGTGTCCGACCCCGCCGAGCCGTACTCCTGGGCGGCGGCGGACTGGCGTCCGGACACCGCGCGGTACAAGGTGTTCCAGGTGGGTGCGCGGGCTCTGTGGGACGAGGTCGTGGACGCCTATTTCCGGTGGGTGAGCTGGGGCGAGCCGGGGCGCGACCGGTTCGGCATGACGGTCACACCCGAGGAACACCACCTCTGGCTCGACTCCCCGGACCGCGTGGTGGCACAGGTGTGGAAGCGGGCAAACAGGAGCTGGTCGCCAAGGTGAAGGACCTGAGCTCTGAGCGATGAGCGGCGGGTGCGGAAAGTGCAAGCCCGCGGGCCGCTTTGGCTTGTGCGCAGGAGTTGGTTGCAGGCGTGCTGTTCGTCGTGCAGGCTGTGTCAGCCGGCCCTCTTCTCGATCGGGACATGCATGAGGTCGGCGGCGGCGAAGATCGCGGGCTCCAGGGCTGTCACGACGATGTCCGTCCCGGCTCCGGCTCCGTTTTGTATGTTGCTTCTGGGGTCAGGAGGTCGCGCCGTACGTTGAGCGGCGGGCGGCTTCCGGGGAGCGCAGACGCACGGTGATGGACAGGCCGCCTTCGGGGCGGGCGCTGGTGGTGAGGGTGGCGTGGTGGGCTTGCGCGACGGCGTTGACGATGGCGAGGCCGAGGCCGTAGCCGTCGCTGCGGCCGTGACGATCGGGCGCCAGTTTCTGGAAGGGCTGAAAGAGCCGCTGGATCTGGTCGCCGGTGATGTCCGGTCCGGTGTTGGTGACCGTGAGGGTCGCCTCCGTGCCGGAGATCCGGGTGGTGATCTCTACGTGCCCGTCCGGGTGGTTGTGGCGGATGGCGTTGTCGATGAGGTTGGCGACGAGGCTTTCGATCAGTCTCGGGTCCCCGGCCGTCACCGCGGGCGCGAGGTGTTCGGCGAGGTCGATGTCTCGCTCCGTGGCCTGGGCGCGGCGGGAGGTGAGCACTCCTTCGACGACATGGGCGAGGTCGAGAGTGTCCCAGCGGGTGACGCCGCGCTCGCTGGTGGCCAGGGCGAGCAGCGCTTGGACGAGTCGCTCCTGGTGTTCGCCCAGAGCGAGGGCCTCCCGGCAGACCGAGCGCAGGGCCTCGGCGTCGGCGTCGGGGTCGGTGAGGGCGACTTCGAGGAGGGTGCGCAGGCCGGCGAGTGGGGTGCGCAGTTCGTGGGAGGCGTTGGCGACGAAGTGGCGTTGGGCGTCGAAGGAGGCTTGCAAGCGGGCGAACAGGTCGTCGAGGGTGTGGCCGAGTTCGGTCAGCTCGTCCGTGGGCTCGCCGAGGTCGAGGCGCCGGTGGAGGTCTCCGGCGGAGATGCTCTGGGCGGTGGTGGTGATGGCGCGCAGCGGGTGCAGGAAGCGGCCGGCGACGTACCAGCCGAGAGCCAGGGCGACGGGAATCAGTACGACCAGGGCGACGGCGGATCCGGTGAGGAGCTGGGGCAGGCTGATCCCGGGTCCGGGCCCGGTTTCGATGACCGTGCCGGATGAGGCGGGGCCTGCGGGCATGGTCTCCTGGACGCTGGCCAGCGGGACGTTGACGAATATGAGCACGAAGGTCCCGGCGGCGTAGATGCCCGCCGCGTAGGCGAGCGCGAGCCGCTTCTGCAGGGGCCTTCTGGTGAGCGTCTGGGTGGTCATGACGGTCCGATGCGGTAGCCGCCCTCGCGGACGGTCTCGATCACGGGCGGGTCGCCGAGCTTGGCCCGTAGCCGGTGCATGGTGTGCTTGACGGCGCTGCTGAAGGGGTCGGCGGCCTCGTCCCAGACGCGTTCGAGCAGTTCCTCGGCGGAGATGACCAGGCCGGGTACGGCGAGCAGGCATTCGAGCAGGGCGAACTCCCGGGGGCTCAGCTCAAGGCGCCGGCCGGCCCGGAAGGCGATACGGCGAGCCGGATCGAGGGTGATGTCCCCGCATGCCAGGGTGGGTGGCAGCGGCGGGGTGGCGCGGCGGGCCAGGGCACGGACGCGGGCGACCAGTTCGGCGAACGCGAAGGGCTTGGGCAGGTAGTCGTCGGCGCCGAGGCTGAGCCCGTCGACGCGGTCCTCGATCGTCCCGGAGGCGGTGAGCATCAGGACGCGGGTCTCACAGCGGCCGTGGGCGAGTCGCCGGCAGATTTCGTCCCCGTGGACGCCGGGCAGGTCGCGGTCGAGGATTACCACGTCGTAGCGGGTGGCGGCCAGGCGGTCGAGGGCGGCGGTCCCGTCCAGGACGACGTCGACGGCCATGCCCTCGCGGCGCAGCCCGGTTCCGATGGAGCGGGCGAGGACCTCGAAGTCCTCGACGACGAGGACCCTCACCGCCCCTCACCGCCGGTCATCGTGCGGCCGAACCTGCCGCCGGGTCGAGGTGCCATGCTCTGACGATGCCAGATCCCAGGTTCCAGCCGGGTCGCAGCCGCTGCGACCGTGCTGGAACCGGGTGCCGCGTACAACCGTCGGCATGAGTTCATTCACACCGAACCGATCTCGCCGGTGGGCCGATCTCTCCGCGTTGCTGCGCGGGGAGTGGGCCACGTTTCGCTCTTCGCGGGGCTGGTTGTGCACCATGGTGGCCTCTGTGCTGGCTGCCGTGTCGCTCGGATTGCTGATCGCCGGGGGCGCGCGCAGTACGTGTGCGACGGGGAAGGGGGAGGGTCCCTGCCCTGCGCCTTTGGTGGGACCTGATGGTACGGCGGTCAACGACAGGTACTACTTCGTGCACCAGCCGCTCAAGGGGGACGGCGGCATCGTCGCCCGTGTGTCGGACATGACCGGGCAGATGCGGATGCCGGACGCCGTACCGGGGGTGCGCAACGTCAAGGAGGGGGTGGTGCCGTGGGCTAAGGCCGGGCTCCTGCTCAGGCAGAGTCTTCGGCAGGGCTCGCCGTACGCGGCTGTCATGCTCACCGGAGCTCACGGCGTGCGGATGCAGCACAACTACATCCATGACGTGGCCGGTGGTCCTCACAATGGCCCGCAGTGGTTGCGGCTGACCAGGTCGGGCGACACCGTCACCGGCTATGAGTCAGATGACGGCAAGGCGTGGGCCGAGGTCGGCACGGTCAAGCTGACGGGGTTGGCGGAGACGGTGGAGATCGGGTTGTTCGCCGCCTCGCCAGGCGTGTTGTGGGAGAGGGCGGAAGCCTTCGCCGAGGTCACCGCCACCTTCGACCAGGTCGCGTTGCAGGGTGCGAACGGTTCGTGGCGGCGTGACGACGTCGGCGTTTCCCTGGAGTCCGATGGCGTGACCCCGCATCACCCGGGCGGGGTTGTCGAGTCCGGTGGCAAGTTCATGGTGACGGGGGTCGGTGACATCGGGCCCGCTCCGGTGGAGGGTGGTCTGCGGGCTGATCTGATGCTGACCGGCGGGGTTGTGGGGTTGATCCCGGTGCTCGTGGTGGCGGTCACGTTCGTCACGGCGCAACGCGGGCGCGGGCTGATCGGGGCCGGTCCGCCGGGCGGGCCGCATCCGGAGTGGGTGCTGGCGGCCAAGGCCGTGGTGGTCGGCGCGGTCGCGTTCGCGGCGGGGCTGGTGACCTCGGGGGTGGTGGTTCCTGTCGGTCTGGCGATGTTGCGTGCCAACCAGAACCCGATCCAGCCGATCACCCTGGCCACCGGGCTGCGGGTGGCGGTCGGCTACGCGGTGCTGACCGCGGTCGCCGCGGTGCTGGCTGTGGGCCTCGCCGCGCTGGTCAGGCGGGCCGTGGTCGCCGTCGGGCTGGCCGTCGCGCTGGTCGTCGTGCCTTACCTGGTGGCGACCGCGGGTTTGGTGCCATGGCTGCTGGCGATCACCCCTGCCGCCGGGTTCGCGATCACGCAGAGCGTTCCCACGTTCGCGCATGTGGACGTGGACCAGTCACTGCTCGGGGGCTATTACCCGCTCCCGCCGTGGGCAGGTTTGACCGTGGCCTGCGGATATGCCGCCCTCGCCCTCGGGACGGCGATGGCTGTACACCGCAGGAAAGCTTCACGTCAGTCTCCGCTCCCCTGAAGGAATGGCCGACGTCCTGTCCGGGGCCGGAGAGGGGAGCGTTGGTGACCACGTCGAGCAGGTCGTGCGTCTCTTCGCTGCGGGCGTAGAAATGGATGCGGGCCGTTTCGTCGGGGCCCGCATCCGGATGCTCTCACTGGATGACCACCGCGGTGCCACGAGCTGGAGCCTGGTGCTGGGGTCAGAAGTCGAATTCGCCGAGTTTGGCGCCGCCGATGAAGGCGCGGAAGACGTCGCCGCGCAGGATCATGGGCGGAACGTCGGGTTGCTCGGAGTCGCGGATCGCGTATCGGTCGCCGCTCAAGCTGGCCGCATAGAGGCAGTCGCCGCCGCTTGAGCCCGACAGCGTGGATTTGATCCACTGAGCGACTTCGAGTTCGGCGTCGAGTTCGTCACTGATCTTCATACCGTGCCGTCACCTCGCGTATCAGTCGCTGACTCATGTGGATGGGATGTGCCCATTTGTGAATAGCGTCATATCTGACACTAACGCGCCGCACGGCCTCCTCGTGAGCGGTTACGGAGCCGAGTGCGGCGTCTTCGAGTGAGATGTGGTCTGGTATGCCTTCGCTTCGGGCGAGAGAAAAGCCTCCCAGCAGACCCGCTGTGGCCCCTACGTCCAGTGGCACGACCTGGATCGAGATGTTGGGGCGTTCCGCCATCGCCAGCAGGTGCTCCAACTGCTCCCGCATGACTTCTTTCCCGCCGACGGGCCGGAGGAGAACGCATTCGTCGAGCAAGGCCCAATACATGGGCGGATCGGTGCGCTCGAACACTGACTGCCGTCGTAGCCGTGTCTCCACGGCCTCCTCAACCCACTGTTCGGTGGCTCCTGGTTCGGCGGCGAGGATGGCTCGGGCGTAGCGCGGAGTCTGGAGAAGGCCGGGAACCACGAGCGGTTGCCACGTGCGAATTGTGTGGGCGTTCTCTTCCACGGCCGGCCACTCGCTGAACCACTTCGGCACGGACATGACCCGGGTGTTGGGCAGGAGCCGGAAGAGGTCGCCGTTCAGCCCGAGGGCGGATTCGACCGCGATGGTGAAGCTTTTGGTCGGTTTTCGTTGGCCGCGCTCGACCAGCCCGATAAGGCTTTCGCTGCACGAGAGAATGTTTCCCAGGGCCACTTGGGAGAGGCCGGCGGCGGTGCGTGCATTCTTCAGCACAACGCCGTAGGAGGGTGTTTCAGGGGGCGGGGGTTGGAGTTGCTCGTCCAAGGTCATGCCGGGCTCCTTCGCGAAGCATGCGCACAGACAATGGCTGCACAGGTCTGTTCCAGCACGGACAGTCATGTGCTGATTACAACCTAGCGATCGGAGGTCACCCTGGGAAGGAGTCCAAGGGCGCAAGAAAGGCATTCAGGCTCATGCTCAGGATTTCGCAGGGATCAAAAAGCTACACACCGGAGAGACCGGACATATCCCTCTGGAGGGGGGCGACGTTGCGTCGCGGGGGCCGTACCTCGTGGCAGGCGCGCCAGGCGGTCGGGCTGTGGCTCGCCGACGCTCCCGCCGCCGTGCGGGCCGATGCGCTCCAGATCGTCGCCGAGTTGGCGGCCAACGTCATCCAGCACGTGCCGGAAGGGCCGGGGCGCGACTGGGTGAGGCTGCGGCTGGGGGTCAGTGCCAAGTTCGTACGCCTGGAGGTGATGGACCCGGGCACCCTGGCGTCGGCGCCGTGTTTCGTGCCCCTCCAGGCGTCCATGGAGGAGGCGGGTCGCGGCCTGGGCATCGTGGCGGGGCTCAGCGCCCGATGCGGCACGTATGTCGTCGAACGTGGTCGCCGCGTCGTCTGGGCCGATCTGGCGACCGCCGGTGCCGTGCCTGAGACGTGACGGACAGGAGATTCCAGGGTTGGACGATCATGGAAGGGGCCGGCGGCGGCTATATCGCCTTCCGCACTGTCCTGGTGCCCCAGGACGGCGGGCTTTCCAACGTGCGGTGCGGTGCGACGCTGGCCGAACTGTACAAACATCTGGAGCAGGAATCCCGTGTCCGGGAGCCTGGCCGTAGGTGACCGACAGGAAGCGCACCAGCACCGCCTCCCTGGCCGGAGCCGGCAGCGCGTCGAGGACGGCGTTGCCCGTCGCCAGATGGACGACGCGGCTGCGCACGCCGCCCACCCGCGGGGGCATCGGGCAGGCCAGAAGGCGCCGCTCGTCTTGTAGGTGCTGTGCTAATTGCATGTGTAAGCACTGCCAACGACAAATTCAATAGTTCATGGCACTCTGGCTCGTGGGTCAAAGAACAGTCGGACGGCTGGACCCTTGAATCGGCCTCGACATAAAGGCTGCACGCTGTCCGCGCCACGCCTCGGAGTGAAGGATTGTCCATGAAATTGCTGACAGGCGTCGTCGGCGGTCTGTTTGTTGTATCCGCGCTCACCGTAACCACTGCTTCGTCGGCGGTCGCAAGCAGTCTCCCTGCGGGGGCGACCATGGCGACAGCGGCCGTAACGGCCACACATGCAGAGCCCAGAGACGTTCTACGCAAAAAATTCGACTGCAAGTCTCCCAAGGGAAAGAAGCTCAGTGTCTCTTGGGGGACCGGCGGCAATGTCTCGACGACCATCTACTTCAACAACCACTGCGATCAGAAGCGTCGCATTCAAACGTGGGTCGACGGTGCAGGCATCCCTGAGCCTGTAAAGGGAAAGTGCCTCACCGTGAATCCACATACAAAAGGAAAGAAGAAGATCTCCACGGTCGGTCGTGACGTTGTGAAGGTGACGTCGCCGAAGAAGTGCTGACGCGCACGGGAATCCCGGATAGCCAGCTCATGCAGCACGTCAGCGATGCCGGGCAGGCTACGAGCCGTAGATGACCGACAGGAAGCGCACCAGCACCGCCTCCCTGGCCGGAGCGGGGAGCGCGTCCAGGACGGCGTTGACCGTCGCCATCTCCGGCTGCCCCGCCCCCGGCCGCAGGTCCACGCCCACCGACGCGGCCAGCTCCGCGAACGCGGCGTCGTCGAGGGCGTCCAGGTCGAGCCCCGCCACCAGCTCCACCAGCCCGTCGGGCAGCATGACCGGGCCGCGCAGCCGGGCGGACTCGGCCGACTCGGCGATGACCTTCAGCATGGCCTCCACCCCTGCCATCGTCACCCCCGTGACCGTGATGTGCAGGTTGGCCGGGATGCCGGCGTAGGAGAGCTGCGGTTGCAGGAACCAGCCCCGCGCCCGGGCCTCGTCCGCCAGCACGAACACGTCGATCCCGTCCCCGGCGAACGCCACCAGCGACGACTCGGGCTCGCCCAGCACGCGCAGCCCGGGGATCGCGGTGATTCCTTCGCGCAGCCTGGCCGTCGCCTCCAGCGTGGCCCGGCCGAGCTCGACGTACCCCTGCCTGCCGAGCGCCTGCAGCGTGGCCCACGCGCCGCCGAGCGGGCCCGCCGACCTGGAGCTCTGCACGGTCGCGTTGATGATCGTGTAGCCGGGCCAGGCGGCCGAGGCGAAGTACGCCCTGCGCCGCATCGCCGGGTCGGCGAACAGCACCACGGAGGCGCCCTTGGGGGCGTACCCGAACTTGTGCAGGTCGCAGGAGAGGGACGTGACCCCGGGCACGGACAGGTCGAACGGCGGGACCGCCGCCCCCGCCTCCCGTAACCACGGGAGCAGCCACCCGCCGACGCACGCGTCCACGTGGCACGGAACGCCCGCGCCCGCGGCCACGGCGGCGACCTCCTCGATCGGGTCGACCACCCCTTGGGGGTAGGAGGGCGCGGACACGGCCACCAGGATCGTGTCCGCGTCGATCGCGGCCTCGACGTCGCGGGCCCGCACCTTGTACGTCGCCAGGTCCACGGGCACCGGCACGACCTCGATCCCGAGGTAGTGCGCCGCCTTGTGGAAGGCCGGGTGGGCGGTGACCGGCAGCACGAGGTTGGGGCGGGAGCTCCGTGCGGCGTCGCGGGCGGCCTTGACCGCCAGCATGATCGACTCGGTGCCGCCGCTGGTGAAGATGCCGTGGCCGCCGCCGAGCAGGTCCGCGACCGCGCCGACGACCTGCCGCTCCATCTCGACCACGCTGGGGAACGCGGTCGGGTCGAGGCAGTTGACCTCCAGCATCTCGGCGTACGCCCGCGCCGCCGCCTCGCCGATCTCGGGCCGTCCGGTGTCGTAGACGTACGCGGTCACCTGGCCGCCGCGCACCGGTAAGTCGTTCCCCTTGAGCCTGGCGATCTCGCTCAGCAGGTCCTCGGCCGTCCGTCCGGTCAGGGGGAGGTTCACGCGGGCTCCTTCGGGGGCGAAGCTCACCGGGGGTCGCCGGGCAGGCTGAGCATGCGGTGCAGGGTCAGGTGCAGGTGGGCGCGGAAACGGCGCAGCACGGCCCGGTCGCCGGCTCCTCTGCGGCGGCCCTGGTCGTCGAGCACTCCGCCCTTGGCGAAGCCGTGCACGGACCAGACGACCGTCCACATCGCGTATTCGAGGTCCACTCTCGCGTCGATCAGCCCTGACTCGGCGATGGGACGCATGGTGGCGGCGACCGCGGCGAAGAGCGGCTGCACGTAGCGGCGCTCCAACTCGGTGATGTCGCCCGCGTCGGAGAGCCATCGGTGCATCCACAGGGCGGGCACCTCGGGGTTGTCCACGCAGAAGTCGAGGTAGTCGTCGACCAGCCGGTGGATCCCGGCGGCGGGGTCGTCGCCGGGCAACCGGTCGAGCGCCTGCTCCAGGGCTGCCTTCTCCGCCAGGTGCGCGCGTTCCATGACGGCGAGGTAGAGCTCGCGCTTGCCGCCCACGTGGTAGTTGACGGTGGCGATGTTGAGCCCGGCAGCGTCGGCGATCTGGCGCGTCGAGGTGCCGTCGTAGCCCAGCGCGGCGAACAGCTGCGTCGCGACCTTGAGGATCTGCGCGACCTGTGCGTTCTCTCCGGGTGGCATGCTACCGAACGTAATTCGGCTGCCACAGCTCAGTCAATCACTTGATGGGGAAATCTACCTTCGGCCGCCGTGGCTCGGATCAGCCCTATGGGGCGCGAGCGGGTCGCGTTCAGCTTGTCTTCATGGCACGAACGGCGAAAGGTGGGGAAGCGCTCTTCCCGCAGCTTCAACGACAGCTGTCGCCGCCGAAAGGTCGTCGCGAACGGTATCCTCGTCGATCCAAGTGGAGGGCGTTGGATATTCGCTTTCGTGGCGAGTCGTACGAATGCGGTCGATCGGCCGGAGGATCGCCCCCATGGACGTGCCGAACTGTGCTCGAGCGGCATGTTGGATCGCAAGGTGGCCGCCGGTTGTCGTCGCACGTAGGCCCTGCATCTGCAGAAGCGCCGCCAATGACTTGCGTACCGCGTCGTGCAGGGCCGCGTAAGCGAGGTGTGGATCTGTGCTGGCCAGTGCCTCGGCGCTGACCAAGTGCTGCCGGGCGGTTGCGATCAGGCGTTCGGCGAGCTCAGAGTCTGCGGTGACCTGGGTGAGTTCGCGTCGTTGTAGCATGCCGACGATCTCGTCCCGCCCTCGCCCCCAACTCGTCATTCGTTCTCTCCGTCGACAATCGGTACGTTCGCCAGCGGGCGCTTGTGAAGCTCACGGATGAATCCGTCTTCGTTCGCTTCCCACCGTGTGCGAGTGACGACGACGGTGTTGACCTGGCGGGCAAGCCTTGATCCGGCGCGTCCCGTGGCGTCGTGGAGATCGTCACGATCCGGTCGGCCGACGACGAGGAGGTCGATGTCCACTGGTGCGGGACCGGCCTCTCCCTGTATGCGTGCCGCCCATGAACCGAATACGGCGGCTACTTCGATGCCTTCGACGTCGGCCAGTTCCTCTGCGAGGACCTGTACTGGACCCAAGGTGATCGTGACGAGGTCGAGCAACGGTCCGTAGAAAGGGGCCGTTTTATTGGCGTGCACCAGTTTGGTACGGCCGACATGCCGACTACCGAGTACTGCGGCTTGCTCCAGCCTGGATACCTCGCGCGCCATCGTGCCACTGTCGGTTTGGGCAATTGCGGCCAACTTGCTGACTGAGGTCTCCCCGCCGCCCAAGTACGTGTGGGCGAGCACCGTACACGTGATCTTGGAGCGGAAGATGGGAAAGACAGGAGGCGGAGGATGTTGCATGCCTGCGTCCTTGGTCGAGGGCATGCGTGACATGTAGATCACGCTCTGTAGTTTACTGTCAAAACGCCAGCATATCCTGGCTCTTTGCCAGAATACCTGGTCGGAGTCATGGTGTGCGTCACCTCAGGGCGTCCACCGGCTCCATTCTGGCCGCGCGCAGCGCCGGGTAGAGGCCGGCCAGCAGCCCCACCACGGCGCCCGCGACGGGCGCGGCGATCGCCAGGCGCACGTCCAGGAGCGGCGTCCACTGCTTGGCGGCCGAGACGGCGACCACGGTGACCACTCCCAGGCTGGCGCCGATCACGCCGCCGGTCAGCCCGATCAGCGTCGACTCCAGCAGGAACTGGGCGGCGACGTGCCGGCGGGCGGCGCCGAGCGCGCGGCGCAGGCCGATCTCGGGTACGCGTTCCATGACGGTGACCAGGGTGACGTTCGCGATGCCGACGGCCCCCACGACAAGAGAGACCAGGCCGAGGATGAGGAAGAGCGCGTTGACGTCGTCCTGCGCCTGGTCGCGGGCCCTGGTGGGGCTGGGCGGGGCGACCACCTGGAGCATGTCGCCGTTCCCCGGGCTGAGCGCGGCCGGCGCCTGCCCGGCGATCAGCCCGGCGGCGCCCAGGGTGGTGTTGACCAGCACCCGGGTGACGTCGCGCAGCCCGAACTGCCGTCCCGCGGTGGGCGGCACGATCACCGCGGTGCTCAGGTTCCGCTCGCGGCGCAGGTCGCCCATGACGCCGATGACCGTGTACGCGTGCTTTCCGATGAAGATCGCCGGTGACCGGTCGAGCCGGGTGACGCCGAGTGCCCGAGCCGCCTGGTCGCCGATCACCGCCACGCGGTCGCCCCGCCGGATGTGTCCCGTGTCGTAGAAGCGGCCCTGCACCATCCGGCCGCGCGCCGCCTCCGGCAACCCGGTCGTCGCGGACAACACGGTCAAGGACTGCGTGGTGACCCTGGTCGGGTCCACGATGTCGTTGGAGCGTACGGACAGGTTCGTGCTGTCCTTGCTCTCGGACACCGCGGCGGCCGACTCCACGCCGCGCAGCCGGGTCAGCCGGTCGATCGCGTCCCACTCCACCAGCGGCTCGAACTCCGACTCGGGCACCTCCACGGTGATGGCCGTGGCCACCAGCGCGTCGAAACGGCCGACGATCTGGTTGCCCGCCGTCGCGGCCACGCCGAGCGTGACGACGAGCGTGGTGATGCCGAGCACGGTGCCGAGCGTGGTGAGGGCCGAGCGCACCGGCCGGGCGAGCATGCCGGCGACGGCCTCGCCGATCAGGTCGCGTACGCGCATCAGCCCTCCTCGACCAGCACACCGTCGGTGATGCGCACCCGTCGCCCGGCCCGCGCGCCGACCTCCTGCTCGTGCGTGATGACCACGATCGTCAGCCCCTGCCCGCGCAGCTCGTCGAACAGGCCGAGCACCGCCTCGGTGTTGCGGCTGTCGAGGTTGCCGGTGGGCTCGTCGCACAGCAGCAGCGACGGCTCGCCCATGAGGGCTCTGGCGATGGCCGCCCGCTGGCGTTCGCCGCCTGACAGCAGGCCGGGCAGGAAGCCGGCGCGGTGGGCGACGCCGACCCGCTCCAGCGCGGCCATCGCCCGTTCGCGCCTGCCGCCGCGTCCCTTCCTGATCGTGCTGACAGCCGTGCGGGAGCGGTAGATCTCGGCGAGCATGACGTTCTCCACGACGCTGCGGTGGGGCAGCAGGTGGAACGACTGGAAGACGAAGCCGATCCGGTCGCCGCGCAACCGGGTCCTGGCGCCGTCGCGCAGGGCGGTGGTCTCGGCGCCGTCCAGCCGGTAGCTGCCCGAACTGGGCCGGTCCAGCAGCCCGAGCACGTTGAGCAGGGTGGACTTCCCGGAGCCCGACGGGCCGGTGACGGCCACGTAGTCGCCCCTGCCCACCCTGAGCGTGACGCGGTCGAGGGCGCGGACCGGCGGCAGGGCGGGGAAATCCCTGCACACCTCCGTCAGCTCGATGACCGGTTCAGCCACCGCTGACCACCACCCGGTCGCCCTCCTGGAGCTCGCCGGTGACCTCGACGTTCCCGTCCGCGGTCAGGCCCGTGCGCACCTCGACGTCCTTGGTCCTGTCGGGCGCGTACTCGACGCGTACGCGGGCCCTCCCGTCCGCCGAAGTGATCACCGCGGCCACCGGGACCACCAGCACGGGCTCCTCGGTCGCCCCCACGCTGACCCGCGCCGTCACCGCCGTCCCCGCCCTGAGCCCCTTGCCCTTGGCGGGAGTGAGCAGGATCGGTACGGTGCCGCCATCCTGTCCCGCGGCGGGCTCCTCGCCGCCCGGCACCTTGGCCTGGTCGCCGGTCGCGGTGAGCGTGGCCTGGTACGTCTTCCCCGTGTCGAGCTCGATGCTCGCCTCCATGCCCGCGCGCAGCAGCTCGGACTCCGCCGCCTCGACGCTCGCGGTCACCATGAACGACGAGCTGGTCACCGTGGCGACCTCGTCCTCGATCCGCTGCCCGGCCTTCACCGACACCTTCTGCACCCGGGCGGGCAACTTCGGCAGGAACACCACCTCGCCGGGCGGGACGGAGGTGCCGTACGTGCGGGCGTACTCGGCCAGCATCGCCCTGGCCGCCGCCACGTCCTTCCTGGCGCCCGCCACCTTGAGCCTGGTGGGGGAGAGCTGCCGGGCCTGCCGCAGCGCCTGCCGGGCCGTGACCAGCGCCTCCT
This sequence comes from Nonomuraea sp. NPDC049378, assembly GCF_055586745.1. NCBI lineage: Bacteria > Bacillati > Actinomycetota > Actinomycetes > Streptosporangiales > Streptosporangiaceae > Nonomuraea > Nonomuraea sp. NPDC049378. The sequence goes on from NZ_JBVJHP010000008.1 coordinate 201,192, forward strand.
CGGCGGTGCGCACGGCCTTGCGCAGCTCCTCCAGCCGCTTCTCCCTGGCCTGGCGCGCCTTCTCCAGGACGCGGCCGCGCGCCTCGTGGGCGGCGGCGAGGTCGGCCCTGGCGTTCTCCACCCTCATCCGCAGCACGCTCGTGTCGGCCGGTGGCTGGGTCGCCGCGACGACGGACGTCCCGGACGTGGGCGTGGCCGTGGGGCCGGGGGTCGCCGTGGGCCCGGGGGTCGGCGGGGTCCTGGCCGCCTCCAGCGCCTGCTCGGCCGCCGCCAGCTTCTCCTCCGCCGCGCGCACGGCCGCGTCGGCCGCCGCGAGCTCGGTCTCGTCCTCGGGCGTCAGCCGCTGTTCCTCGGCCTTCTTCAGCGCCCGTTTCGCCGACGTCATGTCCGCCTCGGCGTTGTCGAGCTTGACCTTCAGCGGCAGCACGTCGCGGCCCTGGTCCAGCGCCTTCTCCTCGGTCGCGAGGGTCTCCCGCGCCGTCTGCACGGCCTTGCGCAGGGTGTCGTACGCCTGCCGGTCGGCCAGCGTCGGCTCCTGGGCCTCGTACCCTTTCTTCGCGTACATCCTGGTGAGCGCGGCGATCGTGGCGCGGTCGAACACGCCCGTCAGCGGGCCGCCGAAGCCCAGCCGGCGCAGCGCCCGCTGCAGTTGCCTGACGTCGTCGCCCTTGCTGCCGGGCGCGATCGTGCGGTGCATCGGCACGGAGCCGCGCAGCGCGAACACCGGGCGGCCGTTGACCTCCATCAGCACCGCGCCCTCCTTGATCCGGCCCTTGCGCGGAGCCCGGGTCGCCCGTTGCAGCCCTGACGCGCCGCCGACCGGGTCCGCCACTGGGCCGCCGACCGCGCCGGCCAGGCTGATGGGCAGGGGCGAGCCGTACTCCAGGGTGCCGCTGGTCGTGACGGTGCTGACGAGCTTGCGGCGCTCGACGGCGGCGGTGACGAGCGAGGGCCTGGGCGCGGCCCTGCGGGCCGCCTCGTCGGCGGGAGAGCGGAGCCGGGTGCTCAGCGCCCAGCCCACGGCGGCGATGACGACGACGCCGGCGATGACGCCGGCCATGAGCCTGCGTGGCGACTTCATGGGGGCTTCACATGCCGAACTGGTCGTTGACCTGCTTGTTGATCGCCTGCTCGCGCGGGAGGTAGGCGGGGTAGAAGGCCCTGCCGCACTCGAGGTCGTCGAGCGCCGCCTTGATCTCCCTGTTCAGGTAGGGGCGGGCCTCCTCGGGGGTGAGGGTCGGCGCGTAGGTCATCGGCACCTCGTCCTCCTTCGGCGGAGGCGCGACGTCGGGCACGTCGTCCCGCTGCGCCCGGCCCAGCCTGTCCTCCTGGGCACGGAACTTCTCCGGGCCGAGCTCCGCCATGGCCAGTGGCGTGGTGTCGCTGATCGCGTGGCCCTTGCCCTTCAGGCAGGCGGCCATGGCGCCGGCGAGCTCGATCAGCTCCGGATCGCTGTTGACGCCGCTCTTGAGCGCGCGCCGGCGGGCCTTGTTCTGCTCGGCGTGGTAGTCGGCGCCCGGCTTCAGTTCCAGGCCGAGCACCTGGCCGGCCGCCGTGGCCATGCAGGCGTCCAGCGCCTTGCGGTAGGCGCCCATCTGGGCCTTGGAGAGGGAGGACTGGATCTTCCAGTTGGGATTGATCTCAGGGTTGTCGGGCTTGACGGCCGGGTTCCCCATCTCCTTCGGGTAGACGTACAGGGCGAACACCCCGAACCCGTATTTTTCGCGATATTTCCGCAACGTTTGGTAGTCGCCTGCTGCGCGCTTGCGGCTCTCGTCGGTGTCCGGCACCTGAAGGCGCGACACGTGCGGGACGTACTTGAAGCCCTTCTGCTTCATGCAGTCGCCCTTGGCCGCTTCGAGCCGGTGTTTCTTGTCACTCGTCGCGCTCGGCGACGGCGCGGCGGTCCCTGCGGCGCCCCCGCAGCCGCAGAGCAGGGCCAGGGCGGCCAGCGGCAGGAGCGTGCGCACGTGGAGTCTGTACGGCATGCCGCCAGACCATACTCCGTTCAACAGAGTATGGTCAATCCAGGCAGTGCCGCCGTTGCCGGAAGGGCGCGCCGGCGGCCCAGAGCGCCAGCACCGCGAGCACGCCCCAATAGGCCAGGTGCTGCCTGGTCAGCTCGGCGGAATGGGCGGCCAGGTCACCCGACGCCACCGCCAGATAGATCCCCGCCCCCAGCGCCCACCGGTAGTCGCGCGCCAGGTAGCCGCCCCCCGCCGCCAGCCCGAACGCCGCCGCCTCCACGGCCATCCTGCTCAGGGAGAGGGAGAACGTGCTCTCCTCCGCCATCCACTGCGGGCCCGACCACGCGGCCGCCACGGCCGCCGCGCACCACCACCACGACCTGGCCCGCAGCGGCCGCCCGCGCGCGGCCAGCACCCCCAGGCCGGCCAGCGTGACCGCGTAGCCGCCCGCCACCACGTAGGGGCCGCTGTCGGCGAACAACGCCTGATCGCCGAGCGGCGACGGGTAGACGGGCAGCAGCGTGAGGTCGAAGATCTGCCGGCCGCCCGCGATCGCGACCGCCTTCATGCCGACGACCAGCGTGAGCGGGATCGCCGCCCACGCCCACCCGCGCAGGACGGCGACCAGGGCGAGCGCCGACGCCGCCGTCCACAGCGGCATCGCCCCCGCGTACGGCAGCAGCGCCGCCAGCTGAGCCGCCGCCAGGGCCGTCACGCCCAGGTGCAGGCCGTCCTTCCACGGGTTGCCCGTCGCCAGGTGCACGATGCGGCTGCGCACGCCGCCCGACAGCAGGCCCCACGCCTCCCTCGGCACCGGCACGGTCCTGCCGGGGCCGGCCGACTCCAGTAACACGTCGAGCAGCTCGTCACCGTGCGCCGCGCGGTAGGCGCGCGGATAGGCCCGCAACAACCTGCGGTAGCGGCGCTCCAGAGCACTCATGGCGGCCGCGGGCGGGGCGGCGGTCATGTGCTGGACGGCCGAAGGACGAGGGAGGCGGCCTCCTGCATCCGCCTGGCCTCGGCCTCCACGAGCGCCTGGCCCTCGTCGGTGATCCTGAAATAGCGGCGGTTGCGGCCGTTCACCGTCTCCTCGCGGTCGACGGTGATCACTCCGCGCTCGTTCAGCCGCTCCAGGATGCCGTAGAGGGTGCCGACCGAAGGCTGCACCCTGCCCGCGGACAGCTCCTTGATCGACTTGCTGATCGCGTGTCCGTGCAGCGGGCCCGCGCGCAGGGCGGTGAGCACGAAGTACATCGGCTCGCTGACTTCAGATGTTCCCCTCGGCATGGGGCGACAGTATTCCGTTCAACGGAGCGTGTGCAACGGCTCCACCCGTCACGCGCAGCGCTCGCCGTTCAGGTGGAAGACCTCGGGGGCAGGATCCGGGCCCGCGCCGCGGGTGCCGGCGAACCCGAACGTCACCGACCTGCCCGGCTTGATCCGGTCGTTCCAGCCCAGCCCCGTGGCCGTCACCACCGAACCCGACTGCGCCAGCTTCACGCCCCAGCCCTCCTTCACGCGCTGGCCGCCGAGCCACGACCAGCGCAGGCTCCAGCCGTCCACGCTCTGCCTGCCGGTGTTCTCGATCACCACCTGGGCGATGAACCCGCCAGGCCACGAGCCGTGCCCCGAGTAGCGCACCCGGCAGTCGGAGCGCCCGCCGCCGTCCGCCAGGAACGCCGCCACCCACGCCAGCGGGGCGTTCCAGTTGATGGTCAGCTCGTTCGTCGCCCACGACTCGATGTCGTCGATGTAGCAGAACTGCGGCTTGCAGCCCTGCAGCAGGCGTTGCGCGACCGGGTCCTGGATGGCGGAGTTGGGGCCGCCGGCCAGCGTCCCGCGCGGCGGGTTCGGCAGGGCGGGGTCGAGCTGGCGGGCGTACCAGCGGCTGTGCTGGTTCTTCGAGGCCACCTCGCCGTAGCCGGTCACGTACGACTGGTTGAGCGCGTTACGGCCCAGGAGGTAGTCCATGCCCTCGCGTACGGCAGCCAGGTACCTCTCCCGCCCCGTCAGGTCGTAGGCCGTGGCCACGACGACCAGGTTGTTCAGCACCAGATTGTTGGAGCCCCAGTCGAAGTCCGGCGGGTTGTACGGCAGCCCGTACGGGTGCGCCTTCTGGACGGCGAGATACTTGTCCGCCCCCTCGATCACCGACTTGCGCACCCGGCCACGGTCGGGGATGGCGTTCGGCACGGTCGCCAGCTCCAGCCGGCCCAGCTGCGCGGTGTTGCCCCAGTCGAACCCGCGATCGCGCCAGACGTCGCCGGTGTGGTGCGGCGATCCCAGCACGAACTCCTGGAACTCCTTCTCGCCCGTGGTGATGAACAGCTCCGCCGCCGCCCAGTAGAACTCGTCGCTCACGTCGGCGTCGTTGTAGGCGCCGCCGCCCACGCCGTCGGCCGGGTCGGCGTACCGCTCCGGGTTCGCCTTCGCCGCCGCCCACGCCCTGCGGGCCGCCTCCAGGTTCCTGGCGGCGAACGCGGCGTCGTACGGCGCGAACAGCCGCGCCGCCTGCGCCGCCGTCGCGGCCAGGTTGAGAGTGGCGGCGGTCGACGGCGGGTGCAGCTCACGCGGCTGCGGGTCCAGGTGCGGCAGCAGCGGCAGCCCCGTCCAGTTCTGGTCGTGGATCTTGTGGTGGGCCATCCCCGCGTCCCGCTCGCCGTCCGGCACCTGCATGCTCAGCAGGAACTCCTGCTCCCAGCGGGCCTCGTCCAGCACGTCGGGGACGCCGTTGCCGCTCTCCGGGATGTCGAGCTGCCCGTCCTCGAACGCCGCCTTGTTCCGCTCGTACGCCGACATGAGCTGGTGGACCGAGATGCCGCCGTTGACGACGTACTTGCCGTGGTCGCCGGCGTCGTACCAGCCGCCCTTGACGTTCAGCGTGTAGTCGCAGACGCCCGGCTGGCACGGCACCTCGACGTCGCCCTGGTTCGGCGCGACTCCGGCGTGGCCGGCCGGCCTGCCGTAGCCGGGCCGGAGGGCGTCGAGGATCTCGATGCCGCTGCGCTGCGTGTAGTAGAACTTCAGCGCGTCGGCCGGCAGCTCGTCGTAGAGGCCGGCATCGATGTCGAACGGCCGGCTGGTCTCGCCGTCCGCCGTCACCGTGTAGCCCTTGCCCGGCTTGCGGTAGGAGCTGAAGTCGAGGGTGTGCACGTTCTCGCCGGAGCTGGCGTCCACGCCTCTCGGCGTGGTCCTGCCCCTGGCGACGGTCTTCTTGTCGGTGTCCTTGAGCTCCCACTCCAGTGCCGTGGTCTCGGTGGTGACCACGGTGGCCTTCTTGGGGCCCGCCGGGAGGTAGCCGACCATGTTCACGCGCACGCGCGGTCCGGTGTCCGGTTCGTACTCCTCCGGCTCGGCACCGCCCTTCAGCGAGACGTCGTCCATGCAGAACCTCCATGGCTCGGCGCTGCCGCCCAGTTGGAAGACGACCTGGGCGTCGGGCAGCGACACGGGTGCGGTGAACGTGTAGGAGTAGTCGTCACCCGAGACGCTGAGCTCGGGGGCGGCCGACAGATACTGCGTCCACGGGTCGACCGGGAGCTGGATCAGCGCGCGGCCGACCTTGGCGGGGGTTGCCGAGGCGGCGAAGCGGTACGCGTACGTCTCGCCCTCCACCAGCGGGATGCCGTCCTGGCCGATGATCACGTCCCACGGGTTGGCGGTGCCGCCGGGGATGTCGGCGCACAGCCGGCCCTCGTCCACGGCGAGGGTGAGGTTGGCGGTGCCCCACCAGGGAGCGGTGCCGGCGTCGAAGGCGCCGTTCACGATCTGCTCGGGTCCCTCGTCGGCGTGCGCCGCCGTGCCCGGGTGCGCGGCCGGGGACAGGGCGACCATGGTGAGGAGGGCCAGCAGGGCGGCCCGGCATCGGGTCATGGAGGTCCTTCGATGGAGGGTGGGAGCGCTCCCAAACGGCGCGCGCCCTGATACTGCTTTCCCGTCCGCCACCTCGTCAACGCCCCGGCGACGCCCGGCGCCATCGCCCCCGGAAGGCCGTGAAACTTTCAGCCCTGGCTGATGCCCGCCGTCCGGGCGCCGGCGCCCTTGAGGACGAAGTCGGCCGTCTTCTCGAGGAACGCGTCGTCGAGTGGACGGCCGAGCATGAGCAGGCGGAAGTAGAGCGGTCCGGAGATCGCCTCCAGCAGGAAGTCGGGATCGGTGCCGGGCGGCAGCTCGCCGCGTTCGACGGCGCGTACGAGCATCGCACCCGACGCCCGGAAACGTGCCGGCCAGAAGGCGTCGAGGAGTTGGTACAGGTCGGAGTTCTCGGCGGTGCGCGGCCCGGTTTCGCGCAGGAGCGCGGCGATCCAGGGGGTCTGCAGCCCGAGCCGGATCTCCTTGAGCAGTTCGAGGAGGTCGCCGCGCAGGGTGCCGGTGTCGGCCGGGGGGAGGAGCTCGCCGCGGCGCTCGATGAGGGCGGTGGACACGAGGCCGACCTTGTTGCCCCAGCGGCGGTAGATCGTGGTCTTGTTGACGCCCGCGCGTTCGGCCACGGCGTCGATGCGTAGCGCGCCGTAGCCGACCTCGGCCAGTTCGGCCAGGGTGGCGTCGATGACCGCTTCGCCGACGCGTGCCGTGCGGCCTCCTGGCCGGACGGTCGCCGCGTCGGCGTGCAGGTGCTGGACGTCTTCGAGCGGATCTCCTGCCACGGGGACAGGTTAGGGCGCCGGCCGCCATAGGGACAAGTTAATGCACCAATGGGTTGCGCTAGCGAGGGTGACGATCTATGGTCTACAAACGCAACAGCAGGTTGCATCAAGGTTCGCGTGAGGAGAACGCCGTGATCTACCACCAGGTCCGTATGGCCATGAAGCCCGACGCCCCCGCCGATCAGGTGCGGCACGCGCTCGACCTGATGCGCGAGCTCGGCGAGAAGCTCGACGCCGTCGAGTTCCATCTGGTCGGGTGCGACTTCGGCGGTGAGTTCGACTACGGCGCCCTGTACGCGCTCAAGGACATCGACGCCTACCGCACCTACATGTACGACCCGCTGCACCGCCGGATCGACGCGCTCGGCCTGCCGCTGGTGGCCGACATGGTCTCCTCGGACCTCACCGACGACCCCGACCCCGACATCGGCGCCAAGATCGCCCAGGTGCACGCCGACCGCTTCAGCGATCACCCCGAGCTGCGCCACCTGGTCGAGAACCTCGGCTCCTACGAAGGCAGCGGAGTCGACGACGGAGGCCCCGAGCCCGCGTGAGCAGGCGGACGCCGGCCGTGCCCCCCGATCAGGAGTGACGTCCCGTCAGCGGCGCGTGGGGGCGAGGCGCCGGATCAGCTCCGTCGCGCGGTGGCGGTCGTAGGGCACGGCCAGGCGCTCGGCGGCCGCCCCTGCCTCGATCGCCGCCTTCCTGGCCGCGCGCTCCCTGCCGGCGGCGGCCAGCACGAGCGCTCGGGCCCAGCCGATCCTGGCCGCCGCGCCCGGCGTGCGTGACAGGTAACCGGCCAGGTGGGCGTGGAGCCGGTGCACGGCCGCACGATCCGGCCACGGCGCGAGCTCCCACAACACCTCGGCGAGCCCCGCCCAGCACTCGAACATGCCGGGCTGCGCGGCCGGCAACCCCTCCGCCAGCCGCAACGCCTCCGCCAGCGCGGCCCGTGCCACTGCCCGAGGGCTCTGCGGCTGCGCCACCGCGGGTCGCGGGGGTCCGTCCGCGGTCGGAGCGCGTCCCTCCGCCGCGGGAGCGCGGAGGGCGAGGCGGGCCGCGACGGTGAGCAGGCGCATCTCCTGGACCGCCTGCCTGACCGGCCCGTCACGGAGACCCAGCTCCCTCTCATGCGCACGGCGCCGGTCGGCGGACGCGCGGGCGCCCGCCAGCACCCCGCCGATCCGCTCCGCCGCCACCCCGTCCATCCGCAGCAGCGCCTCCGCCCGGCCCGTCAGGCACCAGTGGCGGCCGATGTCGTCACCGCCCACGCGCTTGACAGCCAGTTCCTCCGTCGTGGCGAACAACTCCGCCGCCTCCGCGAAGTCACCCCGCCACAGCGCGGTCTCCGCGAGCATGCCCGCGCAGTGCTCCGCGATCCTGGGATCGAGCGTCCTGGCCCGGCCCTCGGCGAACGACCTCCTCGCCGCCACGAACGCGCCCGCATGGAGCTGGTCGAGCCCTCTGGCCAGCCGGGCTCGGTTCGCGGCGTCCGTCGGGTGCCGGATGCCGGCGAGCGCGCGGTCGGCGAGCACACCGTAGCGGGCGGCCAGCCGGCCGCGTCCGGCGATCCGGACGATCGTGGTGAAGTTCGCGTACGCCTCGGCTCTCAGCGCGGGGTCGGTGGCACGTTCCGCGGCGTTGAGCTGGCGGAGCGAGGTGGCCAGCATGGTGGGGAGGTCCTGCTGGAAGTACGCGAGCCTGGCCAGCAACGTCAGCGCCTGCGCGGCTTCAGGACCGGCGGCGTCCGTCCGCTCCCACGGCAGCAGGCGGTGCGCGGCCTGCCGGACGGCGGCGGCCAGCGCGGCGGCCGCGAGACCGGTGGGCGAGGCGGGCAGCGGCTCGCCCAAGGTCTCCAGCGCCTCCCTGGCCAGGCGGGTGGCCTCGGCCTCCCTGGCGAGCTGGTGCGCGCTCACCGCCGCCATCCAGAGCCGGCGGGCACGCAGGTGCGGGGCCTCGCGCGTACGGGCGAGGTGGCGCAGGACGATGGCGCCCGACTCCTCGTACAGGCGTAATCGCAGGCAGAGCGTCCAATAGTGGTCCAGGAACCGGGGTTCGCCGGACGCGGCCCAGGCCAGCCGGATGTTGTCCAGCTCGGGGCCGAGCACGCGGGTGACCTCCGTGTCCGAGGCGTCCTGGAGCGCGGCGGCGTGCTGGTCGAGCAGGCGGGCGAAGTGGGCGGCGTGCCGCCTCCGTACGGTCCCGCACGTCTCGGGGTCCTCCTCCAGGTGGGAGGCGGCGAACTGCTGGATGAGGGGGTGGAGGGCGTACCTCCCCGAGGGGGTGAGGGTGATCATGCTGTGGTCCACGAGGTGGACCAGCACCTGCGAGGTGGTCACTGCGACCTCCAGCGCCGCGTCCAGCGTGCACCCGTCGCGGAACGTCGACAGCGCCGCCAGCGCCCGCTGCCCCGCCGCGTCCAGCAGGCGCCAGGACGTCTCGAAGACCGTGCGCATGCAGGCGTGCCGCGGGCGGGCGGCGGGCCCGGCGGCGGCCAGCAGGCCGGTGTCCACGCCCAGGCGCTGGGCCAGTTCCGCGATCGGCACGGCCCGCAGCAGGCCGGCGGCCAGTTCGATGGCCAGCGGCAGCCCGCCGGTGGTGGCGCAGATCGCGGCCACGAGGGGCGCCTCGCGATCGGGGTCGAACGCCGGCCGGGCCGCCGGCGCCCGCTCCGCGAACAGGGTTTCCGCAGCCGGTGGCGCCAGCCCTGCCACGGGTACGGCCACCTGGCCGGGCACGTCGAGCCGCCGCCGGCTCGTCGCCAGGACCCGCACCCGGGGCGCCACGCGCAGGACCTCGCCGATGACCGCGTCGAACGAGGGAAGGTGTTCGAGGTTGTCCAGCACGAGAAGGAAGGAGCGCCGGGCAAGGGCCGACAGCAGGAGCTCCAGGGCGGGACGCGGCGGCGAGAGGTCGACGCCCAAGCGGCGGGCCAGCAGGGTGACGGCCGCCTCCTCCCGCACGCCGGCGAAGGACACGAACGCCGTCTCCGACCCGGCGACCGGGGCGGCGTCCGAGGCGGCGGCGATGGCCAGCCGGGTCTTGCCCACGCCGCCCGGCCCGAGCAGGGTGACCAGGCGCTCGCGGGCCAGCAGCCGCCGCAACCGCCGCACGTCGGCGTCCCGGCCGATCAGCTCCGTGCCGGGTACGGGCGGCGCCGCGCGGCGGGGCTGCCGGGGCCGCGGCACGAGCTCCCGCCGGACGGCCAGGGTCTCGGGGGCGGGTTCGACGCCCAGCTCGGTGGCCAGCCGCCGGCGCAGCTGCTCGTAGCAGGCCAGCGCGCCGGCCCGGTTGCCCGCCCTGGCCAGCGACGTGATGAGCAGCCTGTGCGCCTCCTCGTCGTACGGATCCAGCGCGGCCACCACCCGCGCCAGCCGGAGCACCTCCGCGGAACCCGCGGGCGCGGAACGTACGAGCAGGTCCCGCAGCAGCGTGCGCACCCGTACCCGCTCCGACTCCAGCCATCCGGAGAAGGCGGGCGCGTCGCAGAAGGAGACGCCGTCGAGGAACTCGCCGCGCCACAACCGCAGCGCCTCGGCCACCGCCTGCGCCTGGACGAGCCGGCGGTGGTCCACGAAGCAGCCGTCGTTCTCGCGCAGGCACACGTGGTCCCGGGTGATGTCGAGCCAGCGGCCCACCTCCCTGCGCAGCTCGGTGAGCGCGAGGCGCAGGCTGCCCCTGGCGTTGGCGTCGGGGCGCTCGCCCCACAGCAGCCCGGCCAGCTCGGCCCGCGAGCGCGGCCCGGGCGTGGCGGCGAGGTAGCAGAGCAGGGCTCTGGACTTGGCGGAGCGGATGCCCACGGGCTCCCCTCCGATGGCCATTTCAGGCGTGCCGAGCAGCAGGAGCGTCAGCGAGTCCCTCATAGCGGGCAGGCTAGGCGCGATCCGTTCCCCTGACTGTGCCAAACGCTACGGATGGCGTGTGCTCTGCACTACTGACCTGGGCGCTCACGATGCGCTCACGCCGCCTTCCGCACTCTGACGGCGCGTTCCGCGAAGGTCGCGAGACGTCAGCACATCGAGGAGAAGGCAGCATGCGCTCTCACAAACTGATCGCCGCGTTCGCCCTGGCCCTGGGCATGGCGGCACCCGCGGTGCTGGTGGCGAGCCCGGCCACCGCCATGGCCACGTCGTGCCTGGTGGAGCTCTACGACATCGACGCCAGCAACGTGGCGGAACAGGACGGGCGGGACGAGCTCCGCTTCCTGGTGCAGGGCAACCTGTTCCCCAACAACGGCGCCCACAACATGAGAAGCGGGGACGACGCGAACCCGAGCGACTTCGGCTACCCGACCGGGGCCATCAACAACGGCGTGAACGTGGCCTTCAACCTGCGCGAGGTCACGCGGCCGGCCCTCGGGCAGGGCGACAGTCTCGGTTCGGCGGTCGCCGAGGCCGCCACCTGCACCGGGCTCAGCGTCGGCCAGACCCACATCGACACGGACATCATCTCCGGGACGGACGAGACGGCGTACTCGTACACCGTCAAGCTCAAGCTGACCGGGCTGTAGCCGTACCTGACGCGGGCCCCGCCGTATCACGGCGGGGCCCCGCGCCGCGCGCCGGGTCAGGGCGCGGCGGGCCGCCACATCGGCCAGAACACCGTGCCGTCGGGCAGCGCGAACGTGCCGCGTCCCTGATAGCCGTTCCTGGCGTACAGGTCGCGGTTGCGCGGGTCGTTGGCCTCCAGGTACGCGGGCGCGCCGTCCAGCCGGGCGTGCTGGTACCGGAGCAGCGCGGTGCCGAGCCCCTGCCCCTGGCAGTCGGGGTGGACCGCGAGGAAGGCCAGGTAGTCGCAGGGCTCCGCCGGACGGTGCTCTTCGAACAGCCCGTCGAGCACCCGGAACCGGTCGGCCCACTCGCCGGTCGCCTCGGCCAGGCGGCGGTCGTACGCTGACGGCGGGGACGGCGGCGAGACGTGCGGGAACCAGACCGCCGCCGCGGGGCCGTCGTCGATGAGGTGCACCTCGCCGTGCTCGATCGCGTGGTCGACGAGGATGCGGTGGTGGGCGGCGATGACCTTGTGCCGCTCGCGGCGTTCCGGCACCAGATATCTCACGACCCTGAGCTCGGCGAACGCGGTAGCGATGAGCTCCGCGACCTGCCCGGCGTCGTCGGCGCCCGCGTGGCGGACGGCCGGTCTCATCGTGAACGTCTTTCCCACGGCCCAGGCTCCTCTCGTCGCGTGCGGTGTCCTGGGCGGCCCCGCGCCCCTCCTGAGGGTAGACCTCCGTTCGCCCGTGTGGGAAGACGACACGAAATCCCAGGTCATAGCCGGTATTGGGCTTGATGTCCGACGCCGGGTACGGTCGGTCCCATGGGCGCCTTCCTCACGGGATCCGCGGTGCTGGCCACGCTGGCCGCGCTGTCGGTCGCGTGCGCGGGGGCCGTGCCCGCCGTACGCGAGGCGAAGGCGCCGGCAGCGTCGGCGGCGGCAGATCCGTCGCCCACCGGTCGCGGAGGGCCGCTGGCGGGGAAGGTCGTGGTGATCGACCCCGGCCACAACGGCGGCAACGCCGCGCACCGCGAGGAGATCGACCGCCTGGTCGACGTCATCACCGGTCGCAAACCCTGCAACACGATCGGCACCCAGACCCGGGCCGGCTACCCCGAGCACGCCTTCACCTGGGACGTCGCCGGCCGGCTCAAGCCCCTGCTGGAGGAGATGGGGGCCAAGGTCGTGCTCACCAGGCCCGACGACAAGGGCGTCGGCCCCTGCATCACCGAACGGGCCGCCATCGGCAACGAGGCCGGGGCGGACGCGGTCGTGTCCATCCACGGTGACGGCGCCGCCGCGAGCGGGCACGGCTTCCATGTGATCATGCCGGGGCTGATCGCCGGGCACAACGACGCCATCATCAGGCCGTCGCGGCGGCTGGGGCTGGCGATCCGCAAGGCGTACCGGGTGGGGACGCGCATGCCGTACGCCACCTATGCCGGGCGCGACGGCCTGCAGACCCGTACCGACCTGGGCGGGCTCAACCTGTCGAAGCGGCCGGCGGTGTTCGTCGAGTGCGGCAACATGCGCAACAGCCGCGACGCCGCCAGGATGTCGAAGCCCGCCTTCCGGGAGCGCATCGCCACCTCGCTGGCGGCCGGGCTCAGGCAGTATCTGCGCTAGCGGGGCCCAGCGGGATCCATACGAGGTGCGGTCGAGGTCGGGGAGACGTTCGGCGTCGGATCACCAGCCGCAGCGGTTCGGGACGCAGGATGGCGCCAAGGAGCCGCCAGGCCGGCAGTGCGGGAGGCGGCCGACAGGCTCGTCGAGTCAGGCGAGGAGCGCGGGCTCCAGGTGGCCGTCCACCGGGACGGCGTGCGGATCGTGGACGTGGTCGCGGGCGTGGCCGACCTCCGGGAGGTCAGCCGTCACGGCAGAGCGGCTTGCCGCCGACGACGCAGGCGATGTCGTCGAGCTGGCAGCTGAGCAGGGTGCCGTCCATGCCCTGTACGACCACCAGGTCGCGCCGTGACCGGTGAGCCAGCATGACCCTGCCGACGACGCCGTTGTCCAAGATCACGGTCGGGCGGCCTGCCGCGTTCTCCATACCCTTGTGACTCCTCTCAGGTGCGGAACAGGCCTCACGCCGGATCCGTCACCACCAGCATGCACAGGCTTGTGCCGTAAGCGCATCGGTCATGCGGTTGTATTTCCGGATCCACCAGGGAAGGGCGGTGCCTCAGCGGCTCACGAAGAAGCCTCGCGGATGCGGTCGGAACAGGCCGGGAGCCGGCGCCGCGGGACCTGAAAGGGCTGCGGGCGAGAACCTGTTCTGCCCGCACGTTCCTGCCGGTCCGGTGCGATGCCCTCTGCTGGGACGGTGTGCCCGCGTAGTATGACGACCAAGTCCTACGAGGCAGGGAGGAAGGCCCCTAGTGACCGAGCTAGAACGTGTTCCGCCCGGGGTTGACCCGAATGTTCCGAGTTCTGCGCGGGTGTACGACTATCTGCTCGGTGGCAAGGACCACCTCGCCATCGACCGGGCCGTGGCGGAGAAGCTCCTCGCGGTCGCGCCCGACTCCCGTCTCGTGGCCAGGGCCAACCGCCGCTTCCAGGTGGCGGCGGTGCGCCACCTGGCAAGGCAGGGCATCCGGCAGTTCATCGACCTCGGCACCGGCATCCCCACCTCGCCCAGCATCCACGAGGCCGTCCGCGAGGTGCACCCCGCCTGCCGGGTGATCTACGTCGACTACGACCCCGTGGTGCGGATGCACGCCCAGGTGCTGCTCGCCGACTCGCCCGGCGTCGAGGGCATCCAGGCCGACCTGCGCCGCCCAGAAGAGGTCCTGGCCGACCCCTACGTCATCGGGCTGATCGACTTCGACCAGCCGGTGTGCGTGCTGATGGTCGGCGTGCTGCACTTCGTCATGGACGAGGAAGACCCGGCCGGCATCGTGGCCGCCTTCAGGAAACGCATGGCGCCGGGCAGCCATCTCGTGCTCTCCCACGCCATGGCGGAGAGCGACCCCGAGGCGATCGCCCAGCTCACGATGGCCACGGCCGGCTCGCCCGCGCAGGCCAGGTTCCGCGCCCACCACGAGGTGCTCACGTTGTTCGACGGGTTCGACCTGGTCGGGCCCGGCCTCGTGCCGGTGCAGGACTGGCACATCGACGCCGACGACGCCGCGATCCCGCTGCTCGACCGCACGCCGCAACTACGCATCGACGGCGGGGTCGGCCGGCTCAGCGCGGCCCCGCCCCCGCACGGTCCGTGACGTCGAGGCGGGCCGCCGCTACCGGGCGACGGGCTCCTTCGGCTGCTCGGGGGCGGGCAGGTCGAGGCTGTCGCGGAGCTTGACCGGCTTGAGGAAGAGGGCGGCGATCACGCCGACCACGGCGATGGCCGCCGAGAACAGGAAGATGTGGCCGGTGGCGTCGCCGTAGGCGGTGCTCACGATGGTTCTGAACGGCTCGGGCAGCGCCTGGATGTCGAGCGTGCCGGTCCCGCCGGCCGCCTTGGCCGGGTCGATGCCCGCCTTGACCAGCCCTTCGTTGATGCCGACCATGACCCGGTTGGCCAGGACGGCGCCGAGCACGGACACGCCGATGGTGCCGCCGAGCGAGCGGAAGAACGTGATCGCGCCGCTGGCCGCCCCCAGCTCGCTGAGGGGGACGGTGTTCTGGATCGCCAGCACGAGGTTCTGCATCGACATGCCGACCCCGGCGCCGACCAGCACCATCGCGGCGGCGATGAGGAGCAGAGGGGTCTGGTGGTCGATCGTGGACAGCACGAGGAATCCGCCGGTGAGCACGATCGAGCCGACCACGATGTACGGCTTGACGTTGCCGCTCCTCGACACCATGCGCCCGCTGATCGTCGAGGAGACCAGCACGCCGAGCATCATCGGGATGGTGAGCAGGCCCGCCTCGGTCGGGCTGTATCCGCGGCCGGTCTGGAAATACTGGCCGAGGAAGACCGAGCCGCCGAACATGGCCATGCCGACCGCGAGGCTGGCGACGATGGCCAGCGCGGGGGTGCGCCGGCGTACGACGTGCAGGGGCACGACCGGCTCCTTGACGACCGACTCGACCCAGGTGGCGGCGACCAGCAGGAGCGCGCCGCCGCCGGCCATCGCGGCGGTCTGCCAGGAGAGCCACGCGAACGAGTTGTCCACGAAGGTGACCCAGATGAGCAGGACGCTGACGCCGGCGGCGATCAGGGTGGCGCCCACGTAGTCGATCTTGACGTCGGGGCGGCGTACGGAGACCACGTGCAGCGTCTTGTGCAGCATGAAGAAGGCGATCACGGTGAACGGCACCGCGATGAAGAAGCACCACCGCCAGCCCAGCCAGGAGGTGTCGGCGATCAGGCCGCCGAGCAGCGGCCCGGCCACGGTGGCGACGGCCATGACGCCGCCGAGGTAGCCGTTGTACTTGCCGCGGTCCTTCGGGCTGATCATCGCCGCGATCACGACCTGCACCAGCACCTGGAGGGCGCCCATGCCGAGGCCCTGGAGCGCGCGGAAGGCGATCAGCTGCGCGGTGTCCTGGGCGAATCCGCAGGCCAGCGAGCTGACCATGAAGATCACGATGGAGGCCTGGAGCAGCAGCTTCTTGCTGAACAGGTCGGCGAGCTTGCCCCAGATAGGCGTGGACGCCGTGGAGGCGAGCAGCGACGCGGTCACGACCCACGTGTACTGCGACTGGGTGCCCTTGAGCGCGCCGACGATCTGCGGCAGCGCCACTGACACGATCGTTGCGCTGATCATGGCGACGAACAGCACGAGCAGCAGCCCGCTGAGGGCCTCCATGATCTGCCGGTGCGTCATCGGTTCCGATGCCGGAGCCGTGGGTGCGCTCACGCGCGACCTCCCCTAAGGTCTCGGGTAAATAGATGCCGAGTGAGCAACTTTTCTCATTGAGCATATATTCCCCGACGGTAGAGTGAGCGCATCATGGAGACCACGGTGGGGCTGCGCGAGCGCAAGAAGGCCGCGACGCGGCAGGCCGTGCACGAGGCCGCGCTGCGGCTCGTGGTCGAGCACGGGCTCGACCACGTCACCGTCGAGTCGATCGCCGACGCGGCCAACATCTCGCGCCGCACCTTCTCCAACTACTTCGCGGGCAAGGAAGACGCGGTGCTCTACGGGGAGGAGCAGCGTTTCCGCACCCTCGTACGGAAGGTCCGCGCCCAGCCGCCCGCCCTCAGGGCCTGGCCGGCGCTGCGCGGCGCGACCGAGGAGCTCTACCAGGAGATGGGCGAGCCCGAGCGGGAGTGGGCGCAGCGCACCCGGCTGGCCCGGCAACACCCGTCGCTGCTGGCCCGCCAGCTCGCCAACCACGCCGCACTCGAACGCGACCTGTCGGAGGCGCTCGCCGAACGGGCGAGCGGCATACCGCCCCGCGTGATGGCGGCGGCCTTCCTGGTGGGGCTGCGCATCGCCGCGAACGTCTGGAGCGACGAGCAGGAGTCCCGCATGCTCATCGACGTGATGAACGAAACCCTCGACCAGATCGCCCGGCCCTTCACCTGATCGCCGGGGAGCGCACCGTGTCGCGTCGCCGGCCGAAAGACTAGTGCGGGCTCCACCACCGGGTCTCGCCCGCGCGCCCGTGTGCACGGGCCGCGCCGCCGATTCACTGGTCGGCATGACGATCACACGGATGATTCCCGGCCGCTGGGTGGAGGGCACGGGCGCGGTGCTCGGGCCGCCGCTGCTCATCGCGGGGGTGCTCACCCGGATCGGCGAGGACGACTTCTTCCCCGGCCAGCTCGCCGCCTACGCCGCCGATCCGGGGCGGATGGCCGTGTCCTACGCCCTGTTCACCGCCGGCGTGGTGCTGCTGTGGCCGGCGGCCACCGCGCTGGCCCGGCGGATCGCCGCCACGCACCCGGGCTGGGCCCGGTGGGGGGCCACGCTGGTGGTTCTCGGGCTGTTCGGGCGGGTCTTCCACGCCGGGGTGAGCCACCTGGCCTTCCAGATGGTGGACGAGCTCGGGCTGGAGGCGGCGCAGCGGGCGGTCGCGGACACGTACGGCGCGTTCCACGTCTTTAAGGCGGTCAGCGTCTGCATCGTGGCCGGCTGGATCGTGCTCGCCATCGGCGCCTACCGGGCCAGGGCGTTCGGCTCCGGCGCGTACGGCGTGGTCAGGTGCGTCGCGCTGGCGCTCGGGCACGCGCTGCCGCTGGGCGTGCTGAAGGGCGCCGCTGATCCGATCTCGCTGGCCGCCCTGGCCGGGCTCGCCGTCGCCCTGGTGCCTTTCGGCGTCGGCGTGCTGAAGGACGGGCCCGCGCCCCGATGGCAGGCCGTCGCCCTCACCGTCGTGCTGGTGCCGGTCGCGTACGTCCTCGGGATGTACGGCTGAGCGCCCGCCAGGGTCAGCGCGGGGCAGGGCCGGTGCTGGCGCGCGTCACGAGCTCGGCCGCCGGGGCCGGCACGTGACGCGGCTCGCCGCCGTCGAGCAGCTCGAACAGCAGGCGTACGGCCTGCGCGCCGAGCGCGTCCACGTCGCGGCTCAGCACGGTCAGCGCCGGGCGTACGGCCTGGCAGAGCGGGAAGTCGTCGCCCGCCACGAGGGACAGCTCGCCCGGCACGGCCAGGCCCATCTCGCCGGCCACGCTCAGCCCGGCGACCGCCATCACGTCGTTGTCGTAGACGATGGCCGTCGGCCGCGGCGTCGAGCTGAGCACGCGCCTGGTCACCTGCGCGCCCGCCTCGCCGGTGCGGTCGGTGGGGATGAGGGTGCAGGCCATGCCCGCCCGCTCGCAGGCGGCGGCGAAGAGCCCGGCCCGGCGCGCGGCCGGCAGCAGGCCGGCGGGCCCGCACACCCGCGCCACCCGACGGTGGCCGAGCGCGGCGAGATGGCCGGCGACCAGGCCGGCGCCGACGGCCGGATCGGACCAGAGGTGCGTCAGCCCGTGGGGCCCGCTCGGCTCGCCGAGGATCACGGCGGGCAGGCCCATGGACGCCAGGGCGCGCGGGCGCGGGTCGTCGAGCGCGAGGTCGGAGACGATGACGCCGTCGACGCGGCGCTCACCGTGCCAGCGGCGGTAGACGTCCAGCCCGTCGTCGTGGCCGGTGACGAACTGCAGCACGAGCCCGAACCCGCGGCCCGCCAGCTCGGCCTGGATGCCGCTGATGAGGCGGCGGTGGAAGGTCTCGACGGACAGGCCTGGCGACGGGCGCGACACCGCCAGCCCGATGGCGTGCGCCGCCGCGCCGTGCAGGGCCTGCGCGGGGACGCTGGGGAGGAAGCCGAGCTCGGCGGCGATGCGCAGGATGCGCTCGCGCACGGCGTCGGACACCCCGGGACGGCCGTTGATGGCGTAGGAGACCGCCACGCGGGAGACTCCGGCGCGGCGGGCGATGTCGCTCATGGTCGCCTGCCGCCCCATCGCACCTCCACCCGCCGGCCTACGGACATGCTAAGGGTGGCCCGCCGCCGGCGGGACGGTGGCGCGGTGCCGCCCAGGAAGGCCCCGCGGTCAGCGGGACGGCGGCGCGGTGCTGCCCCGGGGCGTGAGGTGGGCCGGCTCGTCGTGCACGTCACCGGGCCTGTCATCGGGCCCGTTGCCGGACCCGCTGTCCATGGCTGCCAGCAGCAGCCGGGCCGCGTGCACGCCGTAGGCGCCGATGTCGCGGGTGAGCGCGGTCAGCGGCGGGTGCAGCAGGTGGCAGATGGGAGAGTCGTCCCAGGCCACGATGGACAGGTCGGCGGGCACCGACAGGTTCAGCTCCTGGGCGACGGTCAGGCCCGCGATGGCCATGATGTCGTTGTCGTAGATCAGCGCGGTGGGCCGGTCGTCCGCGCAGAGGAGCCGCCTGGTGGCCTCGGCGCCGTGCTCGGCGCTGTAGTCGGTCGGCACGGTCACCGCGCTCACCCCGAGCCGCGCGCAGACGCCGGTGAACACCTCGGTGCGGATCGCGGTGTGCGCCAGCTCGGAGATGCCGCTGATCCGCGCGATCCTGCGGTGGCCGAGCGCCGCCAGGTATTCCACCGCCTCCACCATGGACACCCCGTCGTCGGACCAGATGCTGGCAAGCCCGCCCGCGGCCGTCGGCGGGCCGATGACCACGGCGGGCAGGCCCAGCTCGCGCAGCGCGCTCACCCGCGCGTCGTGCACCCGCAGGTCGCAGACGAGCACGCCGCCGACCCGGCTCTCGCTCCACCAGCGGCGGTAGAAGCCGATCTCCTCGTCCTGGTGCGCCACCATCTGCAGCAGCAGCGCGTAGGAGCGGGTGGACAGCTCCGCCTCCAGGCCGCTGATCAGCTCCATGAAGAACGGCTCGACCCCGAGCGTGGCCGGTGGGCGCGGCAGGGCCAGGCCCACGACCTTCGCGGGGGCGCCGGCGAGGGCGCGGGCGGCGCTGTTGGCGCGGAACCCGAGCCGGTCGGCGATGGCCAGGATGCGCTGCCGGGTCTGCGGCGAGACGCCCGGCTGCCCGTTCAGCGCGTAGGAGACGGCCCCCTTGGACACGCCCGCCTCCTTGGCGATGTCCGCGATGGTCGGTCGCTTCACGGCTGGCCTCCCGGGTGACTTTCACGGTTCACCGATCGTACGGGCCGGGCGGGCTGCTGTCGCGGGTGTCGAGCCGGCAGCGGCCCTCGTGCTGCTGATGGACGTTGACGGTCATCGGGGGCCCACGTAGAGTCTGGCTCGCTTACTCGGTTTAGCTTCCAGCGTCAGGAGACCACGTGTACCGTCCGCTGCACGACGGCTGGACCCTCCGCCCTGACGGCGACACCCCGGTGGGCCCTGCGGTCATACCGGCCGCCGTTCCGGGCAGCGTGCACACCGACCTGCTCGCCGCCGGCCTGATCGACGACCCCTACCTCGACGACAACGAGACGCGGCTGGGCTGGATCGGGCGTACGGACTGGGTCTACGAGACGTCCTTCGAGTGGAGTGACGACGGTCACGAGCGGGCCGACCTGGTGTGCGAGGGGCTCGACACGATCGCCACCGTACGCCTCAACGGCCACGAGGTCGGCGCCACCGCCAACATGCACCGGTCCTACCGGTTCGCCGCGCGCGACCTGCTGCGCGAGGGCGCCAACACGCTCCAGGTGTCCTTCCGCGCCCCCTACGCCTACGCCGAGGAGCAGCGCGCGCGGCACGGCGAGCGCCCCGGGGCCTACGACGAGCCGTACGCGTTCATCAGGAAGATGGCCTGCAACTTCGGCTGGGACTGGGGGCCCACGCTGGTGACCAGCGGCATCTGGCGGCCCATCGGCCTGCACTCCTGGTCCGGCGCGCGCCTGGCCGAGGTCCGCCCGCTCGTCCGCGGCGACGGCGTGGACGTGCACGTACGCGTCGACCGCACCGGCGACGCGCCGGTCACCGTCACCGCCGACGTGGCGGGCGTGCGCGCCGAGGCCGAACTGGCCCACGGCGAGAGCGAGGCCGTGCTCCGCCTCGACGTGCCGGGGGCCGAGCGGTGGTGGCCGCGCGGCCACGGCGCCCAGCCCCTCTATCCGCTCACCGTGCGCGCCGGCTCCGACCGGTGGCGGCGCGAGATCGGGTTCCGCACGGTCGAGCTCGACACGGACGCCTTCCGCCTGATCGTCAACGGCCGGCCGGTGTTCGTGCGCGGCTTCAACTGGATCCCCGACGACTGCTTCCCCGCCAGGACGACCAGGGAGAGCCTGGAGGAGCGCTTCGACCAGGCCGCCGCCACCGGCGCCAACGCGCTGCGGGTGTGGGGCGGCGGCGTCTACGAGTCGGAGGACTTCTACACCCTGGCCGACCGCATGGGCCTGCTCGTCTGGCAGGACTTCACCTTCGCCTGCTCGGCCTACCCCGAGGAGGAGCCGTTCCGCTCGGAGGTGGAGGCCGAGGCGCGGGAGAACGTCGCCAGGCTGGCCGCCCATCCCAGCCTGATGTTGTGGTGCGGCAACAACGAGAACATCGAGGGTCACCAGCACTGGGACTGGCGCGAGCGGCTGGCCGGCCGGAGCTGGGGCGCCGGGTTCTACTACGACCTGCTGCCCGGCGTCGTGGCCGAGCTCGACCCGACGCGACCCTACTGGCCGGGCAGCCCCTACTCGGGTGCGCCCGACCGCGACGTGCGCGACCCCTCGACCGGCACCGTGCACATCTGGACTGTGTGGGGGCAGGGCCGCGACTACACGCACTACGCCGACTACGAGCCGCGGTTCGTGGCCGAGTTCGGCTACCAGGGCCCGCCCGCCTACGCCACGCTGCGGGCCGCCGTCTCCGACGAGCCGCTCGCTCCCGGCTCGGCCGGCGTCACGCACCACCAGAAGGCGGTCGACGGCAACGCCAAGCTGCTGTCCGGGCTCGGCGACCACCTGCCGCGGCCCGCCACGTTCGACGACTGGCACTACTACACGCAGCTCAACCAGGCCCGCGCGATGGCGTTCGGGATCGAGCGGTTCCGCTCGCTCATGCCCCACTGCATGGGCACGGTGGTGTGGCAGCTCAACGACTGCTGGCCGGTGACGTCCTGGGCCGCCGTCGACGGCGCGGGCCGCAGGAAACCCCTCTGGTACGCCCTGCGCCGCGCCTACGCCGACCGGCTCATCACCCGGCAGGACGGCGAGATCGTGCTGGTCAACGACACCGACGAGGAGTGGGCGGGCACGCTGGAGCTGGCCCCGCGCGACCTGGGAGGAAGGGCGCTCGCGGCGCACGGACAGCCTGTCACCGTGCCCGCCCGTGCCACGCTGCGCGTCACCCCACCGGATGACCCGGCGGCCGGGCTGCTCACCGTGGAGCTCGGCGGCGAGCGCGCCCTGTTCGTGTTCGCCGAGGACCCGGCCGCCGGCTATCCGCCGGCCGAGTTCACCGCCGCGGTCGAGCCGGAGCCGGGCGGCGTCGCGGTCACCGTCACCGCCGCGACCATCCTGCGCGAGCTGGCGCTCTTCCCCGACCGGCTCGACCCGGCGGCGGCCGTGGACGACCAGCTGGTCACGCTCCTGCCGGGAGAGAGCGTCACTTTCCACGTCACCACCGGACGCGACCTGGACCCGGCGGCGCTGACCTCCTATCCGGTGCTGCGCTGCGTCAACGAGCCGCGGCCGTCACCCGCCTAGCGGGGTGCGGGCGAGCGCCCGCTTGAGGATCTTGCCCGTGGGGCTCATCGGCAGCTCGTCCACGAACGACAACCGCCGCGGGTATTTGTAGGCGGCCACGCGTTCCTTGACGAAGTCGCGCAGGTCCTCGCGGGTCACCGGGGCGCGCAGGGTGACCGCCGCCTCGATCTCCTCGCCGAGCTCCGGGTGCGGCACGCCGTACACGGCCGCCTGGCGCACGGCCGGGTGCTCGTACAGGACCTCTTCGACCTCGCGCGGGTAGACCGTGTAGCCGCCCCGGATGATCACGTCGCGGCGGCGGTCGACCAGGAAGAAGTAGCCGTCCTCGTCGACCCGGCCGAGGTCGCCGGTGTGGAACCAGCCGTCGCGGATGGCCTCGGCCGTGCCGGCGGGGTCGTTCCAGTAGCCCTTCATCACGTTGGGGCCGCGGACGACGACCTCGCCGATCTCGCCGGGCGGGGCCTCGGCGCCGTCCTCGCCGACGATCTTCATCTCGACGTCCCTGATGGGCCAGCCGATCGAGCCGGGCCGGCGGTGGGGTCCGCCGCGGTTGGTCGCGGCCACCGGGGAGGTCTCGCTGAGGCCGTACCCCTCGATGATCTCGCAGCCGAACCGCGCCTCGTAGGCCCGCAGCACGTCCAGCGGCAGCGCCGCCCCGCCGGACGCGCAGACCCGCAACATCGACAGGTCGGAGGCGCCGGGGTGGTCGAGCAGCGCGATGAACATGGTCGGCACGCCCTGGAAGACCGTCACGCCGTCCCGCCTGATGACCTCGAGCGCGCGGCCGGCCTCGAAGCGCCGCAGCAGCGTCAGCCGCGCGCCCGCCTGCACGGTCGCGTTGAGCGAGCAGGTCTGGCCGAACGTGTGGTAGAGCGGCAGCGCCCCCAGCACCACGTCGTCCACGCCGAGCGCGTGCATGCGGGCCACGGTCGCGGCGTTGCCGGCCAGGTTCGCGTGGGAGAGCTCGATGCCTTTCGGGCGCCCGGTGGTGCCGGAGGTGTAGTGGATGACCGCGGTGTCGTCGTCGCGCGTGCCGGCGACGTCGCGGTCGGGCGCCACCTGGCGCAGCAGCCTGCGGAACTCCTCGGGGACGACGAAGAAGCAGTCGGCCTTCGTGCCCGCCGACCCCGCCTCCGCCGTCTCCGCGAACGCGTGCCAGGCGATCAGCAGTCGCGCCCCGCAGTCACCCAGGTAGGCCGCGATCTCCCGCCGCTTCAGCAGCGGATCGAGCGGCACCACCACGGCCCCGATCCGCAGCACCCCGTAATAGACCACGCCGAACTCGGGCACGTTCGGCAACATGATCGCGACCCGGTCGCCGGGGCCGATGCCGCGGCAGCGCAACAGCCCCGCGAGCCGGGCGCTCAGCTCCGACAGAGCTCCGTACGTGAGCTCCGCCTCGTCCAGCGTGAGAACCGCTCTGCCGCCGAGCCGCTCGGCGGTGGTGAGGAGCCGGTCAGCGAGGTTCATGGAAAGACCGTACGTCCGCTCTCCCACGCCCCTCATTGGTCGCGGTGGCCAGTCTTTCCCGGCCGGAATTGGTCGGCAAAGCGTCCTGGAGAGCGATCGCGACGAGCAGGTCGACGAGATCGTTGATGGAGCGCAGGCTCCGGCCCGTGCGCTCCTGGATCCGGCGCATGCGGTACTGGGCGGTGTTGGGATGGATCTGCAACCGTTCTGCCGCGGCCCGCAGGTTGAGGTCGGCGGCGGCGAACGCCCTGATCGTGGCCGTGAGCACGCCGCCACGCGCGCGGTCCTCCGACAGCAGCGCCGAGATGCGCGGATCGACCAGGTGACGGGCGGTGTCGTCGGCCTTCAGCGCCAGATACTGGAACGGCGTGATCCGCGGCAGCGCGGCGACGCCGCCCTCCTCGGGCACGAAGTCCAGCACCGCCCTGGCCTCCTGGTAGGCCTGCGGGATCTGCGCCGGGCCCGCCGCCACGGTGCTGATGCCCATGGCCAGCCTGATGCCCTCGCCCGCCAGGCTCTCCAGCACCTCCTGCAGCCGGTCGCAGAGCCCTCCCGGGTCGGCGCCGGGGCCGAGCACGGGGATCGCCACGATCTCCGACTGGCGCACGACCGACAGCGTACGGGTGCCGTTGCCGCCGGTCCTGGCGATCGCGGCACAGGCCGCGTGGCGGGCGTCGGCGCCCCGGTCAGGGCCCGTCGTCACCGCCGAAGGCGAGCCGACCAGCACCGCGGTCACGACGAGCAGCGGCGTGCGGGACGCCAGGCCGTGCGCCTGCGCCGCGGCCAGTTCCCTGCCGCGCGTCGGCACGCCGCCCACCAGCAGCGTCTCCAGCAGGTCACGGCTCTCGCGGACCGCCTCGGCGGCGGCGTACTGCTGGAACTCCATGTACGCGTTGGCCGCGTGCGTGCTGGCGAAGTCGCAGTAGCGCATCAGGGGGGACGCCAGCGACAGCGCCGCCTCGCGGCCGGCCGGCGTGCGTCCGGCCCGGTCGACCACCGACTGCCAGAACACCTGCTGCCCGACCCTGAACGCGTTGATGTAGTCGGCCAGCGCCACCCCCGCCCTGGCCCGGCGCATCGCCGCCCGCCGGGTGAAGGCGATGTCCTCGAACGTGACCGTGCGCTCCTCCAGCAGCACGGCCAGCTTGGCGCGGTAGTGCTTGACCACCTGGTCGCGCACGTCCGCGTGGAAGTCGGGGCCCTGCGCCGCGTAGGCGGGGATCTCCTCCCGCATGGTGGCGAGCGCGGCGGCGGCCAGGGACGGGAGGTCGTCGAGGAGTTCGGAGAGGATGCGCGCGCGTTGCGCGCGGACCGCCTCCGCACCAGTGAGCGTTTCCGTGCTGGAACCACTGGACATGCCGGGATGATCCATGGCCATGGGCGGGCGGTCAACGGGTCGTGACCGGTATGAGACCCACGCTGTGCTCAGAGGACAACTCGCCTGAGACATCTTGGGTCACCGTGCCCAATGCGGCGCTTCGCGGCCGGATCCTACGCTGAGCCCAACTTCAGAACATTGTTCTCCAGGAGGCCGGATGCTGGAGGTACACGATCTTACCGTTCGCTTCGGGGGCATCACGGCGCTGGACGGCGTCGGCTTCGACGTGAGGCGCGGCGAGATGGTGGGGCTCATCGGGCCGAACGGCGCCGGCAAGACCACCCTGTTCAACTGCCTGACCCGGCGGTACGAGCCCGGGTCGGGGACGATCGTGTACGAGGGCGGCGACCTGACGGCCGTGGCCCCGCACGCCATCGCCGGGCTCGGCATCGCCAGGACGTTCCAGAACCTCGGCCTGTTCCCGCGCCTGTCCGTACGCGACAACGTGCTCGTCGGCGCGCACCACCGGGGCCGGGCCGGCTTCCTGTCGGCCGGGTTGCGCCTGCCGGGCGTGCGCCGCGAGGAGCGCGCGTTGGGCGCCGACGCGGACGGGGTGCTGGAGCGGCTCGGCCTGACCGGGGTGGCCGGGCATCCGGCGACCGGGCTGCCGTTCGGCACGCTCAAGCGGGTCGAGCTGGCCCGCGCGCTCGTCGGCCGGCCCCGGCTGCTGCTGCTCGACGAGCCGGTGAACGGCCTCAACGCGGCCGAGGTCGAGGAGTTCGCGACCACGCTGAACGCGCTGCGCTCCGAACACGACCTGACCGTCATCGTCGTCGAGCACCACATGGGGTTCGTGATGGGGATCTGCGAGCGCATCGTCTGCCTGGACTTCGGCCGCAAGATCGCCGAGGGCCCGCCCGCCGAGGTGCAGCGCGATCCCGGCGTCATCGAGGCCTACCTGGGGACGGCGCCATGACGGATCTGGTGGTGGAGGAGCTGACGGCCGGATACGGCGACGCCCGCGTGCTGCACGGCGTGAGCCTGACCGTCGGCCAAGGGGAGATCTGCGCGATACTCGGGCCCAACGGGGCGGGCAAGACCACGCTGCTCAGGGCGCTGTCCGGCATGATCAGGGCGCGCGGCACCGCCACCCTGGGCGGCGCCGACCTGACCGGCCGCTCGCCCGACACGCTCGCCCGGCAGGGCATCGCCCACGTTCCCGAGGGGCGTGGCACGTTCGTGCCGCTCACCGTCGAGGAGAACCTGCGGCTCGGGGCCTACGTCCGCAGGCGCGGGGCCGGCGTGGAGGCCGACCTCGACCGCATCCACGGCTATTTCCCGGTGCTGAAGACGCGGCTCAAGCAGACCGCGGGCAGCCTCAGCGGGGGCGAGCAGCAGATGCTGGCCATCGGCCGGGCCCTGATGTCGCGCCCTCGGCTGCTGCTGCTCGACGAGCCGTCGCTCGGCCTGGCTCCGCTGGTCACCCGGGAGCTGTTCCGCATCGTCCAGGCCATCAACGCAGAGGAGCGAACCACCGTGGTCGTCGTCGAGCAGAACGCCCATCTCGCCCTCGGCATCGCCCAGCAGGCGCACGTCCTGGAGACCGGGCGGATCGTCCTGTCGGGCACGGCCGAGGAGATCAGGGCCGACGAGCAGGTCGCCCGGTCCTACCTCGGATACCGGGTGTAGCCGATGGCCGGATTTCTGCAGCAGGTCGTCCAGGGGCTCGGCGCGGGCGCCATCTACGCCAGCCTGGCCCTGGCCCTCGTGCTGATCTACCAGTTCACCGGCATCGTGAACTTCGCCCAGGGCGAGCTGGCCATGTTCTCCACCTACGTCGCCTGGCAGCTCACGGCCGCCGGGCTGCCGTTCTGGCTGGCGCTGGTGGTCACCCTGGCGGTGTCGTTCGCCGGCGGGATGCTCATCGAACGGGTGATCATCCGGCCCGTCGAGGGCGCGCCCGAGCTGACCCTGGTGATCGTCACCGTGGGGCTGTTCATCTTCGTCAACGCCGCCGCCGGGTGGATCTGGACGTTCCTCATCAAGGACTTCCCGAACCCGTTCCCCGCCGGCGCGCTGGAGGCGGGCGGGATCAGCGTGAGCTTCTCCACGCTCGGCGTGCTGGCCGTCGTGGGCGCCGTCATGGGGCTGCTGTACCTGCTCTTCCGGCACACCAAGATCGGGCTGGGGATGCGGGCGGTGGCCACCAACCCCGAGTCCGCCCGGCTGGTCGGCATCCGGGTGGGCTGGACGCTCGCGCTCGGGTGGGGGCTCGCCTCGACCGTGGGCGCGGTGTCGGGGGTGCTCGTGGCGCCGCTGCTGTTCCTCGAGCCCAACATGATGGGCGGCGTCCTCATCTACGCGTTCGCGGCGGCGACGCTCGGCGGCTTCGACAGCCCGCTGGGCGCGGTCGCCGGCGGCCTGATCGTCGGCGTCGCGGAGACGCTCGCCGGGGCGTACGTCGGGTTCATCGGATCCGACCTCAAGGTGGGCGTGCCGCTGGTGATCATCCTCGGTGTCCTGCTGCTGCGGCCCCAGGGCCTGTTCGGGCGAGCGGTGGTGGAGCGGGCATGAGCGAGGCCACGAACGCCGCCCGGGCGCGGACCGCCACGCCGCCCCCGCCCCCCGCGCCGCGGCCCGCTGAATGGTGGCGGTCGGCGCGCTGGCGCTGGGGCGCGGCCGCGCTGCTCGCCGCGGCCGCCTGCTACGCGCCGTTCCAGCTGGTGCCGTTCCACGTCTTCCAGCTCACGATGGTGCTGATCTACGCGGTCGCGCTGCTCGGGCTCAACCTGCTGGTCGGGCACGCCGGGCAGATCTCGCTCGGCCACGGCGCGTTCTTCGCCATCGGCGCCTACACGGCCGCCATCCTGCTCGAACACTGGGCTGTGCCGTACCCGCTGACCCTGCCCGTCGCGGCCGGGGCGGCGTTCCTGCTCGGCCTGGCGTTCGGGGTGCCGGCCATGCGGCTGCGCGGCCTCTACCTGGCGCTCGTGACGCTCGCCATCGCGATCTTCCTCGTCCCGCTGCTCAAGAGGTTCGAGGAGCTGACCGGCGGCTCGATGGGGCTGACGCTGGCCAAGCCCGCGCCGCCCGCGTGGAGCGGCCTGGCCGAGGACCAGTGGCTGTACTTCCTCACCCTGGCCGTCGCCGTCGCCGCGTTCCTGCTCTGCGCCGGCCTGCTGCGCTCGCGCGTCGGCCGGGCGCTGCACGCCATCAGGGACAACGAGGGCGCGGCCGAGGTCATGGGCGTGCGGCTGTCGGTCCACAAGACGCTCGCCTTCGCCTGGAGCGCCATGTTCGCCGGGACGGCCGGCTGCGTCTACACGTGGGTGATCGGGTTCGTCTCGCCCGACTCGTTCACCGTCAACCTGTCGATCACGCTGCTGGCCGGCCTGGTCGTCGGCGGGCTCGGCTCGCTGTCGGGGCCCGTGCTCGGGGGCTTGTTCGTGATGTTCGTGCCCAGCCTCGCGCAGGACATCAACGACGCCGCGCCCGGCGTCATCTTCGGCCTGCTGATCATCGCGGTGATGTACGTGGCCCCGACGGGGCTGGCCGGGCTGGCCGGGCGCTTGATCAGGAAGATTCCCCGGAAGGAGTAAGAGGGATGCGAGTATCTGCGATCGGCTGTACGGCGCTGCTCGTGCTCGCCGTCGCCGCATGCGGGGGACGGGACCAGGGCGCCGCCACCGGCACGGCCACGTCGGGCGGCCAGTGCCAGGGGCAGCAGACGACCGGCATCACCGACACGAGCATCAAGCTGGGCGGCATCTACCCGCTGTCCGGCCCCGCCTCCGCCTACGGGGACATCCCCAAGGGCATCAAGGCGTACTTCGACTACGTCAACGCGGAGAAGAACGGCATCGGCGGGCGCAAGGTCGAGTTCGTCGTCCGCGACGACGGCTACCAGCCGCCGAAGGCCGTCGAGGAGGCGCGCAGGCTGGTCGAGCAGGAGCAGGTGTTCGCCCTGTTCCAGACGCTCGGCACGCCGTCGACCACGGCGACCTGGGACTACACCAACCAGCGCAAGGTGCCGCAGATCTTCGTCGCCACGGGCGCGTCGAAGTGGGGCGCCGACACCCAGCACCCGTGGACCATCGGCTGGCAGCCCAACTACATCTCCGAGGCCCGCGTCTACGCCCAGTACCTCAAGCAGGAGAGACCGGACGCCAAGGTCGCCGTCCTCTACCAGAACGACGACTTCGGCGAGGACCTGCTCGGCGGCTTCAAACGGGCCATCGAGGGCACCGAGGTCAAGGTCGTGGCCGAGCAGAGCTACGAGGTGAGCGACCCGAGCGTCGACCCGCAGATGCGCAACCTCGCCCAGTCGAAGGCCGACGTGTTCCTCAACGTCACCACGCCCAAGTTCGGCTCGCAGGCGCTGGCCGCCGACGCCAAGAACACCAAGTGGAACCCGCTGCACATCGTCAACAACGTCGCCGCCTCGATCACCGTGCTCAAGCCCGTCGGCTTCGAGAACGTCCAGGGCGTCGTGTCCAGCACGTACTACAAGGACCCGAACGACCCGACGTGGCAGGACGACGCGGAGATGAAGCTCTACAAGCAGAAGATGGAGCAGTACGCGCCGGGCGCCGACCCCAACGTGCCGTACCACACCTTCGGCTGGGCCGTGGCCAGCAGTTTCCACAAGGCCATGGAGGCGGCCGCCTGCCCGACCCGCGAGGGGCTGCGTGACTCGGTGCGCAACATGAAGGGGATCGCGGTCGACATGCTGCTGCCCGGCGTGACGATGGACACCGCGCAGGGCGACGGGTTCCCGATCGAGTCGATGCAGCTCATGGAGTTCAAGGGCGAGCGGTGGGAGCTGTTCGGCGAGGTGATCGACACGCGCAAGGAGTTCGGGCCCCTGACCAACTGACCTGTCAGGTCGCGGCGACGATCGTGCCCGTCGCGACCAGCCGGTCGACCGCCTCGGAGATGGCCTCGAGCGCGGTGTGGCGGGGCCGGTGGCCCAGCAGCCGCGCGGCCTTCTCCATGCTGCAGTGCGGGCTGTGCGCGATGTGGTCGTACGTCACCCGGGCGTCGTCCTCCGTCACCGTGTCGCGCCACTGCTCCCACGGCAGGTAGGCCAGCCGCGCCTCCCGCCCGAACCAGCCCGCCACCGCCTCGGCGTAGCCGCGCAACGTCACGGCGGTGGTGGCCACGGAGTGGAAGCTCTCGCCCCTGGCGGCGGCCGGGCTCGCCATGGCGTCCATGAAAAGTTTTGCCACGTCGTCGGCGTGCACGTGCTGGACGGTCTCCATGCCCAGGTTGGGCAGCGCCAGCTCGCCGCCGTCGGCCAGCGTCTGGAAGACGGCCGGGTTGACGTTGCCGGCCGGGTTGACCGGCACCCATCCCGGCCCGGTGATGTGGCCGGGATGGATGACCGTGGCGGGGAAACCGTGGCGGTGCGCCCGGTCGAGCAGGTAGGCCTCGATGGCGGCCTTCTGCCGGCCGTACTCGGCGATCGGCCGGCGCGGCCGGTCCTCGGTCGTCGGCACCCGCGTGCTGGGGCCGTGCACCCAGATCGTCCCGCAGTGCAGGAACTGCCGCACCCGCCCGTCCAGCGCCTGCGCGAGGTGCCTGGCGCTCGCCTCCGTGAAGCAGATCAGGTCGATGACGACCTCGCCGCCGAGCTCCGCGACGCGCCGCCCGAACGAGCCGTCGGCCTCCTCCGCCGTCCGGTCGGCGGTGACCTGCTCGACCCGCCGCCAGGCGGGGTGCGGCGTGTAGGGCTGCCGCTCGCCCCGGCTCACGGCGGCCACGTCGTGGCCCGCGTCGACGAGCCTGGGAATGAGATAGGTGCCGATGTGCCCGCTGCCGCCGATCACCACTACGCGCATGCGCACAGCGTAGACCTCCGTGGCGGGCCGGTCACCGTCGCCTTGGGCGGCCCAGATACGCTCCTGATGTCCAGTTTCGGAGGTTAGGGCTTGTCGGGGGTTGTCGCGGCGTTCGTCGCTCTGGTGTCCGTTGCCGTGCTCGGTTACCTCGTCGGCTGGAGCGGGCTCCTGCGGGCCAGCGACGAACTGGTCCTGTCGCGGCTGGCGTTCTTCGTGGCCACGCCCGCGCTGATGTTCGCCACCGTGTCGCGGGCGGACCTGGGCTCGCTGTTCTCGCCGGTGTTGCTGACCCAGATCGTCGCCGTGGCGTGCGTGCAGCTCGCGTACGTGCTGGTGGCGCGGGCGGTCTGGCGCAGGGACCGGCGCGAGGCGACGATCGGCGCGCTCGCCGCCTCCTACGTCAACGCGGGAAACCTGGGCATCCCCATCTCGATCTACGTGCTCGGCGACGGCGCGCTCGTCGCGCCCATCCTGCTCTTCCAGCTTGTCGTGCTCACCCCGGTCTCCTTCCTCGTCCTCGACAAGGGGGCCAGGTCGGTCCGGGCGGTGCTGCTGCTCCCGCTGCGCAACCCCCTCACCGTCGCCTCGCTGCTCGGGCTGGCGTTCGCGCTGACCGGGACCTCGCTGCCGGTCACGTTCATGCGCCCGATCGACCTGCTCGGCGGCGCCGCCGTGCCCGTCGCGCTGCTGGCCTACGGCCTCAGCCTGTACGGCTCCCGGCGCGCGCCGGCGACCCCCGAGGACGGCGGCGTCGGGAAGGAGGTCTTCCTGGTGATCGCGCTCAAATCGTTCGCGCAGCCGGGCATCGCCTACCTGACCGCCCGCCTCGCCCTCGGGCTGGAGGGCGGCGACCTGCTGGCGGCCACCCTGTTCGCCGCGCTGCCCACGGCGCAGAACATCTACGTGTACGCGGTCACGTACGACACCGGGCGGCGGCTCGCGCGCAGCGCCGTGCTGCTGACCACGGGGCTGGCCATCCCGATCATGACAGCGATCGGCGCGGCCCTGGGCTGACTCCCGCGGTCGCCGGCTCACCCCCGGCCGCAGCGCTCGCGCAGGGTCGCGACGCCGTCGCCGTCGAGCTCGTCGCAGTGGGCGGTGCGCCCGGTCATCGCCATCACGAGCGCCAGCGTGCTGCCGGAGACGAGCGCCCCCGAGCCGGTCGCGAAAGGACCGTCGGTCGCCTCCAGCCGCAGGCCGCCGATCCGCCCCTTGGCGAGGACGACGAGATCGGAACCCCGGTAGTAGCGCGCCAGGCGGGTGAGCGTGCCGATCGGGTGGTCGCGGCGGATGCCCAGCGGCCGCCTGATGTCCTCCCCGTGCACGACCGTCTCGCCGAGTATCGCGATGGCGGGGAGCGGCGGCGAGGTCGTGCTCGTGACGGCGCGCCGGAAGCCCTCCAGCGTGTCCTTCGGGGTCGCGCCCAGGTGCTCGGCCAGCCGCATCGCCACCTGCTTGTCGAAGTCGAACCTGCAGCGGATCACGCCCGCCAGCCACCTCAGGGCAGTGAGGTTCGCCGAGGACGTGAGGTGGGCGAGCACCTCGCGCACGGTCAGCCCGGCGCACAACGACGGCGTCGCCCACTGATCGTCGGTCAGATCCGCCAGATCCGCCGCGAGTGCCGCCCGCTCCGCGTGGATCAGCGGCCAGACGTCTTCGCCGTGCTTCGTCATGCTGGGTGCTCTCCTGCTGTGGGTCCTGACTCGTACGGAGAGAAGACTCCCGGACGCGGACAAAGTCATCGCTCCCCCTGCCATCGCATCATCGCCATTTGGGGGCAAAAGGGATCTTAGATGTGAAACGTATATTTCGCCGCGCGACGCAGGGAGAACATTTACGTATACGCGTATGATCGCCCTAGAGGGCGCCCGCCCTGGTTGTTACGGTTCTCGCGATACCGCGACTATCCAGGGGGTTTCATGGGCGAGTCCTCGACCGTCCCGCTGCACATGCGGCGGGTGGGGTTCGATCCCGCGCCGGAGCTGACGGCCGCGCGCGACGGCGAGCGGGTCAAGCGCATCACGACGGCGTTCGGCGACGAAGCCTGGCTCGTGACCCGCTACGCGGACGTACGCGAGGTGCTGGGCGACTCCGAGCGGTTCAAGATCGCGCCGCAGGGCATCGCGCGGTTGCCCGGATCCCCGAAGATGACCGAGGAGCAGCGGGCCAAGGTACGCGCGGGCAACCTGCTCGGCGTCGACCCGCCCGAGCACACCCGGCTGCGCAGGATGCTCACCGCCGAGTTCACCATCCGCCGCATGCGCCGGCTCGAACCGCGGATCAAGCGCATCGTGGACGACCACCTCGACGCCATGGAGGCCGCCGGCTCGCCCGCCGACCTGGTGTCGTCGTTCGCGCTGCCGATCCCGTCACTGGTGATCTGCGAGCTGCTCGGCGTCCCGTACGAGGACCGCGAGACCTTCCAGCACCGCACCAGCAGGATGCTGGACATGACGGTGCCGGGGGAGGAGCGGCTGCGCATGCAGTTCGAGCAGCGCGCCTACATGGAGCAGCTGGTCGCCCGCATCCAGGCCGACCCAGGCGACGAGCTGCTCGGCATGCTGGTCCGCGAGCACCCCGACGACCTGACGACCGACGAGCTCGTCGGCATCGGCGGCCTGCTGCTGTTCGCCGGGCACGAGACCACCTCCAACATGCTCTCCCTCGGCACGCTCGCCCTGCTGCGCCACCCCGAACAGCTCGAACTGCTGCGCAAGGAGCCCGAGCGCATCGACGCCACCGTCGAGGAGCTGCTGCGCTGGCTCAGCATCGTGCACTCCGGCACCACCAAGATCACGACGTCCGAGGTCGAGATCGGCGGCCAGACCATCGGGCCGGACCAGCTGGTGATCTGCTCGCTGCCCTCCGCCAACCGCGACCCCGAGCTCATGTCCGGCGCCGACACGTTCGACATCACCCGGGGCGCGCCCGGCCACCTCGCCTTCGGTCACGGCGTGCACCACTGCCTCGGCGCCCCGCTGGCCCGCATGGAGATGCGCATCGCGTTCCCCGCCCTGCTCCAGCGCTTCCCCGAGCTGCGCGTCGCCGACTCGGGCACCAACTTCCGCTCCTTCAGCGTCGTGTACGGCATGACCGCGCTGGAGGTCGCCTGGTAAGCGCTCCTTCACCGGTCCGGGAGAACGGGACAGCGGCCCCTTCACCGGCTCCGACAACCGGACATCGATCCTTCTCCGACGTGGGAAAGTGTCGGCCCGGCCGGATACCGTGCAAGCGTCATGTCCAGGACGTCACGTCGCACGAGCTGATCGGCAGGGTGCACCCTGCCGCGCTGCTGCATGCCGAGATCTCCAGGGCGATCGGCAGCCACGGCGGCCTGCCACTCGTCATAGGCGAAGTCGATCGCCTGCTTGAGCGGGGCGGGGAAGCCGCGGTTGTACTCGGAGGTGACGACGACGAACGCGTCCGCGGCGCCGACGGCTCCGGCGAAGCGGCACATGGCCGGCGTCGCCTGTGCCGGATGGCGCGCGGGGGGTCCTGCGGAATCCCGTCCGGGTGTCAGCCGGCGGGCCTGATGGTGTAGCCGACCCCGCGCACGGTGTGGATCATCGGGGGGCGCCGGGCGTCGATCTTGCGGCGCAGGTACGAGATGTACAGCTCGACGACGTTGCCCTGGCCCGCGAAGTCGTAGGCCCACACCCGGTGGAGGATCAGCGCCTTGCTGAGCACCCGCCCGGGATGGTGCATGAGCAGCCGGAGCAGCTCGAACTCGGTGGGCGACAGCTTGATCTCCACGCCCGCCCGTCGTGCCTCGCGGGTTCTCTGGTCGAGCGTGAGGTCGCCGACCACGAGCGCGGGCAGGCGTACGGCCTCGGACCACAGGGTCGGGATGGTCGTGTGCATGCTCGTGATGATGGCGTCCGCGCATGAGTTTTTGATGATGACGGTTTCGCAGTCCGCTGTGAAAGGCGGGGCGCCCGGCCGCGTCGCGGGCCGGGCGCCCGGGTGGCTCAGGTGCCGATGTTGCTCTGCGGCCCCGCGTACGTCCTGAGTATGGACGGCACGTCGGCGGCCGGGTCGAGCGTGTAGGAGTAGAACGAGCTCGGGTCGAAGGCCGAGCCGCCGGTCTCGCGCTGCCCGGTCGAGTTGACGACGATGCTGCCGCTCTGACGGAGCTGGGCGGCGTCGTCCTTGTAGTAGGGGTCTTTCACGTTGTCGTAATAGCTGTTCTCGATCACCATCCTGGTGGCGCCGCGCGAGTAGTTGCCGTAGCCGGTGATGTTCTGCAGGTGGTTGTTGTACAGGTGGGCGTAGGCGACGTTGTCGGTGCTGGGGTTGCGCGAGTTGGTGTCGTGGATCCAGTTGTGATGGATGGTCATGCGGGCGGTGACGTTGTCGGTCCAGCCGATGCCGAATGTCTTGTTGTTCTCGGCGAGGATGTTCCACGACACGGTGAGGTACGTGGTGTCCTTGCGGCTGTCGATCAGGCCGTCGTTCATCCGCATGAGCTTGTTGTGGTCGATCCAGATGTGGTCGGCGGTGTCGAGCTGGATGGCGTCGTAGTCGTACGCGTCGTCGCCGGGGTCGTCGTCGGCCATCCGGGTGTCGCGGATGGTGAGGTTGCGGATGATCACATTGCGGACGCCGGCGCCGACGAAGAAGCCGCCGCCCACGATCTGGCCCGACGTGCCCACTCCGACGATGGTCTTGTTGGAGCTGACGCGGATCTCGGTGCCGTACGGGGTGATGGGGATGGCGCCGCTGACTTTGATCACGTATGGGGTGCCGGCGGTGGCGTAGCGGACCAGGTCGGACTGGTTGGTCACGGTCACGGTGGGCCCGGCCGCGCCGCCGGTGGTGCCGTTCACGCCGCCGGCGTTGATCGAGGCGAACCCGTCGGCCACGTCCGGCCAGGTGCGTCCGGACGTCAGCGGGGTGAAGGCCCACTGTTTGTTGCTGTTGTGGGTGCAGGTTTCCTGGATGAGGGCGGCGCCGTTGGTGGTGGAGGCGTTCTGGTCGCTCATGCACAGGCCGCTGGCGATGCTGATGATGTGGTAGGTGCCGGTGCCGGAGGGTGCGAAGCGCCAGAGTTGGTTGGTCTTGTTGTGGTCGCCGCAGCCCCATTGCTGGAGTCGTAGTCCTTGGGTGGTGGCGCCGTTGGGGACGTCGATGCAGCGTCCGCTGTTGATGTTGGACAGGGTGTATCGGCCGTTGCCGGCGGAGGTGACCTTGAAATGTTGCCAGGGGCTGTTGTTGTTGCAGGTCCACTGCTGGAGTTGGGCGCCGTTGACGGTGGAGTGGTCCACCACGTCGGCGCACTTGCCGCTGGTGGCCACGACGAGTTGGTAGACGCCGCCCGCGACGGGTTCCGCCACCGCTCCGGCGGGAGCCGGGGATGCCACCGGTGCGAGGGTCGCGGCCAGCATGGCGATCACTAAGTACCAGGGTCTCTTCGTCATAGGGGGTTCCATCCGTCTGATCCGGCCAGGTACTTCTGCGGGGTGTGGTCGGCGGCCTGGGCGTCGGTGAGCTGCGGCCGGTTGGAGTTGATCGTGGCGCCCGACCCGGTGTTGCGGTATTCGAAGAAGCGGGCGTTCCGCCAGTCGTTGTCGGACATGTTGGTCCACGGTGCCGACGTGTTGATCACTGAGCTGAGCGAGCACTCCCGGTAGAGCACCTGCGCGTCCGGACGCCAGGGGCGGCCCAGCGTGGTCGTGCCGGCGGCCGACGCGCCGGTGATCCGCGACCTGTAGAACAGGAAGCCGTAGGTCCGGCCGGCCGCCGTGCTGGCGGCGGTGATCGGGCCGCCGGTGCTGCGCTTCTCGCGGATGTCGCTGTCGTCGAACACGGCGATGCCGCCGCCGAAGATGAAGTCGACGGTGCCTTCCACGTACGAGTCCGAGATGTAGGCCCGGGCCGAGTCGTTGACCAGGAACGTGTCCTGATCGCCGAGCAGTCGCACGTTCGTCAGCCTGGCCCGATCGGCGCCCAGGTTGAGCGCCACCGCCTGGTGGCCGCTAGGGGCCGAGTTCTCGTCGAAGTCGTTGGAGATCGTCAGGTTCTCGGCGATGAAGTCGTGGCCGTCGATGAACGCGGTCGCGCTGCCGGACGTCCCGTATTCGCCCGCGTGGTGGTTGTTGACGATAACCGTTTGGGCCGCCGAGGAACCGAGGCCCTGGAGCGTCACGTACGGCTTGTTCGAGGGGATCCGGACGATCTCGCGGTACGTCCCGGGGGCGATGGTGATCGTGACCCGGCCGGCGTTTCCCGCCGGCACGGCGTCGACAGCGGCCTGCACGGTCCGGTAGGTGCCCGAGCCGTCCGCCGCCACGGTGGCTCTGCCGGTCGAGAGGGGGGTGAAGGCCCACTGTTTGTTGCTGTTGTGGGTGCAGGTTTCCTGGATGAGGGCGGCGCCGTTGGTGGTGGAGGCGTTCTGGTCGCTCATGCACAGGCCGCTGGCGATGCTGATGATGTGGTAGGTGCCGGTGCCGGAGGGTGCGAAGCGCCAGAGTTGGTTGGTCTTGTTGTGGTCGCCGCAGCCCCATTGCTGGAGTCGTAGTCCTTGGGTGGTGGCGCCGTTGGGGACGTCGATGCAGCGTCCGCTGTTGATGTTGGACAGGGTGTATCGGCCGTTGCCGGCGGAGGTGACCTTGAAATGTTGCCAGGGGCTGTTGTTGTTGCAGGTCCACTGCTGGAGTTGGGCGCCGTTGACGGTGGAGTGGTCCACCACGTCGGCGCACTTGCCGCTGGTGGCCACGACGAGTTGGTAGACGCCGCCCGCGACGGGTTCCGCCACCGCTCCGGCCTGGGGTAACGGCCCCCAAGCCAGCATCGCCGCCGCTGCGAGCACGACGGCGCCCGCACGTCTGCGCTTGGACATCCGCGCTCTCCTTCCTCTCGGGCCATGAGGAAGCATCAGCACAGATATGTATGTCAAGTAAACAAACTAAAGCGGGGTCGAAAGGCCTAGGTGAGGCGTGAAAGTTTCATGCCGCGGCGGTGCTCGAACGCACGATCAGCGCCGTGGGCAGCTCCGTCCTGGCCGGCCGGCCGCCGGAGAGCAGCGCGGCAAGGGCGGCTCCGCCCAGCTCAGGCCAGGGCTGGCGGACCGTGGTCAGCGCGGGCGTGACGTGCCCGGCCGCCCACGAGTCGTCGAACCCGACCACGCTCACGTCGTCGGGCACCCGGTGGCCGTGCTCGCCGAGCGCCTGCAGGACGCCGACCGCCATCGAGTCGGAGCAGGCAAAGACGGCGCTCGGCGGCTCGGGGAGCCCGGCGAGCAACTCGCGGGTGGCCTCCAGGGCGCGCTCGCTCTGGAAGTAGCCGCACACCTCCCAGCGCGGGTCCACCCGGAGCCCGGCGGCGGCCATCGCCTCGCGGTAACCGGACAGGCGTTCGGCGGCGCACGGCACGCCCGGGCGGCCGGTCACGATGGCGATGCGCTCGTGCCCCAGTCCGATGAGGTGCTCGGTGGCGGCGCGGGCCCCGGCCAGGTTGGCTGACACGACGACCGGCATCCCGGGCGGCGGCTTGCGGCGCGGGTCGACGATCACCAAGGGGATCCCGTGGTCGGCCAGCCAGGTGCGCTGGGTCGCGGTCGGTGACGTGCGCACCAGCAGCGCACCTGCGCTGTCGCGGGTGCTGATCCGGTCCAGCCAGGCGGACGGAGGCTGGCCGTTCTTGGTGCTCCTCGCCGCCGCGGAGACCACGAGGTCAACGCCGAGCCGCCAGGCTGCCTCCTCCACACCACCGAGGATCGCCAGCGCGTACACCGAGTCCAGGCCCTGCATCATGACGTCCACCATGCTGCCGCGCGCGGGCTTGGCCCGCTGCCGGGGGTAGCCGCGCCGTTCCAGCACCTCACCGACCAGGCGGCGGGTGTGCGAGGAGATGTCGGGCCGGCCGTTGAGCGCTTTGGAAACGGTTGCAACAGACACGCCGGCCTCGCGGGCGATCACGGCCAGCTTGGGCAGTGGCGGGGGCGTTTCCGGGGCGGTCATGTCCCCCACTCTGCTCCGGTTGCCCCGGCCCAGGCCAGGTGGCCGCCGCGAAAATTTCGAGATTTCGGCATTTCGCCTGATAGCAGGGCTCGGCGCGTTCATCTGCCATTGACGATGCGTTCGTGCTCGCGCAACGTTTCCCTGCAACCGATTGCACAATCGACCACCCGAAGGAGTCGTGCACGTGGCCGTCGTCTCGGCGCGTCCTCCCAGTAAGAAGTCACGCCGTTCCGGCACGTGGACACCATATTGGCTGATCGCCCCATCAGTGATCGCGATGCTCGGGTTCCTCGTCTACCCGATGGCCAGCGTGATCTACTACAGCCTCCAGCACTACAACGTCACCAAACCCTGGGACAACGGCTTCGCCGGGCTCGAGAACTTCCGCACGCTGCTGTTCGAGGACCCGATCTTCTGGCAGAGCCTCGGCTTCAGCCTCAAATGGGTGGTCGTCCAGGTCACGCTCCAGCTCCTGCTCGGCCTCGCGCTCGCGCTGATCGTCAACGAGAGCTTCGTCGGCCGGGCTCTGTCGCGGGCGATGGTGTTCTCCCCGTGGGCGGTCTCGGGGGTGCTCACGACCGCGATCTGGGTGCTGCTCTACAACCCGTTCACGGGGGTGTCGCGCTATCTCGCGGACATGGGCCTCATCGAGTACGGGGCCGCGCCGCTGGCCGACCCGGACACCGTGTTCTGGGCCGCCGTGCTGGCCGAGCTCTGGCGCGGGGTGCCGTTCTTCGCAATCCTGCTCCTCGCCGACCTGCAGTCGGTGTCGAAGGACCTGTACGAGGCCGCGTCCGTGGACGGCGCCGGCCGGCGGCGCAGGTTCTTCCACATCACGCTGCCCCACCTGAAAGACGCGATCATCCTGTCGACGTTGCTGCGCTCGGTCTGGGAGTTCAACAACGTCGACCTGCTCTACACGCTGACCGGCGGCGGCCCCGCCCACCAGACCACCACGCTGCCGCTGTACGTGGCCTCGCTGGCCGCCCAGTCGCACGACTTCGGCTACGCCACCGCGCTGACCACCGTGGCGTTCCTGATCCTGACCTTCTTCTCCATCGTCTACCTGCGGCTCAGCAAGTTCGGGGTGAAAGCATGACCCTGAGGGCGAACCGGGTGTCCCGGTGGCAGATCTACCTCCCGCTCGGCCTGTACCTGCTGTTCACGCTGGTGCCGTTCTACTGGATGCTGGTCTTCGCGTTCCGGCCCAGGGGCTCCACGGCGATCGTGCCGTGGCCGATCACGTTCGAGCACTTCGACACGGTCTGGAATGGGATGGGATTCGCCGTCTTCTTCCGCAACAGCCTGCTCGTCGGCATCGCCTCGCTGATCACGACCACGGTGGTGGCGCTGGCCGGAGGTTATGCCCTGGCCCGTTACGCCTTCCGCGGCAAGGCCGCGTTCATGATCGGGATGCTGTGCACACAGTTCATCCCCGGCGCCCTGATGATCATTCCGCTGTTCGAGATCTTCCGGACGCTGACGCTGACCAACTCGCTGTGGAGCCTGGTCATCGCGGAGACCGTCTTCCAGCTCCCGCTCTCCCTGATCCTCATCAGCGGCTTCATCAGGAACATCCCGTACGAGCTGGAGCAGGCGGCCTGGGTCGACGGCTGCGGCCGGCTGCGCGGATTCCTGGCCGTCGTGCTGCCCCTCCTGCGCCCGGCGCTGGTGGCGGTCGGCTCGTTCGCCTTCATCCACAGCTGGAACAACTTCCTTTTCGCCCTCATGTTCATCAACGACCAGGAGAAATTCACCGTGCCCGTGGGCCTGGCCTACAACCTGGGCGAGAACAGCGTCGACTTCGGCGCCCTCGCCGCCGGCGGTGTCGTCGCCGCCCTGCCCGTCGTCATCGTCTTCGCGTTCATCCAGCGCTACCTCGTCCAGGGCATGTCGGCCGGGGCGGTGAAGGGATGAGCCGCACCTACCGCAACCCCGTGCTGAACGCCGACTGGTCCGACCCGGACGTGATCCGGGTCGGCGCGGACTTCTATCTGACGGCCTCCACCTTCACCAAGGTGCCGGGGCTGCCGATCCTGCACTCACGCGACCTGGTCAACTGGACGATCATCGGGCACGCGTTCACCAGCGGGTACGACGACGTACGGCCGGGCTGCGGGGTGTGGGCGCCGTCGCTGCGCCATCACGACGGCCGGTTCTGGATCTTCTACGGCGACCCCGACGTGGGGATCTGCGTGGTGAGCGCCGTGGACCCGCGCGGCCCGTGGACCGCGCCGCACGTCGTCAAGCCGGGTCTCGGGCTCATCGACCCCTGCCCGCTGTGGGACGACGACGGCCAGGCGTACCTGGTCCACGGCTGGGCGAGGAGCCGCGCGGGGGTCAACAACCGGCTCACCCTGC
The DNA here is from genome assembly GCF_055586745.1 of Nonomuraea sp. NPDC049378. Taxonomy (NCBI): domain Bacteria; kingdom Bacillati; phylum Actinomycetota; class Actinomycetes; order Streptosporangiales; family Streptosporangiaceae; genus Nonomuraea; species Nonomuraea sp. NPDC049378. Next base: position 242,247 of record NZ_JBVJHP010000008.1, read on the forward strand.
ACCGCATGGCGCCGGACGCGCGGAAGGTGCTCGACGGCGGCACGCTGATCATCGACGGCGACCTGCTGCCGGGCTACCGGACGCTGGAAGGGCCCAAGCTCTACAAGCGCGACGGGACGTACTGGATCTTCGCTCCCGCGGGCGGAGTGGAGCAGGGCTGGCAGTCGGTGTTCCGGGCCGCGTCGATCTTCGGCCCGTACGAGGACCGGATCGTGCTGCGGCAGGGCGGCACGGACGTCAACGGCCCGCACCAGGGCGGCTGGGTGGACACCCCGTCCGGTGGGCACTGGTTCATGCACTTCCAGGACCGCGGTCCCTACGGCCGGGTCGTCCACCTGCAGCCCATGGAGTGGAACGGCGGCTGGCCGGTCATGGGTACGGACGGTGAGCCGGTGCCCGGAGGCCCGGTGCCGGTCGAGGGCGGCGGGCCGGGCGCGCCCGCGACCTCCGACGACTTCGCCGGACCCAGGCTCGGCCTGCAGTGGAGCTGGCAGGCCAATCCCGACCCCGCCTGGTGGGAGCTGTGGGACGGCAGGCTCCGGCTGGCCTGCGTGCCGGGCCCGGACGACCTCGGGCAACGCCCGTCCGTGCTCGGGCAGCGGCTGCCCGGCGACCCCTGCACGGTCACCACGAGCCTCACGCTGGACGGCGAGGGCCGGGCAGGGCTGGCCGTCATCGGGACCACCTCCGCGTGGGCCGGGCTGGAGCGCACCCGAGGCGGGACGGTGCTGGTGTGCGGGGACATGGAGCCTGTGCCGGTCGAGCACGGCTCGCCCGTCACCGTCGGCGCGCGGGTCGGCGACGGCGCGATCGTCACGTGGCTGGCCGACACGGGGGCGGGGCCGCGCGAGATCGGCGCCCCCTTCCAGGCCACGCAGGGCCGGTGGGTGGGGGCGGTGCTCGGCCTGTTCGCCGCGGGCAGCGGCACCGGTCAGGCGATCTTCGACGCGTTCACCGTGGACATCGAAAGGTAGCAGGCAATGACACGACGTGTGGCGGCGGTTTTCCTCGCTGTGACCGTTCTCGCCGGGTGCGGCTCCGACGCGGCCTCCGAGGGCACGACCGAGATCACCTTCTGGGACACCAACGCCGGGCCCGCGCGCACGCCGGTCTGGCAGCACGTGATCGCCGAGTTCGAGAACACCAACCCGGCCATCAAGGTCAACTACGTGGGCGTGCCGATCGCGCAGGCCCCGCAGAAGCTCGGCACCGCCATCGCCGGTGGCGGCACTCCCGACGTGGCCGACGTTGCCACCTCTGGGCTCGGCATCCTCGTCGCCCAGAAGGCGCTGGAGCCGGTGGACGAGCGCATCGCCGCCAACCCCGCGCTGAACGGCAAGTTCAGCGAAGGGCTCATGGCCACCGTGAAGAACGTCGTGCCGGACCGCAAGGCGTACATCATCCCGACCTCCACCAACGCGGGCGCCTTCTGGTACCGCAAGGACTGGTTCAAGGAGGCCGGGCTGGAGCCGCCCGAGACGTGGAGCGAGTTCTTCACCACCGTGGACAAGCTCACCGAACCGGAGGAGAACCGGTACGGGTTCACCATCCGCGGCGGCTCCGGATCCATCGCCCAGATGCTGGAGGTCGTCTACGGCCAGTCGGGTCTCACCGCGTTCTTCGACCCCACAGGCAAGGCCACCCTCAACGACCCGCGCAACGTGACGGCACTGGAGAAGTACGCCGTCCTCTACAAGAGGAACACGCCCGAGGGGGACCTGCAGAACGACTACGTGAAGATGGTCGCCCAGTTCGACACGGCGGGCAACATCGCGGTCATGCAGCACAATCTGGGCTCCTACCAGGACCACATGAAGGCGCTCGGACCGGACAAGGTGGGCTCGTTCTCCGTGCCCAGGTCCGACTCCGGCACCCAGTCGGTGTTGTCCAGCCCGGTCAGCGGCGTGGCGGTGTTCTCGGCCGGCAAGCAGAAGGAGGCCGCGTTCGAGCTCGCGGAGTTCTTCGCCTCCAAGCAGGCCGACAGCTACATCGCCGAGAAGACCGGCGTCATCCCGGCCAACAAGGACGTCGCCGGCGAGCCGTGGTTGTCGGAGGCGGAGCACATCGCCGAGGCGCAGCGGGTGATGAACGCCCCGGAGACCAAGGTCGTGCAGATGCCGTACCACCTGCCGGAGTTCAACGAGATCACCAAGACGTGGGCGGAGCCGCTGTTCCAGAAGGTGCTGCTCGGCCGGCTCGGCGCCAAGGAATTCCTTGACCAGTTCGCGGCCAGACTGACCGAGGCCCAGGCCGCGTACAAGAAGCGGAACGGCTAGCTGACCAGGGCGTTGTCCACCGTACTGCCCGAAATGTGCTTTCAGGTCCGCTGTCGGACGCTCTAGTGTGGCGTCGTGACCACTAACGTGATCTTGCTGAACGGTGGGTCCAGTTCGGGGAAGTCCGGCATCGCCCGGTGCCTCCAGGCGGTCCTGCCCGACCCATGGCTGGCTCTCAGCGTCGACACCATGGTCGACGCGATGCCCGCTGCCATGCGGGGGTCGGAGTCCGGGATCGAGTTCGCTCCGGACGGCGCCGTGAACGTCGGGCCGGAGTTCATGGCTCTGGACGCGGCGTGGACCGAGGGGGTCGCCGCCATGGCCCGTGCGGGTGCCCGGATCGTCATCGACGACGTCTTCCTCGGGGGAGCGGGATCCCAGGAGCGGTGGCGGAAGGCTCTCGCCGGGCTGGACGTGTTGTGGGTCGGCGTCAGGTGCGAGAGCGCGGTCGCGGCCGGCCGCGAGATCGCGAGGGGCGACCGGCCCCGGGGCATGGCCGCTCTGCAGGCGGAGGTGGTCCACCAGGGCGTGACCTATGACCTGGAGGTCGACACCACCCGCACCGAGTCCCTGGACTGCGCGCGGGTCATCGCCGCCCGGGTCGGCTGAGCGGGGGTCCCCCGCGAGGGCGGTCTTGGGAAGACACATATGACCCCAGAGTGATCAAACTGTTACTCATAGTTACTATGGGTCGGGTTGGTGCACGTATGCAGCGTGCAGCCGCGGATCACTCCAGGGGGCTGAAATGACCGATGACACCCGGGCCGAGAAGATAGAGATCGACGCTGAGGAGACGGCGGTGGGGGCCGAGGCCACGCTGCTGCACTCCCAGGACGACCCGGCGGCCTCGGCGGCGATCGACGAGGCGGTGGCGTCAGAGCTGCTGGAAGACGCCTCCGCCCGCACCGCGGCCGAGGCCAGGCGCGAGAGCGAGAGCCAGATCGCCGCACTCGCCGCGCACGATCAGGAGCGCGTACGCGGGCTCCAGCGCGACCTGGGCGCCATGGGCGCGGAGGTCTGGCCGGTGGCCAGATGGTGGGGTTTCGAGATCCACCTCAACGAGAGCGCGGCGCTGCTGGCCTCCGAGATCGCGCAACCGGCAGGAGAGCTCTCGGGCACCGTGCTGGGCTCCTGGCTCGCCCGGATCGTGGAGCGCTCGGTACGGGACAAGGCCGCCTGGATCACTTCGGCCGCCCGGCCGTACGGGGTCCGGCTGGTCTCGCCGTGGACCGCGCCCGCCATGCTCGTCCCCGCCCGCGACGACGACAGGCCCGGCGGCGACGCCCAGCTCTACTGGGCGATGCACGAGCCGGACGAGGGGTGGAGCGACGACCAGCCGTTCGTCGACCACTTCAGCGTCTCGGGGCCGGCCCTCGCGGAGTTCCAGGACCGCCTCTACCTGGCGCACCGCGGCGGCGACGGCGACTCCAGCCTGTGGTGGGCGGTCTACGACGCCGAGGAGGGCTGGAGCGAGGACCAGCGGTTCCCCGAGCACTTCAGCGACTCGGGGCCGGCGCTGGCCGCGTACGACGGGCAGCTCCACTGCGTGCACCGGGGCGCGGGCGACGACGCGCTGTGGTGGACGCGCTGGGACGGCACCTGCTGGACCCCCGACCAGAAGCTGCCCGGCCACGCCGGCTCCGCCGCCCCCGCGCTGGCCGCGTACGACGGGCAGCTCCACTGCGTGCACCGGGGCGCGGGCGACGAAGCGTTGTGGTGGACGCGGTGGGACGGCGCCGAGTGGAGCCCCGACCGGCGGCTGCCCGGCCACTCCAGCCGGTCGAACCCGGCGCTGGCCGTCTACCAGGGCCACCTCTACTGCGTGCACCGCGGCGCCGGCGAGGACTCGTCGTTGTGGTGGACGCGGTGGGACGGCGCCGAGTGGAGCCCCGACCAGAAGCTCCCCCGCCACCACGCCGCGGAGGGCCCGTCGCTGACCGTCTACAAGGACCGCCTCTACTGCGTGCACCGCGGCGACGCCGACCAGAGCCTGTGGTGGACCGCTTTCAACGGCTCCGGCTGGAGCATCGACCAGCGGCTGCCCGGCCACCACAGCGGCGAGGGCCCGGCCGTCATCGCCTACCGCGACAAGAACGCCACCCGCGACCAGCTCATGTGCGTGCACAGGGGCCGCCGCTGAAACGCCCCGCAGAAACACCGGGTGCCGGCCCGAGCCGGCACCCGGTGCGCGGGTCACCACCCCGCGAGCTGCTCCAGGAACCACTCGACCAGGGTCGGGGACACGCTGCTGTGCGCCGAGTTGCCGAGGTCGCAGCAGAACGCGTCCAGGAACGTCTCGTCCTTGGGCAGGTCGCTGAGGTCGCGGTAGAGCTCGGCCTGCCACTGGAAGGGGTCCCTGGCCAGGGCGACCGCGCTGACCACGGGGACGAAGCAGCCGGCGCGCAGGGCGTTGTCGATCGGCAGGCCCATCGCGTCGGCGAGCCGGCCCCACGAGTCGAGCGTGCCGCCCGGAGCGCCGTCGAACGCGGCCACGTGGCTGGTGGCGCTCGTCCACACCGGCCCGCCGAACCGTACCGTGCCGACGTTCTGCAGCTCGCCCAGGTCCGGCTGGATCCTCGCGGTGAGCTGCAGGGAGTCGTGGCGCAGGTCGAAGACCGGCGTGCCCGGCGGCAGGACGGGGCCCGTGCCGTTGCCGATCCCGTTGGCCATCCCCAGCTTGTACGGGCGCATCGGGAACCAGCCGACCCGGCGCAGGTCGTCGAGGAAGCCGGTGCGCAGCGTGCTGGCGGTGGCGACCGGGCCCGAGTAGTTCTCGTTCTCGACCCAGGCCCACAGGAGTTGCTGCGCGGCCGGGCTGCGGATCAGGTCGGCCTGGCCCGGCCCGTCGGAGGGCGGCTGGATCGACTCGTGCAGGTAGGCCAGCTGCTGGAGCACCAGCGGGATCCAGGCGCCGAGGTGCGGCGTGTCGTAGGAGAAGTACTTGTCCGTCTGGTGGTCGAGGCGCTCGCTCTCCATGCGGGCCAGCGCGTACCTGGTGATCATGCCGCCCATGCTGACGCCGCCGACGACCAGCGGATCGTCGCCCCGGCGCTCCTCGATGGCGCGCAGGACGCAGGTGACGGCGACGGCGGCGTTGGCCTGGATGTAGGTGTGCCGCTCGTCGAAGCCGAGCAGCACCACGTCGATGCCCATCATCCTGAGCTGGTCGAGGAACCCGGGGACGTTCTTCTGGTAGGGGGCGTTGAGGTGCAGCCAGAGTGCGTCGAGATCGCTCGGCCCGTGGTTGAAGCCGTCGGCGATGATCAGTGGCCGCGACAGCGCCGTGTGCCCCTCCGCCAGGTGCACGGCGGCCCGGCCGGTGGCCGTGTGGCCCTGGTACGGCTCGTCGCCCACCAGGTCCCAGACGAGGTCGGCCCTGGGCGCCTGGCCGTCGCGCTCGGGCGGCGTGGCGAACCAGACCCCCTGACGCCCGAGCGCGTCCGCGATGCGCTGGACCTGGTCGGCGGAGAGAGTGCCCTCGATCCCCGCTGCCTTGGCCTCGACGTCGATTCTCGGTTCCTGGGACATGTGCTCGATCCTCTCGCTCAAAGCGAAGCCCGCTGGGCCACTGGCCTCACCTTACGGTCACTCTTAGCGATATATCGAGCACATACGGTAGTGGCGCTACTTGTCCGCAGGTCCCCTGGTTTCACCGCCTCCAGTGGGGTAAGCGCAGTGCTGAGGCCAAGCCGGGCACCCGTGCGGCGACGGCCGCCAAGCACTGTCGGCAGGCACTGCCGGCACGTTCTGTCGGCGAGGAGCCGCGATGTCACTCATCGATCCGGAATGCGTCCGTCAACTGCTGGACTCGCGCCACCAGGACGCCACGCTGGTCTACGTCCGCGGCGACTGTGTCGTGCTGCCGGCCGCCGAGGTGGACGACGCCCACCGGGGCCTGGTCATCGCCAGCCGCGACGAGGTGGCGGCCCAGTTCCCCGACGACGGCCCGACCGACGAGACGCTGGAGGCCGTCGCGACCCGGCTGGACAACATCGTCAGGGACCTGGGCGCCTGACGCCGGCGAGCCCGCCCGCTCCCACGGAAGCGGCCGGGCTCCGGAGAACGGCGGGCGCGGCCCGCGCCGGGTCATTCGCAGAGGGCGCGGTCCAGCGCGGTCTCGATGTTCTTGACGGTCTTCATGTCGGCGGGGAGCGCGGTGGTGGCGATGGTGGCCGCCCGCCCGTCCTCGGTCGCGGCGTTGCTCGTGGCGTAGCCGGGGGCGGAGCCGCCGTGCGACCAGGCGACGCCGCCGCAGCTCAGCTTGAAGGTGGCGATGCCGAGCCCGTAGCGGGCCTTGCCCGAGGTGTCGAACTGCGGGGCGGCGACGGTCTTCTTCATCTGCGCGAGCTGCGCGGGCCTGAGCAGCCTGCCGTCCAGCAGCCCGACCATGAACCGGTTGAGGTCGCTCGGCGTGGAGACCAGCTGGCCGGCGGCCCAGGCCATGGACGGGTCCATCGTGGACACGTCGGTGTACGGCTCGTCGGGCTTCGTCCGCCAGTAGCCCTTGGGGTGCGGCCCGCGGATCCTCTGCTCGCCCAGGCTCGGCCAGTACGTCTTCTCCAGGCCCAGCGGCTTGATGACGCGCCGGGTGATCTCCTCGCCGACCGGCCGGCCGGTGACCTTCTGGATGATGAGCCCGGCGAGCACGTAGCCGGTGTTGCTGTAGCTCCAGCGGCCGACGGGCGTGCCCTTCCGCGTCCTGGCCGCCTCGACCAGCTCGTACGGCTCGTAGTGGCGGTGCTGGATGTCGAAGTAGTCCTTGAGCAGCACGCCGTCGTAGTCGGGCAGGCCGGCGGTGTGCTGGAGCAACCGGCGTACCGTGATCTTCCTGCCGTCGCCGGCCTTGCCGCGCAACATTCCGGGCAGGTACTGCTCGACCTTTCCGTCCAGCTTGATCTTGCCCTCGCCGACCAGCTGCAGAACGACCACGGCGGTGAACATCTTGGTGTTGCTGGCGATGCGCACCCGGCCGTCCACGGGCACCTCGGCCCCGGTCCGCAGGTCGGCCACGCCCGCGGTGTAGCGCCGGGTGCGCCCGTCGCGCCCGCGCACCGCCGCCAGGGCGGCGGGGAACCCGCCGTCGGTGACCAGCGCGTCGAGCCTGCGCTGCAGGGACGACGACGGCTCGGCCGCGCTCGCCGGGGCGGCCGCCAGCGTGCCGGCCAGCGCCAGCCCGGTCAGTCCTGCCAGCGTACGCCGGGTGGTGACACGCGGATCGATCATGGGGGGAACGCCTCCTGCTCGCGGCTGTCTGTGATGCCTCCAAGCATGTCGGCGAGCCGGTCCCTCGAGCGATCCCACGTGCTGGAGTCCGGCGGTACAGCCAGCACTACGCCGAGTGCCGCGCACCGCTCTCGAGGTAGTGCAGAACGGCGGCCACCCGGCGGTCCGTGCGATCCGTGGGCGCCAGGTCGAGCTTGGCGAAGATGTTGCGGATGTGCTTGTGCACGGCGCCGTCGGTGACGAAGAGCCGCTCGGCGATGGCCGCGTTGCCCAGGCCTTCGGCCATCAGCGCCAGCACGTCGCGCTCGCGCGGGCTGAGCCGTTCCAGCCGGTTGCCTGGGCGGGTGCGGGTGAGGAGCTGCGCGACGACCTCCGGATCGATCGCCGTGCCGCCGTCCGCCACCCGGTGCAGCGCGCTCAGGAACTCCTGCACCCGCCCCACCCGCTCCTTCAGCATGTAGCCCAGCCGGGAGCTGCCGTGGGCGAGCAGCTCGGTGGCGAAGGCCTGCTCGACGTACGCCGACAACACGAGCACCGCCAGGCCCGGCTGCCGGCGCCTGGCCTCGACGGCGGCCCTGATGCCCTCGTCCGTGTGGGTGGGCGGCATCCGCACGTCGACGATGGCCGTGTCGGGCCTGTGGGCGTCCACCGCCTCCAGGAAACCGTCGGGGTCCGCCGTGGTGGCCACGACGTCGAGCGCCTCGGCGCGCAACAGCAGCGCGAGACCCTCGCGCAGCAACGGGTCGTCCTCGGCGATCACAATCCGCATGGCAAACTCACATTCAGGGTGGTCGGCCCACCTGGGGGGCTGGTCAGCGCAAACGTTCCGTCGTGCGCTTCCGTACGGTGACGGATCCCGGCGAGGCCGGACCCGGATCGTTCCCCGGCTCCGCCGCGGCCGTCGTCGACGATCGTCAGCCAGAGCCGGTCGTCCCGCTGGCGGACGGTGACGGTGGCGCGCCCCGCCCCGCTGTGCCGGGCGACGTTGTTCAGCGCCTCGGCCACCACGAAATAGGCCGTGGCCTCGACGGACACGGCGCACCGGCGGGGGAGGTCGGCGTCGATCCCGCAGGGCACCGGACTGGCCGCCGCGAGGCCCGTCAGCGCGTCGGACAGGCTCCGGTCTTCGAGCACCGGAGGCAGGATGCTGCGCACGACGCCGCGCAGTTCGGCGAGCGCCTGCTCGGCGGCGCCCTGCGCGTCCTCGAGCATGGCCTCCGCGGTCGCCGGGTCGCGGGCCACCGCGCGGCGGGCGGCGCCGAGCATGACGGTGACGGCGACGATCCGGTTCTGGGTGCCGTCGTGCAGCAGCCGTTCGATCCGCCGCAGTTCGGCGGCGTGCGCGTCGACCGCCGCCGCGCGGGTCGCGGTGAGCTGGGCGACCCGCAGCGCCAGGTCCGCCCCAGGGACGGGGGCCAGCAGCCGGCGGCCCGGCCACGCCTGTAACCGCGGGATGACCGGGACCAGAAGGAGGGTGAGGGCGATCCACCCCAGACCCATCAGGACGACCACGAAGGTGTCGGTGAGCTCGTCGACCTCCAGCAGGCCCATGCCGGGGCCGCCGGTCTCGCCCGGCGGCAGGAGCCGCCACCACAGGGGATAGGTGAGGTCACGCGCGGCGTAGAGCGGAAGGGTGATGCCGGCCAGGCCGAGCACCAGCCCGAAGCTCCCGTGCGTGAGCGCCCAGGCCAGCTCGCGCCGGGTCACCGGCTGTTTGAGAGCGGCCCGCAGCCCGGACGGCAGCGGATCGGGGACGATGATCTCCGGGCCCCAGCGGGACAGCCGCGCCCGCTCGCGGTCGGCGATGGCCCGCAGCACCCGCAGCGCGGTGGGCAACACGAGGAGGCCGGCGCCGACCAGGCAGGCCAGCGCGCTGACGATCACCCCGAGCAGGGCTATCAGCGTCAGGACCGCCGTGCCGAACCCGCCGGCCAGATATTCGAGCCCGTCGAGGGTGGCGCGGGCGCGAACGATCGGGTCCCATGGGCGGACCGGCTGCTCACCCCTCGCAGGGTCGTTGACCGGCATTCCCGCACCTCCCGTGCACGACGATAGGACATCGTCGGAGGACCGGTGGAGATCGCCGGGGAAGAGTACAGCCTGCTGTACCGCCGGTGTCCCGATGGCGGGATCGCCGATGCCGGCGACGCTCCGTAGCTTCGACGGCATGACGACCACGACGAGTGAGGAGCGCACCATGACCGACTCCGGCATCGCCGCCCGCGGCAGGATGACCAGGCCCGTTCTCTGGGCGCTGCTGGGCGTCAGCGCCGTGTGCAACATGGTGACGTCCACGATCGGCATCAATCCGCTCATCGGGATCGGCTTCGGCCTGCTCACGCTGGCGCTGGGAGCCGGGTTGATCGCCCAGTACCGCAAGGAGCGCCGCCGCCGGTGACGGAGCACCCGCCCCCGTGGTGCCGGCTGGCTCCACCGGGGGAGGAGGTTCCCCCGGTGGAGGGAACCTCCGGCGGCCCGTCGCCGACAGGCTGGCGGGCATGAAACGAACCATCGCACTCGCCACCCCGATCGCCGCCCTCGCCCTGCTGGCCGGCCCTGCAGGGGCTGTCACGGCCCCCGAGGCGCCCATGTACTCGTTGCGCGGCAGCGCCTCGGGGACGCTGCCCGAGTCGTTCGGCCAGTGGGCGGGGGACAAGGTGCGCTTCGCCATCGACGCCAGGAGTGACGGGGCGAAGACGCGGGGCACCTTCGACGTGTTCCACGCGGGCAAGCCCGGCGAGCCGGCCGTGGGCGAATTCCAGGGCAGGATCAGCTGCCTGGTCGCGGCCGACGGCATCGCGGTCGCCACCGGGGTCATCACCAAGGGTCACGTCACCATCGGCGACAAGCCGGCCATGGACGTGACCGGCAAGAAGGTCTCCTTCACCGTCCACGACAAGGGGCGCCGCGACACCATGTTCTGGATGTGGGAGTTCCTGGGCGCGCCGGTCAACGACTGCCAGGGCACGGTGCCGGTGTTCAGACCGTCGAAGAGCAGCCTTAAGGTCAAAAACTGACTGGTTCACTTAATCACTCCCGAACCGGTCTATGTGCGTGGTCCGACGGCCGTCTAGCCTCGGCCGTATGACGATGACGAGACGGTCGCGGACGGTTCTGACGACCCTGGACCACCAGGTCCCGCCGTTCATCCCGCAGGGGGCGGAGATGATGACGGCGAAGGTCGAGTTGCCGCCGGGTGACCCGGGCACGCCGCCGCACCGGCACTCCGGGCCGGTCTTCGGCTACATGCTCGAAGGCGAAATGATCTTCGAGCTGGAGGGGGAGCCCGAACGGGTGATCAGAGCGGGTGAGGCGTTCTGGGAGCCGGGCGGAGACGTGATCCACTACCAGGCGGCCAACAACCTCAAGGACGATTGGAGCCGGTTCGTGGTGGTGATGGCCGGTGTGCCGGGTGAGCCGATGCTCACCCTCGTGGACGAAGGCGAGCTCGTCGCCCGTCGCGACCGCCGCGTGCCCAGGCCCGCGCAGGCATGACCATGCACGTCTTCCTCGCGGGCGCCACCGGCGTGCTCGGCCACCACATCGTGCCGCGGCTGCTCGCCGCGGGCCACCAGGTCACGGCGCTGACCAGGGGCCGGCGGCCGGTGCCTGACGGCGCCGCCGCCGTGCGCGGCGACGTCCGCGACGCGCACGGCCTCGCCCTGGCGGTCCGCGAGGCCGCCCCCGACGTGATCATGCACCAGCTGACCGACCTGAGCGGCGGTGACCCCGCTGCGAACGCCGAGCTCCGCAAAGCCGGCACCCGCGCCATGGTCGACGCCGCGCTGGCCGCCGGCGTGCGCCGCATCGTGGCACAGAGCATCGCCTGGATGTACGAACCCGGTGACGTCCCCGCGGTCGAGCGGACCCCGCTCGACGTCCACGCCGAGGGCCTGCGGCGGGTCAGCGTCGACGGTGTGGTGGCGCTGGAGGACACGGTTCGCGAGCTGCCCGAATGGGTGGTCCTGAGATACGGGCTGCTGTACGGCCCCGGCACCTTCTACGAGCCCGGCGGCCCGATGGCCGGGCAGGTCCGGCAGGGCGCGCTCGTGGCGGGCCGCGACGTCAGCAGTTTCGTCGAGACCGGGGACGCCGCGACGGCCGCCGTACAGGCACTCGACTGGCCGACCGGGGCGGTGAACATCTGCGACGACGAGCCCGCGCCCGCCGCCGACTGGGTGCCCGCCTTCTGCCGGGCCGTCGGGGCCCCGCCGCCGCCTCGCTCGGACGCTCCGAGGAGCCCGCAGGCGCGGGGCGCGGACAACCACCACGCCCGCAGTCACCTGGGATGGGAGCCCGCCTACCCCTCATGGCGCGACGGATTCGCCGAGGTGATCTCCCGAACGGGCTGACCCCGGCGCGGTGCGGCGGTCGGCTTTTACGCTGACGAGGTGGTGAGCGCGCAGAGGGCCTCCAGGGCGCGGCGCCAGTCGTGCCGGGGCGGGGCGGCGTAGCCGATGAGCAGCGCGGCGGGCCGGTCGCCGGACGGCTCGTGCCAGTAGCCGGCCGCGTGCAGGCCCTGGAGACGGACGCCTGCGCGCCGCCCCGCCTCGATCAGCCGCCGTTCCCGCTCGGCCGAGGGGAGGGGCAGCAGCGCGTGCAGCCCCGCGGCCACTCCCGGCAGCGGTGACGAGAGCCGTCGGGCCAGCTCTGTGCGGCGCCGCCGGTAGACCAGGCGCGAGCGGCGGATGTGCCGGTCGTACTCGCCCCGCTCGATCAGGTCGGCGAAGGCCAGTTGGGTCACGGACGGAACCGACGCCCCGGTGTCCTCGACGGCCCTGATCACCGGCTCGCGCAGCGAGCGGGGGACGATCAGCCAGCCGAGCCGCATCCCCGGTGCCAGTGCCTTGCTGGCGCTGCCCGCGTAGACCACGCGGTCGGGTGCCAGCGCCTGCAGGGCCCCGACCGGGTGGTGGTCGTAGCGGAACTCCCCGTCGTAGTCGTCCTCGATCAGGTAGCCGCCCGTGTGCCGCGCCCAGCCGGCGAACGCCACCCGCCGCTCCGGTGCCAGCACCACGCCCAGCGGGTGCTGGTGCGCGGGGGTGAGCAGCGCGGCCGCGCAGCGTACGGGCAGTCCTGCCGGGTCGGCGCCGCCCGCGTCGACGGCGAGCGGCGCCGTCTCCAGCCCCGCGGCGCGTACGAGCTCGCGGTGGCGCGGGAGACCGGGGTCCTCGGTGGCGATCCGCGTGCCACCGAGGCCGCGCAGGGCCCTGGCGAGCAGCGCCAGCCCGGAGGAGAACCCGCCGACCACGATCACGGAGCCGGCGTGGGCCCGCACACCGCGGGCCCGCCCGGCGTAGCCGGCGATCGCCTGCCGCAGCACCGGCAGCCCGGCCGGGTCGCCGTAGTCCAGGTCACGGGAAGGGGTGGTGGCCAGGGCCCGGCGCACGGCCGACGCCCACGCCGTACGCGGGAACGAGCCGACGTCGGGCCGGCCGGGACGCAGGTCCACCGACCAGGTCTCCGCCTCGTGGGACCTTCCAGCGAGCGCGTCTTCGCCGGGTTCCGCGGTCGGCGTGGGCGGCGTCGCGACCGAGGTGCCCGATCCCGGCGCGCCGGTCAGCCAGCCTTCGGCGATCAGCTGGGTGTAGGCCTGGACGACGGTGCCCCGCGAGATGCCCAGGTCGGCCGCGAGGCTCCGGCTGCCCGGCAACCGGCTGCCGGGCGGCAGCCGGCCGGAGCGCACCCCGTCGCGCAGCGCCGACTCCAGCGACCGCCCCAGCGCTCCCGGCCCGCGACGCCCGTCGCGAGGCCCGTCAAGACGCACGTCGAGATGCAGGTCGAGCCCGCCCGGCTGCTCCGCCACGCCGCCTCCATGCCCCCTGTCACGCCACGTGAACGACGTGAAGGATGGTACGCGTCCACGCCCCGGCGCTCAGGAGCGGGCTTCGTGGTCCGGGGCGGCCGCGGCTCGCGTCCTCCCGACCCGGCCCGTCACGGGCGGAACACGGCCCTGACGCAGCCTTCCTGCTTCGTCTTGAACAGCTCGTAGCCCCTGGGCCCGTCCTCCAGGCGCATGGGGTGGGTGAGCAGGGGCGAGGCGTCGATCTCGCCCTTGCTCATCCGGTCGAGGATCATCGGGATGTAGCGGTGGCCGTGCTGCTGGCCGCCGCGGAGCGTCAGGCCCTTGTTCATGACCGCGCCCATCGGGAACTTGTCGACCACGCCGAGGTAGACGCCGAGCACGGAGACGACGCCGCCCTTGCGGCAGGCGTGGACGGCCTGGCGCAGCGAGATCCCGCGGTCGGTCTGCAGGCGCAGGGCGTGCTTGACCCGGTCGTAGGCGTACTGGGCGCCGGTGCCGTGGCTCTCCATGCCGACGGCCTCGATGCACACGTCGGGCCCGCGCCCGCCGGTCAGCTCCTTGAGCGCCTCCAGCACGTCGGACTCGCCGTAGTCCAGGATCTCCGCGCCCATCTCGGCGGCCATGGCCAGCCGTTCGGGGAACCGGTCGATGACGATCACCCGGTCGGCGCCCATGCGCAGGGACGCCAGGGCCGCCATCTGGCCGACGCCGCCGCAGCCCCACACCGCGACCACGTCACCGGGCCCCACCTCGCCGAGGTCGGCGCCCATCCACCCGGTGGGTACGGCGTCCGAGGCGAACACGGCGCTCGCGTCCGGCACGTCGTCCGGCACGGGGAAGGCGTTGACGTCCGCGTACGGCACCCGTACGTATTCGGCGTGGCTGCCCGCGAAGCCGCCCAGCGCGTGGGAGTAGCCGAAGATGCCCGCCGAGGCGTGCCCGTTCGCCGTCTCCAGGAAGCCGGGGTTGGGGTTGGAGTTGTCGCACAGCGACCACAACCCCTCCTTGCAGTAGTGGCAGCGCCCGCAGCCGATGATCGAGCACACCGTCACTCGTTCGCCGACGCGCCGCCGGCGCACGTCGGGGCCGGTCTCGACCACCTCGCCGACGAACTCGTGCCCGAGCACGTCACCGGCCATCATCGTGGGCACGTAGCCGTCCAGCAGGTGCAGGTCGGAGCCGCACGTGGAGCTCGCGGTGACCTTGACGACGGCGTCCTGCCGGTTGAGCAGCCCGGGGTCGGGGACGTCCTCGACCGCCACCTCGTTCACGCCGGTCCAGCACAGCGCCCTCATCGTGCGCCCTTCCTCGTGAGATGCCGGAACGCCGGCGTGCCGGCGCGGCCGAGCGCGGTGCGGTGGCCCTCGGGCTGCCCGTCGACCAGGAGCACCTCCCCGGTTTCGAGCACCTGCTTCAGCTTCCGTACGCGGTCGCGCGTCTCCCCGTCGGCCTCGCGTACCGCGATCTCGCTGCCCCGGCCGCCGGGTGCGGGCCTGACGCGGATCTCGTGCCGTTCGGCGATCCGGGCCAGTTCGTCGGGCCGGTCGGGGCCGGTCAGCCGGGCCGGGTCCGTCTCGACCGTGACGGTGAACCATCCGTTCGGGTTGGGCGGCGCTGAGCGTGCCGCGCGCACGATCGCCATCCCGGCCACCGCCGCCGCTCCGGCGAGGAGCAGGGCCGTGCGGCCCTTACGCCGCCGGGGGCCGCGGGCGGGCAGTTTCGCGCGGGCCCGGGCGGCCCGCTTTGTGCTGGACGCTTTCATGCTCCGCGGCTGCCCGGGGCCGCCCCCGGCAAACCGGCCCGGCGGAGGGACCTGATCGGCAACACCGGTTGGTCGCGGGTCCAGGTATCAGCGTATATCGTACTCATAACTGGGTACGCTATACGCAGCCAAGGCGCCGCCGCCAGCGAGATCCGTCGAATGCGGCGGTGGGCGGCCCCCGCTACGGTGAGCACATACGCGTTGAGCAGGGGAGTGGCGCGCCGGAGTGGCGCTCCGACGTGAGGGGGAGGCGATGACCGGCGGCAGCCGCGAGGGGTCCGGGCCGCTCACGGGCGCCGAATGGCTCTGGGGAGATCGGCGGCGTGCCCCCAGGGGCCCCAAGCCGGTGCTGCACCTCGACCGGATCGTGGCCGAGGCGATCGCCATCGCCGACGAGGAGGGGCTGGCCGCGCTGTCCATGCAGCGGATCGCCGCCCGGCTCGGCTCCGGCACCATGTCGCTCTACCGCCACGTCTCCACGAAAGACGACCTCGTCAGCCTGATGCTGGACACCGCGATCGGCCCTCCCGCGAAGGAGCCGGCCGAGCCCGGGCACTGGCGGGAGGCGATCGAGCTGTGGGCGCGCGACACCCGCGACATCTTCCTGCGCCACCCCTGGGCGCTCGCGCTGGTGACGACCCGGCGCGTCATGGGGCCGAACGAGACCGCCCGCCTCGAAAGCGCCATGGCCGCCATGTCGGGCGCCGGACTGTCGCCCCGCGACGTGCTGAACTCCGTGCTCCTCGTCAACGGCTACGTCCGCGGCGCCGTCCAGCCGTCCGTCGACCACCAGGACTCCTCCTTCGGCCACGAGCTGATCAGGCGGGCCCAGGACCGTTTCCCTCACCTGAACGCCGTGCTGGGCCACCTCGCCGACGAGGGCAGGCCGGCCGAGGGGTTCGAGTTCGGCCTGGAACGCGTGCTCGACGGCATCGAGGCCTATCTCGACCGGGGATGACGGTCCTGCGCCTGGCCTCTCACGAGGACGACCGGACGCCGTCGAGCACGATCCGGGTGAGCCTGGTGACCAGCGCGCACGACACGGGCGGCGCCTCGAAGCTCGCGTCCGCGTCCTCCAGCTCCAGCTTTCCGCTGGAGAGGCCGACGGTCACGTAGTGCGCGCCGTTCTTCCTGCTGTTCGTGGCCCGCCGCAGCTCCACGGAGTTCTGGCAGGACTTGGAGACCTTGTAGTCGGACCTGGAGTTGAGGGTGTAGAGGCCGTTCATGGTGAGCCGCCGGTTCTTGACCTGCTCGGTCGACTCGCCGCCGGTCTGGCGCTCGTGAAAGGCCAGGCCTGAGGCGAGCGTGAGCTCCTGGTTCTTCGCCTTGTTCGCCAGCTGCAGATCGCAGCTGTACGGGCCGGAGTAGCGCACGTCGATGAGCGTGTACGAGCGGCCGATCGCGGCGAGCAGGTCGTCCTTGCGCGCGCACGGGTCCTTGCCCATGATGCCCACCGCCCGGCCCTTCCTCGGCGGCAGCTTGAGGACCCTGTCCATGACCGCGCCGAGATACTGCTTGGCGGCGGCGCAGCGCTGCGGCCACTCCTGGCTCTCCTCGCCGCGCGGCGGGGTCTTCAACAGGTCGAGGGCGAACGCGCTGCCCTCCACGCCCTCATAAGGCACCTTGTAGTGGCAGCTGCGGTGGCTCGCGCTGTCGGTGGAGTATTCCTCGCGGTAAATCGTGCGCCCGTCGAGCTTCTCCTGCTCGGCGTCTTCCGCGTCCTTCTGCTCGAAGTGCGTGTGCAGATCGATTTTGAAGCTGTAAACGCTCTTGGAGGCGTCGGAGTATCCGGTCAGGTACTGGCATTCGGTGATGCCCGACCCGCGCACGACGAGCTGCTCGGGGCCGTACTTCTTCAACATGGAGTGCGGCACGAGCTCGCACGGGTCGGCCGCCCGCACCCGCTTGAAGTGCGCGAACAGAGGGCCGTCCCCGGCGAGTGGGTCGTTCTTCGGCTGGAGGGGCTCCTCGCTCGGGCTCTCCTCCCGGCTCTGCGCCGGGGGGTCGTCGCCCGGCCGCTCCGCCCCGCGCCGGGAGCCGAGCTCGATCACGCCGCAGCCGCTCAATACAACGGCGGAGCCGAGCACGGCGGCAAGTGTTCGTACGCCTTTACTGACATATTTCGAATTATTTTGAAATGTTGTCGAATTCATAGCGGGACGTCACGGTACAGCAAAGGGGTTGGCCCCTTCAAACCGGCGACGGGTTCAGGGCGGGCGCAGCCCGAGGAGCTCGCCGAGGTGGTGATCATTTCGTGCCCTGGATGATCTCTTATGGCCCCGGGACGGCGAAGAGAGCGAAACGCATGTCCCGTATCCGGGCAATGGCGGTGTGTCGCCCGCTCGCTCCGAAATATGGTGTTTGAGGGGCGCCTGCGTGGCAGGATTGCCGGTGGGCGGCCCGGGGTGATGTGCCGAATTAGGAGCATTTATGTCGACTGCTCGTGAGATGAGCGATCCGACCGATATACCTGACAGGGATTCTCTGCAGCCTGGACCCACGGCGCTGCGCATATTGGTGGGGACACAGTTGCGCCGGCTGCGGGAGTCACGGGAGATCAGCCGCGAAAAGGCGGGATATACCATCCGCGGCTCCCATTCGAAGATCAGCCGGATGGAGGGCGGGCGCAGCAGTTTCAAGCTGCGCGACGTGGCCGACCTGCTCACCCTGTACGGCGTGGCCGACGACGCCGAACGCCAGGCCCTGCTCGTCCTCGCCGAGCAGGCCAACGCGCCGGGCTGGTGGCAGGACTACCGCGACGTGATCCCCGACTGGTTCGAGCCCTACCTCGGGCTGGAGCAGGACGCGGCGCTGATCCGTACGCACGAGATCCAGTTCGTCCCCGGCCTGCTGCAGACCGAGGACTACGCCCGCGCGGTCTTCGTGCAGGGCCACAAGGACGAACCCGCCGAGCTGATCGAGCACCGCGTCGAGCTGCGGATGCGCCGCCGGCGCATCCTGTCCGAGCCCGCGTCGCACAAGCTGTGGGCGGTCCTGGACGAGGCCGCGCTGCGCCGCCGCGTCGGCGGCGAGACGATCATGCGCGACCAGCTCCGCCACCTCGTCGAGCAGGCCGAGCTGCCGCACATCACCCTGCAGGTGATCCCGTTCAGCATCGAGGGCGCGGCCGGCGGCGCCGGCCCCGTCACCATCCTGCGCTTCGCTCAGGCGGAGCTGGACGACGTGGTCTACCTCGAACACCTCGCCGGCGCGCAGTATCTCACCAAGGACTCCGAGGTCCGCCCCTACCAGCACCTGATGAACGAGCTCAGCGTGCAGGCGCCGCCGCCGTCGGAGACCCCGGAGATCCTGCGTCAGATCATGGCCACGATGTAGGTCACCGCTTGCGGGCGACCCCGCACAGCGCGTCGACCTCTTCCATCGGGGCGAGCGGGTCGGGGTCGGGGCGCCACAGCGGCAGGGACACCACCCCGGGCTCCACGAGGTCCATGCCGTCGAAGAACGCGGCGAACCGCTCGGGGGTGCGCAGGTTGTAGGGGACGCCGCCGCCCGAGTTGTAGTCGTCCTGGGCCTGGTCGAGCGCCTCGCCGGTGACCAGGTTGACGCCGTCCCACAGGGCGAGGTGGCTGCCGGGCGGCAGGGCGTCGACCAGCCCTCGCACGATGTCGTGGGCGCCCTCCTCGTCGGTGACGTAGCCGACGATGCCCATCAGCATGAGCGCGACGGGCCGGTCGAGGTCGAGTGTCCTGGCGGCGGCGGAGACGATCGCGCCGGGGTCGCGCAGGTCGGCGTGGACGTAGTCGGTGGCGCCTTCCGGCGTGCCGACCAGCAGGGCGCGGGCGTGCGCGAGCACCAGGGGATCGTTGTCGACGTAGACGACGCGGCACGACGGATCGGCCCGCTGGGCGACCTCGTGCGTGTTGTCCACCGTGGGCAGCCCGGTGCCGATGTCGAGGAACTGGCGCACGCCCGCCTCGTTGACCAGATGGCGCACGATGCGGGCGAGCAGGTGCCGGGACAGGCGGGCGATGTGCACGATGTCGGGGAACGCCTGGCTGAACTGGTCGCCGGCCACGCGGTCGACGTCGTAATAGTCCTTGCCGCCGAGCCAGTAGTTCCACATCCGCGCGGCGTGCGGCACGGACGCGTCGATGCCGGACGCGGCCACGTGACCGGTGGGAGGGGGTTCACCTGCCATGAGAGTGCTGGGCTCCTTCCGAAAGGGCCTGCGGAAATCTCAACCTAGCGTCCCGCCCGCTCCGAAAGGAGATCACGCACAGAGCCGCGGCGCCGGAGACGGCCGGCGCCGCACGATCTCTCGCCGCCGCTCAGCCGGCGGCGACCGGTTCGCCGTTGCTCAGGCTGGTGAACAGGCGCTCCCACTGCGGCATCACGACCTGCGGCGTGTACGCGTGGGCGACCTCGGCGGCGGCGGCGCCCAGCCGCCGGCGCAGCGCGGGGTCGCTCATCACCCGCCTGAGCGCCGCCGACAGCGCCTCGATGTCGCGCGGCGGCACCAGCACGCCGTCCACGTCATGCGTCAGCACGTCACCGGGGCCCGTCGGGCAGTCGAAGGCGACGATCGGCAGGGCGTGACCCATCGCCTCGATCATCGCCATCGGCAGGCCCTCGATCCGCGAGCTCAGCGCGTAGACCGACGACTGCGACAGCTCCTCGTGGATGCGGTCGCTGCGGCCCATCAGCCGGATTGCGTCGCCCAGGTCGAACTCGTCGAGCCGCTGCTGCAGCCGGTCCTTCGACGGGCCCGTGCCGAAGATGCGCAGCCGCCAGTCGGGGAACTCGGGCGCGATCGCGGCGTAGGCCTTGATGAGCATGTCGAAGCCCTTCTGGGGCACCAGCCGGCCGACGGCGATCACCACCGGACGGGTCAGGTCGGAGTGCTTGCGCCCCTCCATGTCGACCGCGTTCGGGATGCGCACGACCGGGGTTCCGGGCAGCAGCGGCCGGTATTCGTCGACGCTGGTCTCCGTCAGCACCGTCACCGCGTCGAAACGGCCGTAGTGCTTGGTGATGTCCTCGCGTACCGCCGGGTGGTAGGAGCCCAGGTTCATGTGCTCCTGCGCGACCCTGATCACCTTGCGCGAGCCGCGGCGCGCGGAGATGAGGTTGAGCGCCGGCCGGGTGGTGACCAGGATGCCGCCCTCAAGCCCGGACACGTAGTCGATGACCGCGCCCTCCACCCGCTCCGTGAAGTATTCGGCGGCGAACTCGCCGTACGGCACGATCTTGCCGCGGGCACGCCGCCACACCTTGCGGGCCAGCGAGTCGGCGGCGACGCCGTCGCGCTGGTCCACCAAGGCCCACACCCGCACGCGCTCGTCGATGGCGAACTGCGGACTGCTCCGCCGGCGTACGACGCTGACGATCTCGACGTCGTGACCCGCCTCGGCCATCGCGTTGGCCTGGTTGACCACCGTCCTGATGGTCCCGCCCATGCCGTACGCGTGCAGCAGCATGTATCGGATCTTCACGGTAGGTACTCCCACGTCCGGCACATGGCGTGCAACACCTCGGGAATCTCCGCCGGCTCGGGCAGGTCGCGGCCCTTCTGCACGGTGCCCGAACGGATCTTGTCCTTCCAGTCGCCGAGCCCCTTGGTCACCACGTCGGGCGTGCCGTAGGAGAGCAGCTCGGGCGCCCAGCCGATGCCGAGGAAATCGCAGATCAGGCGGCTGATCTTCTCCGGGTCGGCGGTCAGCTCCTCGTAGCGCACGGTCAGGCCGGGCAGCGCCTTCCTGGCACGCTCCACCGCCTTCATGTACCGCAACGCGTCGGCCGCCGCTTCGTCCGGCGTGCGTTTGCCGGGGCTGGCTTCGTACCAGGACGTCGCGATCGAGGCGGGGTGGCGCAGCAGGAACACGAACCTGGCATCCGGCCAGCACGCGGCGAGCCGTTCGTAGGCGAAGGCGTTGGCCGGCGTCTTGTCCACGATGTACCGCTTCCCGCTGCGTACCAGCTCGCGGTGGAGCACCCGGTCCCACAGCAGGTGCTCGATGTCGGCGCGGTTGTGCCCGAGCGCCTCCATCGCCTTCTCGGCCAGGGTCGTGCCGAAGTCCACGCTCAACCGGCGTACGTGCAGCTCGTGGGGGGCGTGCAGGTCCGGGTGCGCGTTGAGCATCGACCGCAACAACGTCGAGCCGGACCGGACGGGGGAGATCACGAACACCGGGGCCTCGAGCAGGCGATCGCGGGGGTCGGACGGCGGCCGGAAAGAAGTGTCGGGGGCGGCCTTCCTGGGCCGCTCGACGACCTTCTTCGCGTTCTCCGCTTTTCCTACCCGTTCGATCCGGAATCCTGCGTACTTGGCCAGCGCGCTGTTGAACGTACGCTGCCACATCATGGTGGGCGAGGTTACCTGCCCTTTCTGTGGATTACCTGAAAATCATCGCCGAACTCGATCGTGGCTCAAGAACACGCCATCTCACGGCAAGAAATGACCATGTGTCACGCCAAGAACACGCGATGCAAACCGTATGTCGAGGAAACATCACGGCTATTACCCGTGCCCATTTTCCCGTCGTTCCAGCGGGTACCTGCCGGGTTGGGTAGATGCTCCAGCATGAAAGAGCACACGGTGCGCTGAGGGCGCCATGGGAGCCATCGAACGGGCCGCGAGAGAGCTGCGGCGCAAGGCCGAGCAGACCCCTGCCCACCGCGACCGCCACGTCGACCTCCTGCGTGCCGTCGCGATCGCGGCCGTGGTGACCGGGCACTGGCTGGTGCTCTCGGTCAGCTACAACGGCGGCCTGCACGGGGTCAACGTCCTGGACGTCGTGCCGTGGACCCGGCCGCTGACCTGGTTGTTCCAGGTCATGCCGATTTTCTTCCTGGTCGGCGGGTACGCCAACGCCGCCTCGCTCGCCGCCCACCGCCGCGAGGGCGGCGGCGCCGCCGGGTGGACGCTGCGCCGTACCGACCGGCTGGTGCGGCCCACCACGATGTTGCTGGCGGTGCTCACGGCCGCCGGCCTGGCCGCCGGCGTCGCGGGGGTCGGCCCCGAGCTGGTCGGCATGGGGGTCTGGCTGGCGGGCATCCCGCTGTGGTTCCTGGTGGCGTACCTGTCGGCGGTGGTCCTGACACCGGTGATGCACGCGCTGCACCGCAGGTACGGGCTGGCCGTGCCCATCGTGCTGGTCGTCCTCGTCGCGGCGGGCGACGCGGGGCGGTTCGTGCCGTGGATCCCTTACGGCGGGGCGGGCAACTACCTGTTCGCCTGGCTCGCGGTGCACCAGCTCGGCTTCGCCTGGCAGGACGGGCGGCTGCCGGCCCGCCCGGCCGTCGCGCTGCCCCTGGCGCTGACCGGGCTGGCCGCCCTGGTGGGGCTCACCGTGTTCGGCCCCTATCCGGTCAGCATGGTCGGCGTGGCGGGGCAGGAGATCCAGAACACGTCCCCGCCCACCCTGGCCCTGCTGGCGCTGGCCACCGCCCAGACCGGCGTCGCGCTGCTCCTCCACGAGCCCGCCAACCGGTGGTTGCAGGGAGTACGGCAGTGGACGGCGGTCGTGGCGGTCAACTCGGTGATCATGACCCTGTTCCTGTGGCACATGACCGCCGCCGTGCTCGGCGTCCTGGCGCTCTACCCCACCGGGCTGCTGCCCCAGGCCGCCCCCGGATCCCTTCCGTGGTTGTTGTTGCGCATCCCCTGGCTGGCCGCGCTCGCGATCATCCTCGGTCTGCTCGTCGCGGTGTTCGGGTCCGTGGAACGGCGCAGCGGCCCCAACGCGCCCCCGGGACGCGGCGCCGCTGCTCTGACCTTCGCCGGGATGGCCGCCGTCGTGGGCGGCCTCCTCGCCGTCGCCCTGGCAGGGCCCGGCAACCACGGTCCCGCCGGCTTCCCCACGGCGGCTCTGATCGGCTATTTCGCCGGGGCCTCGCTCCTGCGGATCTTGAGGAGCGGCTTCCCCGGCCGCTCCCGGCCGGACCCCTGACGTTCGAGGCCGGCCCGGGTCCCCCGACCCCCGTCCGAGGAGGTTGCACGGGCCGAGTACGGTCACGCGCTCAGGTCACGCGGGTGCCGTCCGTGCCGTCGCCGTACTCGCGGTCGAGCGTGCCGACGCCGTACTCGCGGTCGAACGTGCCGCCGCCGGAGTCGCGGTCGGCCATCGCCGGGGTCGCGAACAGCGCGGCGGAAAGCGCGCCGAGCGTGATGCCCGCCGCGATACGTGAGATCTTCACCAGTCACTCCTCTCGTGAGGGGAGCCGCTCCCCGTTCACGTCATCGAGTCTTGGCGGGTCGCGCGGGCCAGGACCAGGCCGCGAGCCGGACATTCGCCGGACATTGCGGCGTTCAGCCGGCGCCGCTGAGCTCGTTGGGGCTGCGCGGCAGGGTGGTGCTCCTGACGACCTTCCCGGACGCGAGGTCGATCGCGTGCACCTTCCTGGTCGCCGGGTCGCTCACGTAGACGCTCCGGCCGCGGACGAAGATGGCCGGCCGCGGCTGCTGCCAGTCGATCGGCTCCTTCCACTCGCCCATGACCTCGATCGACCTGACGACCCTCGCCTCGGCGGGGTCGATGACGTGGACGCGGCCGTCGGTGCCGAGCACGAGGGCCTCCCCCTGCGGCCCGCGGGCCAGCGAGCGGAAGGTGTAGCTCGTCCCGAGGTCAAGCAGCCGCATCGTGCCGGCGGCGGTGTCGATGAGCGAGACCTGCGTCGGGCGCTCCAGCTCGGCGTCGGGATCCTTCTTGTAGTCGCCGAGAACGATGGGGGAGACGTCGGAGCCCGCCTGGTTGCCGATGCGGCCGTACTCGTCGGGGCTGTCGACCTTGGTGAACTCGCCGTCCTTGTAGATGAGCACGCCGTCCTCGCAGCCGACCACGACGGCCTCGTCCAGCGCGGTGGCCTCCCCGTGGACGCCCGGGCAGTCCTCGCTGCGCGCGATCTCCTTGCGCGACCTGTCGAGGACGAGCAGGCCCGTCCGCTTCTCCTCGGTGCCGAGGGAGACGACCAGCTCGCCGTTCTCCAGCTGGAGCGCCACACCGTGGTGGGGCGCGGCGGCGGTGTAGACCTCGCCTTCCGGCAGGCCCCCGGCCAGGTCGGCGGGGTCGAACACGGTCACCTCGCCGGTGCCGTCCGAGAACAGCACCGTGGTGCCGCCGTGCCTGACGACGTGGCCCGGCTTGCTGCCCTTGAACTCGTCGTCCTTCAGCGCCGGGGTGACCGCGTCGAGCACACGGAAACCGGTCGCGGTGGAGACCATCACGTGCCGCTCGTCACCCGCGGGGTTGACCCGGTTGAACCCGGCCAGCGGGATGTCCTTGGCCAGCCGCAGGCTCTGGCCGTCGAGCACGTAGAGCCCGCCGTCGTAGGTCACCACGATCGGATCCGTCACGGGCGGCTGAGGGGAGGAGGCGGCGGGCGGCGCGGCGCCGGGCGCAGGGGCGGGCGGCGCGGTTCCGCACGCGGCCAGCAGGGCCGCGGCGGCGACCAGAACGGGAAGGGATGTCCTGACGGTCATGAGTGTGCCTTTCTCTGGGGGTTCAGCGGCCGTTGAGGCCGTCGACGATGGCTTTCGTGTTGGTGCGGACCATGTCGAGGTAGGTGGTGGCGCCCGCCGTGCTGCTCAGCGACTCCGAGAACAGGGGGACGACCTTGACCCGCACGCCGGCCTCGGAGGCGAGCACCTGGGCGAGCCGGTCGGGCTGGGAGGAGTCCGCGAAGATCGCGTTCACCTTCGTGCGCTGGACGGCGACCTTCAGCGACTGCAGGTCCGAGGCGCTCGGGGAGGCCAGGGTGGTGCCGCTGGGGATCACCGCGCCGACGACCTCGAAGCCGTAGCGCCGCGCGAAATAGCCGAAGACATGGTGGTTGGTGACCAGCTTGCGCGCGGCGGGAGGGACGGTCGCGACCTGCTCCGCCACCCAGGCGTCCAGCCGCTCGACCCGCTCGCGGTAAGCGTCGGCGGCGGCCCGCACGGCGGCCGGATCGGCGCCGTCCACGTGCGCGATGACCTGCTCGGCGATCAGGTCGACGGCCCTGGCCATGCGCCGCGGGTCGGTCCAGAAGTGGGGGTCGAGCTGCCCGGCGCTCTCGTCGCCGGCGAAGCGGAGGGGTTCGACGCCCTCGGCGACGGCCAGCGTGGGCAGGCCGGCGTCCGCGGCGGCCCGTACGTTCCGCAGGACGCCCTCCTCCAGGCCGAGCCCGTTGTGGACCACGAGGTCCGCGCGTTCGATCAGCGCGGCCTCCTGGGCCGAGACGCCGAACGAGTGCGGGTCGGAGTCGGGCTTCATCAGCACGGTCACCTCGGCCTCGCCGCCGGCGACGGCGCGGGTGACGTCGCCGAGGATGTTGGTGGTGACGACCACCTGGGGCCCCCGCGCGTCCTGGCCGGCGCATCCGGCCAGCGCCGCCAGCACGACGGCCGCCGCGACGCAGGCGGCCCTGCGCGCCCTCATCGCCCGGTCTCCGTCATGTGCGCGGGCGCGAAGCCGGGCTCGAACGTGCGGGCGTGCCTGAGGCCGTCGTTGTAGTCGATCTCGTGCACGGCCCGGCCCGCCGGGTCGTTGACGTACGCGCGGGCGGCGTCGACCTCGATGGACGGCGCGCCGGTCAGCGGCGTGCGGAGCACCATCGTGCCGGCCTGTTCCTTCCCGGAGCCCGGGTCGTACGCGCGCAGCGTGCCGTCACCTGTCAGGACCAGGACCGGCATCCCGTCCCCCGCGGCGTTGACCGCCACGGCGGGCCCGGTCCTGATCCGCCGCCACGTCCTGGCGGTGACGTCGAGCACCCACACGCCCGCGTCGCCGGCCCTGGCCGCCAGGATCGTGCTGCCAGGCCGGTGCCGGAACTCCGTGGCCCGCCGGCCGGCGGACGGCACGCGCGGGTAGGGGATCCGCACGATCTCGAACGCGCCGTCGTCCTCGGTGACGAGCACGGCGCCGCCGGCGCAGCCGATGATGACGCCGCGCCTGGTCACCGCCGTTCCCGCCGCGTCCGCGCAGGCGCCGATGGCCTGGCCCGGCTCGCCGGCCCGCGTCACGAGCCGCACCTCGCCGCCATCGGCCACGATCACGTGCTCCGCGTACGGCACCGCGGCGGCGGCCGTGAATCTGGCGGTCTCCGCCAGCGTGCCCTTCTCCATGCGGGCGCGGTCGAGCAGCATGACCGTGCCGTCGGAGGAGCGCACGGCGGTCACGGCGGCGTCGCCGGCGATGGTGTACGGGGGCCGCCCGCGCAGCGTGCCGAGGTCGCGGGGCGCCGCCCGGTAGTAGTGCACGTGGTCGCCGTGGTCGACGGTCCACGCGCCGGTGTCGATCACCCGGAGCCCGCCCGTGGCGGTGGTGAGGTAGGCGAAGCGGCCGTCGCCGGTCACGCTCTCGACCTGCTCGACGTCGGCGACCGGTGACACCTTGCCGGTGAGCAGGTCGAGCACGCGCACGGCGCCCGCCCGGTCACCGGCCAGCAGCAGCCGCGACTGGGGCTCCGGCATCTCCTCGGCGCCCGCGACGTACCCGTGCGGGGTGCGGGCGGCCGTGCTCTGCTGCGGTTGCCGCCCGCACCCGGCCAGCAGGAGCAGCCCGGCGAGCGCCGCGGCGACGGCGGCCCTCATGACGGCGCTCCCGTACGGGCCGCGAGGCGGTGTCTCAGCAGGCCGGCCGCCGCGGAGACGAAGAACAGCGCCACGGCGACGGCGGCGATGGTGGCGCCCGCCGCCGTCGCCGCATGCCAGGAGACGACGAGCCCGGCCACGGTCGAGACGATCCCGAGCAGCGCCGCCCCGAGCATGATCTTCGGGATGGCCCGCGCCCACAGCGCGGCGGCGGCGGCCGGCGCGATGAGCAGCCCGAAGACCAGCAGGGTGCCGACGATGTGGAACGAGGCGACGATGGCGACCGTGACCAACCCGACCAGCAGCACCTGAGCCGCCCGCGGGCGCAGGCCGAGCGTGTGGGCCTTGCGGGGGTCGAACGCGAGCGCGACGAACGCCCGGTGGCCGAGCGCCGCCACCACGACGGTGACCGCGAGCGCGGCGCCCAGGCCCGCGAGGTCGTCCCCGCGGACCGCGAGCACGTCACCGAACAGGAACGCGGTCAGGTCGACGGCGAACGACCGGGAGTGGGAGACGACGATCACGCCCAGCGCCAGCATCCCGGCGAAGAGCAGGCCGATGCCGGTGTCCTGGGACAGCCGCGGCGACCTGCCGAGCACGCTCACGCCCAACGCCATCCCGGCGGCGCTGAGCAGCCCGCCGACGAGCACGTTCACCCCCGTCAGGGACGCGAGCGCCACGCCCAGGAGCATCCCGTGGGACATCGCGTCGCCGAGGAAGGCCATGCCGCGCAGCACGACCCAGGTCCCGGCGATCGCGCAGATGAGGGAGACGAGGACGCCCGCCCAGAGCGCCTGCCGGACAAATGACACCTGGAAGGGATCAAGCAGCCAATCCATGACAGCCACACTACAATGAAAACCGTTGTCGTTTTCAAGTGGAGGTTGGCCATGAAGCTCGGCGATGCGGTCGCCATCCATGACGTCGTGGCCGGATTCGGCCGCAGGACGGTGCTGCGCGGGATCTCGGCCGGACTGCCCGCCTCGGCGGTGACGGCCGTCGTCGGCCCGAACGGCTCGGGCAAGTCCACGCTGCTCGGCGTGCTCGCCGGCGTCATCAGACCGGTACGCGGGCGGATCGAGCGCGACCGGCGGCGCCCGGGATACGTGGTTCAGCGCAGCGCGGTGCCGGACGCCCTGCCGCTCACGGTCCGCGACGCGGTGGCGATGGGCCGCTGGGCGCTACGCGGGCCGTGGCGGCGGCTGACGGCGGCCGACTGGGCGGTGGTCGACGCCTGCATGTCTCGCCTGGGCATCCTCGACCTGGCCGGGCGGCAGCTGGGCGCGCTGTCGGGAGGGCAGCGCCAGCGGGCGCTGGTCGCCCAGGGGCTGGCCCAGGAGCCGGGGCTGCTCCTGCTCGACGAGCCGGCGACGGGGCTCGACGTGGAGGCCGGCCGTCTCATCGGCGGCGTCGTCGACGAGGAGAGCGCGGGCGGTGTCACGGTGGTCCACGTCACCCATGACCTGGCCGCGGCCATGAGAGCCGGCCACTGCCTCCTCCTCGACGGTGGCCGGCTGGTGGCGCAGGGCCCTCCCGGCGAGGTCCTGACGCCGGAGGCGCTGCGGGAGGTGTTCGGCGGCTCTCATCCACAGCCTGTGGGCGCCGTGACAGCGCCTCCCGCCACCCTGGAACCGGAAGGGTGACGGGAGGCGCGCGGCGGAAAGGTGCGCCGGTCTCTCTCGCGGGGCGGTCAGACCTCTTCGGCCACCCCCAGGTACATCACGCTGGAGTCGGCGGGGTTGAAAGCGATCGAGGTGACCCGGTCGTAGGCGTTGTGCCGGATGGTGACGTTGTCGCGCCAGAAGTCGTACCGGTAGATGTCGGTGCCGAGGGAGGACCAGCCGGTGCCCCACACGAAATAGAGCACGCCCGGGTCCTTCGGGTGGGCGGCGAGCAGCGGCCCGTTGGGGATCGTGATGCCGTTGCCCTGGTCCACGACGGGGACGAAGCGGCGGCCTCCGTCCATCGAGCGGTAGATGTGCCGGCCGCCGGACGGCGCGCCCGCGTGCAGCTCGTCGAGGTCGAGCCCCATCACGTACACGACGTTCGGCGAGGTGGGCGAGATCGCGGCGCTGAACACGTTGACCTTCCCGCCGGACGCGCTCAGCCCTTTCGCGGTCGTCCAGGTGCGCCCGCCGTTGGTGGTGACGCGCACCCCGGTGTTCGACGCGCCCAGCACGACGTGGTTGAGGTTGTGCGGGTCGAACACCGCCGTGTAGACGCTGCGCAGCTCGTCCTTCTCCCAGGCCGGCACGCCGATGGGCTGCCACGTGCGCCCGCCGTCGCGCGACTCGTGCAGCTGCCCGTCGCCGTCGGCCACCCGCAGCTGGTCGCCGTGGCGGCGGTGGGTGCCGAGCCCGGCCAGCCTGTCGGCCGGCGAGGTCAGCGGCGTGACCCCGTCGGTCGTGGCGAGCGAGAGGTGGCCCTCGCGGTCCCACGCGTAGGCGCGGTCGCCGCGGGCCGCGGTCAGCTCGATGTTCGAGCCCGCCACCTCGCCCACGGGTTCCCACGTGCAGCCGGCGTCCGAGGAGCGCGACAACTGGTTGTTGGCCAAGGAGAGCAACGTGTCAGGGCGGTCGAGGGTGACCAGGCCGTTGGTGTAGACGACCGGCTCCAACGTCTTGCTGGTCGGTGTGATGGTCTTGCCTTCGTCCCGCGTGTACGTCACCGTGCCGTCGCCGGTGACCGTCTCGCAGGAGGGCTGGTGCCAGCGGCCGAAACCGTCAGCGGACGCGGGCGTCGGGGCCGACACGACCGCGAGCGCGGCCGTCAACCCGATGGCGAAAGCCTTCTTCAAAGCTGCCTCCCTGGCAGGCATGGGTGCGAAACATCAACAGGTCCATGTCCGTCCTACCGGGAAGCGGATCGCCGAGGCCAGCTCAGCGGTTGGCAGCTTTGCGACATTTCATGAATATGACATGCTTGTGGATCGTGGACCCGCATGACAACGCACTCGCGGCGGTCGGCGTCGACGCCGAGGACGAGCAAATATACCGTGATCTGCTGCGCCGGCCGCGCGCGACGCTGCACGAGCTGGCCGCGCACACCGGGCGCACCACGGTGGCTCTGCGCCGCGCGTTCGCCCGGCTGGAGGCGCTGGGTCTGGTCAGCCGCATGGCGGGGCGACCGGTCCGGTTCCTGGCGACCCGGCCGGACGTGGCGGTCTCCGCCCTCATCTCGCGCAGGGAGGAAGGGCTGGCGCAGGCGCGGCTGGCAGCGCTGGCGATGCTCGCCGAGACCCCGCGCACGGAGAACCACTCGCCCGAGGAGCTCGTCGAGGTCGTCCAGGGCCGGGCGGCCGTGGTCCAGCGGTTCACGCAGCTCCAGCAGGCGGCGACCGGGGAGATCCTGGTACTGGACCGGCCACCGTACGCGCAGGATCCCAGCGAGCAGAACGTCGCCGAGATGGAGCGCCTCGCGTACGGCCTGCAGGTCCGCGGCATCTACGACGCCTCCGCCCTGGAGATCCCCGGCAAGCTGCGCCTCGCCCAGGAGTCGGTGGCCGCGGGCGAGCAGGCCAGGGTCAGCCCCGAGGTGCCGATGAAGCTGGCCATCGCCGACCGGCGGATCGCGATCCTGCCGCTGAGCACCGACGAGTCCGCCCATGCCGACAGCGCGGTCATCGTGCACTCCTCGACGCTGCTCGACGCGCTGGTCGCCCTGTTCGAGGTGTTGTGGAGGTCGGCGCTGCCGCTGCCGGCCAGACCGCTCGACGCGCCGTCCGGCGGCCCGGCCGACCTTCCCGACCCCGAGCTGTTCACGCTGCTGGCGGCCGGGCTCAAGGACGAGGCCGTGGCGCGCCAGCTCGGAGTGAGCCTGCGTACGGTGCACCGGCGGGTCAGCGAGATGATGGAGCGGCTCGGCGCGCGCACCCGCTTCCAGGCCGGGCTGCTCGCCGCCCGCCGCGGCTGGTGGGGCGAGGACGGCCCCCGACCCGGCTAGGGCCACCGCCCGAGGCCCGGCTGTTCGTCCATGGCATGGCTCCAGCCGCCCGCGACCCGGCTGGGCCCGCCGCCGTCCCCTTCTGCGCTCAGGCGGTCACGGCGAGCGCCGCCTTGACGGCCTGCTCGTGCCAGCCCGTGGCGCCGATGCCGGCGAAGATGTCCGCGGCCTGCCGGAAGCAGCCGATGCTCCCCTCGCCTTCGAGATGGCCGAGCGCGAGGAGAACGCGGCCCTCGATCAGCCTGTCACCCACCTGGCGGGCGATCCCCAACGCTCTGCGCAGGTCGGCGGCGGCCGCGACCAGCTCCCCACGGTCGTGCCGTGCCTCGCCCAGCGCGTGCAGCGCGTACGCCTGGCCCACCAGGTCGTTCAGGTCGATGGTGATGGCCAGGGCCTGCTCGCCGTCCCTGACGGCCTCGGCGTGCAGGCCCTGGCGGCGGCGGACCTCCGCTCTGCGCTTGAGCAGCTGCGCCTGCGACAGGGCCCGGTTCGTGTTGATGACCAGCGCACGATCCAGCAGCCGCGCGGCCTCCTCCAGCCGGCCTTCGAGCATGTGGATGTGCGAGAGGAAACCCAGCCCGTGCGCCAGCGACATGGCGTCGCCGACCTGCTCGAACAGCCCCAGCGCGCGTTCGAGCTCCGCCCTGCTCCTACCCAGGTCACCCTGGAAGAGATGGACGGTGCCGAGGTGACGGAGCACGATGGCCTGGCCGGGCACGTCCGCGAGCCGCTCGAACAGGCCGAGCGCCGCGCGCAGGAACCCGGTGGCCTGCGGCAGCCGCCGCAGGACGAGGTGGAGCGAGCCGATGGAGTAGAGCATGGCGGCCTGGCCCGGCAGGTGGGAGGCGGCACGGCAGGCCTCGAAGGCCCTGGTCGCCACCGCCTGCCAGTCGGTGAAATAGGCGCGACACTCGAACAGGTGCACGTAGCTGGCCACCAGGTCGCGGCTCAGGTCGGCGAGTCCCAGCTCGGCGCACTGCGACACCGCGGCGACAAGCGTCAGCCGCTCGCTCTCCAGCCACGCCAGCGGGTCGCTCAGCAACACCGCCTGAGCCGCCTCGCCGGGCAGCCAGCGCGGCGCGTCGCCGCGCGGAACCCTGCTGTACTGGTGGCCGTAACGCAGGTCGCGCGCCTTCTCCGCCAGACCGAGCAGCCCGCCGAAAGCCCGGCACAGCGCGGCCGACGCTGCGCCCGGCGGCCCAGCCGAGGCCTGCTCGCGGGCGAACAGGCGGATCAGATCGTGGAAGCGGTAACGCGGCTGACCGGCCCCGTCACTACCGAGCGGCTGCAGCAGCTGGGCGTCCACCAGCTGTTCGAGCAGCAGTTCCGCGTCCTGGACCGACGTGTCCAGCAGCGCCGCCGCCAGCCAGGGCGCGAACCCGCCCGGGGTTTCCACCATCGCGAGCCAGCGGAAGGCCAGGGCGGCGCGCTCCGACAGCTCGCGGCAGGACAGCTCGATGCTCGCCCTGACCTCGAAGTCGCCCCGGCTGAGCTGGTCCAGCCGGTGGTGTTCGTCGGCCAGCCGCTCGGCCATCTCGGAGAGCGACCACCGCGGCCTCGCCGTCAGCTTCGCCGCCGCGATGCGCAGCGGCAGCGGTGACCTGTCGCACAGTGTCGCCAGCCGGGTCGCCGCCTCGTGCTCGGCCGACACCCGCTCGGCTCCCACCACGCGTTCGAGCAACTCGACCGACTCCTGCTCGCTCAGGACGTCCAACGGCACCTGCAGCGCGCCGTGGCTCACGGCCAACCCCTCCAACCGGCGCCGCCCGGTGACGATCACGCAGCAGTCCGGCGTGCCGGGCAGCAGCGGGCGCACCTGCGCGGCCGACTCGGCGTTGTCCAGCAGGACCAGCACCCGCTTGCCGTCCAGAGTGCTGCGGAACAGCGCGGTCCGCTCCTCCAGCGCGGGTGGAACCGCCGTCCCCGGCACCCCGAGCGCGCGCAGGAAACGCTCCAGGACGGCCGACGGCTCCGCCGACCTCCTGTCCCGGTCGTAGCCGTGCAGGTTCGTGAACAACTGACCGTCGGGGAACCGCCCGGCCACCTCCTGGGCCCACCGCAGGGCGAGCGAGGTCTTGCCCACCCCAGGGGCGCCGCTGATCACGGCCACCGGCAGGCCGTCCCGCTGCGGCCGCGTCAACCCGTCGAGCATCCGGATCTGCGGCGTACGGCCCACGAACGCCGACACAGCCGGCGGCAACTGGGCCGGACGTACCTTGACCAACGCAACGGGCTGGTCCACCTGAGCACCGGACGCGCCCGGCTGCGCGGTGGACGCGCCGGGTGGCGCGGTGGATGTGCCGGGCTGCGCGGTCGACCCTCCGGGTGGTGCGATGGACTGGCCCGGTGGACCGGACGGAGCGGTGGACGTCGGTACGGATGGCGTGCCGGTTGGGACGGCGGGCGTGCTGGGCGGCGGCGCGGGTGGGTCCTCGTGCGCTGTGCCGGCAGGGGGCGGTCCTGCCAGGATCGCCTGCTGGAGGTCCCGCAGAGCCTGTCCCGGCTCCAGACCGAGCTCATCCAGCAGGTGCCGGCGCCCCTGCTGGTAGCTTTCCAGCGCGTCGGCCTGCCGTCCCGAACGCCACAGCGCCAGCATCAGCCGCTCGCGCAGCCCTTCGCGCAGCGGGTGCTCCTCCACCAGCCCGGCCAGCCGGGCCACGGCCTCGCGGGGACGGCCGCAGGCCAGCTCCGCGTCGGCCCACTCCTCGGCGATGTCGAGCCGGGCGTTCTCCAGGCCGCGGGCGGCGGCGGCGATCTCGGTGGTGTCGATCTCGGCCAGCACCGGGCCGCGCCACAGGTCGAGCGCCCGTGCCAGCGTGGCCGACGCCTCCTCCGGCCGGCTCGCCCGCCGGGCGGCGGCGGCCTGCTGCCGCGCCTCGTGCGCGTCCAGCCATACGTCGTCGGTGAGCAGGCGGTAGCCGACCCGCTCGGTGGTGATCAGCTCCGCGTCCCGGCCGGCGGCCCTGACCGCCTTGCGCAACGTGTGTACGTGGATCGCGACCTGGTTGCGCGCCGAGCCGGGCAGGCGATCCCCCCAGATCGCCGTCACCAGCCGGTCGAGCGGCACGATCCGCCCGGCGTCCAGCAGCAGGGCGGCGAGCAGCGAGCGCGGCCGCGGGCCGCCCAGCTTGACCGGACGCCCCAGGCAGCTCGCCTCCAGAGGCCCGAGGATCCGGAATTCCATCTGTGTTGTCATGTCATCCCCCGTCGACCGTTCGATTGCCGTCTCCCCCTAGCGGCCGGGCCATCATGAATCGGTTCGAAATCACCCCTAAAGCCGGGGCCCTTAGCCTCGCACCTCGGCCTGACATGGCGTACCAGTTACGTAACAGGGAGGCATGAACAAGGCCGGATCCCGAGGAGGCCCGGGTGGCGGTCACCGGTGACCGTGCCGGTTGGACGGGCTCAGGTGAGAGGGCGATTCCGGGCGAGGAGGTTTACCTGGCCCTGCGATCAGGCAGGAGGAAAGCCCGTACGAACCCTGGAGCAGGAGCTGACCGTGCACCATTTCACCATCGCGACCGTTGCCGAGGAGAGCGCCGACTTCCGCCGCGTGTTGTGGACGGGGGAGAAGAGCCAGCTGGTGATCATGACCATCCCGCCGGGCGGCGAGATCGGCGACGAGGTCCACGAGGGCATCGACCAGATCCTGACGTTCGTCTCCGGCGTGGGCGAGGCCCGGGTGGGCGGCGAGACCAGGGAGGTACGGCAGGGCGACCTGGTGGCCGTCCCCGCCGGGACCCGGCACAACTTCGTCAACACCGGCGTGAACCCGCTGGTCCTCTACACCGTGTACGGCCCGCCGGAACACGCCGACGGGGCCGTGCACAGGACCAAGGAGGAGGCCGACCGGGCCGAGCACGCCGCCTGACCCCGCCGCCCCTCCCGGGCCGCCACCCGCGAGCGTCCGGCGTTCATGGGATGGGCTCGTTGCCCTGTCGGGTGGGCGGAGAGGGCCTACCGGGGGGCGTCGAGAGCGAACGGGATGTTACGCCAGGGGCTGCCGGGATCCTGGGTGAGGATGCGGTGCGGGGTGAGCGCGGAGCCGTACATGTGGCCGAACGCCTCGTCGTCGAAGCGCAGCACCCGACCCAGGACGTAGCCGGCGGAGAACGACTCCCACGTCTCGTACACCTGCCGGGTCAGCTCGCCGGCCTTGGTCACGACCTGCTCCACCTCGAACGGCTCGGCGAAGCGGGCACTCAGCCCCCAGCGCGCGAAGTTCACCGCCCGGCCGAAGTCGTAGCCGAGTGCCGAGGTCACGTACCCGTCGGGCGGCAGGATGCCGTCGGCGCGGAACCGGTCCTCGTAGCGGGCGATCCGCCCGATCAGCTGCATCATGGCGTCGATGCCGGGCGGGCCCATGCCCTTCTGGGCGAGCACGCCGGCCGCCGCCTGCTGCCACATCGACGGGTCGCGGTGCGAGCCCGGGTACTGCCGGGCCAGATCGCTTCTCACCTGGAGCAGGAACTCCGGCTCGACCGGGCTGTTGCGTCCCTCCAGCAGGGCGGTGACCTGCGTGTGCCAGCCGCCGCGGTCGGTGACGCCCCAGGACTCGCGCAGGGTCTCGACGTCGCCCTCGTAGTGGGTGTAGACGTCGCCGATCTCGTTCCAGATGACCCCGTTGTGCACCGCGAGGTGCCCGCCGCAGGCCAGCCCGTGGGCCAGCGGCCCGTGCAGGGGGCCGGTGTACCTGGTGAGCAGCTGGTCGGCGTCGTGCTCGCGCTTCGGGACGCTCTTCTTGAGCGACTTCCAGTGCCGGCGTTGGCGCTTGGCGTCGTTGAAGTACGCACCCGACGGGCTCCCCGGGTTGACCAGCAGCCCCTGCAGCTCGCCGCCCCACCACTCCTCGGGAGGGAAGGGCAGGCCGACCTCGCAGGCGACGGCGTCGTGCCGTCTCGGGGGCAGCTCGCCCCGGGTGTAGACGACCAGGCAGTCCTTGCCCTCGGGCCCCTGCTCCGTCAGCCAGTTGACGACCAGCTTGCGGCTGTCGACGCGGTCTTTGGGCTTGTAGGAGAACGTGTCGACGCCCAGCAGGACACTCACGTACGCGTCCCAGTCACCGCGCGACTTGG
This sequence comes from Nonomuraea sp. NPDC049378, assembly GCF_055586745.1. NCBI lineage: Bacteria > Bacillati > Actinomycetota > Actinomycetes > Streptosporangiales > Streptosporangiaceae > Nonomuraea > Nonomuraea sp. NPDC049378. The sequence continues at coordinate 277,861 of NZ_JBVJHP010000008.1, forward strand.
CTTCGAACAGTGCCCGCTCGACGTCGGTCGGCGGCACCCAGGGCGGTCCCTGGCCCTGCGGGTTGTTGATCGGCATTCCCATGCAGGCGACCTTAGTGAACAAACTCCACGTAAAGGGGCGAAATCACAGGTCCCTCTCGGCGTTCCGGAGCTCGGCCGGCAGCTCGTCCTGCCCGGCGATCACGTCGGTGAGGATCCGGCGTGCCGAGCGCATCAGCTCGGCCACGTCTCCGCTGCTCAGGTCATAGACGGCGGTGGCGCCCCTCCGGGTCGCCGTCACGATCCCGGTCCGGCGCATCACCGCCAGATGCTGGGACAGGTTGGAGGGCTCGACGTCGATGGCGCCGAGCATGTCGCGCACTGACCGGGGTCCTTGCTGCAGGAGCTCCAGCACCCGGATGCGTACGGGGTGGCCGAGCGTACGGAAGAACTCCGCCTTCGCCTGGTGAAGGGGCACAGACATGCGTCAACCTTTGGTTGCCGAGCTCCGCATGGCTCACATGCGGGCTGGAGGTTGTGCGGGGGCCCGGAGGGCGTCAGGCCTTTCGGCCGACGCCGCCGTAGAGCCACTTCGTGGCCTGCGGGGCAGGGTCGGAGGGGTCCGGGTGCCAGTTGTCGATGGTCACCAGCCCGGGCTCGACCAGGTCGAAGCCGTCGAAGAAGCGGGCGATCTCCCCGTGCCCGCGGAAGAAGATCGGCGTCGGCGTCCTGGCGTAGACGGCCTCGATCTGGGCGACCGCCTCCGGCGAGTGGGCCTCGGTGGTGACGTGGGTGGCCGTGAGGTGGCTGCCGGCCGGCAGGGCGTCGTGCAGCTGGCGCATGATCGGGCCGCGTTCGTCCAGGGTGAGGAAGTGCACCATGGCGATCATGAGGACGCCGACCGGCTCGTCGAAGTCGATGAGCTTGACCGTCTCGGGGTGGCCGAACACGTCGGCGGGGCGGCGCATGTCGGCGGCGGCCACGCTGGTGTTGTCGTCGGTGGCCAGGAGCGCGCGGCCGTGCTGCAGCACCACCGGGTCGTTGTCGACGTAGACCACGCGGGAGTCGGGGGCGATCTCCTGGGCGATCTGGTGGGTGTTGCCCACGGTCGGCAGGCCGGAGCCGATGTCGATGAACTGCCGGATGCCGTTGCGGGCCATGTAGCGCACGGCGCGGCGCAGGAAAGCGCGGTTCTCCTGGGCGAGCTGGCGGATCTCGGGCATCGCCTTCTCGACCTGCCGCACGGCCTCCCGGTCGATCTCGAAGTTGTCCTTTCCTCCGAGGTAGTAGTCGTACATCCGGGCGACGCTCGGCCTGGTGACGTCGATGCTCGTCGGTCCGTTGGGCCCCTGCTCCACCATTTCCCCGACCTCCACGGTAGATCATTTCTTACTCAAGTTAGCGCAGTAGGGCAGGTCGAGGTGTAAAGAAGGCGTCATTCGACACCGAACCCGCCAAAGACCCCGGATGGTGCGATCGTTCGCCGACGGTCACGGGGCGCCGCGGCCACGGCGCCCCGTGTGGCGGTCGTGTCGTACCGGTGCAGGGTCCTGGCAGGGCTGGGGTGGCGCTACGGGAGGGTGACGTACTCGTCGAGGAATCTCCGGGCCGTGGGGGTGTCCAGGCGGTAGTCGTAGTTGGTGCCACGGCAGGCGTCGTCGGCGCCGCTGATCGAGGTGGCGACGAGGAGGTGCGACTCGGGACCGCCGAGGAAGTTCGGGCCGCCGGAGTCACCGAAGCACGTGCTGCCGTCGCCTTCGGCCTTCAGTGACAGGTCGAGCCACCGGCGCGAGAGGTTCTTGAAGGAGATGGTGGCCTGGTTGCGGGTGTCCGGGTAGTGGAACCGCGGGGCGTCCTTCTTCTTCCTGGTGGGGTTCAGCGAGCCGTAGCCGACGGGGGTGAAGGCCGACTTCTGCAGCTTGCCCTCGGCTTCGAGCTCGTCGAGCATCCCCTCGCGGGGGAGCTGGGCGGGCTTGATGCCCGGGATGGGCTTGTCGAAGAGGACCACGGCCATGTCGTGCAGGGCTGATTCGTCCTTGAAGCGGGGATCCGGCACGTAACGCCCGGTGTAGTACGCGGTCCCGGGCTGGTAGCGGTCGGCGAAGGTGACCCTGGCGGTCTCCTGCCCGCGCTCCCCGCAGTGGGCGGCGGTGAGGAAGACGGTGGGCGCGATGAGCGTACCGGTGCAGTAGGCCCATGAGCCGTCGGGGTGCGCCTTCTTCGCGATGAGAGCGCCGACTTCGGGGTGTGCGTTTCCGTCGGCGACGCCGTTGGTGATGGCTGCTGCCGGCGCTGAGGGGCTCATCATCAGGGCAGCAAAAATCATGATAAAAAGGACGAAACGCATTAAATGAGTATAAACACCCCTGTCCTCTCCATGAAGATGAGGGGAAAAGATCTACTCATGCCGTTTCCGGCCCGGATCCGGAGCGGATCCAGGCCGGGAACACCCTTCAGAGCGCGTTGGTGTTCTGGGCGGCGCGGTAGACGGCCATCGCCTCGTCGCCGAAGAACGGGCCGAACATGAAGTCCGGGGCGAAGTTGTACTTGAAGCTGTTGACGGAGTTCAGCCAGCCCAGCCCCGTGGACTCGTCGAACCCCTGGAACCACGGGCCGCCGCTGGCACCCCCGGTCATGTTGCAGCGCAGCCCCAGGTCGCGCGTCTGGACGGTGTCGTTGAACGACCGCCCGCTGCAGTAGATCAGCTCGGAGCCGTCGAACGGCTCCGCGGCCGGATACCCGAACGAGAACATCTGCCGGATCCGCGGCTGGTTGAACGCCACCCCCTGCCCGCCCACGACGTCGGTCAGCGTCCGGTTCTGCAGCGGCGCGACCACGGCGGCGCCGACGTCGAAATTGATGTCCTCGCGCGCGTTCCACTGCTGGGTGGTCAGCAACCTGCTGGCCACCCAGGTGCCGAACGGCCGCTGCCCCTCATCGAAGGCCGGGACGAACGCCCAGTTGCGGTGGAACTGGCCGTTCAGCTTCACGCAGTGCCCCGCGGTCATCACCACGCTCTCGTTCGCGCTGGTCACGGCCGTGCCGGAGCAGGAGGAGTTCTGGCCGTCGGCGGTGGTGAAGAAGACCCGGCCGGTGGTGCGCACCACCGCGCCCGCGTCGGTCCACCGCAGGCCGGGGCTGTTGGGCACCGCGGCCTGCCGCCTGACGGCCGAGGTGGCGCCCGTGTCACGGGACGGGGTGGTGGAGGAGCCGCGCGTGGTCCACGAACCGCGGGTGTCGCGGGTGGCCGAGGTGCCGCGGGCCGACCAGGGGTTGCCCCGGGAGGGCTGCTCCGACCGGGCGGTGCGCCGCGGCGCGGGCGACGACAGCGGCTGTGCCGCGAGCATGCGCTGCCGGGTCCAGTACTGCGAGACGGTCCTGCGTTCCGACCACGAGTCCGTGGCCGACCACCTGACGGGCCCGTCGCGGTCAGGGCCGCTCAGGGCGCCGGCCTGCGCGGCTCCCGCGGGCGCCAGGACGCCGGTCACGACCGCGGCGGCGGAGAGCAGGGCGACTCTGCGGTGCATTACGTACCTCCCGAAAACCGGAATCTGCCGATTGGAGGTACGCATGGCGACATCCATGTCGCTCAAGGCATGCGCAGATTGATATGGCGGCGCTACAGCACGGAACGGCCACGAGACCGTGCGTCACCGCTCGCGGTGCGCCGCCTCCTGGAGTGAGCGCCGGTGCTCGGCGAGCAGCCGCCCGTTGTGCCGGATCTGGACCGCCTCGTACGGGCAGAGCTGCCGCGTCACGTACGTCCTGGCGATCGCGTCCGCGTCGGCCCGGCCGACCCCCCAGCCGACCGTGTTCCATTGCGCCTGGCCGTCGTCTCCCGTGGTGTCCAGGACGACGATCTCGAAGAGCTGGCCGGTGGGCGGAGGCGTGCAGGCGGTATGCCCGCGATATTCCTCGCGTGGCCGGTGCGGGACAGTCACGCCACTCCTTTCCGCCGGGACGAAGCCGGCAGCGATCTCAGGGCTGGGCGAACACGGGCATGCCCTGGCCCCTCGGGCGTAAACATGGCAAGAGATCTGGCTGGTAACGGTAACGGGCGATTCGCGGCGAACGCCCCGGGTAGGAGCGCGGCGGCTGACCAGCATCGCCCCGGCAGGGGCGGCGCGAAGGACCGTTCCCCCCTGGCAGGACGAGGGAGAACGATGTGACCAGCTTCACGCCCGGCGACCAGCCGCCGGCCCCATAGCCGACCATGAGCCTGTCGGACTGGGAGCGAAGGGCCCTGGCCGAGATGGAGCAGGAGCTCCGCCGGGAGGACCCTCCATTCGCGCACCGCATCGACGCGCTCAACGCGTCGCCGTGCCGCCTGAGCCCGCAGCGGTTCGCCTGCCAGGTGTCCGCGTGCGAGGTCGTGTGCGTGTTCCTCACCGTGGTCGTGCTCGTTGGGCTGTGCGTGCTGGTCATCCTCACCGCGGGCCCTCGCCAGGCCCCGCCGCCGTCCCGGATCGGCGGTCCCGGCATGGCCACCGGCCAGCCGGCCGCACCGCCGGGCGCCCGCGCGGGAACGCCGCAGCCCGCCGCCCCGCCCTGACCGCGAGCGGGTGCGCGCCCCGGCCCCGGCGGGCGCCAGGCCGGGCGTGGCCGCGCAGGCCGGGTGGAGCGTCCGGCGGGCGCATGCGGGTGGAGCGTCAGGCGGGCTGGTAGTCGCGCATGTAGCGGGCCACCTTGGTGGTGTAGTCGCGCCACTTCGGCGGCACGCCGTTCGCCTGCTTCAGCGGGGCGACGCCGCTGCGGTAGAGGGCGGCGAGCTTCAGCGCGGGATCGCCGGGGATCTTCGTGACCTGAGGGCCGAGCCGGCACATGAACCGCCCCATGGAGACGATCGACAGCTCGGGGCTGAACGGCGGCGACGGCTCGGGACGCTGGAGGCCTCCAGGCTGCCAGTGCCACAACACCGCGGGGGTCCACCGGGCGATGCCGTACTCGTCGTTGGCCTTGTCGGACAGGTCGGGGTCGAAACCGGACTCCGCCTTGAGCATCGCGGCGATCAGCGCCGGGCTCAGGCCGGGCAACTCGCAGTAGGTGCCGGCCTGCACGATCAGCCCGCGGTATTCGTCGGGGATGTCCGAGCCGGTGCGCAGGTGGCCGCCGGTGGACGACACGGTGGACGACACGGTGGACGACACGGTGGACGACACGGCCGGCGAGCCGGCCGTCGTGCTCGGCTCGGGTGGCGGATCGACGGGCGGCGACGCGGTCAGCGCCACGGCCGTCACGGTCGCGGCGGCCACGACGACTCCGGTGCCGGCGACGATCGCCGTACGCCGCCCCGGCCGCCGCGGGCCCTCGTGCGCCTTCTCCTCGGGCGGTTCGCCGTCGTCAGCCGGAGCGGGCACGGGGAGGGGCTCGGGAACGGTGGACGACCTCAGGGCCGCGCCGAACGCGGCGGCGTCGGGCCAGCGGACCTCCCGGTCGGGATCCAGGGCCCGCATCACCGCGACGTCGACCACCTCCGACACCTCGGAGTTCAGCGCGCCGGGCGGCACCCGGTGCTCCGGCTTGGCGGGCACCTTCCCGGTGAGCATGTGGTACGCCAGCGCGCCCAGCCCGTGCACGTCGGCGCGCGCGTCCGGAGCCCCGTCGAAGTAGAGCTGCTCGGGGGCCTGGTAGCCGGGCGATCCCGCGGGCAGTGTCAGCCCGCTCAGATGGTCGGTCGACCGCGCGATGCCGAGATCGGCCACCATCACCCGCTCGCCGCCCTCGGGACGGGAGCAGAACAGCACGTTCGACGGCTTCAGATCGCGGTGGACGACCCCGATGCTGTGGAGCACGGCCACGCCCTGGCAGATGTCCCGCATCACGCCGAGCGCCTCGTCGACGGGGAGCGGGCGGCTGGCCAGGCGCTCCGCCAGGGTGCCGCGGTCGGCGTACGTCATCACGAAGTAGGGCCGGCCGTCGTCGAGTTCGCCGATGTCGAAGACCTGCACCAGCAGGTGGGAGTCGGCCCTGCGCAGCAGGCGCGCCTCCTGCAGGAAGCGCTCGCGCACGTCGGTCTTGCGGGCCCAGTTGTCCGCCAGGATCTTGACCGCCACGGGCGAGCGCAACTCGTCGTCGTGCGCCAGATGCACGGAGGCGAAACCCCCGACGCCGATGAGCTGCTCGATCCGGTAGCGACCTGCGTGGGATGGCGCCGTCATTCGGCTCATCATGGCCGATGGGCACGGGGTTCGTCCACGTCACCTCGCAGCTGACAGGTTTACCCGATCTGAGGTGGCGTCCAGGATCGGGTTGCAACACCGAAACGGGGAGGAATGCACCATGATTGTTCGACGGGCCGCGATCGCGGGGGTCTTCACCCTGGGCCTCCTGGCCGCCGTCGCACCCGCCGCGCAGGCCGCTGGGGACGGCAGCCCGTGCGGCAAGGCGTACAAGCACGGCACCTACAAGGTCCAGAACTGCCCTGACTGGTCGCCGAGCGGGAGCATCCCGGTCTACAAGTCGGCGAAGAAGGGCACGGTCGTCGGGTACATCAATCCGGCGGGCAACGACTGGTATCTGTGCGAGAAGGTCGGCGCCCGCTACGAGCTCGGCCGCTACCACAACTACTGGTGGGCGGCCACCATGGCCGACAACAACCGGTGGGGCTACGTGAACGAGGTCTATTTCCGCGGGGGCGGAAACGACGAGCCCGACGCGGGCCTGCGCACCTGCCGCGGCCCCGGCGGCAAGCCGTTGCCTGAGTGACGTGACCTCGACACCCCCATCCGATCCCGAGTAAGGTCCCCCCGATGCACAGCACGATCCTGATCCAGATGGCGGCCACGCCGACCGACGACCGGCCGTACTCTCTGGAGCTCGGGCCGGGCGAGCAGGCGTTCTTCGGGCGCGGCACCCCGGGCTCGCCGGTGGACATCGTGCTGGACGACCCCGCGGTCTCCCGCCGCGCCGGCAAGATCGTCGCGGTGGGAGACTACTGGCTGCTGTCCAACCTCAGCACGTCGAAGACGTACGTCGTGGAGAACCCCGAGGGTGGCGGGGAGTTCGTGAAGGTGCAGCCGGGACGCGTGGGGGCGCCGATCTCGTTCGAGTTCTCCCGGGTGAGCCTGCCCGCGGTCGACGGCACGGTGTCGTTCCTGGTCTTCGCGCCGCAGCACGTGCACGTGCCGCCGGGAGGCGCCGACGGCGGCGCGGCCACGCAGGTGGCCTACCCCCTCGACCAGAACGCCAAATACTTCCGCATCCTCGTGGCGTTGTGCGAGCCGCGCCTGCGCGACCCGTCGACCTCGCGCATCCCGACCATCCCCGAGATCGCCGAACGGCTCCCCGACCTGGGTCTGAGCCGCACCGCCATCGGCTTTCACATCGGCTATCTGGCGGAGAAGAAACTGCACGTCAAGAGCCCGCAGGGCGGCGACGGGAAGGCCGACTGGCAGCGCCACGCGCTGGTCTCGCTGGCGCTGAGGTTCGACCTGGTGACCAGCGAGCATCTCGCCCTGCTTCCTGTGCCCCGCCGCTGAACGAAGGGCGGCTGATGGGGGATCATCGGATCCATGGAGATCTGGATCAATCCCGCCTGTTCCAAGTGCCGCTCGGCGCTGTCGATCCTGGATGCCGAGGCCGCCTCGTACACCGTGCGCCGCTATCTCGACGATCCTCCGACGGAGAGCGAGATCCGCGAGGTGCTGGCCAGGCTCGGCCTCGAACCGTGGGACATCACCCGCACGGGCGAGCCCGTCGCCGACCGGCTCGGCATGGCCTCGTGGCCGCGCGAGCCCGGCGACCGTGACCGCTGGATCGGCGCGCTGGCCGCGAACCCCGTCCTGATCCAGCGCCCGATCATCACGGCCGACGACGGGAGCGCCGTGATCGGGCGTACCGAAGAGGCCGTGAGGTCCGTGACACGGCGAAGCGACGAAGCCTGACGGCGCTCCGCCGGGAGCGGGCTTCCTGTGAGCTTGCTGGCAGGAACGACCTGGGGCGATGCGGTGGAAAAGTATCCTGACTGATGGGTTTCGCCAGGAAGGTGGCGTAATGTAATGCGCCGTCCGCCACCCCGAGCCGACTGTCAGAGGAGCACCACGCGCATGTCCGACAATCGTCCCGGCCTCCCGCACCCCCCGGAAGATCTGGTGCCGGACGGTGGTGTGCGGCGCGTGCGCGGCAACGACTACCGCGTTCTGCAGCCGCAGGAGCAGTTCACCCCCGAGCTGCGGGTCAGCGTGATCATCCCGGCCTACGGCGCCCAGGACAAGCTCGACCTGGTGTTACAGGGCCTGTCGCGGCAGACGTACCCGGCCGCGCTGACGGAGATCATCGTCGTCGACAACGGCACCTCGCCCCCGCTGCGCCTTCCCGGGGGCACGGCGGCCCGCCTGACCGTCTGCGACAAGCCGGGCCGGGCCTGCGCCCGTAACGCGGGGCTCGCCGAGGCCACCGGCGACGTGATCTTCTGGCTCGACTCCGACGTGGTGCTGACGCCGGGCGCGATCGAGGCTCACATGCGCTGGCACCACACTGCTCCCTACCTCTCGGTGACCAGCTACATCAGGTTCACCGAGGCCCCGCTGCCCGAGGTGCTGCCCGACGACCTGGAGGCGGCGTTCGAGCCGGCCGCGCCGCACGCCTGGCTCGTCGGCCTGGTGGAGCGCACCGACGGGCTGACCACCAACTCGCCGCGCCCGTTCAGCCTCCACGTCGGCGGTGCCACCTCGGTCAACGCCGGCCTCGTCCAGGCGGCCGGACCCATGGACGACGACCTGATCGTCGGCCAGGACACCGAGATGGGCTTCCGCCTCCACCAGGCGGGAGCGGTGTTCGTCCCCGAGCCGCGGGCCCGCGCCTACCACCTCGGGCCGACCATGCGGATGCGGCAGCAGAAGAGCATCGACCGGGTCAGCCACGCGTTCGTCGCCGACCGCATCCCGGCCTACCAGTGGCTGCGCACGCACCCCGCGCGGGAGTGGCAGGTGCCCTACGTGACCGCCGTCGTCGACGGCACGGCCGGGTACGAAGCCGTCCGCGCCAGCGTGGACGCGCTGCTCGCGTCGACCGTCGTGGACCTGTCCGTCGTCGTGGTCGGCCCGTGGGACACGCTCGACCGCGACCGCCGCGCCCCGCTCAACGACCCCAACCTCGACCTGGTGCTGGTCCACGGCCACTACGAGCACGAGAGCCGGGTGCGCCTGGCGACCGCGGAAGAGGTCGACCCGCGCGTCCCGTTCGTGCTGCGCCTGTCGGCGGGCTGGGCGCCCGGCGAGGACAGCGTGGCCGTGCTGCTCGACCTGGCCCGCGTCGAAGGGCTCGGCCTGATCGAGGCGGTGCTCGACGATCCGGCCGGCGACGCGGTGCCGGCCAGGCTGGAGCGCGTTTCCGCGTTCGCCCGCGCCCGGCTCGTCGCCCGGGAGGGAGAGCCGCTCGACGCCGCCGTGCAGGCCGTGTCGGGCGTACGGCGGGTCAAGGGCGACAAGCACGGCTTCACCCGCGAGCCCGGCGAGCTGCCCGGGCGGCGCAGCGCGTACAAGGCCAGGATCCAGGCCAAGGCAGAGGCGGCTCGGCTGGCCAGGGAGTCGGAGCGGCTGCGCGCGCAGGTCACCAAGTGGCGGGACGAGGCCGCGCGCTGGCGCAGGAGCACCGTGGAGTTGCGCCGCGAGGTCGGCACGCTGCGCCGCGAGCTCCACGCGGCCCAGAAGGCCCAGCGCGACATGCGCACCACCCTGGCCGGCACCGTGAAACGGGCCCTGGGCAAGCGGCTGCGCGGCTGACCAGGCGGGGCCCCGGCTCCGGCTCAGGACCCGCAGGGGAGGCTGACTCTGAGGGTGGTCGGTCCGCCCTGAGGGCTGTCGAACGCGAACGTCCCGTCGTGCGCCTCCGTACGGCGCCGGATGCCGCTGATCCCCGACCCGCCGTTCTCGTCGGCCCCGCCCTTCCCGTCGTCGGCGACCTCGACGTGCAGCAGGTCATCGTGGCGGCGCACCCGGATGTGCGCCCGCCGGGCCCCGCTGTGCTTGGCGACGTTGGTGAGTGCCTCGGCCACCACGAAGTAGGCTGTGGCCTCGACGGACATGGCGCACCTGACGGGAATGTCGGCATCGATCGTGCACGGCAGCGGGAAGGTTGTGGCCAGGCCGTCGAGCGCGTCGGCCAGCGACCGTTCGGCCAGCAGCGGCGGCAGGATGCTCCGCACGACCCCGCGCAGCTCGGTGAGCGCCTGCTCGGCGGCGCCCTGGGCCTGGTCGAGGATGTCCTCGGCGGCGGCCGGGTTGCGCGCCACGGCGCGGCGGGCCGCGCCGACCAGCACGTTGACGGCGACGAGCCGGTTCTGCGTGCCGTCGTGCAGCGACCGTTCGATCCGCCGCAGCTCTGTGGCGTGCGCGTCCAGCGCGGCGGCACGGGTCGCGGTCAGCTGCGCCACGCGCACGCCGAGGTCGGCGTCGGGATCGGGGGCGAGGAGCCGGCGTCCCGGCCAGGCCTGCAGCCACGCCATGGCCGGCGAGAAGATCATGGTGAGCGCGATCCACACCGGAGCCACCAGGACGATGGACAGGGCGCTGGGCACGTCGTCCACGGTCCAGAGCCCCAGGCCGCCGTCGGAGGCCTCGCCCGGCGGCAGCAGCCACCACCACGCCCAGAACGTGGCGTCCTGCAGGGCTTTGATGGGCAGGGTGAGGCCGACCGAGCCGAGGAACAGCCCGAGCGAGGCGTGGGTGACCACCCAGGCGAGTTCCCTGCGCACGGTACGGTCGGCCAGCGCGGCGCGCAGGCCGTCGGGTAACGGCTCGGGGGTGATGAGCTCCTGGCCCCAGTCGGCGAGCCGGGAGCGCTCCCGATTCGCGACCGCGCGCAGCCCGTGCAGCGCGGCGGGCACCAGCAGCAACCCCACGCCGATCACGGACGTGAGCGCGGCGGCGACCAGCATCATGAGCGTCAACAGCGCCAGGACCCCCGTGCCGAGCCCGCCGATGAGGCGTTCGAGCGCGTCCAGGGTGGCCCGGCCACGGGCGAACACGCCCCGTCGAGCGGCAGGCCTCCTGCGGTTCGCGGCATCGCGGGTCGGCATCCGCATCTCCTCAACCAGACGACAGGCCCAGGCCGCGGGAGATCACTGCCAGGGACCACAGCAGGCTACACCTGTGCTTATCGCCTTGTTGGGGGCTAAGTCAGGGCATGCCGGGCGTTGTCAGTCGAGGAACGCTGCCACGGCGCTCACGAAGTGGCCGGCGTCGTCGAGCCACGGGAAGTGGCCGGCGCCGGGCTGGACGGTGAGCGTGGCGTTCTTGAACAGGCCGGCGTACTCGATCATGGCGGGGAGCGGGGCGGCGACGTCCACCTCCCCGGCGAGCAGCAGGACCGGGCCCTCGAATGCGGCGAGCGCCGCGCGGGTGGCGGCGGGGTCGAAGGCCCCCTCGGCGCCGAACGCGGCCGCCGCCTCGTCGTTGCGCCGCTCCTCGTCGGCCGCGTGGTGAGCCTGGGCCGCCGCGTCCCACCGGCCGTAGGTGAACGGCGTGATGGCCTCCCAGTCGTCGGCCGTGGCCGTGCCCGCCGTGGCCGCCTCCAGGCCGGCGTACGCCCGCGCGAACCAGGGCTCGCCCGCCCGCAGCCGCGCGGTGTCGTGCCGCCACTCGCCGGCGATCTCGATGCCGACCGCCCGCGTGCTCGGCGTGATCAGCACGAGCCTGCCGGTGTGCTCGGGATGCCGGGCCGCGTACCGCACCGCGAGGTTCGCGCCGGCGGAGTGGCCGAGCAGGTCGATCCGGTCGAGCCCGAGGTGCAGGCGGAGGGCCTCGACGTCGTCGACGAGGCGGTCGCAGCGGTAGGCGGAGGTGTCCGCGGGCGTCTCGGACCCGCTGGCGCCCCGGGGATCCAGCATGACCAGGCGCTTGCGCCCGGACAGGCCGCCGAGCTCGCCGAGGCAGGCCGAGGGCAACATCGGGCCGCCCGGCAGGCAGATCAGCGGCGACCCGTCACCGTACACGTGGTAGGCGAGCACGGCGCCGTCATGCGAGGTCAGGGAAGGCATGATCCAGATCCTGTCAGCGCCGTTCCGGCCAGGGCAACGGCTTTTCCGCCGTCCGGAGCCGCACTTCAGGAGTAAAGTGCACATGATGCGCAGTTACTAGGAAGGGGGGCCATGCCACCGGCGATCGACGACCCGCACAACGCGCGCAGCCGGCGCACCCGCGACGCCCTGCTCGCGGCCACCAGGGAGATCCTGGAGAGCGATGGTTTCGACGCCCTGACCATGGCTGAGGTCGCCGAGCGCGCCGGCGTCTCCCGGCGCGCGGTCTACCTGCACTTCCGCTCGCGCACCGACCTGGTCACCGCGCTGTTCGGCTATGTGGCCGGCCAGGAAGGGCTGGCCGGGTCGCTGGCCGAGGTCTGGGAGGCCGCCGACGCGACCGAGGCGCTGCGGGCGTGGGTGCGCCACCTGGTCCGCTATCACCCGCGGCTGGCCGCCATGAACCACGCGCTGGACCGTGTCGATCCCCAGGACCCCGACGCCGCCCGGCACAGGAGGACGGTCGCGACCGCCCAGATGGACAACTGCCGCCGCATCGCGGCCCGGCTCGCCGACGAGGGCCGGCTCGCGTCTCCCTGGACCGCCGACACGGCCGCCGACATGCTCTGGAGCCTGATCTCGACCGACCTGTTCAACCGCATCATGGTCGATCGCGGCTGGCCGGAGGAGCGGGTCCTGGAGCATCTGCTCGCGGTCTACGAGTCGGCGTTCGTCCGCTGAGCCGCACCTGGCCTGCGGCCGGGAATCCCTCGTTCTAGGACGTCTTCTCTGGTTTCTCTTGCACACAACTTCCCATGCTGTGTAGTTTCCGAACTGCACAGCATGAGAAGTTCGGGGGATCGGGCGAATGGACGGGGAGACCTCGCGGGACCGGTGGTGGCTCGTGGCCGCGAGCGGGATCGCCGTGTTCATGACCCAGCTCGACGCCACGGTCGTCACCGTCGCCATCCCCACCATCCAGGAGCGGATGGACATCGGGCCCAGCCTCGCCCAGTGGGTGGTGCTGGCGTACACGCTGCCCCTCATCGCCCTGACCGTGCCGAGCGGGCGCTGGCTGGACGGCGTCGGGCCGCGTACCGCCCTGGTGCTGTCCGTCTCCGGCTTCGGCGCCGCGAGTGCCCTGGTCGGGCTCGCTCCGGGCATCGCGTGGCTGATCGCCGCACGGGCCGTGCAGGGCGCGTTCGGTGCCGTGCTGCTCGCGCTGATCTCCCTCCTGGCCACGATCGCGGTACGCGAGCAGGCCCGAGGCAGGGCGATGTCCCTGGTGCTGCTCCTGGGCGCGCTGGGCGGGATGAGCGGCCCGGTGCTCGGCGGCCTGCTGATCGAGACCCTGGGCTGGCCCTGGATCTTCTACCTCAACGTGCCCGCGAGCGTTCTCGTGATCGCGATCGGGATGACGCAGCTGCCCCCGGGCGGCCGGCCACGCCTGCCCGACCGGGTCTGGGCCGTCGAGGCAGGGCTGCTCGGCGCCGCCGCCGTGGCGCTGCTGCTCGCCCTCTCGCTCGCCGGCGGATCGGGCGCCGGCTGGGTCGCGCTCGCGGCGGTCGCGGTGCCGTTCGTGCTGGTGTGGCTCCGCTTGCCGGGCAGCCGCCCGGTCGTGGACCTGCTGCGCTCACCCGGGGTGGCCGCCCCGCACCTGGCGCTGCTCGCCGAGATGGCGGCCGTGATGGCCGTGCAGTTCCTGATCCCGTTCCACCTGCAACGGGTCGCGGCGGTCCCGCCGGCCCAGATCGGGCTGACGATGCTGGCCTTCCCCGTGGCGATGTTGCTCACCGGGCCGGTCGGCGGCGCGCTCGCCGACCGCTGGAAACCCGTGCGGGTGGCCCGGCTCGGGACGGTGGTCGTGACCGCCGGGCTCGCGCTGCTCATCCCGCTCGGCTCCGACTGGGGACCGGCCGACCTGGCCTGGCGGCTGGCCGTCGCGGGCGCGGGCGCCGGCCTGTTCGCCGGCCCCGACCAGGCCATGGCCATGGCCGGCACGCCCCGGCACCTGCTCGGCACCACCGCCGCCACGACGAGCCTGGCCCGCCAGCTGGGCGTGGCTCTCGGCCCGGCACTGGCCACCGGCGTCTGGGCCTTCTCCGGCTACGACCCGCAGGGAATGCGCCTGGCCATCGCGCTCGCCACGGCGCTGGCCTGCGCCAGCGTGCTGGCACTGACCTGGCCGGCCCGCCGGCCGCTGATCCGCACCACACAGTGAAGGAAGACCATGTCCGAACCCGTCAAGACCGCCGTGATCTACTACAGCTCCACCGGCAACGTGCACAAGCTCGCCACCGCTCTCGCCGAGGGAGCGGAGAAGGCCGGCTCCGACGTACGCCTGCGCAAGGTGACCGAGCTGGCCCCGCCCCAGGCCATCGCGAGCAACCCGCAGTGGGCCCAGCACGTCGAGAGCACCCGCGACGTCGCCGAGGCCGGCGTGGACGACCTGCTCTGGGCCGACGTGGTGCTGCTCGGCACGCCCACCAGGTACGGGGCGATGGCCAGCCAGCTCAAGCAGTTCATCGACACGACCGGCCCTGCCTGGCAGAAGGGGCTGCTGGCCGACAAGGTCTACGGCGCCTTCGGCTCGGCCGGCACCCGGCACGGCGGCCACGAAAGCACCCTGCTCTCGCTGTACACGATCTTCTACCACTGGGGCGGCATCATCGTCCCGCCCGGATACACCCACTCCATCCAGTTCCAGGTCGGCACGCCGTACGGCACGACCCACGTCGGCGGTGACGGCGAGCCCGGCGAGCCCGCCCTGGAGAGCGGCCGCTACCAGGCGCGGCGCGCGGTCGAAACGGCGGCGAAGCTCAAGGCGGGCCGCAGTTGACCCCTGACCGCCGGATCGCCGGGTGGTCCGGCGTTCTGGCCGGCGCCGGTCTGGCGGTGGAGGCCGCTCTGTGGACGGCCAGCGGCTGGAGCCCCGCGACGTTCGCAGATCCGGCCGCTGCCCTGGAGTTCCTGCGCGCGGAAGGCGGAGTGCTGCGCCTGGCGATGCTCTCGGGGTTCGTCAACCTGGTGTTCCTCGTGGTGTTCGTGGCGGGACTGGCCGCCCGGCTCAAGGACGGCACGCCCACACTCGCGTCGGCGACACTCTGGTTCGGCATGATCGGCATCATCACCCACGTGCTCGTGCCCCTGAACCATTGGTACGGCGTGCCCGCCTTCCTCGCCGCCGCCACGCGGGAGCCTGAGGCGGCGCAGACCGCCTGGACGGCCTATGCCGTCGTCGGCCATGACGCGCCGAGCGGAGCGGGCAGCCTGTTCCTCGGGCTTTCGATGGTCACGGCGGGCTGGGCCGCGATCGCCGGGCGGGCGCTGCCGGCGTCACTGGGTTGGCTCGGCCTGGTCACGGGCTGCGCCACCGTGCTGACCGTCTTCGCGCCGGACACCGTTCTGTCCGGAGTGGCGGGGGCCGTGGCCATGCCCTCGCTGCTGCTCGCCGTCGTCTTCCGCGTGTGGGGTGGGATCGCCCTGATCAGGACGCCGGCACTCTGAGGCCCACGCGTGACGGGGACGGGCGGCCGCAGGCGCCCGTCCGTCGCCCTTGTGCGTCACTTGCGGCGCCTGCCGTACATGCCGACCGACAGCGAGACGCCGAGCGCGGCCAGGGCGACCTGGATGCCCAGCTCGATCCAGTCGACGCCGCCGGTGTCGGCGACCCCCAGAGCCGCCGCGATGGCCGTGCCGATCAGCGCGGCGACCACGCCGATCACGATGGTCAGCCATATGGGGATGCGCTGTCGCCCCGGAATGACCAGGCGCCCCAGTGCGCCGATCACGATGCCGATGATGAGCCCGGAAATGATGCCGGTGATCTCCACGCTGAACTCCCGAAACTCGGTGGGTCCGCCTGTCTCTTCAACGATCGCGCGGTGACGGTGGTTCCTCCAGCCGCCGGCCGGACACAGGGCCCTTCCGCTCCGGATCCCCGCACCGGTCAGCGGATCGTGTAACCGCCGTCCACGAGGATGTCCGCGCCGTTGATCATGTCGGCGCCGTCCGAGGCGAGGAACAGCGCCGTGGCGGCGATCTCCTCGGGACGGGCGAAGCGGCCTGCGGGGATCTGCGCCTTCAACGCGTCGCCTTTGGGCCCCTCCCACGCTTTGCGGCCCAGGTCGGTGAGCACCACGGTGGGGGAGATGGTGTTGACCGTCACCCCGCGCCCCGCCCACTCGGAGGCGAGCACCTTCGACAGGCCGACCACGCCGAACTTGGAGGCGCAGTACGCGGCGTGCTGGTCCAGCGCCACGGTGGCGGCCTGTGACGCCATGTTGATGATCTTGCCGCTGCCGGCGGCCAGCATGTGCCTGCCGACGTCCCGGCACATCAGGAACGTGCCCTTGAGGTTGATGTCGATCGTCCGGTCGAACGCGTTGACGTCGAGCTCCTCGGCCGGGGCCAGGATCGCGACACCGGCGCTGTTCACCAGGATGTCGATGCGGCCGAAGGCGTCCACGACGGCGCCGGTCGCCGACCTGACCGCGTCGGGATCGGCTACGTCGCACGCGAACCCGGCGTGGCCCGCTCCGAGCTCCTTCGCCTTCGACCCAGCGGCCTCGTGGTCGATGTCGACCACGGCGACCCTGGCTCCCTTGGCCGCGTACGTGGCGGCGATGGCGGCGCCGATGCCCGACGCGCCGCCGGTCACCAGCGCCACCTTGCCCTGCAGCCCGAACGTGAGATCGAGGTCCTTCTCCGCTGCCGTCATGAGCACTGCTCCTCGCTGTTGGTCTGTACGGCCTGCTTGTCCTGTTCGTCGCCGGTGACGAGGGACGAGTGCACCAGTTCCTCGCCCAAGCGCAACGTCTCGGCCTGGTCGGCCAGGTCGTGTCCCGACTCGTAGTTGAGGAGGGTCCTGACCTTGGCCGCCGAGCTGGAGCTGGCGTCGAAGCGGTAGCCGAGCCACTCGCTCGCCAGGCGGCGGGCCAGTTCCAGGCCGACGACCCGCTGCCCGAAGCAGAGGATCTGGGCGTTGTTGCTCAGCACGGACCGTTCGACCGAGAAGCTGTCGTGCGCCGTCACCGCGCGGATGCCGGGCACCTTGTTGGCGCTGATCGCGACGCCCAGCCCGGTGCCGCACACCAGCAGCGCGCGGTCGGCCTCGCCGGCGGCGACCATGCGGGCCGCCATGACGGCGATGTGCGGATACGGTGTCGTGTCGTCGGCCCCGACCCCGATGTCGACGACCTCGGCCACTCTGGCGTCGTCCTCCAGGTCGGCCTTCAGGACGTTCTTGTACTCCAGGCCGGCATCGTCGGAACCGACGATGATCCGCCATTGGTGAGGCATGGCCCCCCCATCCCTTCCTCTTCGTACGGCTCAGCGGGCGCGCTCCAGCACGTCCGCGACGGCGAGGGCGCACAGGGCGAGCGACGTCGCGCCCGCGTCCGGGGTCCCCACGCTGCGTTCGGCGAGGGGACGCGCCCGGCCCACCCGGGGACGCAGGCCGGCGGTCGCCTCGGCCGCGGACTTGCACACCCGCGCGGATTCCCGCCAGGCGGCGGGCAGCTCCGACCCGGATCCGACGCGGCCGGTCAGCGCCTCGCAGAACGGGACGAACGCATCGACCATCGTCTTGTCACCGGGCTGCGCCTTCCCGAGGTCGAGCAGCGCCTTCAGCCCTGCCGCGACGGCGTCCGCGACATCGCGGCCGGTGATCTTCTCCCGGTCGTCGCCCAGTTCCCGCCCGACAGCGCACAGCACGGCGCCCCAGAGCACGCCCGACGTGCCGCCGGCTTTCGCGGCCCACGCCTCGCCCGCCGCGAGCAGGACCGACTGCACCCCAGCGCCCGCTCCTGCGGCCTCCCGGCCGGCGGCGAGCGCGGCGGACGAGCCCTTGACCATCCCGCGCCCGTGATCTCCATCGCCGGCCACGGCGTCGATGCGCCCCAGCTCGGCCTCGGCCGCTGCCATGGCGGCGGCCATCGCCTCCAGTGCGGAGACGGCGACCTGGGCACTGGCGCGGGAGGCGGGCGAGCCGGGCGGAGGCGCGGGCACGGACGGCTCCGCCGGGTCGTCCGGGCGCCCGTGGCGGCGGTCACCCGACCCGGCATCACCGGGCGCCGCCGTGCGGCGGGTCGTCGTACGCGCCTCCACCAGGCCCCTGCGGAAGGCCGGGGTGTCGGCGGGCGCGCACCACAGCCGTTCCAGCTCGTCGTCGAGGAATACCAGGGTCAGGGAACAGCCGGCCATGTCCAGGCTGGTGACGAGCTCGCCCACCTCCGGCGCGACGACCTCGAGCCCCTGTTCGGAGAGCAGCCGGGCCACGGTACGCCAGACGACGAAGAGCTCCTCGTATTTCGTGGTGCCGAGGCCGTTCAATATCGCGGTCACCCGATTGCCGGAATCGGCGGGCTTCTCCGCGAGCACGCCGGACACCAGCCGCCTGGCCAGCTCCGCGGCGGGCGGCAGCACGTCCTCTCCCACGCCGGGCTCGCCGTGGATGCCGAGACCCACGCCCATACGTGCGGGAGGGACGGTGAACAGGGGCGCGGTCCCGCCGGGCAGAGTGCACCCGGCGAAGGCCACCCCGAGCGTGCGGGTCCTGTCGTTGGCGTGGCGGGCGACCCGTTCGACCGCGTCCAGATCGTAGCCCTCCTCGGCGGCGGCTCCCGCGACCTTGAACACGACGAAGTCCCCGGCGATCCCCCGGCGTGCGCCGAGCTCCGACTCCGGCGCGCTGGCGATGTCGTCGGTGACGAACACCACGCGGGTGTCGATGCCCTCTTGGCTCAGCCGCTGCTGGGCGAGGGTGAAGTTCATGACGTCGCCGGCGTAGTTGCCGGTGGAGAAGAGCAGGCCGGCGGTGCCGGCGGCGGCTCTGCCCACCGAGTACGCGTCCCGCGCCGACGGCGAGGTGAAGATGTTGCCGACGACGGCGCCGTCGGCGAACCCGTGCCCGACCACGCCGCAGAAGGCGGGGTAGTGCCCGGAGCCGCCGCCGACGACGACCGCGACCTTGCCCGGCGGCGTCTCGGCGGCGCGTACGACACCGCCCGGCACGCCGGTCACGGTGTCGCGGTGCACGTCCAGGAAACCGGCGAGCATGTCGTCGGTGAAGGTGCTGGGGTCGTCGTACAGACGGGTCATCGGGATTGTCCCTTCAGTCGCGACGGGCGAGCGCGCCGGCGTGTCATCGCTGGGGGTTGATCACGGACTTGACGGCGAGCGGGTCGCGTTCGGCGGCGAGCAGCGCCGCTTCCGACTCAGCGAGGGGGAAGTGGCCGGTGACGAGGCTGTCGACGTCGACCCGTCCAGAGGCGGCGAGCGCGATGGCCGTGGGCCAGGTGTTGGCGTAGCGGAACGTGCCCGTGATCTCGATCTCGCGGCTCTGGACGAAGGTGAGCGGCAGCGGCAGCCCGTCGTCGCCCATCCCGACCAGCACCGCGCGGCCCGCCCTGCCGAGGATGCGCAGTGCGTCGGTCGTGGCGCCCGGGTGGCCGGAGCATTCCAGCAGCACGGTGGGCTCGAGGCCGGCCTCGCCGAGGGGCGTGTCCTCGACGTTGACCGTGGCGGTCGCGCCCAGGTTCTGGGCGAGTTCGAGCCGGTGCGGGTTGAGGTCGGCGACCACGATCTCGGTGGCGCCGAAGGCGCGGGCGCACTGCGTCGCCACCAGCCCGATCGGTCCGGCGCCGGTGATCAGTACGCGGCTTCCCGCTCCCACGCGGCCCTTGCGGCAGGCCCAGACCCCGACCGACAGCGGCTCCAGCAGCGCGGCCGCGTCGTCCGAGATCGAGTCGGGCACCGGATGGGCGAAGGCCGCGTGTACGGTGACGAACCCGGCGAGCGAGCCGTCGATCGGCGGCGTCGCGAAGAACCGCATGCCGGGGCAGAGGTTGTAGCGGCCGGCGAGGCACTCCCGGCAGGTCAGGTCGGGCACGCCCGGCTCGACGGACACACGCTGCCCGATCCGGGAGGTCTCCACACCGGGCCCCACGGCGGTGACGAGGCCCCCGGACTCGTGGCCGAGGACCATGGGTCGCTCCACCACGAAGTCGCCGATACGGCCGTGCTGGTAGTAGTGGACGTCCGAGCCGCACACGCCCACCGCATCGACCCGTACCAGCACCTCGCCGGGTCCGGGCTCGGGGACGGGACGCTCCTCGATCGCCAGCTGCTGGATGCCACGCAGGACCGCTGCCCGCATCGTCGTCATGGAGGACCTCCTCGTTGCTCGGGCCGGATGGGACGGCCTACTTGGCCGTCTCCTCGTTGGCGATGTCGCCGGTCTTGAGGTTCGCCTCGATCAGCGCGGGCAACTGCTGGAGGAACTGGTCCTTCTTGGTGACCACGTGCTCCATGTAGGTGTCGACGTTGTCCTGGGTGACCTTCGGCATGAGGTAGACGGGGTTCTTGTCGACCTCCTCACCCTTGGCGATCTTGGCGGCCACGGCCAGGCCGGTAGCCAGCTCGACGGTGCCGTGCTGCAGGTTGGTGCCGATGAAGTCGCCGCTCTTGACGGCGTTGAGCCCGTCCTCGATGCCGTCGACGCCGACGATCGGGATCTTGACGCCGGCCTCGCGGGTGGCCTGCAGGGCGCCGAGCCCCATGTCGTCGTTCTCCGCGACGACGCCGTCGATCTTGTCGCCGAAGCTGGAGAGCCAGTTCTTCATCTTGTTGACGGCCTCGTCGCGCTTCCAGTTGGCCGTGTCCTTGGCGAGGATCTTGATGTCGGGGTACTTGGCCAGGACGTTCTGGATGCCCTTGGTACGGTCGATCTCCCCCGACTGGCCCAGCGGGCCCTGGAGGACGACGATGTTGCCCTTGCCGTCGAGCTCGTCCGCCATCATCTGCATCTCCTGCTCCCCGGCCTTGACGTCGTCGGGCAGGACGGTGCCGGCCAGGTCCTTGCTGTCGAGCCCGGCGTTGACGGCGAGGAACGGGATGTTCTTCGCCTTGGCCGCGGCGACCTGCGGGCCGAGCGAGTCGGCCTGGACGGGGACGACCATGATGGCGTCCACGCCGGCGTTGACGTACTGGTCCACCTGGCTGGCCTGGGTGCTGACGTCCAGGTTGGCCGAGTTCCAGAGGACCTCGATGTCGTTGGCCTTGGCGTAGGCGTCGATGCCGGCCTTCCCCGCGGTGATGAAGGACGACATGTCGTAGACGCTGATGCCGACGCGGAGCTTTCCCTCGCCGGACGCGCCGGCGTTGGGGTCGCCCGCGCCGCAGGCGGAGGTGGTCAGCAGGGTCGCGCTCGCGGCGGCGAGGGCGAAGGCACGCAAGCTTTTCATGCGCATGGATGCTCCATTGGTGCGTTTCGTGCAGGTCTGTTGGGGAGGTGGGGCGTCAGCCCCTGCGTTTGGCGGACCAGACGTCCACGGTGACGGCGGCGACGATGAGCGCTCCCTTGATCACGCTCTGCCAGTAGGCGGGGACGACGAGGATGTCGAGGCCGTTGTTCAGCGTCTGGATCAGGAACAGGCCGAGCGCCGTGCCGAGGATGCTGCCCCGGCCGCCGAGCAGGCTCGCGCCGCCGATGACGACGGCGGCGATGGCGTCGAGCTCGTAGCCCTCGCCGAGGTTGGGCGGGCCGGAGATGACCCTGGATGCGAGCATCACGCCCGACAGCCCGGCGAGCAGACCGCTGAGCGCGTAGACGCTGAACAGGATCCGGGTGGTCTTGACGCCGGCGATCTGCGCCGCGACGGGGTTGCCGCCCACGGCGTAGACGCGCATCCCGTACGAGGTCCGCTTCATGATGAGGGCGAGCGCGACGATGCCGACGATCATGACCACGACGGGGATCTGCAGGCCGAAGATCTTGTTGTTGGCGATCTCGCCGAAGTTCTGCGGCAGGCCGTTGATCGGCGCGCCCTGGCCCACGACGTACGCCAGGCCGGACGCCGTGGTCAGCATGCCGAGCGTGGCGATGAAAGGCGGCACGTTCACTTTCGAGACGAGGAAGCCGTTGACCGCCCCTGCCGCGAGCCCGACCAGCATGGCGACCAGAAGGGCCAGCCAGAGCCGTTCGGGATGGCCCTTCACGGTGTAGGCCGCGGTCATCGCGCTGAGCGCGATGATGCTGCCCACCGACAGGTCGATCCCGCCGGTGAGGATGACCAGCGTCTGTCCCAGCGCGATGAGCGCGAAGGGCGCCGCCGCGATGGCGATCGTCTGGAGGTTGTCCAGCGTGCCGAACCGGGCGCTCCGATAGCTGAAATAGGCGATGATCAGGAGCATCACCACCACCATCGAGTGGCGGATCAGCTGGTCCCGGACCCATGGTCCGGACAAGCGCCAGGTCAGGAGCCGAGCGGCCGCTCCGCCGGGCTTCGTAGGCTCCTGGGCTGACTCCTGCGTAATCATCGGCCCTCCTTCTCGGTGTGTCGGGGCGCGAGGCCGCCCTTCGCGTTCAGTCCGGCGGCGTACCTGAAGATCAGGTCCTGGACGTGGGGTGAGGACAGCTCCTCGCGGGTGAGCTCGCCCGCGACCGCTCCTCCGCGCATGACGAGCGCCCGGTGGGCGAGGCTGAGGATCTCGGGCATGTCGGAGGAGGCCATGACCACGGCCATCCCGGAGGCTGCGAGCTCGGTGATGATGCGGTAGATCTCGCTGCGCGCGCCGACGTCGACGCCGCGGGTGGGCTCGTCGAGCAGCAGGACGTTGACGCTGCCGGTCAGCCAGCGCGCCAGGACCACTTTCTGCTGGTTGCCGCCGGAGAGCGTGCCGACCTGCTGTGACAGCCCGCGGCTGCGCAGCTTGACCGACTCCATCGCCGCGCCGACCTGCTTGCCGCGACTGCGCTGCCGCAACCAGCCGGCGACGGTGAAGCGGGACAGGCGGGGCAGGGAGCCGTTGTCCAGCACGTTCATGGTCAGCACGGCCCCGGCTCCCTTGCGGTCCTCAGGGACGAGGGCCATGCCGCTGGTGATGGCGGCAGCGGGAGCGTTGCGCTTGACGGGCTTGCCGGCGACGGTGACAGTCCCCGCTGCGCTTCTGCGCACGCCGAAGATCGCTTCGAGAAGTTCGGTACGGCCGGCCCCCACGAGCCCGGCCAGCCCGAGGATCTCGCCGCGGCGGACGGTGAGGTCCACCGGCCGCGGATAGCCGCTGACGTGCAGCCCGCTGACCTGAAGGGCGACCTCGTCACCCGGGGGGTGCAGGTCGGGGAAGAACCCTTGCAGTTCGCGTCCGATCATCGCGTGGACGATCTCGTCGTCGGTGATGTCGCCGATCGGCCGGTCGAGGACCAGCCCTCCGTCGCGCAGCACGACCACCCTGTCCGCCAGGGCGCGGATCTCCTCCATCTTGTGAGTGGTGTAGAGCATGGCGACGCCCTGCTCCCGCAGCCTGCCGATGACGGCGTAGAGCCGTTCGACCTCGCGTTCGGAGATGGCCGAGCTGGGCTCGTCCAGCAGCAGGATCCGGGCGCCGCCGCTCGTGCTCTTGACGATCTCCACGAGCTGCCGCAGGCCGACCGGCAGCCGCCGCATCGTCGCCTGCGGGTCGATCTCCACGCCGAAGACGCTCAGGAGCTCGCGGGCCCTGCGCGCCATCGCCCGCCGGTCGAGCAGCCCTGCCCGCGTGCGCAACTCCCGGCCGATGAACAGGTTCTCGTACACCGTCATGTCCATGATCGGCGCGAGCTCCTGGGGGATGATCGCCACTCCGTGCCGGTGTGCCGCCTGCGGGTCGGCGTGGGGCAGGGGCTCGCCGCCGACCAGGACCCGGCCTCCGTCCGGCTTGACCTGGCCAGACGCGATCTTCATCAGCGTCGACTTGCCCGCGCCGTTCTCTCCGGCGAGGGCGGTGACAGAACCGGCGTCGAGAGCCAGAGAGACGCCTTTCAGCACGGGCACGCCGCCGAATGCCTTGGCCAGATCTCGGCACTCCAACGCGACATCTTCCACGAATGATCTCCAGACCCGGCCTGGCGGCTCGGTGTTTGGTCGGGGTCCACCCGGGGACGGTGGCGGTCCGGAACGGGTCCGGACACGTGCGGAAGGTGCCGGTGCGAGAAGCCGGTCCAGGTCAGGATGGCCGGCGCTCGCCCGACGGGCTCCGAGCGAGATCCCTTTTGTTTGCTTGTGTGAACATCACACGAAACGACATCCCAGTGTCAAGAGTGCGTTACCCATTCGATACATCCTGCACGTCCTCGCCCCTGCGCCCTCCTGACCAGCAGAAGGCGGCATTACCCAGCCTTGAACAAGCCGGCCGCATCCTCTATCGTTCACTCGCCAGCAGGTCCACGGCGTCTCCGGATGAGGCTGCGGGTGTGACAGTTGACAAGACTGAACAACAAGGGAGAACGAAGACGGCATGGGCGTCAGGAGCAGCGTGGACCTGGAGAGCAGGCGTCAGGCTCTGGCCGACCTGCTGTCGTCCAGCGGCAGTCTGCGCATAGAAGACCTGGCCGCCCGCTTCGAGGTCAGCACCATGACCATCCGCCGGGATCTGCAGGCGCTGGAGGACGAAGGCCTGGTCCGCCGGGTGCGCGGCGGCGCCGTCAGCTCGGCGCAGCCCTTCGAGGCCCGTAAGAGCCGGGCATGGAGGGCCAAGGAGGAGATCGCGCGGAAACTGACCAGCCTGGTGCCCTCGGGCGGGGTGGGCATCTGCATGGACGCCTCGTCGACGCTGGCCGTGCTCGCCGGCTCGATGCCTCCCGCCGACAACCTCTCCGTCGTCACCGACGGGATCGAGACCTTCCTGACCCTGACCAGGAACCCACGCGTACACGCCTATCTGACCGGAGGTCAGAAGGACCCCAACGCGGGCAGCCTCGTCGGTCCCCTGACCTCACTGACGCTGAAGCAGTTCTCGTTCGCGCGGGCGTTCCTGTCCGCCGCCGCCATCGACCCGCACTTCGGCACCAGCGAGTTCAGCGCGGAGGAATGCGAGATCAAGCGGCTCATGGCCGAGCTGTCCGAGCACGTCGTCATGGCGGTCGACTCGCAGAAACTCGGCACGGGAGCCGCCGCCCGCTGCCTGCCCTGGGACGGGATCGACCTGATGGTCACCGAGCTCGATGTCTCCGACGACCGGCTCGACCCCTACCGCGACCACGTCGAGCTGCTCTGACCCCGCCCCTGCGCCGCCGCTACGGCATCCCGCGTCCTGCGCCTTCCACCGCGTACGTGACCAGCGTGGTGAGCACGTCCCTGACCGACGTGCGGTCGCGCACGTCGCAGAGCACGATCGGGACGTGCGCGGTCAGCCCGAGCGCCCGCCGTACCTTGGCCGGGTCGTGGCGGCGGGCGCCGTCGAAGCAGTTCACGCCGACCACGAACGGGATGCCGCGCTGCTCGAAATAGTCCACCGCGGGGAACGAGTCCTCCAGGCGGCGGGTGTCGGCGAGCACGACCGCGCCGAGCGCGCCGAGCGCGAGCTCGTCCCACATGAACCAGAACCGGTCCTGCCCGGGGGTGCCGAACAGGTACAGCCAGAGCCCCTCGCGAATGGTGATGCGGCCGAAGTCCAGTGCCACGGTGGTGGTGCTCTTGGACTCCACCCCCGAGACGTCGTCCACCCCGACGCCGCGCTCGCTCAGCAGTTCCTCGGTGTGCAGCGGCCGGATCTCGCTGATCGTGCCCACCATGGTCGTCTTGCCGACACCGAACCCGCCCGCGACGAGGATCTTGATGGCCAGCGCCGAGGTGACCGCGGTCGCCCCCGGCTCATAGGCTGCGTAGTCCATCCAGCACTTCCCTGTAGATGTGTTCGTCGATCGTCTGCGCGACCGGGCGCGGGCGCTCGATGGTGACGAAACCCTCGCGCCGGAGGTCACCCAGGATCACCCGGGTGACGTTGAGCGGCAGCCGGAGGTGCGCCGCGACGTCCGCCACCGGCGTCGGTCTGCGGCACACCGACAACACGGCCCGATACTCCGGGATCAGGTCCGCGAGAGTGTGCGGGCCGCCGACCGTCGTGACGATGGCCACCAGGTCGAACGTCTCGCCCTGCGGGCGCGCTCTTCCCCCGGTCAGGCCGTACAGC
The DNA here is from genome assembly GCF_055586745.1 of Nonomuraea sp. NPDC049378. Classification (NCBI taxonomy): domain Bacteria; kingdom Bacillati; phylum Actinomycetota; class Actinomycetes; order Streptosporangiales; family Streptosporangiaceae; genus Nonomuraea; species Nonomuraea sp. NPDC049378. Next base: position 303,746 of record NZ_JBVJHP010000008.1, read on the forward strand.
CGGATCAGCGGCCCGGGATCCTGGCCTGTCACGGCCGCGAGCCGTTCCAGGCGGGTGCCGGTGCCGCTCCTCTCGGCTGCGCGGAGAGGTGCTCGCCGACCCTCTTGACCATGAGCGCCATCTCGTACGTGACCATGCCCAGCTCGGCGTCACTCGCGGCGAGCACGGCCAGCCGCGCGCCCTGACCGGCGGCGGTGACGAACAGGAAACCACCCTCCATCTCGATGATGGTCTGCCGCACGCCGCCCAGGTCGAAGTGCCGTCCCGCGCCCATGGCGAGGCTGTGGCTGCCGGCGGAGATGGCGGACAGGTGCTCGGCGTCCTCCCGGGTCAGCTCCCGGGAACCTCCCATGGCCAGTCCGTCGGAGGACAGCACGATGGCGTGCCGGATGCCGGGGACGCGCTGGGTGAGGTCGTCGAGGAGCCAGCTCAGTTCACTTCTGGGGTCGGGCATCGGGATGGTCGTCCTTTCGGTTCCACATGTCGGCTCCGTGCTCGACGTGGCGGCGTCCTTGCCGCCAGCCCTGCTGCATGGACGACATGAGTTGTGCGAGTTCCTCAGGCGAGCGCGCCGATACCGGTCGCCGCGCAGGGCCTCCGGTGGAACGCAGCTGGGGAGCCATGCTTGCCTGCGGTATCCGCATCGGCAGCCCGTCGAGGTCTTCGTCCGCGTCCTGAGCCGGCACCGTGACGCTCCAGTCGACGGGCGGTCCTGGCGGGTGGGTGGCGGAGGGGGGAGCCTGCCATGGGACCGGCCCGGAGATAGGTCCCGGGATCGGCCCGGAGATTCGCCTAGAGACAGGGCCGGAGACAGGGCCGGAGACAGGGCCGGTCAGCGGCTCGTCCGCCGGCCGGGCCGGGTCGCCGCGTCTCGGCGCGGGCACGGCCTCGAACCAGGTGGGTCGTGCGGGCTCGGGAGAGGGACCGGCCGGATCGGCGTGCTCGCCGGGGACGCTCGCGCCGTTCACCCCGTCCGGCCGTTCGGGAGCCGCGGACACGGTGCCAGAAAGGGCGCCGGAAAGTATGCCGGAGGGAGGGCCGGCGGGCGCCGTGCCGAGCGCCCGCGTCGGCTTGCCCGCGCGGTCTCCCGCGGTGACCGAGGGGTTGCCGGCCTCGGCGAGCAGGACGGTGGGCAGCAGCACGATCGCGGTGGTCCCGTCGTACGGCGAGGGGCGCAGCGAGACCTTGATCCCGTGCCGGGCCGCGAGCCTGGCCACCACGAAGAGGCCGAGCCTGTCGCTGTCGGCCAGGTCGAACTCGGGCGGCTCGGCCAGCCGGGCGTTGTACTCCTGGATCACGGCCTCGGGCAGCCCCAGCCCTCGGTCCTCCACCTCCAGGGCGAAGCCGTTGGCCGCGGTCATGCTGCGGATCTGCACGGTCGTGTCGGGTGGGGAGAAGACGGTGGCGTTCTCGACCAGCTCGGCGACCAGGTGGATCACGTCGGTGACGGCCGCGCCGACGAGCAGCGGGGCGTCCGGCATGGGGGCGACGGAGACGCGGGTGTAGTCCTCGACCTCCAGCACGGCCGCGCGCACGACGTCGAACAGCGGCACCGGGTCGCGCCAGCGGCGGGCGGGGGCGGAGTCGGCCAGGATGATCAGGTTCTCGGCGTGCCGGCGCATGCGGGTGGTGAGGTGGTCGAGCTTGAACAGGTCCTCCAGGACCTCCGGCTCCTCGACGCGGCGCTCCATGGTGTCGAGCAGCGAGAGCTGGCGGTGCAGCAGCGCCTGGTTGCGCCAGGCCAGGTTGAGGAAGACCTGGCTGACGCCCTTGCGCAGGGTCGCCTGGCCCACCGCGGCCTCGACCGCGGTGCGGCGTACGGCGGAGAACGCGTTGACCACGCGGTCGACCTCGGCCGTGTCGGCGGGGGCGAGGCCGGGCGCCTCGGTGGCCGGGTCGACGTCCTCGCCGCGGCGCAGCCGCGCGACCAGCCGGGGCAGCCGCTGCTCGGCCAGCTCGACCGCCGAGGCCTGCAGCCGTTTGAGCTCGTCGATCAGGGACTGGCCGAACCGGTACGACAGGGCCAGCGACGCGACCATGGCCGCCAGGCCCAGCAGCAGGACGAGCCCGATCCGCCAGTAGGCGCCGGTCTTCTGCCCCTCGGCCTCGGCGGCGGCGCGGGCCAGCTCCTCCTGCGTGTCACGGTTGATCGTGTTGAACACGGCGTCGGCGTCGCTCTTCCACCGGGCCGGCTCGACCGGCGGCGCCCCGTTGGTGTCCCAGCTGAACAGCTCGTCCTCGACCTCGACCAGCCGCTTGTAAGCAGCGCTCGCGACCAGCTTGTCGTAGTCGGCCCGCAGGTCGGGGCCGGCGTCGCGTTCGGCGTTGGCGAAGACGAGCCGGCGGCTGGTCATCGCGGCGACGAAGGCGGCACGGTCGGTGGCGGTCATCTTGCGCTGCACGATCGTGCTGGTGAGCACCGCGTGCTCGCGGCCCAGGTATTCCGCGGTGGTGTTGTAGGCGGCCATGCCGCGCACCGCGCGGTAGGAGGAGACGCTGCTCAGCGCGTCGCGGTCGTCGAACTGCCCGTTGGCGACGCTGATCAGGTTGTCGTACGCCTGGATGATCGTCAGCGGTGGGGCGAGCACGCCGCCGTCGGCGGAGGCCCGCAGCGACTGGAGCCCGTCGAGCGCCTGTACGAGCGCCTGCACCTGGGCCGGGGTCTCGGCGCCCGCGGACTCGACGTCGACGGCGCCGATGACCTCGCGTAGGCGTTCGACCTTCTCGTCGGTGACGTGCCGCTGCTCGGCCAGGGGCGCGTACGTCGCCGTGCTCTTCGGCGCCTCAGCCGAGAGCTGGCGTTCCCGCTGCAGCTCGACGATCAGTTGTAACAGGGGCGAGCCGATGGCTTCCCAGCGGTCCTGGGTCTGGGAGACCTCGACGATCTCCTCCACGCTGGAGTAGGCGATGAACCCCCAGAGGGCGACCATGGACACGAGCGGGAGCAGGAGGATCCTGAGCAGCTTGGTGCGGAGAGGTGGGGGCGAGCTCATGCATCTTGTCCAATTCCGCGCGTGATGATGCGCCGCTGGCAGTCGCAACCTGGTACCGGCCCCCGAGAATCCCGTCACGACTGGTACGCCTGTGGTCCGTCCACTATGCCGATGGGGCAGATGTACTTCAAGCAACAGATGTGAACATTCGTCCCGAATGGTGTGTTGACTCTTTGTCAGCACACGATTCGTGAAGGTAACCCTGGGTGAGGATCACGGACGGTGATTCCGGGGCCGCGTTTCCTTACCGGAAGGCCTTATCCGTAAGGCTTCACGGTCACCATGTTCGCCCCCTCCGCCACGGTTCGGCCGAGTCACGCCGGCGATGTCCGGGTGCTCGCTGCCTGCGCGACGGCGGGGTTCCGTTCTGCCCCGATTCAAGGGACGATGCGGTAGGAACCGGGCAAAACGGTCAGGCAACGGTTTTTGGTCTGCTCTTGACGTCCGGATAGGGACGTTCCTAAGTTGGCCTCCCAATGAACGCAAAGACAGTTCCACTGAGTGGAAGCGAATCCCGCACCAGCTACCTCGCCCGGTTGCTCGACGTCCTGGACGTCGCGGTCACCCACGACCGCGCCCCCCTGCAACTGGGCGAGATCGCCGCGGCGGCGGGCGTACCGCCATCGACCGCGTCGAGGCTGGTCGCGCTGCTCGTCGAGCGCGGATTCCTGGTACAGCTGGACAGGTCCGGCTACGCCGCGGGGCCCAGGCTGCTGCACCTGTCGGTGCGCACGCTCGACCAGATGCACGCCGCCGACCGGCTGAAGGCCTCCGTGGAGGCCCTGGCCGAGCAGACCGGCGAGAGCGCGAGCGCGGGGCTGCTGGTGGGCGACGAGATCGTGCTGGTGGCGCGGAAGGAGCCCGCGCACTCGCTGCGGGCCGTGGCGCGCGTCGGTGACGTGCTCAACCCGCACACCTCGGCCATGGGCAAGGCCGTCCTGGCGATGTTGCCGGCGCAGCGGCGGCTGGAGGTCCTCCGCACCGCCGTCGGCGACCGGGCCGAGCAGGCGCTGCGCGAGACGGAGGCCGAACTCGCCACCGCCCGCCGGGAGGGGTTCGCCGTCGACGAGGAGAGCTACGCGGTCGGCCTGCGCTGTCGCGCCGCCGCGATTCTCGACCGGTCGGGACACGCGGTGGGCGGCATCTCGATCGCCGGGCCCGCGGCGCGCTTCACGCGCGAGAACGCCAACGCCTGCGTGCCCGCGCTGCTGGCCGAGGTCAAACGGCTGTCCCTGGAGATCAGGAGAAACAATTGAGCACGTCGCAGACCCTCTACGAGCGCGCGAGCCGGTACGTCCCCGGCGGGGTGCATTCCAACACCCGCTTCCAGGCGCCGCATCCCGTCTATTTCCACCGTGCCGAGGGCGCGTACCTGTGGGACGTCGAGGGCGAGCGTTACCTCGACTGCACCATGGGCAACGCCTCGGTGATGCTCGGCCACGCCCGCCCCGAGGTGGACGCCGCCGTCGCCGGCGCGGTGAGCCGCGGGCTGACCACCGGCGTGGAGACCGAGGCCGCGGTGACCGCGGTGGAGCTGCTCGCCGGGATGATCCCGGATTTCGGCCGGGTCAGGTTCGCCAACACCGGCACCGAGGCGCTGATGCACGCGCTCACGATCGCCCGCCACCACACCGGCAGGGAGCGGGTGGCCAAGGCCGAAGGCGCCTACCACGGCTGGTTCGACCCGCTCTGGGTGTCGACCTGGCCCACCCCCGACCAGGTCGGGCCCGCCGACCGGCCGGCCGCGCCCCCCAGCTCCGCCGGCCTGTCGCGCTCGGCGCAGGGCACCGTGGTGCTTCCGTGGAACGACGCGGCCGCCACCGAGCGGCTGCTGCGCGAGCACGCCTCCGACCTGGCCGCCGTGGTCGTGGAGCCCGTGCTCATCGACATCGGTTTCATCCCGGCGACCGGCGAATACCTGCGGCTGCTCCGCGACCTCACCGCCGAGCTGGGCATCGTGCTCGTCTTCGACGAGCTGCTCACGGGCTTCCGCCTGGCGCCGGGCGGCGCCCGCCAGGTCTACGGCATCACCCCCGACCTGACCACGTACGGCAAGGCCATCTCCAACGGTTACCCGCTGGCGGCGGTCGAGGGCCGCGTGGACCTGCTGGCCGCCACCGACCCGTCGAGCGGCGGCCCGGTCGGCTGGGTCGGCACCTACAACGGGCACGGCTCGGCGGTGGCCGCGGCCGCGGCGACCCTGCCGCTGCTGGCCGACGGCTCGGCCCAGGCCCGCCTCGACCGGCTCGGCGGCCTGGTGCGGGACGGCTTCGCCGAGTTGTCGCGCACGTACGGCATCCCGGCCGTGGTCGCGGGCGGGGGCGGCCACTTCCAGCCGTACTTCCTGTCGGAGCCGGTCACCGGCTACCGCACGGCCATGGTCAGCGACCCGGCCCGCTACGCGATCCTGCACCGCGTCGCGCGCGAGCACCGCATCCTGCTCCCGGCCAAGCCGCTGCTGCACGCGGCGCTGTCCACCGCGCACACGGAGGCCGACGTCGCCGCCCTGCTGAAGGCGGCCGAGGAGGCGTTCGCGGAGATGAGGAGGAGGACGACATGACCGGTGCCGCGACCAGCAGCGGGCCCGATGCCGAGCTCCGCGGCATCCGCAAGGTCTACGACAACGGCGCCAGAGGCGTCGAGCAGGTCGACTTCACCGTGGCCAAAGGGGAGTTCTTCTCCATGCTGGGCCCCTCGGGCTGCGGCAAGAGCACGACGTTGCGCATCCTGGCGGGGCTGGAGGAGCCCACCTCGGGCGAGGTGCTGATCCGGGGCGAGCCGATGCGGGGCCGTCCCGCGCACCGGCGCCCCACGAACATGGTCTTCCAGCGCCTGGCCCTGTTCCCGCACCTGACCGTGGCCGACAACATCGCGTTCGGGCCGAAACTGCGGCGCAGGCCGGCCAGGCAGGTGGCCGAGATCGTCGGCTCGATGCTGGACCTGGTGGACCTGGCCGGGTACGGCAAGCGCTACCCGGCCCAGCTGTCGGGCGGCCAGCAGCAGCGGGTGGCCATCGCCCGCGCGCTGGCCAACGAGCCGGCCGTGCTGCTGCTCGACGAGCCGCTGGGCGCGCTCGACCTGCGGCTGCGGGTGCAGATGCAGCAGGCGCTCAAAAGGATCCAGCACGACTCGGGCACCACGTTCGTCTACGTCACCCACGACCAGGTGGAGGCGCTGACGATGTCGGACCGCATGGCGGTGATGAACGAGGGCCGCATCGAGCAGATCGGCCCGCCGGCCGAGCTCTACCGGTCGCCGGCCACCACGTTCACCGCCACCTTCCTCGGCGACACGAACCTTTTCGAGGGCGTGTACGAGGGCGGCCTGCTGGAGTCGGAGGGCATCGGCGTCAAGGTGGCCAGGCCCGGCCGCGCGGTGTCCGTACGGCCCGAGCACGTCGCCGTAGGCAAGGGCTTGACCTGCGCAAACCGCTATCACGGCCGCCTGGAGGACGTGATCTTCCAGGGTGCGAGCACGCGTTACCACGTACGCCTGGCCTCCGGGGTCCTGGTGATCTCCGAACGGCGCGAAGAAGCCGGATCCACCCTGACGGTCGGCGACGAGGTCGAGACCGGCTGGGACGTGGACGCCGGTGTCGTCCTCGACCACTGAGGGAGTTAGATCGAAATGACGGATATCTCGCGACGCCGGTTTCTCGGTACCGCGGCCGGAACGGCGGGCCTGGCGCTCGCCACGGCCTGCGGCAGCGTGTCCCCCCAGTCCGCCGCGCCGTCCGCGTCGAAGGGCGGCAAGCTCACCCTGACCATGTTCGCCTTCCTGGGCGGCGACCTCGGCAAGATGCCCAAGGAGTTCGCCAAGGAGTACATGGCCTCCCACAAGAACGTCGAGCTCAAGATCTACGAGCAGTCGAACTCCGTCGGCTACACCAAGATGCTGGCCCAGAAGAAGGCCGCCCCCGACCGGCCGCTGGTCAACTTCGGCTTCTTCAACGCCCAGACCTCCGTCCAGGGCGCCGACGACAAGATGTTCACCAAGCTCGACTACGCGGCGATGAGCAACGCCGCCGACATCGACGAGCGGTTCCGCTACGACGACGGCATCGGCATCGGCATCGGCATCGACCAGCTCGGCCTGCTCTACAACAAGCAGGAGATCGCGCGGGCCCCCGGCTCGTGGGCCGACCTGTGGAACCACGCCCACCAGGGAAAGGTCGCGTTCTTCTCCTTCCCCTGGTACGCCGTCTACATGGCCGCCAAGCTCAACGGCGGCGGCCTGGAGAACATGGAGCCCGGCTGGGAGTTGTGGAAGCGCGAGGCCGGGCAGATCCGGCTGCTGGTCGAGTCGAACCCGCAGTACCTCAACGTGCTCAGCAACGGCACCGCGCCGCTGACCGCCTACTTCGCCGGCACCGGACAGCAGTGGATCAACTCCGGCGCCCCGCTGGCGTACGTCGTGCCCAAGGAGGGCGCGATCCCGCTGCCGGTCAACCTCCAGGCCGTCGCGGGCCAGTCGCAGAGCCAGCTCGAGGCCATCCACGACATCATCAACGAGATGCTCTCGCCCAAGTGGTGCGCCCGCTGGGCGGAGACGAGCGTCGAGGTGCCCGCCAACACCAAGGCCGAGCTGCCCGAGAACCTGGCCGGGCTGCCCGCCTTCAGCAAGGCGACCAGCGACGGGTTCCAGCAGATCGACTACGGCATCGTGGGACGCAACAACGCCGAGTGGCAGAAACGCTGGGAAACCGACGTCGCCTCGCGCATCTGAGAGGCCCGGCGACATGCGCAGACATCGCACGGCCTACCTGCTGGCGGCGCCCAGCGTCGTCCTGCTGGCCGGTGTGTTCGCAGGGGCCATGCTCACCCTGCTCGAATACAGCTTCCACCAGTATCTGCCCGACGGCACCGACATCGCGCACACCACGGCCACCTGGCAGACGTTCCTGACGGGCGGCTACCACTGGCAGATCGTCAGGGAGACCGTGGTGCTCGGCCTGATCACCACGGTCGCCGCCGCGGTGGTCGGCTATCCCACGGCCTACGCCCTGCACCGGGTGCGGCGGTCGCGGTGGCGTTACGTGGGCCTGTTCATCATCTTCGCCCCGCTGCTGACCAGCGTCGTGTCCCGCACCTACGGCTGGGAGCTGATCCTGGGCGACAGCGGGGTGCTCAACAGCCTGCTCGAACCGGCCGGGCTCGGCCCCGTGGAGCTGCTCTACGAGCGCTCGTCCGTGGTGATCGCGCTGGTGCACATCCTGCTGCCGTTCATGGTCTTCCCGATCACCCAGTCGCTCGGGCAGCTCGACCCGGCGTTCGGGGAGGCGGCGGGCGACCTCGGCGCGGGCGCGTTCCTGCGCTTCGTCAAGGTCACGCTGCCGCTGACCATGCCCGGCCTGATCGGCGGGGCACAGCTGGTGTTCGCGCTGTCGATCAGCTCGTTCGCCACGCCCAGCCTGCTCGGCGGCGGGCGGGTGAACGTGCTGGCCACCGAGATCTACGACAACGTCAACAACGTCGACTGGCCGCTCGCGGCGGTGTCGTCGTACGCGCTGCTCGCGCTGGCCGTCGTCGCGCTGGGCGTCTTCGGCTGGCTGCAGCGGCGCAGCGGGCGGGCCGAGCAGGGCGGGGTGACGGCGGCGGGCGCGGCCTCCACCGGAGCGCGCGGCTGGAGCGTGTGGCTCGCGATCGTCTACGCCTACGTGCTGCTGCCGCTGGTCATCATCGTCATCAACTCGTTCTCGTCCGTCTCGTACGGCACGTGGCCGCCGCCGGGGCTGTCGGCCAAGTGGTACGCCAACCTCTTCGAGCAGGAAGGGCTGGGCGCGGCGACCCTGCTGAGCCTGGAGGTGGCGATCGCGGCCACCGTCCTCGCCATGGTCATCGGCACGGCCGTCGCGGTGGCGCTGGTCCGGCACCGCATGCCGGGGCGCGGGCCGCTGCAGTCGTTCGTGCTCTCGCCCACCGTCGTGCCCAAGGTGGCCTTCGGCTTCGCCGGGTTCATCTACCTGCACCGGCTGGGCCTGTTCGGCGGGGTGGCCGGCCTGGTCGTGACGCACACCGTGATCGTGCTGCCGTTCGTCGTCATCGTGGTGACGGCGGCGCTGATGCGGGCCGACGCCACCCTCGACGCGGCCGCCAAGGACCTGGGGGCCGCGCCGCTGCGGGCCTTCCGGCTGGCCACGCTGCCGCAGGTCAGGCCCGCGCTGATCGCGGCCGCGCTGTTCGCGTTCGTGGTGAGCTTCGACGAGGTCGACATGACGGTCTTCCTGCTCTCGCCCGACCAGAACACGCTGCCGGTCTGGATGTTCGTCTACATGCAGAAATTTCAGGACCCGACGCTGGCCGCGCTCTCCACCCTGCTCATCGTCGCCGCCCTGGCCGTCGCCGCGACCGTCGCGGTGCTGCTGGCCCGCTCCGGCGTGTTCTCCTCGCTGACCACCTCCCCAGAAGAACCCGTAGAGAAAGTGAAGGAAGGAACCTCCGCATGACCGTCGAACAGATCCCGGTGACCACCCTGGCCAGTGGCCACCGCCTGGAGCTGACCGTGCACACCCTGCGAGGCGCCTCCGACGGCCCGCGCATGGTGATGTTCGGCGGCATCCACGGCGACGAGCCGATGGGATCGGAGACGGTCCGCCGCCTCCTGGATGCCATCGACCCCGCCCATCTCAGCGGCACCGTCGTCGCGGTCCCCGTGGCCAACCCGTACGCCCACCAGGCGCTGACCCGCAACACGCCGCTCGACGGCGTCAACCTCAACCGCATCTTCCCCGGCGACAGGGGCGGCAGCGTCACCGAGCAGCTGGCCGCCGTGCTCTCCGGGATCCTGGAGGGCGCCGACTACTTCATCGACTTCCACTCGGGCGGCAACTTCGCCACCGTCGAGTACGCCTACCTGCACGACGCCGGCGCCGAGATGTCGCGCGCGTACGGCACGTCCGTGCTCTACCGCGGCCACCCCTACGGCGGGTCGGCCACCGGCTGGGCGCTGGAGAAGGGCGTGCGCTGCATGGTCAGCGAGCTCGGCGGCGGCGGCCAGCGCATCGAGCACTACCTGAGGCGGGGCGTCGACGGCACGCTGAACGTCCTGCGCGCCGTCGGCATGCTGCCGGGCGACCCGGTGGCGCCGCCGGAGGACCAGGTGGTCGTGGACACGCTGACCACGCTCAGGCCCACCGTCGGCGGCACCGTGCTGTCGGACTTCGGCGCCGCACGCCTGGGCGAGCGCGTCCCCAAGGGCACGGTGCTGGCCAAGGTCGTCAGCCCGTACACGTCCGAGGAGCTCGAAGTGATCACCGCGCCGTACGAGCCGAGCATCCTGGTCCTCGGCCGCGAGCACCTGACCAACGTCGCGCCCGGCGACTACGGCTTCATGGTCGCCGACGGGGCCACCGCCAAGCCGGCCGACCCGGGCTGAGCGACAGGGACGCGTGGAGGGATGCCGAAGCGTCACGCAGCGTCGCCGTGATGCGTACTACCGTCATCGGGTATGAGGCACACCACCGTCATGACATCGTTAGCCGCCGCCTTTCTGGTCGCCGGTTGCTCGATCACCACCCCCGAGCCCGACCAGAAGGGCATCGTCTACGACGCGGGCATCTTCTCCGACACCACGTTCCAGAACTGCGTCGAGCCGGGCGTGCGCGACGTGTCCGGCCCGGGAGACCAGGGTTACGTCTATCCGGCCGGCCAGCGCACGTTCGAGTTCGCCGCCGACCCCAATGATCCGGAAGGGGAGAAGACGAAGCCGGGGGCCGAGTCCGGGCCGCTGACGATGTGGACCAAGGACCCGCTGGAGATGCGGGTGTCCGGCGTCGTCACGTTCTCGCTCACCAGCGACTGCAAGACGTTGCGGCAGTTCCACGAGCAGATCGGGCTGAAGTACGACGCCGACACCGACGAGGGCTGGGACAAACTGCTCAGCGTCTACATCGGGCAGCCGCTCGACCGGGCCCTCGACGCGGCCAGCAAGGAGTTCGCCTGGCGCGAGCTGACCTACCGCGACCCGCAGGCCAAGCAGCAGTGGGAGGCGAAGGTCGCCGAGTACATGGGGCAGTTCCTGCGCGAGCAGGGCGGCACCGCCTTCTTCGACAAGTTCTCGGTCACGCTGCAGCAGCCGCAGCCGCCGCTGAAGGTGCGCGAGGCGATGGCCGCCGTCCAGCAGGCTCAGGAGGAGAACACGGCGCAGAAGGCGAAGAACGAGAAGGCGCGCACCGAACTGGAGGCCATCAAGGCGCTGAAGGACGTGCTCGGCGCGCAGGGCGCGGTCATGTGGCAGGCCGTCAAGGACGGGCGCATCCAGATCATCGTCTCCGACAGCGGCCAGATCAACGTCACGCCGAACCAGGGTCGGAAGTGAACTGAGCGCCCGTGTACAGACTGATCGTCAGGTCGATCGGAGCGGGCGCGGATCGCCCGAGCCGGCGACCCATGGCGGTCACGTCCGGTCGCGATGGCGTTGTGGACTGATCCCCCGGGCTCGTTTGAAGGCGGCGCTGAACGCGAACGCGCTCCCGTAACCGACCTGACGGGCTATGGAGTCAATCGTGGCGTCTGAGTCCTCAAGGAGATCGGCGGCCAGGTCGATGCGCCGTCCTGTGAGGTATGCCATGGGTGGCATACCGATGAGATCGGTGAAGCGGCGGGCCAGCGTCGCTCGGGACACTCCGGTCCGCCCGGCGAGCGCAGCCACCGTCCAGGGATGGTCCAGGTGGCCGTGCATGAGTCGCAGGGCAGGCCCGACGACGGGATCCTGGCTGGCTCGGTACAAGGCTGGCGCATCGGCATCGGGCTGGATGAACCATGTGCGGAGGAGCGCGACGAGCAGGGAATCCAGAAGTCGGTCGAGTACGAGATCTTGGCCCGGCTCGTTCCGCACGGTCTCCTCGGCGAGTAGCGACACCAGCACAGATCCGCTGTGGGCGGCCCGGGGGATGACCAGAAGCGGCGGCAACGCGTTGACAAGGGGTCCACTGGCGCAGTGTAAGACGCACCATTATGGATACGCGAGCCTCGAGCATGGCCGGTGAACACGACGTACTGGTGGACTGTGGATCATGACAGCGACTGCTCCAACGACGTTGGTCCTCGCGGGGACCGGTAAGACCGGACGCCGCGTCGTGTCCGGGCTCGTAGCGCGTGAAGTGCCGGTACGCATGGGCTCACGGCGTGCCGAGCTGCCTTTCGACTGGCAGGACGACACCACATGGGAACCCGCGCTGCGAGGCATGGACGCGGCTTATGTGGCCTTCTATCCTGATGCGGCGTTCCCCGGTGCGGCCAGGACCGTGGGTTCCTTCGCAGACCTGGCGGTGGCCTGCGGCGTCCGGCGCCTCGTTCTGCTTGCTGACCGCGGTTCTGCCGAGGCCGAGCGGTGTGAACAGGCGGTGCGGGACTCGGGTGCGGAGTGGACCATCGTGCGGGTGGGCTTCATCACCCAGAACTTCAGCGAGGGGTTCCTCGTAGAGATGGTCCGCGCCGGTGTGGTCGCGCTTCCGGCTGGCGATGTCGCGGAACCGTTCACTGACGCAGAGGACATCGCGGATGTCGCCGTTGCGGCGCTGACGGAGAACGACCATGCCGGCCGGATCCACGAAGTGACCGGACCACGACTGCTCACCTTCGGCGATGCCGTCAGCGAGATAGCGAGGGCGACCCGCAGGGAGGTTCGGTATCTGCCGCTCAGTCCTGAGGAGTTCGTCTCATCCCTGACCGGACGAGGCGTACCGGCCGAGTACGCGACGCAACTGGCCGGCCTGATGGTCGAGGTCTTCGACGGCCGTAGGTCCAACGTGACCGACACCGTCGAGCGCATTCTTGGCCGGCCGCCCCGCGACTTCGCGGATTACGCGCACCAAACCGCAGCAACCGGTGTCTGGGATACCCACGCTCAGTCCTCTGGTGGAGCCTGACGTGCTACACGGGCACTGAGCGGCCCACCCCCGGTCGGCACCTGTCCGCCGGGTCAGGCGAGCCGGGGCCTCAGAGCTTGAAGAGCTTGGGGTACGGCGCGGCGATGCGGCGGGTCTGGGCGCCGAAGTCGACGAGGACGGCGACGCCTTCCTCGACCCCGACGACCGAACCGAGGCCGTAGGTGTCATGGCTCACCATGTCCTGCAGGACGAAGCTCTCGAGCGGGGGCGGGGCGACTTCGGGGACGTTGAACGGGCTCCCGGGAAGGCGTCGCCGAGGTGCGGATCGGTTTGACGTCATTGATACAGTATGCGCTGTTTCTGGGGAAAATATCTCGATCTTCGCATTGAAAACGGTGTTTGTGCAGGTCAGGGGGTTGACGACGGGTGGCGACCGCGCACGGCATGTCGCCGCCGCAGATCAAAGGCGTGACAGAGCACCGCCAAAGCATGGGTGGCACGCCTAAGCCGCAGATCCACCGGCTGAGCGTGACCTCCGTTCCGCCCGACCAGGCGGCCATCGACATCACCGTCGAGCGGCCCATCCTGCACGTCGAACTCGACCAGGGCGGCGGCCGGCGGCTGCACGTCATCAACGTGCACCTGAAATCCAAGCTGCCCACCGAGATCCCCGGTCAGAAGATCGACACAGACAGTCCCCGCCACGGCCCGGGTCGTCGCCACCTTCCAGGTCGACTGACCCCTGAGGACAGCCGCCCGGTCAGGCCGGTTCCGGGCGTGTGGGGCAGGAGTCGGTGGTCCGGCCGGTCTCGAAGTACGCGAGCACCTTCGTGACGCAGCCGGGCACCTTGATGGCGGAGCCGTGCACGTCGTCGTCCATGCGCACCAAGGTGCCGCCGATGGTCTTCTGCGTGGCGACGACGCCCTCCCACGGCGACAGGTTCTCGTACCGGTGGCCCGACAACATCAACGAGCCGCCGTGGCGCTTGAGCGGCGTCTTGTTGACCGGCAGCGGCCATCCCGCGCACGCCGGCGCGACGGGGGTGGCCCGGCCGATCACCGGGTAGCGCTTCAGGCGCTTCTGGTAGGCGTTCCAGGCCGACTCGAACGAGCGCGCGCCCAGATCCTCGTTGCAGTGGTACGCGAGGTTCGCCGTCTTGTCGGTGCCGGAGGGCGCGCCGGACGGCGGGCTGCCGAACACCTTCCCGACCGTCGGCGGGGCGTTCGGCCCTTCGGCGTCCCGCAGTTCGCTCAGCACCTGGGCCATCTGGGACCAGTTGAAGCTCGCGCTGCCCGCGGCCTGGGAGATCAGAGCACCGTCCACGGTGAGGTCGATGTCAGTGAAGGTCAGAGGCTCCTCGTCATACGACTTCCGCATCTTCTCCACCGCCGACACCACCTGCCGGCGGGTCGTGCCGAGCCCGTACTCGTCGTCCCGCTCGGCGATCCAGGCGGCCATGCGCCGGAAGTTGCGGTCGGTGGCCTCGGCGCGCAACTCCGTGGCGACGTCCGTCCTGGAGTAAGGCGGTGCCGGGCTGTCGAGCCACATCCGGGCGATCTTGCCGCCGTGGATGCTGCGCAGGACGGTGCCGAGCCATCCGCCCCAGGAGACGCCGTAGAAGCTGATCTTCTTCTCGCCCAGCGCGGCGCGGATCCTGTCGACGTCATGGGCCGCGTTCTCGGTGGTGAGCTGCCCGATGAGCTCGGGGTTCGACTCGGCGCACGCCTTGTTCTTCTTGACCGTCTGGTCGTAGGCCTTCCTGGCCTGCTCCTCCGTGACCGGGCCCGGCTGCGGCCGTCCGCCCTGGCCGCCGCCGGAGCAGTCGGCCTTGGTGCTCCGGCCCACACCCCGAGGGTCGAATCCGATCAGGTCGTAGCGGTCGTCCAGCTCGACGCCCGTGGCGACGAACTCGACGGGCATCAGATAGCCGCTGCCGCCCGGTCCTCCGGGGTTGAGCACCATGGTGCCGAGCCGGCGCTTCTGGTCGGTGGCCTTCAGCCTGGTCAGAGCAACGGTGATCTGCTCGCCGCGCGGGTCGTCGTAGTCACGGGGGACGCTGATGGTTCCGCACTCCATGCGGTCAACCAGTTGCCTGGCCTTGGCGAGCTGCTCCTCGGACAACTTCCTGCCCAGCTCGTCGTCCGAAATCGCAGGGCACGTCGCCCAATCGACGGCGGAGGGCTTGGTCCAGGCGCTCACCGCCGCGGTCGGCGAGGCGAGGGCGACGGAGCCCGTCAGCAGAGCTCCCAAGGTCATGCCGGTCATGCCGGCCGCTGTCGTGCGATTCACAACTCGAAGTCCTTCGGAAGGAACGCACCGCGGAGACGACACCGCGGTGTGCCGGAAATTCCGGGCTTCTCAGTTGTGCACCAGCGGCCGTTTCCGCCGCGTTTCCGAGCCGGCCCCCACCCGAGCGGGTGGGGGCCCGGCGTCCCTAGAACCGCACCTTCCGCAGGTAGCGGTACCCGACCTCCGCCGTACGCCGGGGCGTCACGTCGGGGGTGTCGTTCTCGACGATGTACTCGATCACCCGGTGCTTGTCGAAGATCCGCCGGAAGTCGATCGTCCCGGCGCCGAGGTCGGCCATGTCGCCGTCGAGATGCCGGTCCTTGACGTGGAACTGCAGGACCCGCTGCGGCGCCCGGCGGATCACGTCGAGCGTGAAACGCACCGGATCGCGCTCGCCGCGCCCGACGCCGCCGGTGACCGCCCAGTAGAGGTCGATCTCCAGGTGGACCAGGCGCGGATCGAGCTCTGAGGTGAGCACGTCCCAGGGCGTCCTGCCGCCCCCGAGGTCGATGGTGAACTCGTGGGCGTGGTTGTGGTAGCCGTAGCGCAGCCCGGCCTTGCGCGCGGCGGCCGCCTCCACGTTCATGCGCTCGGCCCAGGCCTTCCACTGGTCCTCGCTGTCGGAGTTCAGGTAGGGCACGACCATGAACGACTGGCCGAGCGTCAGCGCGTTCTCGATCTTGGTCTCCAGCCCGGCGTCGTCGGCGCTGATGTCGTCGTGGCTGGAGGTGGAGCGGATGCCGATCCCGTCGAGGAACTCACGCAGCTGCTTGGCCGTACGGCCGAAATAGCCCAGCGCCAGCTCGACCTTGGGGTAGCCGATCTCGGCCAGGTAGGTGAGCGTGGCGTCGTAGTTCTGGGCGAGGTCGTCGCGCACCGTCCAGAGCTGCATGCTGATCTGGCCCGGCGGGATGCGGTGCTTGCGGTGGTGGTGGGGCGGCGTGGCGGCGGCGGGCGAGGCGGCGCCGGCGATGGCCGCCGTCCCGAGCCCGAGTCCCGCAGCCAGCAGCGAGCGCCTGCTGGGGCCGTAGCCGTAACACATGGGGATCTCCTATCGCGTGGGCTGGAGCACGACCCTGTCGGTGCCGGTCAGCGGCGGCAGATCGCCGCCGGGGTCGGTGTAGGTGGCGACGAAGACGCCGGTCAGCTCGTCGGTCTCCGGGTCGTGCCCGCTCGGCTCGGTGGTCTGGATGGAGCCGGTGCAGCCGCGGGCCGTCGTCTGCGGATGGCCGTGGTCGTCGTGGCCGAGGATGTAGTCCACGGTCACGTCGGCGCAGTCGACCTCCTGGTCATCGGTGACCCGCACCTCGAACTCGACCACGTCGCCGAACGTGAACGGGTCGCCGTCCACGGGCCTGACCAGCTCCACGACCGGCGTGGCGTTGCCCACCACGATCCGCACCGACGTCGCCGCCGACCTGCCGTGCCGGTCGGTGACCTTCAGCGTGGCCTCGTACAGGCCGTTCTCCTCGTACGTGAACGACCCCTCTGCGCGGCGGGAGTCGACCCGCCCGTCGGCGTCGAAGTCCCACGCGTAGCTGAGCCGGTCGCCGTCGGCGTCGGTGGTGCCGTCGGCGGTGAAGGCGACGGCGAGCGGCGCGTGGCCGGCCGTCACCGACGCCGTGGCCGCGGGGACGGGAGTGTGGTTGCCGGTGTTGCCGATGTAGTCGTAGCGCGCCAGCTGGGCGTCCTCGTTCTCCTGGAAATAGCCGTCGCCGTACTCCAGCACGTAGAGGGCGCCGTCGGGGCCGAACTCCATGTCCATCGGGTTGTCGAAGACGAGCGACGGCAGCACGTCCTCGATGCGCCCGTCACGGTGGAACGCCTTCACGTAGTCGCGGGTCCACTCGTAGAACAGCGGGACGCCGTCGTAGTGCTTCGGCCAGCCCACCGCCGTGCGTCCGTGCGTGTCACGCCGGTCGTAGTCGTAGGCCGGGCCCGCCATCGGGCCGATGCCGCCGGTGCCCAGCTGCGGGAACTCCGCCGAAGGGCCGTACGAGTACCACACCTGCGGTTGCACGACCGGCGGCAGCTCGCGCCTGCCGGTGTTGTGCGGCGACTCGTTGACGGGCGCGGCGCAGTCGAACGCCGCGCCGGACGCGCCGGTCGCGAAGTCGTAGTCGACGTACGGGAGCCGCGCCGTCGCGCAGTACGGCCAGCCGTAGTTGCCGGCCTTGCGGATCGTCGTCCACTTGCCCGTGCCCGCCGGGCCGCGCTGGGGGTCGGCCTCCTGCTCGTCGGGGGAGTAGTCGCCCACGTACAGGTCCCCGGTGGAGCGGTTGAGCTCGATCCTGAAGGGGTTGCGCAGGCCCATCGCGTAGATCTCCGGCCGGGTGCGCGGCGTGCCGGGCTTGAAGAGGTTGCCGCGCGGGATCGTGTACGAGCCGTCCGCGCGGACCTTGACGCGCAGGATCTTGCCCCGCAGGTCGTCGGTGTTGCCGGAGCTGCGCTGGGCGTCGAAGGCGGGGTTGCGGTCGGGCCGCTCGTCGATCGGGGTGAAGCCGTCGGAGGAGAACGGGTTGGTGTCGTCGCCGGTCGACAGGTAGAGGTTGCCCTGGGCGTCGAACACGATGTCGCCGCCGACATGGCAGCAGATGCCGCGGTCCACCGGCACGTCCAGGACGCGCTGCTCGGTGCGCAGGTCGATCGTGTCGCCGGTGAGGCGGAATCGGGACAGCCGGATCAGCCCCTTGAAGGGCGCGAAGTCGTCCGGCGTGCCGGTGAGCGGGGCGTCGCCCTCGTTGACGTCGGGGGTGGCCGGGTCGTCGACGGGGGTGTCGAGCGGCGGGGAGTAGTAGAGGTAGACCCAGTCGTCCTTCTTCGATCCCTGGCCGAAGCCGGGGCTGAGGGCGATGCTCTGCAGCCCTTCCTCGTCGTGCTGGTAGACGTCGAGCCGCGCGGCCAGGGTGTTGAGGCCGGTCTCGGGGTCGTGCAGCCAGACCTCGCCCTTCCTGGTGGTGTGCAGCACCCGCGAGTCCGGTAACACCGCCAGGTCCATGGGCTCGCCCGGATGGTCGTTCAGCGTCACCTTCTGGAACTGGTCGTCGGGCGGCGGGGCCGCGCCTCCGGACGTCCCGGAGGCCGGCGCAGCGGCCGGCGCGGTGGCGGTCGCGGCGGCGTTCGTGGTGGCGCCCGACAGGAGGATCGCCGCAGCAGCGATGGCCGCGATCACGGTTCTCGTTCCCATCAGATCCTCCTGAGGGGGCCGTCGCCCTGAGGCGACGGGGGAATGGGGAGCGGGAGGGGCGCCAAGGCCCGAGCATGCCCTGACCTGTCGGGTCCGCGCATCACGGATGCCCTTCCTGTTTGTCGGCGCCAGCAGATATCGTGACGTTGTTGTTACCGAGCGTGATGAGAGGTGGGCCGGGTTCGCCTGTACGGCGTGCGGGCAGGCCGCGCTCGCCGACGCGAACGCGGCGGTCAACATCCCGGGGGCAGGGCTCGCCCTTCGCCAGGCTGCGGAAGCGGCTCAGCGAGAAGCCGCTCCCTTCAGGAAGCGGAGGAGTCACGCCTCTCCCTTCGGTCTGCTCGGGGGGTCAAGAGAGAGCGAAGCACCGTGAATGTAACCCGGCTTCCGCCGGCCAAGGAGGCCCCAATTTCGTTGGCTGGAGCACTTTCGCCTCCGATCGGACTAAGTGCTTCGCGCGGCCTGCGGGCACCTCCGAGCACGGCGCCGGCGCCCGGCCTGAGCACGCGCGGGCGCCGGCCGCGCCCTCCCGTCCACCGGAAAGGTGATACTTCCCTTGCCCGGTCAGCCGTTACGCTGCTGGGCACGATTGGTGACAATATCGCTGACATCTCAGCGGATGAGCGATGGTACGGGGGGAGCTGGACTTGTCGGCTGACCTGGGTGCGTCCGGGGCCGGTGCCGCGGCTCCGGCTGGGCCCGTGCCCGCCCGGCGGGGGGAGAGCGACGCGGACGCCGTGCTCGGCGAGATCCGCGATGCCATCGTCAGGGGCGAATACGTGCCCGACCAGCGCCTGGTGGAGGCCGACCTGAGCGCGCGCTTCGGCGCCGGCCGCAGCGCCGTCCGCGCGGCGCTGCTCCAGCTGGCCAACGAAGGGCTGGTGGAGCGCGTGCAGAACCGTGGCGCGCGGGTGCGGACCGTCTCCCTGGAGGAGGCGATCGAGATCTCCGAGGTGCGGATGGTGGTCGAGGGCCTGTGCGCGGCCAAGGCGGCCGGGCGGGCGACCGCCGCCGACGCGGCGGAGCTGCGCGGGATCGGCGCCCGGATGGAGGCGGCCGTGGCCATGGGCGACGTGCTCGGCTACTCCGAGGCCAACCAGCTGCTGCACCGGCGGATCCGCGACCTCAGCGGCCAGGGCACCGCGGAGCGGGTCCTGGAGCGGCTGCGCGCGCAGGGCGTGCGCCACCAGTTCCGCCTGGCGCTCCAGCCCGGCCGCCCCGCCGTCTCGCTGCCGGAGCATCTGGCGATCATCGAGGCGATCTGCGCCGGTGACGCCCGGGCGGCCGAGCGGGCGGTCCGCCGCCACCTCACCAGCGTGATCGAGGCCCTGAAGGCGACGAATCCCCGACCGGCGGGAACGTCGTTGCGGTAATCGCCCGGCCCGCCCGCCTCTTGGCGGTTGTCGCACAGATTGTTACTCCGGGCTGCGTTGACGTCGGCGTGCTCAACGAAACCGCACGGTTTCGCCCGGGCCTCCTACGACACCGCCGTCGAGTTCCACCGCGAGACCGGCCTGATCGACCGGTTCCCGTCGTACGAGGAGATCGTCCCGGAGAGCCTGAGGATCGCCGGGTCCTGACGCCCGCCGCCAGGACTTCAAGATCGCGGGTCGCGGCCGGTGGGGTGGCCGGCAGACGCCGGGGCCCATGAGCCGGGGCCCGGCTCGGGGGAATGCCCGCGACCAGGTCCGGAAATCCGCCGGTCATTCGACCGAAATAGGGTTGACATTGGCCATCAAATTGTCAACAATTCTGGCTACTGTTTCATCGACAGGATGGTCGGGAGTCGGCGTGACAAAGATCGCGATGTTGGGACTGGGTGAGGCCGGTCGGATTTACGCACGTGACCTGCGTGCAGCCGGCTTCGACGTGCGGGGCTTCGATCCGTACGCGCAGGCCGGCGACGACGTGGAGCAGGTGTCCTCCGTGGAGGAGGCCGTGGCCGGCGCCGACCTCGTCCTCAGCCTCGTGGGCGCCCGCGCCGCGGAATCGGTCGCCCGGCAGGCTCTTCCTGGTTGTCCGAAACATGCTATCTACGCCGACCTCAACACCGGTTCTCCGGCCCTGAAGCGCACGCTGGCGGAGCTCGCCGCGGCAGAGGACGTCCGGTTCGCCGACGTCGCGGTGCTGGCGCCCGTGCCCCGGCAGGGCGCGCGCACCCCGCTGATGGCCAGCGGGACCGGCGCCGGGACGTTCGCCGACCTCGTGCGGCCCGCCGCCGTGCCCGTGGAGAACATCCCCGGCGGAGCGGGTGCGGCCGCCGCCAGGAAGTTGTTGCGCAGCGTCTTCATGAAGGGCATGGCCGCGCTGATGCTGGAGTGCGAGACGGCCGCCGTCGCCGCGGGCGAGCAGGAATGGCTGCGGGCGCAGATCGTGGCCGAGCTCTCCGGCGACGTCGACCAGCTGATCGACCGGCTGGTCGAGGGCAGCAAGGTGCACGCCGCCCGGCGGGTGCACGAGGTCGAGGACGCCGCAGGCTACCTCGCAGAGCTCGGCCGGCCCTCCTGGGTCATGGAAGCCTCCCGCAGCTGGCTCGCCTCACTGCTGGACTGACCGTCCCCCTCCACCACGAAAGGGCTGTCCAAGACATGACCGTACGAAGAATGCTGGTCGTCGGAGCGCACAGCGCGGACTTCGTCTGGCGCGCCGCGGGCGCCATCGCCAAGCACACCCTGGCCGGCGGCGAAGCCCGCGTGGTGACGCTCTCGTACGGGGAGCGCGGCGAGTCCGGCGAGCTATGGAAGGAGCCCGGCCAGACCGTCGAGAACGTCAAGCGGATCCGGCACGCCGAGGCCACCGAGGCGGCGCAGGCCGTCGGCGCGAGCTATGAATGCTTCGACCTGGGCGACTACCCGCTGCGCGCGGGCGGCGAGGCCATCGACAGGCTCGCCGAGCTGATGCGCGACTACGCCCCCCACGTCGTCCTCACCCACCCGGAGAAGGACCCGTTCAACCCCGACCACCCCGTGGCCTACCAGGTGGTCTCGCAGGCCCGGCTGCTCACCTCCGGCGCGGTCGTCGAGGCGGGGTTCCGCACCGCGCCGCCGTCGGAGTTCCTGGTGTTCGAGCCGCACCAGCCGGACCTGTGCGGGTTCGTCCCCACGGTGTTCGTGGACATCACCGAGGTGTTCGAGGCGAAGGCCAAGGCCATGGACGCGATGAGCGCGCAGGCGTACCTGAAGCAGTACTACACCGAACGCGCCGGGCACCGGGCCAACCACGCCCGCAAGGTCACCGGCGACAAGGCGATCCGGCACGCGGAGGCGTTCCAGCGGATCGTCCCGAACGTGGTGGGGGCGCTGTGAGCGGGCGCGACGACAGGTTCGACGAGCTGGCCCGCCTCGGCGTGGCGACCGTGTACGAGGCGTCCGGCCGCCAGGGCCTGGTCGACGAGGACTTCGTCCAGCTGATTCCCGGCACCGCCGTCGCGGGCCCCGCGCGGATCGCGGTGTGCGGCCCGGCCGACAACCGCGCCGTGCACGAGGCCGCCGCCCGCACCCGTCCCGGCGACGTCGTCGTGCTCACGATGGACAACCCGGTGCCCGTGGCGGTGGTCGGAGACCTGCTCGCCACCCAGTTCAAGGCCCAGGGCGCGGCGGGCCTGCTGATCAACGCCTCGGTGCGCGACGCGGACACGCTGCGCGAGCTCGGCCTGCCGATCTGGGCCCGGTGGATCCGGGTGCGCGGCGCGGCCAAGGCGCACCGCGGCGCGATCGACCGGCCCGCCGTCGTCGGCGGCACGCTGATCCGCCCGGGAGACGCCGTGCTCATGGACGGCGACGGCGTGGCCGTCGTCGCCGCCGAGCGGATCGACGACGTGGTGGCGGCCGGCCAGGCCCGCGAGGCGAAGGAGGCCAAGGCGCGCGAGCAGTACCTCGCGGGCGGGCTCTCCTACGACCTGCACGGCTTCCGCGCGGCCGACGAGAAGGGCTCCCCATGAAGGTCGACGTCCACGGGCTCACCCTGAAGTACGGCGACGCGGTCGCGGTGTCCGACCTCGACCTGACGGTGAACGAGGGGGAGTCCCTTGTCCTCCTCGGCCAGTCGGGCTGCGGGAAGACCAGCACCATGCGCTGCATCGCGGGCCTGGAGACGCCGGCGTCGGCCGTCATCACCATCGGCGACCAGACGGTCTTCGACAGCGGCAGGGGCATCAACCGCGCGCCGAACAAGCGCAACGTCGGCATGGTGTTCCAGTCGTACGCCATCTGGCCGCACATGACCGTCTTCGAGAACGTGGCCTTCCCGCTCAAGATGAAAGGCAGGAAGAAGGCGGAGATCGACCAGGCCGTCCACGAGACGCTCGAACTCGTCGGCCTCGACCACCTCGCCGAGCGCGGGGCCAGCCTGCTGTCCGGCGGCCAGATGCAGCGGGTCGCCCTGGCCCGCAGCCTCGCCATGCAGCCGTCGGTGCTGCTGCTCGACGAGCCGCTGTCCAACCTGGACGCCCGGCTGCGCCACCGGCTCCGGATGGAGCTGCGCGAGCTGCAGTTGCGGCTCAGACTGACCTCGTTGTACGTCACGCACGACCAGGACGAGGCGCTGGCCCTGGCCGACCGGATCGCCCTCATGCAGTCGGGCAAGATCGTGCAGATCGGCGAGCCGCACGAGATCTACGCCAACCCGAAGAGCGCCTCCATCGCGGAGTTCCTCGGGGTCGACAACGTCATCCCTGTCACCCCGCAGGACGCCACCTGCGTCCAGCTGACGGCGACCGGGCAGAAGCTGAAGGTCGAGCCGTACGAGGCGGCCGGAACCCTGCGGCTCTGCGTCCGGGCCGAGGACGTCCTGCTCGCCGCGGGCGGCGCCGGTGACGTCAACGCGCTGCCGGGCACGATCGTCAGCTTCGCGTTCCAGGGCTCCACCGTCGCCTACCGCGTCCGGGTCGGCGACGGGCTGGAGCTGGACGCCGTCCAGATGAAGTCCGCCGGGCCGCCGTTCGGCATGAACGACGCCGTCACCGTGTCGCTGCCGGCCCGCGCGATGCGGGTGCTGCCCGCGGAAGTGGCCGCGTGATGACGTCACAGACCGCCGAGAGGCCCGTACGGAACCGGCCGGCGGGGCTGCCGGGACGCGCCCGCCGCCTGCTGCGGGAGCTGTCGCTGCCCGCGGTGCTGTTCGCGCTGCTCGCCCTGCTGATCCTCGCGCCCGTGGGGCTGGTCGTGTTGTCGGCGTTCGCGTCGGACACCCCACGGCCCGGCAACTTCGACCTGAGCGGGCTGACCCTCGACAACTTCGTCAACGTGGCGAGCGCGGGCTCCTTCAAGGCGGCGCTCAACTCGCTCGCCGTGGGCCTCGGAGCCTCCGCGCTGGCCCTGCTCATCGGCGGTTTCCTGGCCTTCGTCACCGCCCGCACCAACGTGTACGCGCGCGGATTCCTCTACCTGGTGGGCCTGCTGCCGATGTTGCTGCCGTCCTACGTGGGCGCGCTGGCGTGGTCGGTGCTGGGCAGCGAGAACGCCGGGCTGGCCAACATCACGCTGCGGGATCTCGGGCTGCCCGGGTTCGTCGACATCAACAACATCGCCGGCCTGATGGTGGTGCTCGCGCTCTACTACGCGCCGTACGCGTTCCTGCTGATCCACGGGGCGCTGAGCCTGATGAACCCCGACCTGGAGGAGGCCGCCAACGTGCACGGCGCGCCGTTCGGCCAGGTGTTGCGCCGGGTCACCCTGCCGCTGGTCACCCCGGCGTTCCTCGGCGCGGCCGTGCTGATCTTCGTGCTCACCATCGAGAACTTCCCGGTGTCGCAGATCATCGGCGGGGCCGCCGGCGTGGAGACGCTGCCCACGTACATCTACCGGCTGATGAACTCGACGCCGTCGCGCGGCAACGAGGCGGCCGCGGTGGCGATCGCCCTGGTCGTCGTCGTGCTGGTCGTCACCGCGCTGCAGCGGCGGATGCTGGCCAGGCGCACCTTCACCACCGTCTCGGGCAAGGGCATGAAGCCGCGCCGGATCGACCTCGGCGGCTGGCGGCTGCCCGCGCTGCTGGCCGGTCTCGGCTACTTCGTCCTGTCGACCGTGCTTCCCGTGCTCGCGCTGCTGTTCGTGGCGCTGCACGACTCGCCGTACATCGGCACGGTGCTCGGGGCGTTCGGCAAGCCGGACGCGTTCACCGTCGAGGCCTTCACCGACGTGCTCGACTCCAGCATCGCCCAGCGGGCCACGGTCAACAGCGTCGTGGTGTCGGTCGCGGCGGCGCTGCTCGGCACCCTCCTGGCGTTCGCGGTGGCGTACGTGGTGCAGCGCACCAAGCTGCCGGGCCGCCAGCCGCTGGAGTACGTGTCCATGTTGCCCCTGGCGATCCCGGCGATCGTGCTCGGCCTGGGCCTGCTGTGGACGTGGCTGATCATGCCGATCCCGGTGTACGGGACGCTCGCCGTCATGGTGATCGCGTTCGTCGCGGCGCAGATGCCGCAGGGGTTCCGCGGGGTCGCCTCGTCGATCGGCCAGGTCGACCGCGACCTGGAGGACTCGGCCGTGATGCACGGCGCCTCCCGCACCCGGGCGATCGCCACCATCACGGCGCCGCTGCTGCGGGTCGGTCTCACCTCGACCTTCCTGCTGTTGCTCATGTTGTCGATGCGCGAGCTGACGGTGCCGTTGTTCCTCTTCACGTCGGACACGCGGTTGTTGTCGATCGTGATCTTCGACGACTTCGACAACGGGATCCTGCAGCGGGCGGCCGCCACCAGCCTGCTCTACTGCCTGGTGATCCTCGCCCTGTCCATCTTGTCCAGGCGTTTCGGCGCCAGCGAGCAGAGATAGCTCAACTTTCGTAGGGAGACGTCATGAAAGCTGGCCGTACGGGTCGCAGAGCCCTCGCGACAGCCGTCGCCGCGGTCCTGGCGCTGGCCGGATGCGGCGGGTCCGCCGGCGGCGCCGGCGAGGCCTCGAAGCTGGAGGTCGGCGGCGAGCTGATCGCCGACGAGCAGCTGTTCTCGGCCGCCAAGGAGGAAGGCTCCCTGGTCTTCTACACCGGCGGCAGCGAGCACTCGGAGAAGGCCGTCACCGACGCCTTCACGGAGGCGACCGGGATCGAGGTCGAGACCATCCGGCTGGCCCCGAACAAGCTCGCCGAGCGCGTGCTCTCGGAGGTCGGAGCCAAGAAACTCGGCGCCGACGTGATCCGCATCTCGGGGGAGGACATCATCGTCTCCCTCGCCAAGGCCGGAACGTTCCAGAAGACCCCGCTGCAGGCCGCGGTGAAGACCGCGGCGGGTGACGCGATCAAGGACGACGGGCTCTACTTCTCCAGCTTCGACCGGGTCTACTCGTTCGCGTTCAACAACGCCGTCGTCCCCAAGGGCCAGGAGCCGAAGAACTGGGCGGACCTGCTGGACCCGAAGTGGCGGGGCAAGCTCGGGATCGTCCAGGTCGGAGCCGGCGGCAGCACCGCCGCGCTCACCCGGTTCCAGATCGACGAGATCGGCGACGACTTCCTGAAGAAGTACGCCGCCAACAAGCCGCGGATCTTCGACTCGTCCGCGGGGCAGACCGACGCGCTGACGCGCGGCGAGGTGTCCGTGTCGACGATGCCGGTGGCGACGGGGGTCGGGGCCATCGCCGACGGGGCGCCGCTCACGATCGCCGTCCCGGAGGAGGGCGCGGCCGGCTACCCGTTCTACGCGGGCGTGGGCGCGCAGGCGCCGTCGCCGAACGCCGCCAAGGTCTTCTCCGCCTGGCTGCTGTCCAAGGACGCCCAGAAGATCGCCGTGCAGCAGGGCGACTATCCGGTGCGCGCGGACGTCGGCACCCCGAAGGTCGGCGACCAGACCTTCCCCGCCGCCGACTCCGGCTGGCTCTACCGGACGGACGCCGAGACCTCGCTGAAGCACGTCGAGGAGGACGCGAAGCGGTGGCGGCAGATCTTCGGCTACACCGGCTGACGAACCGGTGGCCATCCTCTGGCAGTCCCGGCGGGCGGTCCCGCCGGGCGAAATGATCAAGTGAGTCAGGATCGGGGACGTCCGACCAATGAAAGTAGTGGACCGGATTCGTGAAGCCATCTTCGCGGGGGACCTGGCGCCGAATCAGCGGCTCATCGAGGTGGATCTCTGCGCCCAGCTCGGCGCATCCAGGTCGCACGTGCGCAACGCGCTGGCCGACCTGGTGAGCGAGGGCCTAGTGGAGCGGATCCCGAACCGGGGCGCGCGGGTCCGGGCGATCACCCTCGCGGAGGCCATCGAGTTCACCGAGATCCGCATGGTCGTCGAAGGGCTCTGCGCGGCCAAGGCGGCCGCCAGGGTCACCGACGGCCAGGCCGCCCAGCTGCGCTCCATCGGGGATCGGATGCGGCAGTACGAGGCGTCCGGCGACCTCATCGAATACTCCAACTGCAACAAGGAACTGCACGCGTTCATCAGGACGATCAGCGACCAGTCGGCGGCCGGCGACATCATCGAGCGCATCCGCGGCAACCTGACCCGCTACCAGGTGCGGCTCGCGCTCCAGTCGGGCCGCGCGGCCGTGTCGCTGCCGCAGCACCTGGAGATCATCGAGGCCATCTGCGCCCGCGACGAAGGCCGGGCGGAGGCCGCCATGCGCGCTCACCTGCGCAGCGTCATCGAGGCCCTGGAGAAGACCCGGCCCGCCACGGAGAACGGAGACCCATGGTGACCGGACATTCCGGCATCCCCTGCATGATCATGCGCGGGGGCACGTCGAAAGGGCTGTACTTCCTCGCGGACGACCTGCCGGGCGACCCAGGGGAGCGCGACGAGCTGCTGCTGCGGATCATGGGCTCGCCGGACGACCGGCAGATCGACGGCCTCGGCGGCGCCCACCCGCTCACCAGCAAGGTGGCCGTGGTGTCCCCCGGGGACGACGGGTCGGTCGACTACCTGTTCCTCCAGGTCTTCGTCGACCAGGCGCTGGTGTCGGACCAGCAGAACTGCGGCAACATCCTCGCGGGCGTGGGGCCGTTCGCCATCGAGCGCGGCCTCGTCGCGGCGGGGCGGGACACCACGTCCGTACGCATCGCGATGGCGAACACCGGCGGCGCCGTGACCGCGACGGTGCGCACGCCCGGCGGCGAGGTCACCTACGACGGCGACGTCGAGATCGCCGGGGTGCCCGGCACGGCCGCGCCCGTCGTCCTCGACTTCCAGGGCACGGCCGGCTCGACGTGCGGCTCGCTGCTGCCCACAGGACAGGTCAGCGAGATCATCGACGGCGTCGGCGTCACCTGCGTGGACAACGGCATGCCGGTCGTGGTGATGCCCGCGGCCCAACTGGGCGTCACCGGCGTGGAGAGCCCCGAGGAACTGGAGAACGACGCGTCGCTGCGCCGCCGCCTGGAGGCGCTCCGCCTGGAGGCGGGCCGCCGGATGGGGCTCGGCGACGTCAGCGACACCACGGTGCCCAAACTGACCATGGTCTCCCCGCCGCGGGCCGGCGGCGCGTGCGGCACCAGGACCTTCATCCCGCACCGGTGCCACACCTCGATCGGCGTGCTGGGCGCGGCGAGCGTGGCGGCGGCGCTGCGGCTGCCGGGCAGCGCGGTCGACGTCATCGCCGAGCTCTCCGGCGGCCCGCGGGTGCGGGTGGAACACCCGACGGGCTACCTCGACGTCGAGGTCGAGCTGGACGGGCACGACGTGACCAGGACCGGAGTGGTGCGCACCGCGCGAAAGCTCATCGACGGCATCGCCTACCCACGGTGACCGCGGGCCGGGCCTTCTGGCCGTTGCTCGTGGTCCACGCGATCCTGGTCCAGGTCGTCAGCTACGGGCTGCGGCCGTCGTTGTCGTACGCGGTGATCGAGCTCGGGTACGGGTCGGTCTGGCTGGCCGTGCTCGCGATGATGTTCGCGCTCCCCCCGCTGATCCTGGCGGTGGCCACGGGCCGCCTCGTCGACCGGGTGGGGGAGCGGCCGAGCATGGTGATCGGCGGGGCCGCGCTGACCGGCGCCTCGGCGATCGCCCTCGTCG
This sequence comes from Nonomuraea sp. NPDC049378, assembly GCF_055586745.1. Taxonomy (NCBI): domain Bacteria; kingdom Bacillati; phylum Actinomycetota; class Actinomycetes; order Streptosporangiales; family Streptosporangiaceae; genus Nonomuraea; species Nonomuraea sp. NPDC049378. The sequence continues at coordinate 331,979 of NZ_JBVJHP010000008.1, forward strand.
CCTCCGAGCACCTCGCGCTGCTGATCGCCGCCACCGCCCTGCTCGGCATCGGCATCATCTTCTCGATGGTCGCCGAGCAGTCGGCGGTGACCGGCCAGGCGCGGCGGCGCGGCATGGACACCGTCTTCGGGGTCTACACGTTCATCACGTCCCTGGGGCAGGGCGTCGGGCCGCTGCTCCTGCTGATGCCGCCGGCGCCGGGCAGCCTCTCGCCGCCGCTGGAGCCGATCGCCGCCGCGTGCGGGGTGGCGAGCCTGGTGACCCTGGCGGCCTCGTTCGGGTTCGGCAGCCATCACCGCGCCGCGCCGAAGCCCGCCTCCGGGGGCCGCTGGCCGGCGCGGCGGCTGCTCGCCATCCCGGGCATGTACCGGGCGCTGCTGGTCAGCGGGCTGATCCTGGCGTCGATCGACGTGACGCTGGCGTACCTGCCCGCCCTCGCGCACAGCAGGGGCATCGCCCCCGGCTGGGTGACCGCGATGCTCGCCGCCCGCTCCCTCATGACGATGGCCTCGCGCATCAACCTGGGTTCCCTCGTGCGGATGCTCGGGCGCAGGAAGCTCACCGTGGCGGCCTGCGCGGTGTCGGCGCTCGCGCTGTGCGGCCTGCCCCTTCCCGTGCCCGTCGGCGTCCTCATCGGCCTCACCGCCGTGTACGGCTTCGCCTCGGGTCTCGGCCAGCCTATGACGATGGTCTGGGTGACCCGGCTGACGCCGTCCGGCACCCAGGGGACGGTGCTGTCCCTGCGGATCGCGGGCAACCGGCTGGCCCAGACCCTGATCCCGGCGGTGTCCGGGGCGGCCGCCGCGGTGAGCGGCGTCGCGGGCGTGCTGGTGCTGACCGGGGCGGCCCTGGGGGTCGCGGCGTGGTCGGCCACGGCGGTCCCCGACGACTGAGATCGGGGAAGGCGATTCAATAACGTCCTCCCGAGTACGGTTCTGCTGATCCCCTGCGTAGGGACACAATCACTGCATGCCATCCTTCATGCCGCTGATTCCCGGCGACCCGGAGCGTCTGGGAGGCCTCGACCTTCTCGGCAGGCTGGGCGAGGGCGGACAAGGTGTCGTCTACCTGGCCAGGACGCCGATGGATGCGTACGTGGCCGTCAAATGGCTGCGCCCGGACCAGTCGGGCGACGAGGAGAGCGTCGAACGGTTCCTGCGCGAGGCGCAGGTCGCCCAGCGGGTGGCGTCGTTCTGCACCGCCGACGTGCTCAGCACGGGCGTCGAGCACGGCCGGCCGTACATCATGAGCGAATACGTCGAGGGGCCCTCGCTGGACCGGGTCGTCCGCCAGGATGGCCCCCGCGTGGGCCCCTCGCTCGACCGGCTGGCCATCGGCACCGCCACGGCGCTGGCCGCCATCCACGAGGGCCAGGTCGTGCACCGCGACTTCAAGCCGGGCAACGTCATCATGGCCGGCGACGGGCCGCGCGTGATCGACTTCGGCATCGCGCGCACGCTCGACCCGGTGCAGATGACCAGCAGCACCCAGATCGGCACTCCCGCGTACATGAGCCCCGAGCAGATCAGGGGCAGCGCGGTCGGGCCGGCGGCCGACATGTTCTCCTGGGCCGCCACGATGGTCTTCGCGTCCTGCGGGCGGGCGCCGTTCGGCGCCGACGGCACGCACACGGTGATGCAGCGGGTGCTCTACGAGCAGCCCGACCTGGGCGCGCTCGAAGGGCCGCTGCGCGAGGTGGCCGAGCAGTGCCTGGCCAAGGACCCGGCGCGGCGCCCGACGGCCAAGCACGTCATGATGCGGCTGCTGCGCAGGTCGGAGCCCGGGGCCCAGCCGAGCGCCGGGCACGTCGACGAGAGCGGCGGGCCGGCGCCCGCCACCCCGCCCACCCCGCTGGCGGCCGCCCCGCCGTCCGTCCCCCAGCGGCCCGCGCGGGCGCTGCGGCGCAAGACCGTCGTCGTCGGCGCGGCCGTGGCGACGGCGCTGCTCCTCACGCTGGCGGGGGTCGCGGCGACCGGGCTGATGACGCCGAACGGCAGCGCGGCCCAGCCCACTGCGTCCTCGCCGTCCTCGCCGTCGTCGCCCGCGCCGTCGAAGGCGGCGACCCCGGCACCGAGCCCCACGGCCGCGCCCGTCGACACCGATCTGCCCGGCGGGGCCGAGCTCTTCGAGCGGCCCGGCGACCCGATCAGGCTGATGTCGTACAGCATTGAGAACGAGAAGACCGACGAGGACGTCTATTACGCCAGGAAGGTGCGGCAGGGCACGTTCGGGAAGTACACCGGCATCCTCGACTCGCTGGTCTCACCTGACGGCCGCTACCACGCGATCAGGCAGACCGACTACACCTCCGACGGCTACGACTCCGTGCTCATCACCAACGGCGAGGCAGGGGCCAGCTTCCGGGTCAAGACCGTGCACGATCCGCTGGAGAGCACCATCACGGCCTGGTCGACGGACAGCTCGAAGATCCTGCTCAACGTGAGCAAGCCGACCAAGGACGCGCAGGGCAAGGAAGGCCGGGCCACCACCGGCTTCGCCATCATCGACGTGGACCGGGCCGACCTGGCCCGGAGCAAGGCGAACGTGGTCGACGTGCACGACGCCACGCTCGGCGACGACGAGTTCGGCTGGGACGCCCGGGGAGAGGGCGTGATCTACTTCCACGAGAAGATCAAGGGGCTGCGCTTCTACGACGCCTCCGGCCGGCCCGCGCGCGACCTGCCCGGCGTGGGCGCGCTCGAGGCCGGAGCCGAGCTCCAGTTCTCGCCCTCGGGCAAGACCTTCGTGACCGACTGCCGCGACGGAGAGGCCGACGGCGACCACTGCCTCTGGGACACCGCGACCGGCAGGCAGGCCCGTACGTTCTCCTCCGACTGCGACAAGGTGCTCGGCTGGTTCGACGAGAACCATCTCTTCTGCTGGGAGCAGGACAACGGCGCCAACGACGAGATCCAGGTCGTGACCCTGGACGGCAAGCTGGTGCGCAGGCTGCTGGACGTCCCCAAGGACGTGGATCTCTCCCCCCGGTACGCGGCGAACACCTCCTCATGACAGCGACCTTGCCCGCGATCCCCAGCGTCACGACACAATGACGCCATGCCATCCTTCACATCGCTCGTGCCCGGCGATCCCCCCGACCTGGGTGGCCTGGAGCTCCTCGGCAGGCTGGGCGAGGGCGGGCAGGGCGTCGTCTACCTCGCCAGAACACCCATGGGTGCGCACGTGGCCGTCAAATGGCTGCGCGGCGACCAGGCGGACGACGAGGAGAGCGTCCAGCGGTTCCTGCGCGAGGCGCAGGTCGCCCAGCAGGTGGCGCCCTTCTGCACCGCCGTCGTGCTCAGCACGGGCGTCGAGCACGGCCGGCCCTACATCGTCAGCCAGTACGTCGAGGGTCCCTCCCTGGAGCGGATCGTGCTGGACGAGGGCCCCCGCGCCGGCGCCGCGCTGGACCGGCTGGCCATCGGCACCGCCGCCGCGCTGGTCGCCATCCACGAGGGCAAGGTGGTGCACCGCGACTTCAAGCCGGGCAACGTCATCATGGCCGGCGACGGGCCGCGCGTGATCGACTTCGGCATCGCGCGCACGCTGGACCCGGTGCAGATGACCAGCAGCACCCAGATCGGCACTCCCGCGTACATGAGTCCCGAGCAGATCCTGGGCCGGCCGGTGGGGCCGGCGGCCGACATGTTCTCCTGGGGCGCCACGATGGTCTTCGCGTCCTGCGGGCGGGCGCCGTTCGGCCATGACGGGCCGCACGCGGTGACGGACCGGGTGCTCAAGGCCCCGCCCGACCTCGGCGTGCTGGACGGGCCGCTGCGCGAGGTGGTCGAGCGCTGCCTGGCCAAGGATCCGGCGGAGCGCCCGACGGCCCAGCAGGTGATCATGCAGCTGCTGCGGAGACCGCCGGCCGCCGGCGACCCGCTCAGGGAGGTGACCTGGGAACCGCCGGGGGAGGCCGGCCCGCCCGCGAGCCAGGAACGCACGCGCCGGCCCGTCGCCGGCGTGGCCGCCGCCGTCACCGCGCTCGTCCTGGTGTCGGGGGCGGCCGGGGTGGCCGTGGGCAAGGCCGTCTACGAGCCCGACCCGCTCACCACCCGGACCGCGGCCGTCACATCGCCGACGCCACAGGACGCGAGCACGCCGGAACCCGTCGAGACCAAGCCGCCAGGCGGCCGGATCACCCTCTACGAGAGCCCGGCCGACCCGATCAGGCTGACGGCGTACGAGCTCAAGGACAAGAAGTCCGACACCTACGTCGACTACGCCAGGCAGTCGCTGGAGGGCACGTTCGAGAAATATCCCGACAACGACAAGTCGCTGGTCTCCCCCAACGGCCGGTATCTCGCGGAGAGGCCCAAGCTCTACACCGACGACGACTACAGCTCGGTCCTGCTCACCAACAGGGACACGGGGGCCAGTTTCCGGGTCAAGACCGTGCGCAAGCCGATGAGCGGCTCCATCCAGGCCTGGTCGAAGGACGGCACGAAGATCCTGCTCAACGTCACCAGGAAGGCCGGGGAGGAGTGGCTCACCGTGGGCTTCGCCATTCTCACGGTGGACCACACCGACCTCGCGAGGAGCGCGGTCAGCGTGGTCGAGGTGGCCGACAAGGCGATCGCAGACCACGAGTTCGTCTGGGGCCCCGGCGAGCAGAGCGTGGTCAGCGCCTACGGCGACGGCGAGGGGTTACGCGTCTACGACCCTTCCGGCAAGCTCACGCGCGACGTGCGGGACGTCGGCGAGCCGCCGTTCGACGACGCGCAGATCTTCTCCCCCTCGGGCGCGACGTTCGTGACCGACTGCCCGAGCGGCCACGACGGCGACCACTGCCTCTGGGAGTCCGCCACCGGCAAGCAGGTCCGCGCGTTCTCCTCCGACTGCGACACGGTGATCGGCTGGTACGACGAGAGGCATCTCTACTGCTGGGAGCGGGACAACGCGAGCATGATCGAGCTCAGGGTGGTGGACTTCGGCGGCAAGCTCGTGGACAGGCTCATGGAGGTGCCCGACGGGGCCGGCGTGATCGTCCACTACACGGTCAACCCGTCCAGGACCCGGGGACCCCTCCCGGAGGGCGGCGGCTAGCGTCATCAGGTGCATGGAGAGAGGATCGACGGCATGGCGTGGACAGTGCGCAGGCCCCAGAGCAAGGTGGACATCCTGCCGAAGGAGCTCGGAAACTTCGCCGAAGGGCTTCCCCCGGCGCAGCCGGGCACGTTGTTCGTCCGGGGCAGCAACGGAGGGATGCGCGTCGCGCCGGATGCCGAGTTCGACGTGGTGTTCGGGCGTTGCGAGCCGGACGTCCACGTCTGCGTCGGCCCGAACGATCCGCACGTCAGCCGGCGGCACGGATACATCACGCGCGAGGACTCCGCCTGGATGTTGTACAACCTCGGCAGGCTGCCCATCCGCCTGCCGGGCGCGCGGCTGGTGCTCACCGGCCACCGGACGAGGTTGCCGGTGGCGCACACGCCGCTGTTCATCGTCGCCCCCGAGCAGGAACACCTGCTCGAGGTCCGGATCGTGATGGGCAGGGAGGGCCCGGGCCGGGACAACCGCCATGACGCCGAGACCCGCAACCCGCCGGGGTGGAAGCTGAGCTCGGTCGAGCGCCTCGTGCTGGTCTGCCTCGGCCAGCGCTATCTGCGGCCCGAGCCCTGGCCGCAGCCGCTGACCTGGGCTCAGGTCGCCGACGAGCTCAACCGCATCCGCCCCGGTCAGGGCTGGACGGCCAAGCGCGCCGCCCACATCGTCACCCAGACGCGCAAGCGGCTCAGCACCAAGGTTCCGGGGCTCATGGAGGAGGAGATCCCGCCGCCGCTGGGCAACACGCTCAACCACAACCTGATCACGGAGCTGCTGGCCACGTCCACGATCGGCCCGTCCGACCTCGTCCTGCTCGACGGGCCGGACACTACGGGAGCTCCGCCCGCGTAGCCGGGGCGGGCGCTCACCGCGCCCGCCCCGGCCGGTCCGGCTGCGCCCGCCTAGCCGGCGTAGCCGGTGATGATGCCCATGGTGAGGGCGGTGCGCTCCGGGATGTGCTCGACGATGGCGTGCTCGCCGCGGGAGTGGGAGCCCGCTCCCACAGGGCCGAGCCCGTCGAGCACCGGGCGGCCGAGCGCGGAGACGAAGTTGGCGTCGCTGGCGCCGCCGACCCCCGCCTCGCGCAGGTCGAGGCCCTGCTCGATGGCGGCTTTGCAGGCCCTGGCGAACAGGTCTTCCGAGGCCGGGTTGGGGGTCATCGGGGGGCGGTTCCAGCCGCCGGTCAACGCGATGGACACGCGCGGGTCGGGCGAGCGCAGCGCGGCGAGCGCGGCGTCCACGCGGTCCATCTCGTCGGTACGGGAGACGCGCACGTCGATCCCGCACGTGGCGCGCCCGGCGGTGACGTTGGTGCCGGTGCCGCCGTTGACGACGCCGACGTTGACCGTGGTGCCGCGCTCGGGCGCGCCGAGTGCGGCGATGTCGAGGATCAGCGCGGCCAGCGCGTGCACGGCGCTGGCGCCGGCCGTGGGGTCGAGCCCGGCGTGCGCCTCGATGCCGGTGGCGGTCACCTGGAAGATGCCCACCCCCTTGCGGGAGGTCTTCACCGCCCCGTCGATCGCGCCCTCGAAGACCAGGGTGGCCAGCGCGCCCTCGCTGGCCCCCTCGATCCGCTCGCGGGAGGCCGGGCTGCCGATCTCCTCGTCGCCGTTGAACAGCAGCCGGACCGAGGGGTGGGGGAGGCCGAGCTCGCGCAGCCCTCGCACCGCCCACACCGCCTGGACCAGGCCGGTTTTCATGTCGAAGACGCCGGGCGCGCTGATGACGCCGTCGCTGACCCGCCACGGCCAGCCGGCGAGGGTGCCGGCCGGCCAGACGGTGTCGTAGTGGCCGACCAGCAGGACGAAGCCGGGGGCCGTGCCGTGGTAGGTCAGCTCCAGCACGTCACCGTGGCGCCCGCCGTTGTGACGCTGGAGCAGGTCCGGCTTCCCGATGCGGTCGGCGGCCCAGTCGCCGATCTCGTCGAGAGCCCGGTCGAGCAGTGCCTTGTCGTCGCTCGGGCTCTCCAGCTCGACGAGCCTGCGCAGGTCGCCGAGCATGGCGGGAAGGGCCTGGTGGGTCCACATGGGAGCCGGTGTCACTGAAGGATCCTTAATCTAGAGGGAATTACCGGACGGGTACGCCCGGTCCGAGGGGGATGCCGAGGGCCCACCACGCCAGGAACAGCAGCGTCCAGGTGACGAGCATGACCAGGCACAGGGGCAGCACGAGGGCCATCAGGGTGCCGATGCCGGCCGACTTGCGGTAGCGCTGGACGAACCCGAGCACCAGCACGAAGTAGGGGCTCATCGGCGACAGCGCGTTGGTGCAGGAGTCGGCGATCCGGTAGAGCGCCTGGGTGGTCTCCGCCGGGATGTCGAGGAGCATCAACATCGGCACGAACACCGGGCCGACCAGCGCCCACTGGGCGGAGCCGCTGGTGATCAGCAGGTTGATGATCGTGACGATGAGCAGGATGCCGATGAACACCACGGGCCCGGTGATGCCGGCCGCCTTGAGCAGGTCGGCGCCCTTGATCGCCACGATCGTGCCGATGTTGGTCCACTTGAAGTAGGCCAGGAACTGCGAGATGGCGAAGAACAGCACGATGACCGGGGCCATCTCCTTCATGCCGTGCGCCATGAACTCGGGCACGTCGCTGCTCGTCTTGATGGTGCCGACGATGCGCCCGTAGACGATGCCGACGACGCAGAAGGCGACGCCGATCAGCAGGGCGATCGCACCGAGCAGCGGGCCGAAGTCGAGGTCGCCGTTCTCGTCGCGCAGCGGCGAGCCGGACGGGATGATGGCCAGCGCGACCAGCGCGACGATCACCAGCAGCGAGATGCCGGACCAGCGCAGGCCGCGCCGCTCCACGTCGGACAGCTTGAGGTCGCCCAGGTCGCCGACGTCGGCGTCGTCGTCGATCGGCATGCTCTTGGCCCGCTTGGTGAGCAGGGTCTCCGTCACCAGCGTGATGATGGCGGCGAGCACGAACGACGAGGCGAGCGAGAAGAAGTAGTTGGCGAGCGGCGTGACGGTGACGCTCGGGTCGATGGTGTGCGCGGCCTCGGTGGTGATGCCGCCCAGGATGACGTCGGTCGGGGTGACCACGGGGCTGGCGTCGAAGCCGGCCGCGACCGAGACGTACGCCACGATCACACCGATGATCGGGTTGCGGCCGACCGCGTAGAAGGCCAGGCCGCCCAGCGGGATCAGCACGATGTACGCCGAGTCGGCGGCCGCGTGCGAGATCATGCCGGTGAAGGCGAGGGCGAAGGTGACCCACCGCGCGGGCACGCGGGAGATGCCTCGCCTGAGCACCGCCGCCAGCAGCCCCGACTTGTCGGCCACGGCGACGCCGAGCATGACGGCGAGCACCGTGCCCAGCGCGGGGAAGGTGGCGAAGTTGTCGATGGCGTCGCCGAGCATCACCGCGACGCCCTCGGCGGACAGCAGGTTCTGGGCGACGACCGTCTTGTTGTCGGCGGGGTTGACCGCCGAGACGTTCAAGGTCGCCAGCAACCAGCTGAGCGCCATGAGGAAGGCACTCAGGAAGATGAACAGCCAGAACGGATGGGGGAGCTTGTTTCCGGCGCGCTCAATTCCATTCAGAACGCGCAGGGTCGCGCTCATCATGCGCGACTCTTTTTCCACGGTCAGGGGGGTGGACATGAAGTCAGATATTAACCGCACAGGTAACGGATGCGCAAGCGGTAAGCGTTCGTACCGAAGCGCCTTCTTGACTCTATCAGAGACAATTCGTCGCAGTGAACGTCAACGGCATCGTGCCATGTCAAAGGCGTTATGTAACGTTCCAAAAAATGGAGTGCAAGATTATCCAGTAAAGGCAGTTCATCTTTCAACCGATCAGCCACCTACTCAAATAGAAAGCAGCAATCCCGATCGACGTCGAGAGCAGGAATCTTTTCGAGACCATGCCCGCCACGAAGGTGACCGCGCCGCCGACCAGATAGGGATTGGCCAGGGTCAGCTCGAAGCCCTTTCCTGACGGCGTCAGAACGGCCGGGAACACCAGCGCGGCCAGCACCGCCGGCGGCGTGTACTTCAGGAGGGTCTCCACCACCGCGGGCAGCTCCCGGCCGGCCAGGATCGCCAGCGGCAGATAGCGGGGCAGGAAGCTGCACAACCCCATGCCGATGATCAGTAGCAGCATGCTCATGCCACGTTCTCCTTCTGCTCGCTCGCCTTCGGCTGGTTCTTCCGCGTCGCCAGCTCGCACCCCGCGCCGACCCCGGCGCCGACGATCGCGGCCAGCACCACCCCGAGGTTGTACGGCAGGCCCTGCGCCAGCATCACCGTCACGCCGGCCGAGCCGATGGCCGCCGCGACCCGCCAGTTCGTCAGCCCGATCGCGAGCATGGCGATGAACATGGCGGTCACCGGGAAGTCGAGGCCGAGCTTCTCCACGTCGGGCACGGCCGACCCGAGCGACATGCCGATCACCGTGCACGTCATCCAGGTGACGTACAGCAGCCCCGACGCCCCGAGGAAGAACAGGTGCTTGTGGTGGGTGAGCCGCCCGTTGCGCAGGCGGTCGATGGCCACGAAGAACACCTCGTCGATCAGCCCGAAGCCGAGCACGATCCGCCAGCGCTGGGGGACCTCCTTGACGTACGGGATGAGGATGGTGCTGTACAACAACATCCGCAGGCCCAGGATGAGCGTGGTCAGGATGATCGCCGGCCAGCTCGCGCCGTCGGCGATCAGGGCGAACCCGACGAACTGCGCGGTGCCGGAGTTCACCGCCATGGCCAGCCCCAGGGTGGCGAACTCCGACAGCCCGCTCGACAACCCCAGCACACCTCCCGCGATCCCCATCGGGATGGCGGAGGCGAGGAAGGGCATCGTGCTCCTGGCCCCGGCCAGGAACACCTGGCGCGGGGTGGGCGGCGCCTCGGGTGGGTCGGTGGCGGACATGCTCAGCGCTCTTCCTTCCATAGCGTGCGCACGAGGGCGGCCACGGCGTCGGGGGCGGTGCGGCAGAAGTAGTGGCCGGCCGGGCCGATCTCGGCCATCCGGGTCGTGGTCGCGAAGCGCGACCACTCCGTGTGGCGCCGGGCGTACCCGGGGGTGAGCGGGTCGTCGGCGGCGTACACCGCGGTCAGCGGCACGCCGAGCGGGGGCCCCTCCTGTTCGAGCAGGTACGTGTTGGCGGCGCTGGAATCGTGCCGGAACACGCCCGCCACGAAGGCGGCCTGGCCGGGGTCGAGCGCGTCGAGCCCGGTGAGCCCCGTGACGCCGGCCAGCCAGGCCACGACCTCGTCGTCGCCCATCGCCTCCGCCTGCCGGATGGACTCGCGGGTGGTGCCGGCGTCGTGCAGCAGCTTGCCGGCCACGACGACGTGCCGCGGCGGGACGCCGGCCGCCTCCATCAGGCGTGCCGTCTCGACCGCGATCGCCGAGCCGACGCAGTGGCCCCACAGCAGCACGGGAACGCCGACGGCGGCGCGGATCTCGTCCGCCACCAGCCGGGCCGCCTCCCGTACGGGCACGAACGGCTCGCCGGGCCGTCCCGCGTCGTGGCCCGGCAGGTCGACGCCGTAGACGGCGATGCGGCCGTCCTTCTCCGCGAGCGCGGCGGCCAGCGGCTCGAAGTTGGCGGCGTCGCCACCTGCGTACGGGAAGCAGACCAGCGCGCACGCGGCCCGGTCCGGGTCGTCCGTCAGGGGCCTGAGCAGGCGCCGGGGGCGGGGCTCCGCGTCGAGCCCGGCCTCCGCGTCGAGGTTGGCCTGGGCCACCGCGCACAGCGGCCCCAGCGTGGAGTTGCGCATCAGGTCGGTGAGCGTCACCAGGCCGCCCATCTCCATGACCACCCGCATCGCCGACAGCGAGCCGCCGCCCAGCTCGAAGAAGTTGCTGTCGAGCGTGATGGACTCCGCCGGCACGTCGAGCACCGTGGCCCACGCCTTCGCGATGCGCTGCTGCACGGCGCCTTCGGGGCGGACGCCCGGGCGCGCGGAGCCGCGGCCGGCGGAGCGGCGGAAGGTCCTGCGCTCCGGCTCGGGCACGAGCTCCACGCGGCCGTGCAGGCGGCGGCCGTGCAGCCCGGTGTCCACCATGACTCCCTCGTCGCCGGCCGCGACGAGCACGGCCCTGCCCGGGGTGGCGAACGGCACCCGCAGGCCGTGCGCGTCGGCGATCCGCAGGCGGGCCGGGCGGGGGAGGAGCCCCGCCACCTCCGGGGGCAGGTCCTCCGACTCCTCGGCCGCGGCCAGGGCCGCGCTCTCCTCGGCGGGCAGCAGGTCGGCGAGGTGATGCGGGGCGTCGGGATCGGCCGTCATCGCCTCGAAGGCCGCCCGGTAGTACGCGCCCATCCTGGCCACCTGCCAGGGTTCGAAGAGGTGGGCGTGGTAGTGCAGGCTCAGGCGTACCTCGTCGGTGACGAAGTGCCGGGAGAACTCGGCCCGCAGCACGAACTCGGTCTCCGAGTTGGCCCGCACGTCGAGCAGCGCGAACCCGTCGCGCTCCGCCAGCTGCCTGAGCAGGTAGAAGTGGGTGAAGTTGAAGGCCGTCTCGAACAGCGGGTCCTGGGTCTCCAGGTCGTGCTTCATCTGCGCCATCGGATAGCGCCGGGCCGGCAGCAGCTCCACCTCCGACCGGTAGACCTGGCGGACCAGGTCGGCCCAGGAGCCGGTCTCCATGCGGGCGCGGAACGGCACGGTGTTGAGGAACAACCCGATCGCCTCGGTGGCGCCCTCCGTCTCCGGGCGGCCGCTGTGCTCGTACCCCGTGATGACGTCGCGCTCGCCGCTGATCAGCGAGAGCACCTTCACGTGCGCGGCCAGCGCGACGTTCTTGACCGGCACCGACAACTTCGCGGCCAGCGCCACGATCCGGTCCGACAACCCGGCAGGCAGTTCCACCTCGTGGAACACCACGGGGAACACGTCGGGCGCGGCCGGCTCCCTCGTCCTCGGCAGTTCGGTGAAAGCGCCGCCGGCCAGCACCTCCGCCCAGTGCGCGCGGTGCTCCGGGTCCGCGAGCGAGCGCCGTTCCAGCGCCACGTAGTCGCGCACGTGGTTGCCGGCCGGGGCGCCGGGCAGGGGCAGGCCCTCCGCGAGCCGGTGGTACACCTCGAACAGCGTGGTGTGCACCAGCGTGATGCTCCAGCCGTCGAGCGCCGAGTTGTGCTGGCTGAGCGTGTACCTGAACAGGTCGTCGGCCAGCACGTGCACGTGCAGCCGCACCAGGCCGGGCTCGGCCCACACGAAGCGGTGCGCCTTCTCCCGCTCAACCCAGTCGCGGTACCACGCCTCCTGCTCCCCCTCGGTCATGCCGCGCAGGTCGGCGATCGACAGCGGGCTCGGCGCGTCCTCGTGCACGAGCTGCAGGTACTCGGTGTACCCGGTGAGCTGGTAGCTGGTGCGGAAGATCGGATGGCGGGCGGCGAGGACGCGCACCGCCTGCTCGAACCGCTCGGCGTCGAACGCGCTCTGGATCGTGTAGCTGATGATGTCGTGATATTCGACGGTGCCGTGCGACAGCTCGCTCTGGAAGACGAGCCCGGCCTGGAGCTGCGTCATCGGGTACGCGTCCACGACCCCGCCCGGGATCTTGGCCCGGTCCTCCGGCTTGAGCAGCTCGAACGGCTGCGGCGCCCCGCCGTCGTCGCCCGTGCCGTCCTCACCGGCGACCTCGGCGAGGCGGGCCACCGTCGGGTTCTCGAAGAGCTGCCGGAACGTGAAGTCAAGGCCGATGGCGCGGGCCCTGGCCAGCACGGTGACGAAGCGGATCGAGTCGCCGCCGAGCGCGAAGAAGTTGTCGTGCACGCCGACCCGCTCGATGCCCAGCACCTCCGCCCAGACGCGGGCCAGACCGGCCTCCCTCGGCGTGCGCGGCGCCTCGTACGCGGCGCTCTCCGCGGGCTCGGGCAGCGCGCGGCGGTCCAGCTTGCCGTTCGGCGTGAGCGGCCAGCGCTCCAGCGTGACCAGCCGGGCGGGCACCATGTACGCGGGCAGCGCCCGCCGCAGGTGCTCCTTGAGCTCGTCCTCCGGGATCGGCTCGGCCGACAGCACGTAACCGCGCAGGCCGTCGGGCTCGCGCGCCACGACGACGGCGTCCCGCACCGACGGGTGCCGCCGCAGCCGCTCCTCGATCTCGCCCGGCTCGACGCGGTGCCCGCGCACCTTGAGCTGGTGGTCCATCCGGCCCAGGAACTCGATGGAGCCGTCGGACAGCCGCACCGCCCGGTCCCCCGTGCGGTAGACGCGCTCCTCGCCCGCGTGCGGCGCGGCGGTGAACCGCTCGGCGGTCAGCTCGGGCCTGCCGAGATAACCCCGGGCCAGCTGCACCCCGGCGACGCACAGCTCGCCCGGCACGCCGACCGGCTGCGGGCGCAGCCCGGCGTCCAGCACGTGGACGCGGGTGTTGGCGACCGGCCAGCCGATCGGCACCCGGGTCTCGTCGCCCCGGCACGCGTAGTGGGTGACGTCCACGGTGGCCTCGGTGGGGCCGTAAAGGTTCACCAGCCGGGCCGACGGGATCACCTCGCGGAAGCGCCGCACGTGGTGCGGCGCCAGCGCCTCGCCGCTGGCGAACACCTGGCGCAGCGGGTCGGGGCCCTCCTGCGCGCCGGACACGAAGTCGAGGAACGCGCCGAGCATCGGCGGCACGAAGTGCATCGTGGTGACGCGGTGCCGCCGGACGGCCGCGACCAGCGCCTCGGGGTCGCGTTCCGCGCCGGGCGCCGGCAGGCACACGGCGGCGCCCGCGAGCACGCCCCAGAACAGCTCCCACACCGAGACGTCGAACGACGTGGGCGTCTTCTGCATGATCACGTCGGCGGCGTCGACCGGGTACGCCCGCTGCATCCAGGCGATCCGGTTGACGGCCGCGCGGTGCTCGATCTGCACGCCCTTCGGCTCGCCGGTCGACCCCGACGTGTAGATGACGTACGCCAGGTCGCCGGCGTCCCCGACAACGGGCGGCGGGCTCGTGTCCGGCGCGTACGCGGCCTCGTCCGTGATGTCCAGGGTCACCGCCCCCGCGCCCGCCACTGTCCCGGCGAGGTGGGGCTGGGTCAGCACCAGGCGCGCGCCGCTGTCCCGCAGCAGGTACGCGATGCGTTCCCGCGGGTTGCCCGGGTCGATCGGAAGGTAGGCGCCGCCCGCCCGCACCACTGCATGGATGGCCGTGAACATCTCCGGCGACCGGTCGGCCAGCACCGCCACCAGGTCGTCCCGGCCGACGCCGCGGGCGCGCAGCGTGTGCGCCAGGCGGTTGACCCGGGAGCCCAGCTCGGCGTAGGTGAGGCGGGAACCGTCCCCCACCAGGGCGACGGCGTCCGGGGTCGCCGCCACCCGCCGGTCGAACAACTCGTCCAGCCGGGCCGGGCCGCCGAAGGACGTTCGCGTGGCGTTCGCACCGGCGCTCAGCGCGCGGTCGGCGACGGAACGCAGGTCCAGGGCGCCCAGCTCGGCGTCCGGGTGGGCGCTGGCCTGGTCGAGCAGGAGCATGCAGTGGGTGAGCAGGCGCCGCGCGGTGCCGGGGGCGTGGGTGGCGGGCCGGTACCGCAACCGCAAGGTCAGGCCCTCGGCCCGGCGAGCGAAGGAGAACACCACAGGAAACCCGGAGAACCCCCCGCCGTCAGCCGGTCCGTCCGCCGAGCCGTTCATGGGGGCGTTCGCCGGATCGCCTGTCGCGGTTGTCGTGCCGTTCGTCGAGTCGTGCACCGCGTCGACGAGCACTTCGGCGAAGGGGTCGTCGCCGCCGTGCGGCGCGGCGCCGGACGAGCGGGCGAGCAGCTCGATCGGGTAGTCCTGGTGCTCGGCCGCCGCCCGCAACCGGCTCGCCACCTCGCCGAGCAGGCTGCGCAGCGTACGGTCGCGCCCGATCGGCAGGCGCAGCGGCAGCGTGGCGGCCAGCGGCGGGGGGCCGCCCGCGACCGGGAGGGCGGGTACGGCGAGGACGACCTCGTCCTCACCCGTGTGCCGCTGGAGCAGCGCGCCGGCCGCGGCGACCAGCAGGGCGTGCAGGGCGGCGTCCCGGCCCCTGGCCAGCTTGAGCAGCCGGCCCGCCAGGGACGGGTCGAGCTCGCGGGCGGCGACGGCGACACCGGCCGAGCCCCGACCGCCGGCGGAACCGGCGTCGGACGAGTCCTGACCGCCGGAGGAACCGGCGTCAGGCGAACCGCGGTCGGCGGGGAAGCCGGCGCGCTCGGGCAGGGCCGCCAGCTCCGCACGCCAGAACGCGCCCTCGCGGGGACGTTGCGCGGCGGCGACCTTGAGCCTGCCCAGGCTCTCGATGGATTGCATGTGCTCCCTCACCCAGATCAGAAGTCGAAGTCGAACGCGAGCTCGGACAGGTCATGGGGGGTCACGGCGACGCGCCGGAGCTCGCCGAGCGGCGTGCCCGGGTCGGCGATCGCGGCGTCGAGCAGCGCCAGCAGCTCGTCGCGGAACAGTTCCACGGTCGGTCGCAGGAACAGCGTGGTGGCGTACGCCCAGCTGGCGGCGTAGTCGTCGGGCTCGACCTCGATCTGCAGGTCGAGGTCGAAGATCGTGCGCCCGGTGACGTCGGGCCGCCAGCACGGGCGGCCACCGAGGAAGTCCACCCTCCGCAGCCCGGTGTCCTGGACCGCGAAGAACGTGTCGAAAAGGGGGTGCCTGCCGTGGCCGGACGGACGCGCGTACCGGGCGGTGTCGAGGGTGTGGTCCTGGTGGTCGACGGCGGCCACGGCGTGCGCGGCCACGGTCCGCAGGTGCTGGAGGAACGGCAGCTCGGCCGAGGGGCGCGCCCGCAGGCAGAGCGTGTTGACGAACATGCCCTGCACCCGGTCCACGCCCGGCAGGTGCCGCCCCGACGCCGCCGTACCGACCGTCACGTCCGCGCTGCCGCTCACCTGCCCGAGGAAGGCCGTGTACGCGGCCAGCAGCACGTGGAAGGGGGTCACGGATTCGGCGCGGGCCAGCTCCCTGACCGCCAGGGCCCGCTGCGGGCCGAACCGGAACGCGAGATGGCCGCCCTCCGTCGTACGCACCGAAGAGCCCGGCCCGCCGGTGGGCCGGTCGGTGGGCAGGTCGAGCGGCGGGACCGGCCGGTCGAACGTCTCCTCCCAGAAGGGCCGCTGGCTTTCCGACAGCGCCCGGCGCTCGGGCCCGGCCGCCCACTGGGCGTAGTCCCGGTAGCTCAGCTCGGCCCCGGGCGGCCGCTCGCCCCTGACCAACGCCGCCCATTCGCCCATGAGCAGGGTCAGGGCGTGGCCGTCGGTGAGCAGGTGGTGGATGTCGAGCACCAGCCGGGCGCCGTCGCCGTGCCGGACCAGCGCCGCCCGCCACAGAGGTGCCCTGGCGAGGTCGAACGGGCGGATCCAGCGCTCCGCCCACGCGTCGGGGTCCTCGCCCGGCGCCAGGTCCACCACGCCGATCGTGACGTCCAGCGGTTCGCGGACCCGCTGGTAGGGGTGGCCGTCGCCGTCCACGGGGAACTCGGTGCGCAGGATCTCATGTCGCTCCACGAGCGTGGCGAGCGCGGCCGTCAGGCGCTCGTGATCCACCGGGCCGGGCAGGTCCACGAAGATCGGCAGGTTGTACTGGGTGTCGGCGGGGTCCTTGACCTGTTCGACGTGGACGCCGTGCTGCTGGGGCGACAGCGGGGTCCGTTCGGTGGCCAGGCCGGGACGCGGCCCGGTGACCTGCGTACGGTCCGCCGCCCGTACGAACTCGGCCAGTTCGGCGACCGTGCGGGCGGACAACACGGCCGAGACCGGGCAGGACACCCCGAAGCGGCGGCGTACGAGCGCGGACACGCGGGTCGCGGTCAGCGAACTGCCGCCGAGCCGGTCGAGCGGGTCGTCGGCGCCGATCCCGCGCACGCCGAGCACGTCCTCCCAGAGCCCGGCCAGGGTGCGCTCCACCTCGTCGACGGCCGCCCTGCCGCCGCTCGCGACCTCGGGGGCGGGCAGCCCGGCCAGGTCGACCTTGCCGTTGGGGGTCAGCGGCAGCTCGGGAAGCACCACCACATGCGCGGGCACCATGGGGGCGGGCAGCCGCCGCCCGATCTCCGCGCGCACGTGCTCCGCCTCGACGCGGCCCTCGACGTACGCGCACAGGTGCGGCTCGGGCATGCGGCGCAGCACCACCACCGCGCCGCTCACCCCCGCCACGCCCAGCAGGGCCGTTTCGACCTCGCCCGGCTCGACGCGGAAACCGCGCACCTTGACCTGGCGGTCCTCACGGCCGAGGAAGTCGATCGAGCCGTCGGGCAGCCGGCGGGCCCGGTCGCCCGTCCGGTAGAGCAGCCGCCCTTCATGGCGGACGAAGGCCCGCCCGGTGAGTTCTGGCCGCTCGTGGTAGCCGGTCGCCATGCCGTCGCCGCTCACGTACAGGTCTCCTGGGACGCCGACGGGCAGCGGGAGGCGGTCGTGGTTGAGCACGTACGCGGCCGTGTCGGGGACGGGACGGCCGATGGGCACCCGCGCGCCGATCGGCCCGGCGACGGTGTGGACGGTGGAGATGACCGCGTTCTCCGTCGGCCCGTACGCGTTCACCAGCCGCAGACCGGGGTTGGCGCGCAGCACGGCCCGCGCGTGCCCGGGGGAGAGCACGTCGCCTCCGACGAGCAGGTCCCGCAGCGGCCGGAACACCGCCGGGTCCTCGTCCGCCAGCCTGGCGAACAGCGCGGACGTGAACAGCGCCGTGGTGACGCCGGCATCGGCCAGCGACCGCCGCAGCTCCTCGGCGTCGAGGAACGTCTCCCTGTCGAGGAGGTGGAGCGTGCCGCCGTTGAGCAGCGCGCCCCAGATCTCCCAGACCGAGGCGTCGAACCCGGTCGCCCCCACCTGCGCCATCCTGGTGGTGGCGTCCAGGCGCACGTATCCGACGCCGCGCACCAGCCGTACGACGCCGCGGTGGGGAATCATGACGCCCTTGGGGCGTCCCGTCGTGCCCGAGGTGTACATCAGGTATGCGGGCGCGCCCGCATCGCCCACCGCCGGCCCTTCCGGCTCCGGCTCGGCCGTCCAGTCGTGGTCATCGAGGTCGACGACCCGCGACCCGGCGGGCGTCGCGGGGGGCCGTCCCGAGGTGATCAGCAATCTCGCGCCGCTGTCCTCCAGCGTGAACGCGACGCGGTCCCGGACGGTCGTGGGGTCGATGGGCAGGTAACACCCGCCCGCCTTCACCACGGCCAGCGCCGAGACGACCAGCTCGACGGTGCGCGGCAACAGCAGCGCGACCGGCTCGCCTGGACGCAGCCCCTCCCGGAGCAGCGAGCCCGCCAGCGACGAGCTGCGGCGGTGCAGCTCGGCATAGGTGAGGGTGATGCCCCCGTGCACCACGGCCGGATGGGCGGGGGCCCGCTCGGCCTGTTCGGCGAACAGCTGCTCGATGCGTGCATCCCGCTGGTAGCCGGTGGCGGTGTCGTTCCAGCGCTCGAGGCTCGCGTGTTCGGTGGGGGACAGCGGGTCGAGCTCGCGGATCGTGCGGTCCGCCGGCATGGCCAGCACGGCGGCCAGGTGAGCCGCGTGGCGGGCGACCATGTCCGCGCTCAGGGCGTCGCCGGCAGGGCCGTACCGCAGCCGTGCCCCGTCACCGTCCAGCCCGAGCACCAGCGCGCCCGGCTCCCGCCCGAGCGCGCCCGGCTCCCGCCCGTTCCCGCGTACCAGTACGGGCATCGGCCCGGTACCCGGCGTGTGCGGTTCGGCGGCGGGCAGCGCGCGCGTCACCGACGCCGCCAGGCCGGCGAGCGTACCGGCGGGGTCGATCGTGAAACGGACCACGCCGTCCGCCCCGTCGCCGGCGACGCGGAAGGCCACGTCGTGGCGGCCCGTGTGGTGGTGGAGAAGCGCGCCCCAGGCCGCCAGCACCTCCGGCGCCCCGGCGCCGGGCGGGCACGCGACGGGGAACCCTGACGCGCCTTCGCTGCCCCCGCACTCCGCGCCGACCGGCTCCGCGCCCGCGACCTGCGCGCCCGCGAGCGCCGCGTCCCTGCGTTCCGGGCTCGGGGGATCGGTGCCGGCGGGTTGTGCGCTGGTGAGCCAGTCCAGCAGTCCCGCGTCCTCACTCATGGCCGAGCACCCGCGCGAGACCGCGTACCGTCGGATGGAGATACAGCTCGCGCAGCGGCAGCGCGGGCAGGCCCCGTTCCCGCATGGCCGCCCCCAGCCGGATCGCCAGGAGCGAGTTGCCGCCGAGCTCGAAGAAGTTGTCGTCGGGCCCCACCGGCGCGTCGAGCACCGACTCCCAGACCGCGGCGAGCGTCCGGGTGAAATCCTCCGCAGGGGCGGGCGGGGGAGTCGGGGTCGAGGCCGGTTCCGGCAGGGCGCGGACGTCAAGCTTGCCGTTCGGGGTCAGCGGGAGCGCGGGCAGCGCCGTGATGGTGGCGGGCATCATGTGCTCGGGCAGCACCTTCGCCGCCCGACGCCGCAGCGCGGCCGGATCGGCGTCCGCCGGCGTCACGTACGCGTCGAGCCGCGCCAGGGCGTGATCGGCCGCCGCCCCGCGCGGGGCGCCCGGCGGGTCGCCCGGGCGGCCGTCACGGAGGACCACGGCGGCCGAGGTCACCGAGGGGTCGTCGAGCAGGACGCTGCGGATCTCGTCCAGCTCGATGCGGAAGCCACGTATCTTGACCTGGGTGTCCAGCCGGCCCAGGTGCTCGAGCCGCCCGTCGGGGCGCAGGCGGCCGCGGTCGCCGCTGCGGTACATGCGGCCGCCGGCGAACGGGTCGGGGACGAAGCGCTCAGCGGTCAGTTCCGGGCGGCCCAGGTATTCGGCGGCGACTCCCGCCCCGCCGACGTGGATCTCGCCGGGCGCGCCGGTGGGGACGGGCCGGCCCCGCTCGTCCAGGACGTACACATGCCAGCCGGGCAGCGGGTGCCCCACCGACCTGGACCCGGCGATGGCGTCGCCACGGGCGAGAGTCTGCGCGGTCACGTGGACCGTGGTCTCGGTGATGCCGTACATGTTGACCAGGCGGCAGTCCGGATACCGGTCGAGCCAGCCCAGCAGCGGGCGCGCGTCGAGCGGTTCGCCGCCGAAGACCGCCAGCCGGACGGCGAGCCGCTCGTCCCGGAGCCGGTCGGCCTCCATGAGCTGGGCGAAGGCGGACGGGGTCTGGCTGAGTACGGTGACCCGCTCGCGCACCAGCAGCTCGTGGAACTCCTCAGGCGACCTGGAGACCCAGTACGGGACCAGGACCAGCCGCCCCCCGGTGAGCAGCGCGCCCCAGATCTCCCAGACGGAGAAGTCGAAGGCGCTGGAGTGGAAGTTCGACCAGGTGTCGCCCGGGCCGAGCCCGAAGTCGTCCTCGGTGGCCGCCAGGAGGGCGACGACGTTCCTGTGCGGCACCACGACGCCCTTGGGGCGGCCGGTCGAACCGGAGGTGTAAATGACGTACGCGGCGTCGTCGGGGCCGCCCCGCTCCGGCGCGCCCCCGCCGTCAAGGGAGCTGTCGCCGCCGGCCGCCAGCTGTTCGGGGGATACGACGGTCAGGTGCTTGCCGGGAGGGAAGTCGCGATGGGTGACGATCACGCGCAGCGCGGCGTCGCCGGCCGTGTACGCCAGCCGGTCCGCCGGATAGGCGGGGTCCATCGGCACGTAGACGGCTCCGGCCTTCAGCACGGCGAGCATGGTGATCACCAGGTCGGGCGTGCGTTCCAGGCAGAGGCCCACCCGGTCGCCCGGCCGTACGCCCATGCCGTGCAGGGAGGCGGCGCAGCGGCCGGCGCGCTCGTCCAGTTCGGCGTAGGTGAGCGTGCGGTCCTCGCCGGTGAGGGCGACGGCTTGCGGCCGTTCCGCGACCCGGGCGGCGAAGATCTCGTCGATCCGCTCCGGCCGCCGTTCCAGGGGTCTGTCCGGGCGGCCGAGGCGGATCACGTGGCGGCGCTCGGGTTCGTCCAGCAGGTCGACGTCGGCGGGGGCCAGGTCGTCGTCGGCCAGCAGTTCGTGGACGCGGGCGACGTGGCGGGCGAACCGCCGTGCGGACTCCTCGTCCACGTCCTCCAGCCGGTGGCGTACGTCGAGCCGTGGGGAGCCGTCAGGGTCCCGGCCGGGTACGAGGGTGAGCGGGAAGGGAGCGGTCTGGCAGGGGACGACGTCCTCGTCGGACGTCCGGCCGGGGACGACGCTCTCGCCGGCCGTCCGGCGGGGCGGGTCCTCGCCGGAGGGAGTGGCCAGGAGCCCGGCCAGGACCCGGCCGCCCGTCTCCGCGCACAGCCGCGCGTACTGGCGGGAGTCGCACCATCCGCCCTCGCCGTCGAGGATCCGGGCGCTCCCGGCCACCAGCTCGCCCGTCGTGGCGGCGCCGGACAGATCCACCGCCAGCAGCGTCCCTGCGTCGTACGCTCCCAGCGCTCCCTCCGGGCGCGAGGGCAGCCCGGCCAGGGCGCCGATCACGGGACAGCGCCGGCCCTCGTACCGTCCGAGGACCAGCGCGGCCGCCACCGCGATCCGGGCGGCCAGGTGCGCCGACTCGCGGACCGGCACGCTCACGACCCCGGTACGGTCGCCCGCCGCGGCGTCCCCGGCCGCCCACTCGACGGTGGCTCCCGAGTAGTCGGCCTCCTGCCACCGCTTGACCAGCTCGGCGTCGGGGGCGGGCGCCGGCGTATGACCGGCGTGGAAGCGCTCGCGGGGAACCCGCTCGGTGAGCACCTCGGCCACCATCCGCAGCGACGTCGCGTCGAAGCGCGCCCTGTGCGCGACGAGCACCAGGTCGGCGGGCCCGTCGGCGTACTCCAGCAGGACGGCCCGCAGCCCGGTTCCTTCCGGGTGCACCGGCCTGAACAGCTCGGCGTCGAGCCTCCTCCCGGCCTCCGCCGAGCCGGCGGCGGCGGGCACCCGTTCCGTCCACAGGCGGGCGGGCCCGCCCCACCAGAGGCGGGCGGCCTGGTCGAGGATCCGCGCCATCCGGGCGGCGTCGGCGCCTGCGGGCAGCCGGGTCCGCCGGGCATGGCAGTGCCCGGACGGCGGGCCGGCCGCGGGGATCAGCGGCCAGGCGTCAACGGTGCGGTACACAGAGTGATCTCCTGTGGGTTCGGGAGGGCGGCACGGCCGGGTCGGCGGGGCGTCAGCGCGTGGTGAAGCCTCCGTCGACGGTGAGCACGCTGCCGGTGACCTGGCGGGACTCGTCGGAGGCCAGCCACACGGCGGCGGAGGCCACGGCGTCGGGCTCGATGAGCGCGTTGGCCGGCTGGGCCTGCAGGAACGTCTCCTCGTGCGTGCCGACGGGCACGTCGAGCGAGCGGGCGATCTCCGCCAGCATCCGGCCCTCGACCTGCGGGTCGTCCCTGACCGAGCCGGGGCACACCGCGTTGACCCGCACCTGGCGCGGGGCGTAGTCGAGCGCCGCCGCCTTGGTCAGGCCGATGAGACCGTGTTTGGCGGCGACGTAGCCGGCGAAATTCCGGTAGCCCACCAGCCCGGCGGTGGACGCGACGTTGACGATGCTGCCCGAGCCGCGCTCGGACATGAGCTTGCCGACCGCGCGGATGGCCCGCCAGGCGCCCGAGAGGTCGACGTCGAGCATCAGCTGCCACTCGTGCTCGTCGATCTCGTGCGTCACCTTGCCGGACGGGGCGGCGATGCCCGCGTTGTTGACGAGCACGTCGACGCCTCCGAACCGGTCGACCGCGATGCTCACCGCGTCCTCGACCTCGCTCAGGTCGCGTACGTCGGCCTCCTTGACCAGCACGGCGACGCCGGCCTGGCGGCAGAGCTCCTCGGTGTGCCGGAGCTGGCCGGCGGAGCCCAGCGGGTAGGGGACGCCCGGCAGGTCCCGCGCGATGTCGATCAGCACCAGGTCGGCTCCCTCGCGGGCGAACGCCTGGGCGGTGGCGCGTCCGAGACCGCGGGCCGCGCCGGTGATGACGGCCGTCTTCCCGGCCAGGCGCAGCGTCACGTGCCTGCCCTGGAGAGCTCGTCCGTGATCAGCTGGAGCAGGGGGGTGGGGTCGTCGGCCAGGTACATGTGGCCGCCGTCGAGCTCGGCGGTGCTGAACTCCGTGCTGGTGACCCGCCCCCACTGCGCGAGCTGCGCCGTGTCGACCAGCTCGTCGTCGCGGCCGCGCAGCGCGGTGACCGGGATCGGCAGCGGCTTGTCCGTGGCGGGCTCGTACGTCTCGTGCATCTCGACGTCGGCCCGGATCACGGGCAGCAGCAACGAACGCATCTCCGGGTCTTCGAGGGCCGGGTGCGTGTAGCCGGAGAACTCCCTGACCCTGGCCAGGAACTCGTCGTCGCTGAGGCCGCTGGCCTTGGTCTCGCGCCCGTCGTGCGGGCTGGGCGACCCGCTCACGAACAGCCGTTCCGGCCGCACGCCTCTGACGTTCGCGAGGTGGTTCGCCAGCTCGTACGCGAGCACGGCGCCGAGACTGTGGCCGAAGAGCGCCACGGGCGGGGTGGCGCCGTCGATCCTGGCCAGGACCTGGGTGCAGGCCGCCTCGGCAGCGCGGGTGACGTCGGTGTAGGGGGCTTCGTTGAAGCGTTCTTCGCGGCCGGGCAGCTGCACCGGCAGGATGTTCAGTTCGTCGGGGGCCTGCCGCTGCCATCCACGGAAGAACGACGCTCCAGCGCCGGCGAAGGGCAGGCAGACAAGGTACGTGGGTTCCATGAAGCGGACTTTCTCCGATCGATCGTCCAGAGGCGGAATCCTGGCCTGCGGGGACGTCACCGTTCGGGTGAGTATCTCCTCAGCCGATTACGTAGTGGTCCAACCCGGTGACTTTGGGTGATGCTCCTGGTCGGACCGCTGGCCTCTATCGCCTCCCCCGTCCATTCGCGACCGCAAGCCGGGCCGGGCCCGGGGCGGGCGTCGCGCATCGCTCGTTGCGGCCCCAAGCATGCCGAACGACGGCCAAAACTACGGAGTTTCGGTCCTTTAGGTCAAGCCGAACATGAAGATCCTGTGACAGACGGTGGCGGTTCGGTGCCCTCCGGCGTCACAGGCCGGACCCTGCTTCGAGGGCCTGCCATTGCTGTTCCGACCTGCTGCTATATAGCCGTCTCCGGTGGGGGTCCGGCGGATCTTGCATCGTTCCATCGGGCGCCCGGATGCCTTCCTGATTCTTTGCCAGGAAGCACGCGCCCGAGAGCGTATGTCCTGAATCTAAAGTTTGGGGTAGCCGTATGTAAATCACCTGTGTCAGAATGTGAGACGGCGGGTTGATCGCATCTCTCGGGTGCATGCGGGTTCGAGGCTTGCGAACCGGGGCGAGCGCGGCCTGTTCGCCCGGCTTCGGCCCCCGCCGGGCGTGCGGGGGCGACGAGCGCGTTCTCTGAGGAGGAAGGGTTGTCCAACGAGTCGACGGAGTTCGTCGGCGCGGGCCGTCAGGCCGCCGGGCGCAGGACGGCGCGCCAGCCCAGGGTGACGGCGCCGGCCAGGAGCACGACGCCCGACAGCACGCCGCTGACGACCGGCACCCACGCCACGGCCGCCGTCGGCGTCATGACGAGCCCGGCGACGCCGAGCAGGGTGAGCACCACGCCGGGCACGGCGATGCTCCAGTCCTTCCAGACGGGCGCCAGCGCGACGAAGTGCACGCCGACCACCAGCGCCACCCAGGCCACGTTGGCCTGCTCGGGGAGCCCCCAGGCGGACAGCACCCTGAGCCCGCCGAACAGCAGGATCACCTCGGCGGCGACGATGAGCAGATAGCCACGGCCGAACATGCCGCGCCGCGCCTCCGCCCCTTGCCGTTCTCTCCTGGCGGTGGCGAACCACATGGCGAGCACCCCCGCGGCGGCCAGGCAGGCGGCCACCCGCAGCACATTCACGGTCACGGTGTTCAGCGGGCTCTGCGCGTTGACGACGACGAAGACCGCGCCGAAGACCGCACCGACCAATAATCCAGTCATACGTTGCACGGCGTTAGTAAAGCGCATGCCGGCTCGCGCCCACATGGGGGCTGGGCCGAGAACGCGGTGGGCCTGGCCCTACCCCCACCGCGCTACCGCGCCGCTCCGCGCAGGTAGGCCAGCACCGCCAGCACCCGGCGGTTGTCGTCCTCGGTCGCGGGCAGCTCCAGCTTGGCGAACACGCCGGCCACGTGCTTGCCGACGGCCGCCTCCGTGATCGACAGGGCACGGGCGACGGCGCTGTTGGAGCGGCCCTCGGCGATCAGCGCCAGCACCTCGCGCTCGCGCGGGGTCAGCCGGTGCGCCGGCTCGGTGACCTCTCTGGCCCTCGCCCACGTCTGCTCGAACAGGTCGATGAGGGTGGTGATCAGGCTCTGCTGCCTGATCACCAGGGCTCCGGGCGCGTAGGCGACGGGGGTGATGCGCAGGAAGGCCACCGCGCGGTCGAAGACGAGCAGCTGCTGGATCTGCTCGTCGACGACCCGGTGCAGGTCGCCGGCTGCGTGCAGCTCCCTGATGCGGGCCGCTTTGTACGGGTCGTCCAGCACACCGGAGTGGATGATCGTGCGCATCGTCATGCCGCGCCGCAGGGCGTCGAGCACGCTGCGCCGGCTCTTCTGCTCCTCGCGGCCCCGCGCGGGCATGCCCACCGGATGCATGGCGCGCAGCTCGCGGGCGGAACCGGCGAACTGCGCGATCTGCTGCCGTACCAGCTCGCTGTCTTCGAGCCGCTCGACGTCGACGGGGATGCCGCGGAGCTCGCCCACCACCTCTTCCAGCCGATGGGCAAGCTGCGTCAGCGACACGCCCTCGTCCATACGCCTCCTCGCCGCGTTCTCCGACGATTGTGGCGTACGGGGCCCAGGTCTGCTGGAGCGGAGGGTCAGTCGGTGCCGGACTCCATCGCGGCGTGGTCGAGGAGTTCGTCCTCGGGGGCCTCGCCACGGGAGGCGATCGCCTCGGCCCCGCCCTCCGGCATCGCGCCGATCAGCCTGGTCGAGGGCGCCTGCGCGGCGGCGATCAACGCCGAGTGGTCGGCGCCGACCATGCCGAGCCCGGCGTACTGCTCCAGCTTGGCGCGGGTGTCGGCGATGTCGAGGTTGCGCATGGTCAGCTGGCCGATGCGGTCGACCGGCCCGAAGGCGGAGTCTTCCGTGCGCTCCATGGAGAGCTTGTCCGGGTGGTAGCTGAACGCCGGCCCCGACGTGTCGAGGATCGAATAGTCCTCGCCGCGCCGCAGCCGCAGCGTCACCTCGCCGGTGATCGCCATGCCGACCCAGCGCTGCAGCGACTCGCGCAACATCAGCGCCTGCGGGTCGAGCCAGCGGCCTTCGTACAGCAGGCGGCCGAGCCGGCGCCCCTCGCTGTGGTAGACGGCGAGGGTGTCCTCGTTGTGGACCGCGTTGACCAGCCGCTCGTAGGCCGCGTGCAGCAGCGCCATGCCCGGCGCCTCGTAGATGCCCCGGCTCTTGGCCTCGATGACGCGGTTCTCGATCTGGTCGGACATGCCCAGGCCGTGCCGCCCGCCGATGGCGTTGGCCTCCAGCACCAGGTCGACGGCGGAGCCGAACTCCTTGCCGTTGATCGTCACGGGGCGGCCGCGCTCGAAGCCGATGGTGACGTCTTCAGGTGCGATCTCGACGTTCTGGTCCCAGAACCGCACGCCCATGATCGGCTCGACGGTCTCGATGCCGGCGTCGAGGTGCTCCAGCGCCTTGGCCTCGTGGGTCGCTCCCCAGATGTTGGCGTCGGTGGAGTAGGCCTTCTCCGTGCTGTCGCGGTAGGGCAGGCCGTGCTCCAGCAGCCACTCGGACATCTCGGTGCGACCGCCGAGCTCGCTGACGAAACCGGCGTCGAGCCACGGCTTGTAGATGCGCAGCGACGGGTTGGCCAGCAGGCCGTAGCGGTAGAAGCGCTCGATGTCGTTGCCCTTGAAGGTGGAGCCGTCGCCCCAGATCTGCACGCCGTCCTCGAGCATCGCGCGCACCAGCAGGGTGCCCGTGACCGCCCGCCCCAGCGGGGTCGTGTTGAAGTAGCCCCGGCCGCCGGAGCGGATGTGGAACGCCCCGCAGGCCAGAGCGGCGAGGCCCTCCTCCACGAGGGCGGCCCGGCAGTCGACCAGCCGGGCGACCTCAGCGCCGTAGGCCGTCGCGCGCCCGGGCACCGAGGCGATGTCGGGCTCGTCGTACTGGCCGATGTCTGCGGTGTACGCGCACGGCACCGCGCCCTTCTCGCGCATCCACGCGACCGCTACCGAGGTGTCGAGGCCGCCGGAGAAGGCGATGCCGACACGTTCGCCGACAGGCAGAGAAGTGAGAACCTTGGACACGCGTGAAGTATATACATAGTTATGCATGATCATGCAACATCATCGTGCGACGGCCCCTCCGCCGTGTCGCGATCTCCGGAGAACGGCTCAGCGGGTGGGGTGCGTGACCTCGGTGGCGGATCCCGGCGACGATGGCCCGGCGTCGCTCGGTGACTTCCCCCTGGTTTTCGTGCACCCGTACATCGTGACTCCTCCGCTCCCTGATGGGGAGTGGCTTCTCGCTAGGCCGCTTGTGCAGCCTGGCGAAGGGCAAGCCCTGCCCTGAGGATGTTGATCGCCGCGTTGACGTCGGCGTGCGCGGCATGTCCGCACGCCGTACAGGCGAACGCGGCCTGGGTGACGCGGTTCTCCCGTGCGCTGTGCCCGCAGCGGGCGCAGGTGCGGGAGGTGCCGGCGGGGTTCACCGCGATCAGCTCTCGACCGGCGCTTTCAGCCTTGTGCGCGAGGATCGTCAGGAACGCCCCCCAGCCCGCGTCCAGGATCGACCGGTTGAGGCCGGACTTGGCGGCGACGTTGCGGCCGGGGGCTTCGGTCGTGCCCGCCGCCGAGCGGGTCATGTTCGCGATCCGCAGGTCCTCGTGCACGATCACGTCATAGGCGGTCACCAGGGCGAGCGCGGCCTTGTGCGCGCCGTCCAGACGTTGCCTGCGCACCCTGGCGTGCAACGCGGCCACGCGGGCCACCGCCTTACGCCGCCGCTTGGAACCCCGTTCCTTCCGGGCCAGAACCCGCTGCGCGGCGGCCAGCCGGCCTGCGGAGGCGGCCAGGTGACGGGGGTTGCTCAGATGCTGTCCGTCGCTGGTCGTGACGAGGGACGCCACACCCATGTCGATCCCCGCGACCGCGCCGGTGGCGGGCAGCGGTTCAGCCGGCACGTCGTCGCACGACAGCACCACGAACCACCGGCTGCCTTCCCGCTTCACCGCGATCGTCTTCACCCGGCCCTTGACCGCGCGGTGCTGGTGCACACGGACATGCCCGACCCCCTGGAGCCGCACGAACGTGGCCGACGGGTGCTCGGGCTGGGAGTCCCACCGGCAGCCGTCACCGTCCTTCGGCCATTCGACCGTGTCGAACCGGCCACGCCCCTTGAACCGCGGGAACCCCGGCGTGCGTCCGGCCCTGACGCGGTCGAAGAACGCGCGGAAGGCCTTGTCGAGCCGTCGCAGGGTGGCCTGCTGGGAGGAGAACGACCAACGCGCCTGCCCGTCCGCATCATCGGCGCGGATGTGTTTCAGCTCGGCCGACTGCTCGCCGTACCGGACACTCACCCCTGCCCTGGCATAGGCGGTGCGCCGGTGCTCCAAGGCCGCGTTGTAGAGCTGCCGGTGGTCCTCCAGGCACGCCCCCAGCGCCGCCGCCTGCCGGGCGGTGGGGCGCAGCAGGAACCGGAACGACCTGCGCACACCCACCTCCTATCACGTTCGGTAACGACGCCACCACGATATCGGCTGCCGCCGACAAAACCAGGAAGGACATCCGTGATGCGCAGACCTGACAGGTCAGGGCATGCTCGGGCCTTGACGGCCCTTCCGCTCCCGATTCCCCTGTCGCCTCAAGGCGACGGTCCCCTCGGGAGACTCTGATGGGTGTCCCGCACTGGCTGCGGTATTTCGAGCACATCAGGGCCCACAAGGACGTCGCGTTCATGACCGGCGAGCAGATCCTCGACTGGTATCGGGACGTACGCCGTCCCTGACGGCGCCCCCTCGGGCCGTACCCCTTATCGTCTGGTCGATGACCGGAGACAAGAGGTGGGCGTGAGATGACGTGGTGGTCGGCGGTCCGGTTCCTGCACGTGTTGTCGGCGGCGCTGTGGGTCGGCGGGCAGCTCACCGTGTCGCTGGTGCTCCTGCCCGTCGTCCGCCGGTCGATGGACGCGCGGCGGCGGCGCGAGGTGCTGAACGCGGTCGGCCGCCGGTTCGGCCTCTTCACCGCGGTGGCCCTCCTGCCCGTCCAGGTCGTCACCGGGGTGGCCATCGCCTGGCACAAGGGCGTCACCTGGGCCTCGCTCGCCGACCCCGGTTACGGCCGGATCCTGGCCGCCAAGCTGCTGCTGTTCTGCGCGGTGATGGCCGCCGCCGCGCTGCACGGCGTGGCCAGCGCGAAGGGCAGGCCGGGGCCGGCCAGGACCATGGCGGTGGCCTCGCTGGCCGGCTCGCTCGGCGTCATCCTGCTGGCCACCGCCCTGCCGGTGACCTGATCCCGTGACCTAGCGGGAGGGTTCCCAGCCGCGCCGGGTGGCCGGCCGCGTCTCGTCCCTGCTGCGGTAGACGATGTAGGGCCTGGTGAGGTAGCCGACGGGAGCGGTCAGCATGTGCACCAGCCGGGTGAAGGGCCAGATGGCGAACAACACGAGCGCGCTGAGCGCGTGCAGCTGGAACAGCGGGGGCGCGCTCGCCATCAGCGCCGGTTCCGGACGGAAGTAAAAGATCGACCGGAACCAGGGAGAGACGGTGGTGCGGTAGTCGTAGCCGCCGCCGACGACGTTGGCCACGACCGTCGCGGCCAGGCCGAGGGCGATCGTGAGGGCGAGGACGGCGTACATCAGCTTGTCGTTGCGGGTGGTGGCCATGAAGACCGGGCCCACGGTACGGCGCCGGTAGATCAGGATCGCCATGCCGCCCACCGTCGCCACGCCCGCGATCGTGCCGAGGACGACGGCGAGCAGGTGGTAGAGCCCTTCGCTGATGCCCACCGCTTCGGTCCAGCTCTTGGGGATGACGAGGCCGCCGATGTGGCCCAGCGCGACGACGAGGATGCCGAAGTGGAACAGCGGGCTGCCGACGCGCAGCAGCCGTGACTCGTACATCTGGGAGGAGCGGGTGGTCCAGCCGAACTTGTCGTAGCGGTAGCGCCACACGTGGCCGAGCACGAACACGGTGAGCGCCACGTACGGCAGGACCACCCAGAGCAGGATGCTCATCGGCCGGCCTCCATGGTCGCGTAGGGTTCCAGGCCGACGGCCTCGGCGGGTGGCCCCTCTTCCGCCAGCCGCAGCGCGGCTTCCCGTTCGCGGGCGCGGGCCGGGGGCAGGGTGGCCAGGACGGCGGCGACGACGCCGGCGTACGGTGAGCGCT
Source organism: Nonomuraea sp. NPDC049378 (assembly GCF_055586745.1). Classification (NCBI taxonomy): domain Bacteria; kingdom Bacillati; phylum Actinomycetota; class Actinomycetes; order Streptosporangiales; family Streptosporangiaceae; genus Nonomuraea; species Nonomuraea sp. NPDC049378. Next base: position 362,187 of record NZ_JBVJHP010000008.1, read on the forward strand.
CGTCCTCCAGCGCCGCGCGCAGCACTTCCATGCCGGCGCGGTGCTCGGTCATCAGCCGCCGGGCTGGGCGGACGGCGCCGCGTGCCGACAGCTCGCACACCACGGCCAGGTGGTCGGGCAGCTCGCCGTCGGCGAGCTCGAAGCCCGCGGTGTGCAGCGCGTGCTTGAAGCGCAGCAGTGCGGCGCCGCGTTTGCGGGTGTCGCCGTAGGCGTAGTAGGTGAGGTACGGGCAGCAGCGCCGTTTCAGGTCGAAGGTCGCCACGTAGTGGGCGGCCAGGTCCGCCTGAGGAGTGCCGGCGGCGTGTCCGAGGAAGGCCGACAGGCGGTCGCGGACCTCCCCCGAGGGCAGCGCGGCCACCGCCTCGACCAGCACCTGCCGGGAACCGTAGAGCCGCTCGTCGGGGTAGCCCAGCAGCACCGAGGCCACCATGTGGGCACTGCGCAGGTCGCCGTCGTTCACTTCTTCCTCCTGGGGAACAGCCCGTCGGGCGTGCCTTTGCCGTCCCAGTTGAGCAGGTTGACCCGGCCGCGCAGCTCGTCGGCCTCGTCGAGTTCGTCGCCTGCCTGCCGCTCGCGCAGGGCGTGGAAGCTCTCCACCGCGATCGGCGACGGCCGCCCCGACGCCTCGCCGAACGGGCCGGCCATGCCGGGGCCGCCCTCGTAGTCGAGGCTGCAGCCGGTGGCCGTCTCCTCCAGCCGGGCGCCCTGCTCGGCGTGCGCCTTCGGGATGACGTACCGCTCGTCGTAGGGGGCCAGGGCCAGCAGCCGGTGCATGTCCTCGATGCGCGGGCCGTCCATGCCGACGGCCGCGGCGATCGACTCGTCGGGGTCCTGGCCCAGGTTGAGCCGGCGCATGTACGAGCGCATCGCGGCCAGGCGGCGCAGCACCACGCGCACCGGTTCTGGGTCGCCGGCGGTGAACAGCTCGGCCAGGTAGCCGATCGGGATGCGCAGCGCCTCGATGGCGCCGAACAGGTTGCCGGCGTCCTCGCCGTCGTGCCCGGACTCGGAGAGCACGTCCACGACGGGCGACAGCGGCGGGATGTACCAGACCATCGGCATCGTGCGGTATTCGGGATGCAGCGGCAGCGCCACCCCGTAGTCGAAGATCAGCTTGTGGATCGGGGACGCGCGGGCGGCGTCCAGCCAGTCATCGGGGATGCCCGACCTGCGGGCCGCCTCGATCACCTCGGGGTCGTGGGGGTCGAGCAGGACACCTTTCTGCGCCTGGTACAGGTCCTTCTCGTCCGGAACGGAGGCCGCCGCGGCCACCCGGTCGACGTCGTACAGGACGAGCCCGATGTAGCGCAGCCGCCCGACGCACGTCTCCGAGCAGACCGTGGGGATGCCCACCTCGACGCGCGGGAAGCAGAACGTGCACTTCTCGGCCTTGCCGGTGCGGTGGTTGAAGTACACCTTCTTGTACGGGCAGCCGGTCACGCACATCCGCCACCCCCGGCAGCGGTCCTGGTCGACCAGCACGATGCCGTCTTCTGAGCGCTTGTACATCGCCCCCGACGGGCAGGACGCCACGCAGGAGGGGTTGAGGCAGTGCTCGCAGATGCGCGGCAGGTAGAACATGAACGCCCGCTCGAAGTCCAGCTTCACCTGGTCCGACACCTTGCGCAGCACCGGGTCGGCGGGCGCCAGCTCGGGGCCGCCGGCCAGGTCGTCGTCCCAGTTCGCGCTCCAGCTGATCTTGGTGGGCCGGCCGGTGATGAGCGAGCGGGGCCGCGCCACCGGGGTGTCGTCCTGCATGGGCGCGGAGAACAGCTGGTCGTAGTCGTAGGTCCAGGGCTCGTAGTAGTCCTGGATGGAGGGCATCAGCGGGTTGGCGAAGATGGAGAGGAGCTTCCTGAGCCGGCCGCCCGCCTTGAGTTTCAGCCGGCCGCGCCGGTTGAGTTCCCAGCCGCCCTTCCACCGGTCCTGGTCCTGGTAGGTGCGGGGGTAGCCCTGGCCGGGGCGGGTCTCGACGTTGTTGAACCAGACGTACTCGGTGCCCGAGCGGTTGGTCCAGGCCTGCTTGCAGGTGACCGAGCAGGTGTGGCAGCCGATGCACTTGTCCAGGTTCATCACCATGGCCAGCTGCGCCATGACGCGCATCAGTAATCGACCTCCTGGCTGCGGCGGCGGATCACGGTGACCTCGTCGCGCTGGTTGCCGGTCGGCCCCAGGTAGTTGAAGGCGAAGCTCAGCTGCGCGTAGCCGCCGATCAGGTGGGTGGGTTTGATGAGGAGCCGGGTCAGGGAGTTGTGGATGCCGCCGCGCCGGCCGGACGTCTGGCTCTTGGGCACGTCCACCACGCGCTCCTGGGCGTGGTACATGTACACCGTCCCTTCGGGCATCCGGTGCGAGACGACCGCGCGGGCCACGACGACGCCGTTGCGGTTGACCGCCTCCACCCAGTCGTTGTCGGCGATGCCCGCCTTCGCCGCGTCGGCCGGGCTCATCCAGATGTTCGGCCCGCCCCGCGACAGCGTCAGCATGAGCAGGTTGTCCTGGTATTCGGAGTGGATCGACCACTTGGAGTGCGGCGTGAGATAGCGCACGGCGATGCCGTTCTCGCCGCTCTCTCCCACGCCGGGCTCGCCGAACATCGCGGTCATGTCGAGCGGCGGCCGGTAGGCCGGCAGGGCTTCGCCGGCCTCGTGGATCCAGTCGTGGTCGAGGTAGAAGTGCTGGCGGCCGGTGAGCGTGTGCCAGGGTTTGCGGTGCTCGACGTTGATGGTGAAGGCCGAGTAGCGGCGGCCGCCGGTCTCGATGCCCGACCACTCCGGCGACGTCGTCACTGCCACCGGCCTGGCCTGCGTGTCGGCGAACGTGATCTGCTTGTGCTCGTCGGCCAGCCCGTCGAAGGACGTGCCCGTGCGGCGGGCCAGCGTGGCGAACCCCTGCGCGGCCAGGCGCCCGTTCGTGGTGCCCGACAACCCCAGGATCGCCTCGCACAGGTCGATGTCGCGGGCCAGCGACGGCCGCCCGGCCGCCACGCCGCCGCGCACGGCGCCGTTCCTGCGGCGCAGTCGCTCCACCTCCTCGCCCACCTGGAACGTCAGCCCCTTGGTGGTGGCGCCGAGGGTGTCCAGCAGCGGGCCGAGCGCGGCCATCTTGTCGGCGACGGCCGCGTAGTCGCGCTCCACGATCGTGATCTTCGGGAAGTTCCTGCCCGGTTCAGGGATGGTCCCGGCGCGCCGCCAGTCGTCCACGCGGCCGTGCGGGGTGGCGTACTCGTCGGGGGTGTCGTGCAGCAGCGGCGCCGCCACCAGGTCGCGGCGCACCCCGAGGTGGGTGGCGGCCAGGGTGCTGAACGCCTTGGCGATGGCGTGGAAGGCGGCGAAGTCGGTACGCGTCTGCCAGGGCGGGTCGATGGCCGGGCTGAAGGCGTGCACGAACGGGTGCATGTCGGTCGAGGACAGGTCGTGCTTCTCGTACCAGGTGGCGGCGGGGAGCACGATGTCGGAGAACAACGTCGTGGACGTCATCCGGAAGTCCAGCGACAGCAGCAGGTCGAGCTTGCCGCGCGGCGCCTCCGGCCGCCAGGTCACCTCGTCGGGCCGCTGCTCGGGCGCGGCCTCGACGGCCCGCAGCGACGCGTCGGCGCCCAGCAGGTGCCGCAGGAAATACTCGTCGCCCTTGGCCGACGAGCCCAGCAGGTTGGCCCGCCACACGGTCAGCACGCGCGGCCAGTTGGCGGGCGCGTCCGGGTCCTCGCAGGCGAAGCCCAGCTCGCCGGAGGCGGCCCGGCCCGCGACGTACGCGCCCGGCTCCTGCCCCGACGCCGCCACCTCGTCGGCCAGGTCGAGCGGGTTGCGGTCGAAGGTCGGATACGACGGCATCCACCCCATGCGGGCCGAGGCCGACATCAGGTCGGCGGTGGACCTCCCGGCGAACGCGCCCCGGCCCAGCGGCGACGCGACGGTGTCGGCGCTGTAGGTGTCGTAGCGCCACTGGTCGGTGTGCAGATACCAGTACGCCGTACTGATCATGTGCCGGGGCGGGCGCGACCAGTCCAGGGCCGACGCGAGATGCGCCCACCCGGTGATCGGCCGGGCCTTCTCCTGGCCGACGTAGTGGGCCCAGCCGCCGCCGTTGACGCCCTGGCAGCCGGTCAGCGTGGTCAGCGCGAGGAAGGAGCGGTAGATCTGGTCGGCGTGGAACCAGTGGTTCGCTCCCGCCCCCATGATGATCATCGACCGGCCGCCGGACTCCTCCGCGTTCGTGGCGAACTCGCGGGCGATCCGGGCCGCCCTCGCCGCCGGCACGCCGGTGATGCCCTCCTGCCAGGCCGGCGTGTACGGCTGCGCCGCGTCGTCGTAGCCTCGCGGCCACTCGCCCGGAAGGTCGCGCGGCACCCCGTACTGCGCCATGAGCAGGTCGAACACGGTCGTGACCAGGTGCCCGCCCACCTCCATGACCGGCACGCCCCGGTGCAGCACGCCGCCCGGCAGGTCGAAGCGGGGCAGGGCGACCTTCACCGCCTGCCCGCCGAGCAGCGTGAGCGCCGGGTCGACCGCGCCGAGGTCCAGGTTCCACCGGCCCTCGCCGTCGGGGCGGTAGCGGAAGCCGAGCGAGCCGTTGGGCACCACCGGCTCGCTCGTGCGCGCGTCGATGAGCACCGTCTTGAACGCGTCGCCCTCGCCCTCGCGCAGGTCGGCGTCGGTGAGGAACTTGTCGGGCACGTACCCGCCGCTGTCGTGCTCGCGCAGCCGCACCAGGAACGGCAGGTCGGTGAAGCGTTTGGCGTAGCCGGTGAAGGCAGGGGTCTCGCGGTCGGCGAAGAACTCCTTGAGGATCACGTGGCCCATCGCCATGGCCAGCGCCCCGTCGGTGCCGGGACGGGGGGCCAGCCACTCGTCGCCGAACTTGGCGGCGTCGCTGAAGTCGGGACTGACGATGACGACCTTCTGGCCCCGGTAACGTGCCTCGGTCATGTAGTGCGCGTCGGGGGTGCGGGTGACGGGCACGTTGGAGCCCCACACCAGCAGGTAGGAGGCGTCCCACCAGTCGGCCGACTCGGGCACGTCGGTCTGGTCGCCGAACACCTGGGGCGAGGCCACCGGCAGGTCGGCGTACCAGTCGTAGAACGACAACATCGCGCCGCCGATCAGCGAGACGAACCGGGCGCCGGCCGCGTGCGAGGCCATCGACATGGCGGGGATCGGGGAGAAACCCGCGACGCGGTCGGGGCCGTACTCCCTGATCGTGTGCACGTGGGCCGCTGCGACGATCTCGACGGCCTCGTCCCAGCCGATCCTGACCAGCCCGCCCTTGCCGCGCGCCGACTGGTAGCGCTCCCGCCTGGCGGGATCCGTGGTGATCTCCGCCCACGCCTCGACCGGGTCGCCGAGCCTGGCCCGCGCCTCGCGGTACATCTCCACCAGGACGCCGCGCGCGTAGGGGTATCGCACCCGGGTGGGCGAGTAGGTGTACCAGGAGAAGGCGGCGCCGCGCGGGCAACCGCGCGGCTCGTACTCGGGCCGGTCGCCGCCGACGCTCGGGTAGTCGGTCTCCTGCGCCTCCCAGGTGATGATCCCGTCCTTGACGTAGACCTTCCACGAGCACGAGCCCGTGCAGTTCACGCCGTGGGTCGAGCGCACCACCTTGTCGTGGCTCCAGCGGTCGCGGTAGAACGCGTCACCCTGGCGCCCGCCCACCTGGTGCAGGGTGCGCAGATCCGGCGAGACCGCCCCGGACCGGAGATGCCGCCCCATCTTCAGCAACGCGTCGCTGACAGGCCCGTCCATCGCCGTCATATCACTCGTCTTCCTGCCGTCACGAAGCCGACATGCCAGGCACTGCTGTCGTAGCCCAGGAGGGAGTAGGAAAACGTGGAACGGCCGACAAGGCGGCTTTCCTGATTAAAACTTCGGTGAAGTTAGGTCAGGCGGGGAAACCGATGGAATGGGTGTCCATGAATTCGCGGATCCCCTCGATGCCCATCTCCCGGCCCATGCCGCTGTGGTTGAAGCCGCCGAACGGCGCCCGCTCGTCCAGGCTCCCGGCTCCGTGCGCGTTGACGAACGTGTAACCGGTCCGCAGCCGCGCGGCCAGGGCGGCGGCACGGCCGGGATCGTCCGTCCACACCGAGGAGCACAACCCCGACCAGGTGTCGTTCGCGCGGGCCACGGCGTCGTCCTCGTCGTCGAACGGCAGGATCGGCAAGGTCGGGCCGAACTGCTCCTCGGTCACCACCCGCGTGTCGTCGGCGGGGTCGAGCACCAGCGACGGGCACAGGAAGTTGCCCCTGGACAGGTCGGCGCCCTCGGCGGGCGCGCCGAACTCGCGCACCTCGGCCCCCGACGAGCGGGCCTGGCCGAGGAGCTCCCGCACGTACGCCAGCTGCCGCCCGCTGTGCAGGGGCCCCATGGTCACCCGCTCGTCCAGGCCGTGGCCCAGCCGGGTCGCGGCGAGCAGCCCGGACAGGCCCTCCACGACCTCGTGGTAGCGCGACCGGTGCACGTAAAGGCGCTTGATCGCCATGCAGATCTGCCCGGTCGAGTCGAACGTGCCCGCGAACAGGCGGTGCATCGCGTCAGGGCCGAGATCGGCGTCGTCCAGCACGATCGCCGGGTCGTTGCCGCCCAGCTCCAGCGCCACCCGGGTCAGCGAGTCGGCGGCCATGGACATGATGCGCTTGCCGCCGGCCGGGCTGCCGGTGAAGCAGACCTTCCTGACCCGGTCGTCCTGGATCAGCGCCGCGCCGATCTGCGCGTCCGCGCCGGTGACGACGTTGAGCACGCCGGGCGGCAGTGCGCGCGCCACCACCTCCACCGTGCGCACGGTCGCCAGCGGGGTCGTGGGCGGCGGCTTCACCACGACGGTGTTGCCGGCGATCAGCGCCTGCGGCAGCGAGGCGGCCAGGATCGCCAGCGGCCAGTTGAACGGCACGATGATCGTCACCACGCCCAGCGGCACGTAGGAGACCTCCGTGCGGTACGGCGGCGCCGGAAGCGTGGTCACCCGCCCGACCTCGCCGGCCAGCCCTGCGGCCAGCCGGAAACGGTGCTCGAAGACGACGGAGTCGATGTGGGACTCCAGCCGGATCTTGCCGTTCTCGCGGGTGAGGATCTCGGCCGTCGCCGCGCGTTCCGCCTCCAGCGGAGCCAGCGCGGCGATCAGCGCCGCCGCGCGCTCCTCCGGAGTGCGGGCCGACCAGGCGGGGAAAGCCCGGTGGGCGGCGGCGACCGCCGACGTGGCCTGCTTGGCGTCGGCGGCGGCCGCGTAGCCGACGACCGATGTGCCGTCGGCCGGGTCGATCACCTGCAGCGAGTCGCCCGCGCCGTGGCTCTCGCCGTCGATGTAGAGCTCGGTGCGGATCTCGGGTGGCTGGTCCAGCGGCGTCATCGACTGTCACCTCAGCGTCGTCCCAGGCCCCGTATCACCGGACCCGTCGGCTTTGGCGTCATGCTACAGCGGCTTCACCGGGGGTCCTCGTGGTCATCCGACCCGTTCCGTCCGGTGCGATCCGGCAAGGCCGACCGCGACAGACGACGTAGGCGGTCGCCGCCGAGCAACCGCCAGGCGGCCTGGGCGCCGAGGCTGGTGTCGACGTGCCGGCGCATGACGGCGGCGGCGCCCTCCCCGTCCACTCGCGATCACCAGCTCGACCAGCGCCTCGTGCTCGGCGGCCGAGCGGTCGCGGGCCTCCTGGTCGCGCCCGGCCTCCAGCGCCAGCCGGCGGTAGCGGTCTGATTTGTCCCACAGGCCGTCGAGCGTCTGGATGAGCAGGTCGTTGTGCGAGGCCGAGTAGAGGGCCCGGTGGAACGCGCGGTGGGCGGCGAGGTGCTCGTAGGCGGGATTGCCGGGCAGCGGCTCGAGCCCTTGCCCGGCGGCGCGCATCGCGGCGATGTCGGCCCTGGTACGGCGCTCCGCGGCCAGCGCGACCGCGAGAGGGTCGAGGGAACGCCGCAGCTCCAGCAGGTCGCGTGCCTCTTCCGCGGCGAGCGGGGCGACGCGGGCGTCGCGGTGGGCGTCCAGCTCGACCAGCCCTTCACTCTTGAGGCGGCGCAGGGCCTCGCGCAGGGGAGTGGTGCTGATGCCGATGTCGCCGGCCAGCCGTGCCTGCGCGATGACATAGGCGGGCGGCAGCTCGCCGGAGAGAATGAGCTCCTTGACCCGCAGGTAGGCGTGGTCCGCCTTGGTGAGGTGCGGGGTGAGGTGGGGGGCGGGGTGGGATTCGGCCGCTGGTCCGGTCATCGTCGTCCTAGGTTATTACCCATGCACGGCCCGCGGGCCTCACCGGACGTGCGGATCGGCGGGAGGCGGCGTCCCGGAGCCGGGAGTGAGCAGACCCGTCTCGTACGCGAGGACGACGAGCTGGGAACGGTCACGGGCGCCCAGCTTGGTCAGCAGCCGGCCCACGTGAGTGCGGGCGGTCGCCGGGCTGATGAACAGCCGCTCGCCGATCTCGGCATTGCTCCGGCCCGCGCCGACCTCCGCCAGCACCTCCCGTTCGCGTTCCGTCAGGCGGTCGAGCCGCTCAGGCGACGACGGGCGAGGACCGGTCGCGGCGGCCCGCATGACGCGCCGGGTGACGGCGGGCGACAGCAGCGCGTCGCCACTGGCCACGATCCGCACCGCCTCCCGCATCCGCTCGGGGCTGGTGTCCTTGAGCAGGAAGCCCGCGGCCCCGGCCCGGATCGCCTCCTGGATGTTCTCGTCGGTGTCGAAAGTGGTGAGCACGATCACGTGGACGTCGCGGAGCGCCGGGACGGCCATGATCCGCCGGGTGGCGTCCAGCCCGTCGGGGCCGGGCATGCGGATGTCCATGAGCACCACGTCGGGGCGGAGCCTGGCCACCAGCTCGACACCCGCGTCGGCGCCGCTCGCGTCGCCGGCCACGACGATGTCGTCGGCGCGTTCGAGCAGCAGCCGCAGCCCTTCCCTGACGAGGTGCTGGTCATCGACGATCACGACCCGGATCATGCGCGGTCCTCCAGCGGGACACTCGCCTCCACCACGAATCCTCCCTCGGCGGGCGACGACGTCCGAAGGCCGCCGCCGAGCAGCGCCAGCCGCTCGCGCATCCCGGTCAGCCCCCACCCCGGCGGCCCCCCGGCGCCCGCGGCTCCGCGGCCGTCGTCGCTCACGCGCAGCAGCAGGGCGTCCGTCCCGTAGTCCAGGTCGATGCGGACCGTACGGGCGCCGGCGTGCCGCAGGACGTTGCTCAACGACTCCTGCACCACCCGGTAGGCCGTCGCGTCCGAGATCGCGGGCAGCCGCTCGGGCCGGCCCGAGGTCCGCACGCCGACGTCGAGCCCCGCCGCGGTGGCCGTCGCCACGAGTGTGCCGAGCGCGTCCAGCCCCGGTGCCGGGCCGTCGTCGGGATCGCCCGCGCGCAACGCTCCCAGGGTCAGCCGCAGCTCGCGGCCCACGTCGCTGCACGCCGACCTGGCCGCGGCCAGCGAGCGCTCGGCCACGTCGGGGTCGTCGCGCAGCGACTCGCGCGCCACGTCCGTGTGCAGCGAGATCACCGACACCGTGTGCGCCATCAGGTCGTGCAGATCCCTTGCGATGCGCAGACGCTCCTGCTCCACCCGCCGTGCCGCCTCCCGCTCGCGTTCCAGGCGGGCGGCGTGCTCCTGCCGGGCCAGTTCCGCGCGCCAGGCACGCCGGGCCCGCACGCCGTCGCCCAGCGCGATCGCGGCGGCCATGAGGCCCGCGGAGGTGGTGGTCTCGAAGCCGAGGAGGTAGGCCAGGTCGTCGCCCTCCAGGATGCGCTGTGCGGTCGAGACGACGAGCAGGGCGACGGCCGTACCGATGGACCAGCGCGGCCTGCCCTGCTCCGCCGCGGAGTACAGCGCCGCGGCGAGCGGTGCGGCCAGCCCGATCGGCGGGTAGGACAGCATGTAGTAGACGATCAGCGCCGCGGCCGTGAGCAGGAGCGTCGCCACCGGCCAGCGCCGGCGGGCGAACATGAGGACGGCGAACGACGCGCCGAACGCGTACGCGGCCGGGCCAGGGCCGGCCGACGCGCTGCCGACGTCGGCCGTGATGGCGGTGCCGACCACGACGAGCACCAGCATGGCCAGGCCGAGGTCGACCGCCGGCTCGCGGCGGGCCGGTGATTCGACCCGCACGCCCGGCTCGTGGCGGGCTGGTGATTCGACCCGCACGCTTCCTCCGTCATCGTCGTGGGCGGGGCCGGAAGCCCGGCACGATCCTGCTGATCAGCCAGGCCGCCGCGCCGACGGCCGCGCCGACCGTGAGCCCGGTCACCAGGCTGCTGCCCAGCGAGAAGGCCCGGAGCACCAGCCCTTCCGCGGCGGGGGAGAGCGCGCCGGCGAGGTTGCCGCCCAGGTGGGGAGGGTCGCCGCCGAAGGCTCGTGCCCAAAATAGCTGATGGGCCAGACCCAGCAGGACACCGTAGGCGGCCCCCACGGCGAGCAGCGTCACGAACGGGTTGGGCACCCGCTTCCAGAGCACCACCGCCGCCCAGACGGCGATCGGGACGAACACCAGCAGCGCGTTGCCCACCGGGCCGACGAGCTTCAGGTCGTGGGCGACCACGCGTGGCACGCCGAGCAGCGCGAGCCCCCACACGGCCCAGACCGTGATGCCGAGCCGGGCCGTCACGACGAGCCTCCCACGGGCGCGGCGGCGGCCAGGGCACGGCCGCGGTGCAGACGCCACAGGCCGGTGAAGGCCAGGGTGGCGGTCACCGCGCTCATCGCCAGCCGCCCCCAGTGGCCGGTCTCGAACTCCAGCGCCGTCTGCCGCAACACCTCCGCGGAATGGACCGCGGCGCCCTCCTCGAACATGATGTCGTTACGCGGCCAGAAGTAGAGCGCCGAGAACAGGAACTCGCCCAGCAGCAGTGACAGCAGGCTCCCGCCGGCCCACAGCCGGGTGTCGCGCACCGGCCAGGCCAGCGCCAGGGCGGCCACCGAGGCGACCACGGTCACCGCGCCCATCGGCGGGAAGAAGTCCGCGGGGCCGGTCACCACGAAGAACTCCATCGACTCCGCGAGCGAGGCGGGCACGTCGTGGAAGACGTTCGGATAGATGACGACCGTCTCCACGGCGATGCCGCCGAACGCCACCATGGCGATCCAGACGTACACGGTGAGGACGGCGGGGGTGAGGCGTTGTCGCATCGGGCTCACTTCGGTGGTCGGAGGCGCGGACCTGGTCAGGTCCAGGACCCGGTCAGGTTACGAACCGGGCCTCCCGCCCGTCGTCCGCCTCCAAGCCCTCCCGACGTACGCGTTTCGACGTATCAGCCCAGGCGGCGGGGCCCCGTCACCCGGGGGTGAGGCGCAGGACAGCGCGGTCGCCGGAAAGGTGGGTGAGGTCGAGCCGCAGGTCGTTGACGCGGCCCGTCTCGCCGGGGGAGAGCACCAGGTCGCCCTCGTCGCGGCAGCGGCCGTTGACGCAGTTGCTGCTGATGCTGGCCTGCATGCCCTGGACGCTCAGCCTCCCCGTCGAGCCCCTGAGCGTGATCCGCGCTCCGTCCGGCTGCAGGGCGCCGATGGTCAGCTGCCGCACCCCGAACCGCCCGTCGATGGTGAGCTCGTCGCCGGCCCGGATCTCGACCTCGCAGTCGGCGTCCTCGCACGACGACAGCTCGCGCCCGTCGGCGGCCTGGAGTCCGGCGGGCGTCTCCTCCGGGCTCGCGGCGGGTGCGCTGGGTGAGGCGGGGAGGCGCGCCGCCGGCGTGGTGGGCGTGGCGGCGCAGCCGCTGACCACGATCAGCAGGAAGGCGGTGGCGGCGGGCCGGGCGAGGATCGGCATGACGCTCCTAGTCAGGTCGTGGGCTCATCGGGCAGGCGGTCTTTCCCCATGGAGAAGATAACCCTCCGAGACGATCCGAATCCGGACGGCGACGGATCGGCGTGGCACGTCGGCGCGTACGACCATTCGGTCGGTGCCGGCGGCCCACGCGGCCGGGAATCTCGCGCTTGGCCGGAGAATCGGCAGATCTCCAGCCGATCGTTCGGTCTATATGGCGGTCCTGTGACAAAAGGTCGATTCTTGATCGCGGTGACCAACCATTCGGAAGGGGCAGCACATGCCGGATTTCCAGCACGAACACGTCGTGGTCCGCTCCGGCAGCCGGTCCGGCCTGCCGGTGATCATCGCGGTGCACTCGACGAAGCTCGGCCAGGCGGTCGGCGGATGCCGCGTCTGGCGCTACGCCGACTGGCGTGACGGGCTCGCCGACGCGCTGCGACTGTCGGCCGCGATGACCGCCAAGTGCGCCGTGGCCGGGCTGGCGAACGGCGGCGGCAAGACCGTCGTCGCCCTGCCCGCGGACGCCGACCTGGACGCGGCGACGCGCCGGATGGTGCTGCACGACGTCGCGGACGCGATCACGTCCCTGTCCGGCACGTACGCGACCGGCCCCGACGTCGGGACGACCCCCGAGGACATGGCCGTCATCGGGGAACGGACCCCGTACGTGTTCTGCAAACCCGAACGGCACGGCGGCAGCGGCGGCTCCTCGGAGGCCACCGCGCTCGGCACGCTGGCGGCCCTGCGCGCCGTGCGCCGGCGGCTGCACGGCACGGCGGCGTTCACGGGCGCGCGGCTGGCGGTCGTGGGACTGGGCAGCGTCGGCATGCGGCTGGCCCGCCTGCTCGCCGCCGAGGGGGCCGAGCTCGTGGTCGCCGACATCGACCCGGCCAGGCGGCAGGAGAGCGACGCGCTCGGCGCCACCTGGGTCTCGCCCGAGGAGGCGCTCACCGCGGAGGTCGACATCGTCGTTCCCGCGGCGCTCGGCGGCGTGCTCACCGCGGACGTCGTACCCGATCTGCGCTGCGCCGCCGTCGCGGGACCGGCCAACAACCAGCTCGCCACGGAGCACGTGGCGGATCTGCTGCACCGGCGCGGCATCGCGTGGGTGCCCGACCACGTCGTCAGCGCGGGCGGCGTGATCAACACGCTCGCCGTGGAGCTGCACCACGAGAGCGCCGACGAGGCTCATAAGCGGGTCGAGGCGATCGAGCACACCGTCGCCGACCTCCTGCACACGGCCGCACTCCAGCGGGTGACCCCCGCCCAGGCCGCGACTGAGCTGGCCCGCCTCCGCCTGGCCTCCGCCTGAGGCGTTACGGACGCGGGGACGCCGGGCCGCGGATGAGCCGGGCGACGCGCAGTCCCGCCCAGAGCAGCAGGGCCAGCACGCCGACGAGCACGTACTCGATGGCCGGGATCCTGATCGCCTCGCCGGCGCCGCCGAGGAGGTCGCCGCGCAGGGCGTACACGACCATGAGGGAGACCGCGTAGCAGGCGGCCAGCAGCAGGCGCACGGCGCGCGAGAGCCCCAGCCCGTGCATCTGGGTGATCAGGAAGACGCCGAGGAAGCCGAACAGGAACATCGGCCACATCCCGTCGGGGCCTGAGGTCATGACGGCCACGAGGGTGCCGTGCACCACGACCGTCAGCTCCAGCGTCAGCGTCCACCAGCGGTTGGTGTGGGCGCGGGTGAGGAACAGGCTGCCCTGCAGCAGCAGGAGGAACATGTAGAAGAAGCCGACCAGGTGGCCGCTGGTGGCCTCCGCCGGGTGGTACCAGAAGGTGTACACCGCCGCCCAGCTGAACAGGTAGCCGTGATAGCGGCGGGCGAAGTCGACGACCTCCCGGCCGAGGGGCGCGGGCCTGCCGAGGAACAGGCCGCGGCGGCGGTTCTCCATGAGCAGGACGACGACCAGGAGGAGCACCACGGAGCCCTGGGAGCTGTAGATCGACACGTCCTGGGCCAGGCCGTCGTAGAAGAGGTGGGTCTGCAGCGTGTGCAGGGCGACGAAGCCGGTGTTGACGGCCAGGGCGACGACGTTGACCGGGTGCAGCCCGGCTGCGTGGCGGCGCACCCTGGTCTGCGCGTAGAAGATCATCCACCAGAACGCGATCTGGTGGGCGGCGTATCCCGTCCAGGCCGACAGCCTGGTCCACACGGTGGGCTCGGGCAGTTTCCAGTAGTACCAGGAGGCGCCCTGGTCGGGCAGGAGCGTGATGCCGTGCAGTCGCTGGCCGAACAGCCAGATCAGGCCGGTCAGCACGGCGCTGGCCGCCACCCCGGCCGCCAGCGCCGTGCCCGGCCGCACCGTGCTCAGCGCGTGCTTCGTGCCGTAAGGTATTTCCACCATCGAAATATATAGGGAGGGTTGTGAGCCCTTACGAGGTGATGGTGCTGATTCGCCGGCTCAACGTGGAGAGCGACCGATTCGTCGAGGGCTTCGCCGTGGCCCACCGGCTGCACCGCACCGACCTGAACGCCCTGGTGGAGATCCATGACGCGCACCACGCCGGTCATGCGCTCTCGCCCGGCGAGCTGGGCGCGAAGCTCAACCTCAGCGCGCCCGCCACCACGGCCCTCATCGACCGGCTGGAGCAGGCCGGCCATGCCGGACGCCGGCGCAGCGCCACCGACGGCCGCAAGGTCGAGGTCGTCATCACCGAGCGCGCGGTCGAGCTGGCGCGCACGTTCTTCGCCCCGCTGGGGCGCCACCTCACCGCCGTGGTCGAGGAGTTCGGCCCGGAGGAGCGGGAGACCATCGGCAGGTTCCTCACCCGCGGCATCGAGGCCACCGTGGCGGCCCGGGGGGACCACGGGGCATGAAGAAGATCGTGATCACCGGGGGCACCCGCGGCCTCGGGCGCGGCCTGGCCCGCGCGCTGCTGGAGCAGGGCCACCAGGTGGTGGTGTGCGGCACCACCCAGGCCGGCGTCGCCGCGGTCACCGCCGAGCTCGGCGTGCCCGCCCTCGTGGCGGACGTCACCGACCGCCCCCAGGTCCAGGCGCTCTGGGACGAGGCCGTACGCCGCTTCGGCCGCGTCGACATCTGGGTCAACAACGCCGGGGTGCCCCACCATCGCCTCCCGCTGTGGCGGCTGCCCGAGCCCGAGGCGCGCACGGTGGTGGAGGTCAACCTGCTCGGCGTGCTGAACGGGTGCGCCGTCGCGGCGGCGGGGATGGCGGCGCGGGGCGGCGGCCACATCTGGAACATGGAGGGCCTGGGCAGCGACGGCCGCATCGTGCCCGGCCTCGGCGTCTACGGCGCCTCCAAGCGCGCAGTCACCTACCTGACCAGGGCCCTGGCCAAGGAGGCTCCCGACGGGGTGACGGCGGGCCTGCTCAGCCCGGGCATGGTGGTCACCGACCTGCTGACGTACGGCTACTCGGGCGACGACTTGGGCGGCGATTCCGGCGGCGACTCGGAGGCGGCGCGGGGGCGCGCCTCTGAGATCTTCGCGATCCTGGCCGATCCGGTCGACACCGTGGCGCCGTGGCTGGCACGGCGCGTCGTCAGCCGGGCGAAGAACGGCGCCCACGTCCGCCGGCTGACGACCGCCAAGATCGCCTACCGGTTCGCCAGGGCGCCCTTCGCCAGGCGGTGTCCCCGGAAGTGACGGGTTCCGGACACCAGCGTTGATCAAGTAACGGCCTGACTCGTTAGGCTGCGTGGGTCGCACGTCGCCCATCGGATCACCGGCGGGCCCCCGCAGGCGGCGAAGGATCGATGCGAGGTGACGGTTGGCTGGCGAGGCGGCGCGGCTGCTGGAGCACTTCGGCCGCCGCTACGCGGCCGCGGTGCGCCTGGCCACGATCGCGCCGATCGTCGCCATCGCCCTGTTCCGCGCCCCGCCCGAGAACGTCGCGGCCACCGCGGTGGCGGCCGCCGCCGCGGCGGCGTGGACCTGCGGCTACGCATGGTGGTTACGCGCGGGACGCGGGCACGCGGCGGTCGCCCTCGACGTGGTCGTCCTGCTGGGCCTGTACACGAGCATCTTCCTGACCGACGCCGTCGAGGACCGTAACACCGGGTGGCTGCGGCTGCTGATCACGTTCGCCTGCGTGACGTGCCAGTGGCACGCCCCGCCGCTCGTGGGAGGCCTCGCGGCGGTGGCGACAGCGGGCGGGGCGGTGGCCTTCCTCACGGTGGCGGGAGCGGCCCAGGTGGACAACACGCTGGTCACGGGGACGGTGTGGGCGCTACCGGCCGCCGGGCTGTCCAGAGCGGCCTGGGTGCTCGTCCACCGCGCCGCGGAACGCGCGGACCGGATGGCCGCAGAGGCCGAACGGGCACGCGCCGAGTCTCAGGTGGCCGAGGCGGTCAGGGCCGAGGAACGCGAGCTCGGCAACTCGCTGCACGACACGGCGGCCACGACCCTGCTGATGGTCGGCATCGGGCAGGTGCGCTCGGACGCGGAGTGGCTGGCCCCGCAGGCGAGCCGCGACCTCGACAGGCTCCGCTCCGACAACGGGCGCGCCCCCCTGCACGCCGACCTCGTCGAGCTGCTGAGCGACGACCTCGATTCCGTGCAGCTGACCGTGGACCTCGACACCCCGGCGGAGCTACGGCTGCCGTTCGAGGTGGCCAGGGCGATCGCCGACGCGGCCAGGGAGTCACTCACCAACGTACGCCGCCACGCGGGCACGACCAGGGCGGCCGTCCGGCTGAGCGGCGACGCGCGGTCGCTGCGGCTCGACATCGCCGACCAGGGCAGGGGATTCTCGCCATCGCAGGTGCCCGCCACCCGGCGCGGCCTGCGCGAGTCCGTACGAGGCAGGATGAGCCGCATCGGCGGCACGGCCACGATCACCTCCGCCGAGGGGGAGGGTACCCTCGTCCGGCTGGAATGGCGTGCCGATGGGTGACGCCGCCGAGGAGATGACGCGGACGCAGCTACGGCGGGGCCTGCGGGTCGCGACGCTGCTCGTCGTCCTGGTGACGGTGTGCGGGCAGGGGCTGGCCAACCTCCTGCGCCACCTGGACGACTACACCTCGCCGCTCGCGCAGCTGGCCGCTTTCGCGGTGCTCGCCGCCGTGCTCGCCGGCGAGGCCGTCCTGCTCGTCCGGAGGCGACCGTGGGGACGGCTGCGCCGGGCCGCCATCGCCGCCGTGCTCGCCGCGTCCGTCCTGTCGTACGTGACCCTCCCGGAGGGGCGAACCTCCACCGGCACCGACTGGATGTTCGGCGCCGCCGCCTGGGTGGGCCTCGTCGTGCTGCTCGACCGTCCGCTGCGGGTCGCCGTCGCGTTCCTGCTCGCCCACGACCTGACCGCCCTGGTGCACCTGCTCGCGGTCGACCCCAACCGGGGAGACCTGGCCCGCTTCGCCACCGGCTCGGTGACCGTGGTCGGCCTCCCCCTGTGCGTGGCCGTGGTGGCGGCCGTATTCGCCTCGCTGAGCGCGGCCTCGGCGGCCTCCCAGCGGGAGATCGAGCGGGTACGCGTCGCCGAGGCGGTCGCGGCGGAATCCCACCGCCGCAGGCAGCAGCGGCTCGCCGAGCTGTCGGCGACCACGGTCCCGCTGCTGGAAGGGCTCGCCGACGGCTCGCTCAGCCCCGAGGCCCCGGCGATCCAGCGGCGCTGCGCGATCGAGGCCGGCCGGATGCGCAGGCTGTTCGCCGAGACCGACACCGTGGCCAACCCCCTGCTGCACGAGCTGCGGCACTGCGCTGACGTCGCGGACCGCAAGGGCGTCGTGGTGGAGCTGGACGCGCGGGGGCAGTGGCCGACGCCGCCCGTGGCCGTCCGGCGTGACCTCACCGAGCCGGTGCTGAGCGTGCTCGCCACCGCCTCCTCCCGGGCCAGGATCGCGGTCGTCGGCGGCGCGGACCTGGTGTCGGTGAGCGTCGTCGCGGACAGCGGCGAGGTGGATCTGCCGGACCCGGTGACGCCGGGAGTGCACGTCGAGACGTTGAACGCCGACAACACGGTATGGATGGAGGTCCGATGGCAGCCGAGCCCGCAGCCGGCGAGCTGATCACCGTGGTGATCGTCGACGATCACGTGGCCATCGCCGCGGGCGTGCGCTTCTGGTGTTCCCAGGCCGTGCCGCCGATCGAGCTCGTCGACGCCGGCGACCGGCTCGCCGACGTGTGGACCGGCCCCGGAGCCGACGCCGACGTCGTGATCTTCGATCTGGAGCTGGTGCCGCGCAGGCCGGACTTCGGCGAGCTGCGCAGGCTCGTCGACAACGGCCGCCGCGTGATCGTGTACTCCCAGCACGTCGACGACGCGATCGCGATCAAGTGCGTCGACCTCGGCGCGCTCGCCTACCTGACTAAGCGCGAGGGCCCCGACCACCTGTTGCCCGCCATCCGGGCGGCCGCGAAGGGCGAGCCCTACACCGCGCCGTCGCTGTCCGGGGCGCTCATCGCCGACGACGCTCCCGGCCGGCCGCGCCTGTCCCAGCGCGAGACCGAGGTGCTGCGGGCGTGGTTCGTGGCCTCGTCCAAGGAACTCGTCGCCGCGAAGCTCAACATCACCGTCAAGACCGTCGACACCTACATCGCACGCGTACGGGTGAAGTACGCCAACGTGGGGCGGGCCGCCCGCACCAAGAGCGAGCTCGTCGGCCGCGCCCTCGACGACGGGCTCATCACGCTCGCCGAGCTCAACGAGACGGCGACCTCCCTGTAGGGCCTCCACGGACGTCGGCGCCTCGCCGTCCACTGACCACCGCCAGGGCACGCAGGCTCTCCGCCCGGCGTGTCCAGCGAGCTGCGAGCCCTTGACCTGCGTGAACATGGTGGGAAGGTTGCTGTTCCCGTGACAGGGAACGGGACGCCCTTCACATGCGAGCGTGAGGAGCTTGGGGTGCAAGACCTACTGTCCGCGATCTCGGACTTCGTCTGGGGGCCGTTCCTGCTGATCCCCCTGCTCCTGCTGACGGGCCTCTACCTCACGATCGTGCTGCGCGGCCTGCAGTTCCACAAGCTCTTCTACGCCCTGTGGCTCGCGCTCATCCGGCGCAAGGAAGCCGAGGGCGTGGGCGACATCTCCCACTACCAGGCCCTGTCGACGGCCCTGGCGGCCACCGTGGGCGTCGGCAACATCGCGGGCGTCGCCACGGCCATCCACCTCGGCGGCCCCGGCGCCCTGTTCTGGATGTGGGTGACCGGGCTGCTCGGCATGGCGACGAAATACTCCGAGGCGTTCCTCGGCGTGCGCTTCCGTCGTGCCGACGCGAAGGGAGAGCAGAGCGGCGGCCCGATGTTCTACCTGACCTACGGGGTGGGCGGGAAGTTCGGCGCGATCCTGGGCGTGCTGTTCGCCGTCTTCGGCGCGCTCGCGGCGTTCGGCATCGGCAACATGGTGCAGTCCAACAGCGTGGCCGACGCGATCAACTCGCAGTGGGGTGTTCCCATGTGGCTGACCGGCGCGATCATCACGGTGCTCGCCGCGGTCGTCATCCTGGGCGGAATCAAGAGCATCGGCGCGGTGACCAGCGCCTTCGTCCCCGTGATGATCGTCTTCTACATCCTCGGCGCCCTGTGGATCATCATCGCCAACCTCGGCAACCTGCCCGAGGCGCTGGCCCTCGTCTTCGCCGACGCGTTCACCGGCACCGCGGCCGGCGGCGGGTTCGCCGGCGCGGGCGTCCTGCTGGCCATCCGGTACGGCGTCGCCCGCGGCATCTTCTCGAACGAGTCGGGTCTCGGCACCGGCGGCATCGCCGCGGCGGCGGCCAAGACGAACGAGCCCGTGCGGCAGGCGCTCGTGTCGATGACCCAGACGTTCATCGACACGCTGATCGTGGTCAGCATGACCGGCCTGGCCATCGTCGTCACCGGCGTATGGCGCAGCGGCGAGACCGGCGCGCCGCTCACCACCTCGGCCTTCAGCCACGGGCTGCCCGGCCAGTGGGGAGGCATCGTCGTGACGATCGGCCTGGTCTTCTTCGCGTTCTCCACGCTGCTCGGCTGGGCCTATTACGGCGAGCGCTGCATGGACCGGCTCTTCGGCAGGGGAGCGGTGGTGCCGTACCGGTTGGTGTTCATCATGCTGATCTTCGTCGGCACGGTGCTGGAACTGCAGACCGTGTGGACGTTCTCCGACATCATGAACGGTCTCATGGCGCTGCCCAACCTCATCGGCCTGCTCCTGCTCTCCGGGCTCGTCGTCCGGGAGACCCGCGCGTACTTCAACCGTCCCGACTGGGACAAGGTGCCGGCCGTCGAGCCGCGGTGAACACGTGTGCGCGCTGCCGGTGCCGGCTGCCAGGATGCACGCATGACTGATCTCGAACTGAAGTCGGACCTGAGCTTCTACCTGCAGCGTGCCCGCGAGGCCCTGCTGTGGAAGCTCGACGGCCTGTCCGACCACGACGTCCGCCGCCCGCTGACGCCCACCGGCACCAACCTGCTGGGGCTGGTCAAGCACGTCGCCGGCACGGAGGCGGGCTATCTCGGCGACGTCTTCGGCCGGCCGTTCCCCGAGCCGTTGCCGTGGATGGCGGAGGACGCCGAGCCCAACGCCGACATGTGGGCGAGCGCGGACGAGCCGCGCGAGGACATCGTGGGCCTCTATCACCGGGTGTGGGCCCACTCCGACGCGACGATCGACGCGCTGGCGCTCGACGCGGCCGGAGAGGTGCCGTGGTGGGCGGAGGGGCGTCGCAAGGTGACGCTGCACCGGATCATCACGCACATGATCGTCGAGACCAACCGGCACGCCGGCCACGCCGACATCGTCCGCGAGCTGATCGACGGTGCCGCCGGGATGCAGCAGGGCAACGACAACCTGCCGCGGGGCGACCGGGCGTGGTGGGAGGCCTACCGCGGCCGGCTGGAGCAGGTCGCGCGGGAGGCGGGCCAGCGGTCCGCCGGGTGAGGTGAGGCGGCGGCGCCCGCTGAACCGGCGGCTCACATACCGCTGCGCCCGCCGGGCCGACGGCCGTTATAGTGGACACGTGCAATATCTGTTCTTCCTCTGAGGACGACGACGCCGGCCGCCGTTGCCGACCCGGTTCTGCCCTGATCGACGGGCCCGGGCGCGGCCGGATCCCTCCGTCGTCAGCTCTCGTCTCTCACCGGGCGCCCGCCTGCGCGCGAGCCCGGTCCTTGGAGGAAGCGTGTCCACCGCCATGTCCCTACCGGCTCGTGCGCGGGCCCATCTCAGCGCCACCGACGTGCGTCTCGCGCGCGGTGGCAGGCCGGTCCTGACCGGCGTCAACCTCACCGTCTCTCCCGGTGACCGCCTGGGCGTGGTCGGCGAGAACGGCCGCGGCAAGACCACCCTGCTGCACGTCCTCGCCGGCGCCCTGACCCCCGACTCCGGCTCGGTCAGCCGGGTCGGCACCGTCGGCGTCGCCGACCAGGAACTGCCCATCGGCGACGACCGCACGGTCGGCGACCTGATCGACGTCGAGCTCGCGCAGGTGCGGGCCGTGCTCCGCGCGTTCGACGCGGCGACGCGCGCCCTGGAGGAGGAACGTCCTGGCGCCGAGCAGGACTACGCCGACGCGCTCGCCGCCGCGGAGTCCCTCGGCGCGTGGGACGCCGACCGCCGCGTCGACGTCTCGCTCGCCGCGCTCGGCGCCGTCAGCGACCGGGACCGGCCGCTGGCGGGCCTGTCCGTCGGGCAGCGTTACCGGGTCAGGCTCGCCGGCCTGCTGGGCGCCGGGCACGACCTGCTGCTCCTGGACGAGCCGACCAACCATCTCGACGCGAGCGGCCTCGACCACCTGACCGCCCGGCTGCGCGCCCATCCGGGCGGGGTCGTGCTGGTCAGCCACGACCGCGCGCTGCTGGCCGACGTCGTCACCTCGGTGCTCGACCTCGACCCGACCAGCGACGGGCTGCCCCGTACGTACGGTGGCGGCTACGACGGCTACCGCGAGGGCCACCGCGCGGAACGCGAACGCTGGGAGCTCGCCTACCGCGACCAGGAGAACGAGCGCCAGAGGCTCGCGCAGGATCTGTCCGCCGCCCAGAACCGCCTGTCCACCGGATGGCGGCCCGACAAGGGGACCGGCAAGCACACGCGCGCCACCCGGGCGCCCGCGCTGGTGCGGGCCGTACACCGGCGGCGGGAGGCGCTGGAGTCGCACGTGCTCGACGTGCCGAAGCCGCCGCTGCGCTTCCAGATGCCGCGCCTGGAGGCGACGCCGGGAGCCACGCTGCTGCGGGCCGACGACGTCACGGTGGCCGGAAGGTTGCGGGCGCCCCTGTCGGTGCATCTGCGCGCCGGTGACCGTCTCGTGGTGACCGGGCCCAACGGCGCGGGAAAGTCGACGCTGCTCGCCGTGCTCGCCGAGACGCTGGCGCCCGGCTCCGGGACCGTGCAGCGCAAGCGGGGCGCCCGCGTCGGCCTGCTCGCCCAGGAGTCACCGCCGCCGTCGCGGCGGCGGGCCTTCGAGGTGTACGAGGCCGCGGTCGGCCGGCTCGTCAGCTCCGGCGTGCTGCGCGAGGGTGACCAGGTCGGGCTCACGCAGCTGGGGCTGCTGCCGTCCGAAGCCGCGCACCGGCCGGTGCACGAGCTGTCGGTCGGCCAGCAACGCCGGCTCGACCTGGCCGTCCTGCTGGCCGCGCGGCCCCAGGTCGTCCTGCTCGACGAGCCGACCAACCACCTGTCCATGGCGCTGGTCGAAGAGCTGACCGAGGCGCTGTCCGTGACGGCCGCCGCGGTGGTCCTGGCCACCCACGACCGCAGGCTGCTGCGCGACACCGTCACCTGGCCGCGGCTGCGGATCTGAGAGCCCGCGGGCGGTTCAGAGCCACAACCACAGGGCGAGCGCGGCGGCGGCGACGAGGACGATCGAGGTCCCGGCGAGGGCCTTGCCGAGCGTGGAAACCGGCGCCAGCCGGCCCAGGCCGGTGCGCCGGCCGTGGCGCGCCGTCCGGCCGTCGCCGCCGCCGTCCCGCGAGAGCATCCGGTCGAGGCCGGCCTTGACGGCGTCGGCGACGGGGGTCCCGGTCATGCTCAGCTCGCGCATCGTGCCGCCGGCCATGGTGTGGAGCAGGGCCGGGGCCGTTCCCGGCGCACCGAGCGTCATGATCGCGAGCAGGAACGTCCGGGGCGGGCTGTCCAGGTCCGCCAGGATCTCCTTGATGTCGGCCGACGTCAGATAGCGGCGATGGCCCACCCAGAGCACGTCCTGGTAGCGGAGCACGCTCTCCTCGGCCGCGCAGATGGAGCTGATCGCCTCGATGAGGTAGCGGTGGCGCGCCAGCGCGTACCTGACGGCCTCCATGCCCCGCGGATCGGTGGGCAGCGCGCGGCGGTCCGCCTCGGTGATCACTATCTCCAGCACCTTGCGATTGCGGGACCGGACGGCGACGTGGCACAGCTCGTCCTCCGACATGACGGCGAGCACCTTGTGCAGGTGCTCGGAGCCCTGGAGGCAGGCGATGAGCAACCTGCCCGACGGAGCGCTCGCGGGCAGGAGCTTGCTCATCGCGGCGAGCAGCGCCGGGGAGAGTCCGTGCTCCAGGCGGTGCTGGCCGCCCAGATCGACCAGCATCTCCTCCACGTCCGCCGCGTGCATCGGCGCCGCGTACAGCAACCGCAGCAGGATCTCGAAGAAGTCGCGGACGGCGGCCGAACCGCTCAGCCTCTCCGGCGGGCGGATCGGGTTCGCCCTGATGAACACCCGGTACGTCTTGCGGTCCTGGTCCGTCACCCGGTCGCGCGCCCGCTCCGCCAGCTGCACGTTGAGCGCGCCGAGCCGCTGCTCCTCGGCGTGCGCGATGCTCTCGCGGCACTGGTGCAGCAGCTGCTCCACCGAGGGCCTCGGCGGGCGCACGACGGACTGCCCTCCGTACGCCGCGACCCCGTCGGAGGCATGGCCGCGCAGCAGCCTGGACGCCGCCGCGCGGTCGGACACGTCGTCGAAGTCGCGCGGCTCCACCAGGGTTCCGAGCCACCCCACCAGGTCGCGGAGGTCGTCACCCTGATACCGCTCGAGCTCCTTCTCGTAGAGCAGCGCCTGGGGCGGGAACGACGCCGGGCGGTCATCCGCCTCCCAGGGCAGCTCCCACGCGCCGTGGGTGGGCGGCACCTCGGCGAAGGAGAGCCGGATCCGGTGCCGGGAGGCGCTGTTGGTCCAGGTCGAGACCGCCAGCGTGTGGCGGAACCCGTACGGGAGGAGCGCGGCCACGGCGTCGAGGAAGTCCAGCCGCCCTTCCGGCGGGAGGTGGCCGGCCCGCACCACGCAGACGGGCCGCCCGGTGAGCAGGAGCGCAGCCGCCCGCCGCGCCGTGCCGTTCACCTGGGCGGCGAGGTGCCGCTCGTCGTAGGCGGCGAGGGAGAGCCGGAAGGGCGCGTCGCCGGAGAAGTCCTCCCCGGCCAGCGCTTCGTACAGGGCGCGGTACGACGCCGCGCTCCGGCCCGCGACCACGTCCGCCCAGCGCACGCAGACGTAGTACGTCATCGCGTACGGGCGGTGGAAGCCGTCCTGGGAGTCGGGCTCCCTCTGCAGGGACAACCCCAGCCACGGCTCGCCGCCCGCGGCGAAGTAGCTGGTCGCCACGCGGGGCAGGGCCTTGGGCTCCATGGTGCCGGAGGTGAACGCCTTGAGCCACATGCCGAACTCCGCGTTGGAGATCGCCCCCGCGCTGCAGCGGATCACGCCGTAGTCGTCGAGGCTCTCCGGCGTCTTGCCGAGGATCGCCCAGTGGGCGGTCAGCCGTCCCATCGCCTGCTCCCGATCGCGCCGGGCCGGAGCATCCGGCCGAGCCAGAGCACGGGCTCCATGACGTTCATGGGGCGGATGGCGCCCCTGATCGTCAGCCCGCCGCCGGCGTTGTCGATGACGTTCAGGTAGTCGTCCGGGTCGAAGCGGCCGAGATCCTCGTCGATGAACAGCCCTACCGACGACGTCACGAAGTATCTGATGCGGTCCTTGTGGAAGAACGCCTCGATCAGGTCGAGGATCATCTCCGTGTTGTGGTCGTGGGCCTCGTGGCACAGCAGCCGGAAGAAGTCGCGGACGCGGTCAGGGGGCACGTGGGGGATGCGCAGTTCGTCGGTGGGGTCCCGCTCCGTGAACCCTCCCTCCATCGCGATCCGCAGCACCCGGGGGTCGTCGTACTTGGTGATGCAGACCGCGATGTGGTGGGGCAGCTTGCCGTCCTCGTACTCGTCGCCGACGAGCATCCGGCCGGCGACCTCGTGCAGCGCGGCGTCCAGGTGCTTGAACGCGTCGCCCACCCGGGCCTCACGGTCGGGGTCGAACATGTAGATCAGCCCGCGGCTCTTGACGAGGCTGTCGACCAGGGCCTTCTTGTCGATGTTCGACTCCGACTCGGCGAACAGGTCGCCTCGGAGGTCGAGGAAGTCGAGCTTGATCTTCGGCGCCCTCGCCGCGCGCGCCGTCCACGGCCACCACCATCGCCGGCGTGTCTCCGCCGGACCGATGATCATCCAGCTGTAGTGGGTGAGGGCCTCGGTGGGGGCGGGGAACGTACGCGCCTGCAGCAGCGTGTTGCGCAGTTTCGCCAGCTCTGTCCGCGACACCGCGTTCTCGCCGATGAGCCTCCAGCCGGCGTCACGGGACTTGTTCAGCGCGATGCTCAGCGCCGCCAGGAAGGCGGTCTTGCCGCTGCCCGAGGCTCCCCACATCGCGATGTCGGGCTCCCGGCCGCGCTCGGGGTCGTCAGGGACGGAGTCAGTGTCGGCCACCGCTGTCCTCACTTTGGGAGACGAAGGGAAGGGAGAGCACTCTCGCCGGCTCGGTCACCAGGCCGAGCCGGACCGCGAGCTCTTCCGCGTTGACCGCGTCCACCTGGAACAACGCGGTCGCGCCGAGCCGGTGCCAGGGCGACGTGGAGGTGGCCGGCGGGCTGTCGCAGATGACCGCGCTCCGGAGGCCGTGGCGCTGCTCCATCTCGCGCAGCAGCGCCAGCCAGTCGTGCCGCGCGGGACAGGCCGGCACCCGGTCGAGGCCGGACCGAGGAGGGTGCGGGGGCCGCGCCCCGATGGTGAGCAGCGCCGTGCGCGTGCCCTCCGTCTGCTGGATCAGCCGGGTGCGCACCTCCGCGAGCACGTCCTCGACCTGGGCGGCGTTCGGGTAGGTCGGCGCGGTGGGCCGCAGGAACTCGAGGGCGGCGCGGGCCTGCGCCGTGGACGCCGACCAGGCGGCGACGGCCGGCCTGCTGCGGTCCGCGCGCCTCGTGTCGTACACGTGGGTGCCGTACCCCATGACGGACACCTTGAGCTGCCGCAGGTCGGGGCAGCGTTCGGCGAGGAGGTCGATGACGTAGCCGGCCCAGTGGCAGCGGGCCTCGAACTCCTCCCTCGTGCCCGCCGTCTCGATGGCGCACACCAGGTGCGCGGGCCGGGGCGGGCGCTGGAGCCGCTCCGGCAGCGTGGCCACGATCTCCTCCCACGGGCGCGTGTCCGGCCGGAGCCCGGGGACCTCGGGGAAGCGGACCAGGCCGGGGCGTTCCAGCACTGCCCGCAGCGGGTGCCGCCCCGGCGGGAGCGGCGCGTGGTCGGCCGACACCAGCCCCGACGGCCGGAGCGGGCCCGACCAGGCGGAGACGGCGAGCACCATGCCGCCCGCGTCGGTGCACGTGACGGTCACGTGGGCCTCGTCGCCGGGCTGCGCGCCGGCGCCGAAGAGCCGCCGGCCCACGAGTTCGAGCCTGCCGTCCTCAGCGCGTTCCCTGGCCACGATCAGGTCGTACGTCTGGCGCAGGGGTGCCCCGGCGGTCAGCTCGCCGAGCAGCTCGCCGACCTTCACCCCCGGCGCCTCGATGAGCCGGGCCGAGGGGCGCCACCGCAGCAGCGCGCGCACCGCGGCCTCCTGCTCGTGCCCGCCGGCGGAGCGCGCGATCACCACGGGATCGGCCTCGTCGGCGGAGACGAGATCGCGGGCGACACGGAGCACCGCGTCGAAGACCTCGTCGCCCGAGGCGGTCAGGGTGGACCACTTGGCGGAGGCTCTGCGCGTGTGGTGGGCCGTGCCGACCTCGTCGGCGCGGACCTCGAAGACACGTATGCCGGCGGCGTCGATCTCCACGACGGCCAGCCGTTCCCTGAATGAGACGATCAGATCGGCGAGCTCGCCACGCAACCCGCCCTCTGCGAAATGGTGCAAGAATCTCCCCGCCCGTTTCAAGACCCTGTTCGGCGATTAACCTTGTTCAACACATTGGCGAAATATGTAGTTGATCATAGTTTGTCCGTTTTCTGGTAGTTTGAGACGGGCTGGTGGATCAGGCTCCTGAGTGAGCCGACATTTATCCTCTTGTTATAAGTCATGATTGCCGGTTGTTTATGGTAGTCATGGGATTACTCACGGGATAGGTTGTGCGGCATCCTGTCCCTTTCCCCCGGGGTGGCGTGTGGTCGGTAGATGGTTGATCGTCCTGTCGGGTGCGCGTCCCGAAGTGCTGGACAGGTGCAGGGGAGAGCGCGCCAGATTCCACGGCATGGGTGGCGCCATCCTGACCACGGCCTGCGTCGCCGCCATCTCCATGACGTTCGCCCTCGCCTCGGCGCTCAAGGTGTTCACGCCGCTCGCCGTCCTCATCGGCCTCGTCTGGGGCGTGGCGATCCTGAGCCTCGACCGGTGGCTCGTCACGTCCCTGCCGGCCCAGGGCGGACGTCGCTTCTGGCTCGCCCTGCCCCGGGTGCTCCTCGCGCTGCTGCTCGGGGCCGTCATCTCCACGCCGCTGGTCCTGCAGATCTTCAAGCCTGAGATCGACGCCGAGATCGTCGACATCCAGCAGGAACGGACAGACGCGTTCACCCGCGCGCAGCAGGCGGGGGAGACCGGCCGGCGCATCGCCGAGCTGGAGAAGTCGGCCACGGCACTGGAAGCCGTGATCGTCTCACGCGGTGAGAGCCCGCTCGACCCCGCCGCCGACCCCCGCGTCCAGGAGCTGACCAAGTCGCGGGCCCAGGCCGTCAAGCAGCGCGACAAGGCCTACCAGGAATGGCAGTGCCAGCTGTACATCGGACCGCCCAAGTGCGCGAAGAAGGGCCGAGGTCCGCTCGCGAAGGCGGCGGAGGAGGCGTACATCACGGCCCGCGACCGGGCGAAGGACCTCGACGGGCAGATCGAGCAGCGCAGGCAGCAGCTCAGCGACACCCAGAAAGCGGGAAAGGCGAGCAGGCTGACCCAGGCGGAGCAGGACCTGCGCGCCGTGCAGGCCGAGCTGGACAAACTGACCGAGCAGCAGGCCGGGCTCCGGAACGGCTTCGCCCAGGAGATCACGGGGTCCGACGGCCTGATGTTGCGGCTGGAGGCGCTCAGCAGGGTCTCGCGGGACAACGCCACCCTCAGCACGGCGAGGCTCCTGCTGTTCCTGTTCATCCTGCTCATCGAGTGCCTGCCGATCCTCGTCAAGCTCATGCAGCGGCCTGGCAGCTACGACACGATCGTGGCGGCGCTGGAGAAGCAGGAGGTCAACGACGCCATCGACCAGATCAACGAGGCCGACAGGCGGCTCGCGCGCGGCGCCGGGCGGGACGGCCCGACCCGGCCGTACACCGCGGAGGATCCGCACACGGGCACTTTCCACGGCACCTCCCACGACACCTTCCGCGACGCCTCCCGTGACACCTTCCGCGACGCCGGCACCTCCTACCCGCCGCCGCGGCAGGAGGACAACGTGACCAGGAGTTTCGAGGACGAGGCCCTGCGCGAGCTCCGCGACGACCGCGCCGCACGGACGGCCGCGACCGGCGGGCGGGCCGGGTACGCCGGGCTGAACGATGATTGGTAGGCGCGTCGCCGGCCGGTTCGTCATCGAGGCGCCCCTGGGCAGCGGCGGCATGGGATGGGTCTGGCGTGGGCGTGACAGCAAGCTCGACCGGGTGGTGGCGCTCAAGCAGGTGCGCGCCGACGTCGGGCGCCTGCCGGAGCTGAGGGCGCGGGCCGAACGCGAGGCGCAGGCGCTGGCCAGGATCGACCACCCCGGCATCGTCCGCGTTCACGACGTGCTCGACGCCCCCGACGGCCCGTGGATCGTGATGGACTACGTCCAGGGCACCGTGCTCGGCGAGCTCATCAAACGAGCGCCGCTGTCCGAGCCCGCCGTGGCGCGCATCGGCGCCCAGGCGCTCCACGCGCTCGCCGCCGCGCACGCGGTAGGGGTGCTCCACCGCGACGTGAAGCCGGACAACATCCTGATCACCGCCTCCAGCTCGGTCGTCCTGGTCGACTTCGGGATCGCCACCATCGAGGGCCACGAGCGCATCACCATGCTCGGCCACGTGGTCGGCACCCCCGACTTCATCGCCCCCGAGCGCATACGCGGCACGCCGGTGGGCCCGGCGGCCGACCTGTGGTCGCTCGGGGCCACCCTCTACACGGCCCTGGAAGGACGCCCGCCGTTCCACAAGCGCACCGAGGAGGCCACCAGGTTCGCGATCCTCACCTCGCCCCCGGACCCGATGACCAGGGCGGTCCGGCTCAAGCCGGCCCTCGACCGGTTGCTCGCCAAGAGCCCGGCCAACCGGATGACCGCCGGTGAGCTGGCGCGGCACCTGGAAGGGGCCGCCAGGGGCGATCCCGGCTCCGGGCCGCGGCGGCCGTCGCGCGCTTCCACGGCAACGCCGCCCCATCCTGCCCGATCTTCCCGGCCGCCCGGGGCGGACGGGGCCGTACGGGCGAACGGCGGCGTTGCCGGCGGCAGGGGCGTCTCCGCAGGCGGGGGAGCAGGCGCCGGGGCGGCGGCGCGACGCGTACGCCGGACGCTGGCGGACGCCGGCGAAGCGGAGCGGGGTTCGATGGTCCTCGCCCTGCCCCCCGACGAGGCGGCGGTGCTGCTCGCCGAGCGGTACACGTTGTTCACGACCGCCGCGGTCGAGGAGATGTGCCGCCAGGCGGCGAAGAGCGCGACGATCCTCCAGATGCTGCTCCCGTCCCGCGCGGGCTGGCTGCTCGACCAGGTGCGCGACCCGCGCCTGGTGGCCAGGGTGGTCCTCGCGATGAACGCCCACCACCGCGGGCTCGTGCTGGGCCAGATGCACGACCGGCATTCGGCGGCGGCCATCGAGGCGATGGCCGACATCGACACCCGGCAGAGCGGCCTCGCCGTCGCCGCGATGCAGAAGGACCCGGCGGCTCAGGCGCTGAGCCGCCTTCCGCCCGCCACGATCGCCGGGTTGCTGGCGCAGACTCCGCCGTCCTGCCGCGCCGGCCTGGTGCCCTTGTTGCCGTCGGGGATCCGCGAGGACGTGGCGCGCCGGCTCGCTGGTTGAGGCGGTCGAGGAGCGGCCCGGCCGGAGGCGGGGGGCTGTTCGGCGAGGCGAGGTCCGGCCGGACGCGAGAGCCGGCCCGGCCGGGGTGGGGGCTGCCCGGCCGGGGATGACGGTGCTTCGGCTGGGGTGAGGGTGTGACCGGAGGCCGAGGCCATGGTGGCAGCGGCCTCCGGCCGGCGGGCTCAGCCGAGCAGGTGGTTCGTCGCGGAGGCGGTGTCAGGCGGGGCCAGGTCCTCCAGGATCTCGTCGATGGGCGCGATGGCGACGTCCTCGCTGGGGCGGGAGAGGAAGACGTTGACGTGATACTCGCCGTCCGCTTCCTTGCCCGTGGGGTCGAGGCCCTGCTCGGCCAGCGACCGCAGGGCGAACTCCCGCTCCAGGTCGTCGGCGAAGCGCCGCTGCGGGAAGGTGGCGCTGTCCAGTTGCTCCGTGATCAGCCCGTGGCGGGCGAGCGTGTCGGCCACGGGGGTGAAGTCGACCGTCCGCAGGCAGAGAGCGGCGAACCAGGGGCGGCGGTCGGGGGACGTGCAGTCGAGCAGGCGGTCGATCGACCGGTCGGTGATGTAGCCGATGCCGCCGGTGACCGTGATGAGGTCGGCCTCGCCGACGATCTGCGCCAGCTCGGGTGATGGGTCGTTCTGCTCCAGGTTGTCGGACGCCCCCGCGTCCAGCAGGCCCACGTGTACGGCGTAGTCGACGGCTGAGGAGGCGGTGTCCAGCCCGATCACCCGTGGAGCGGCCTGCCGTCGGCGGCTCCGGTAGAAGCTGCGGTCTTCGTCGGCGAGCGCTTCTGGGGCGAGGTGGGCCACCTGGTCGTCGGCGTAGTGGTCGTAGAGGTGGTCGAGCGTGAGGTCGCATTTCATCAGCGCCGCGTTCACGCCGTACGAGCAGCACAGGTCCACGACGGTCGGGGAGTCCACATCGAGCGCGTCGAGCACCTTGCGGAAGACGCGCTGCCCGTGGTGGGGGACGGCGTAGTCCAGGCTGCCGAGGCGGTCGTAGTACGCCCGGGGGTCTGGACGATCGTAGATGTCGTTGAAGTCGGCCTTTTCTAGCTTCCGGTCAGTGATCTGATCGTCGGCTCGCACACTCTGCCTTTCTTGGTGGCTGTGTCACTACAGGGACAAACGACCCGTTTAACGTATCACGTGTGATAAATCACGATTTAGTGGGATTTCCGTAGAGCGGAAGTCGGGAGGGGCGCACGCTCCCCGTCCAGGCGGCGGGAAGCCCGACGTGGTCGCGGAGCCGGGACGTGGGTGGTGGTGGCCGGCGTGGTCGCGAGGCCTACGTGGTGGTGCAGCCGGGGCGGTCCAGGCCGGCGGCGAGTTCGGCGATGGCGGCGTCGCACTGCTGACCCAGCAGGGCCGTGGCGGACGCGTGGTCCAGGCCCGCGGCCTGGTCGAGCCACCGGTCCAGGACGACGTGGAGCGCCGCAAGCACGGCGGCCGCGCACACGGCCGGATAGTAGCCGTCGCGGCCCGGGGGGTCGACGCGTTCGGCGATGGCCTCGGCGAAGGTCTCCTCCTGGGCGGCGAGCACGGCCAGTTGCTGCGGCATCAGTGATGGTTCGCGCCGGATGAGCCGCAGCGCTTCGATGTGGTCGTGGCTGACGGCGTCGCTCTCGTTGAGGACGATGAGCACCGCCTCGCGGAACGCCCGCAACACCGACTCCGTGCGCGGCCGGGCCCTGAACTGGGTGATGAGCTGCTCCGCGGCGGCCGACACGGGCGCCACCATGGCCTCTTCCTTGCTGGAGAAGTAGTTGAAGAAGGTCCGCAGCGCGATGTCGGCCTCGTCGGCGATCTGCTCGACCGTGACGTTGTCGACGCCGTGGCGCAGGGCCAGGCGCAGGGCGGCGTCGCGGAGCGCGGTCCTGGTGGCCTGCTTCTTGCGTTCGCGGCGGCCGGGGGCCGGCGTCGCCGCGCCGGTGCGCGCGCTCACGTCATCACGGCGCGCTTGACGCTCTCGCGCAACAGGGCGCGACGCTGCTCGTGCGCGTCGGGGGGTTCGTCGGCGGTCGCGGCGTAGACGTTGCTGACCGGCGACCAGGCCATGGACATCGCGATGACCAGGGCCATCACGTCGAACGGGTCGCCGGGTCGCACGGCCCCCGCGGCCTGAGCCTCGGCGATGGCGCTCAGCTTGCGCTCGTCGAGGCGGTCGGTGTCGTCGACGAGGTGGCCGGCGGGGCGCCGCTCCAGGCGCGCCCAGGTGGCCAGCCGGATGAGGTCGGGGCGGCGGAGATATTCGTCGTAGAGGCGCACGGCCCAGTCGGCGAGGTCGGTGGCGTCGATCGGGACGACGTTGGTGATCCGCTCGAGGGAACCGTAGAAGATGGCGTCGAACAACCCTTCCTTGCTGCCGAAATAGGCGTAGAGCTGCGCCTTGTTGGTGCGAGCTGCCGCGACGATCCGCTCGATGCGCGCCCCGGCGATGCCGTGCTCGGCGAACTCCCTGGTCGCCGCGTCGAGGATGCGGCCGCGGGTCGCGGCGCCGCGCGAGGTCAGGGGCGGGTCGGCCATGGCGCGAGCTTACCAAACAGAACAGTCGGTTTGCTCTGCGGGCATACCCTGTGCCATCGTGAAATAAACCGAACAGTCTGTTTATAGGAGTCCAGATGAGAACCACACTGGGATGGCGCGCGGACGGCCCCGTGACGACGCTGCGGCGGGCGTCCCTGGAACGGCGCGACCTGCGGCCCGACGACATCGCGGTACGCGTGGACCACTGCGGCGTCTGCCACACCGACCTGCACGCCGTCCACGCCCCCCGCGAGCCGGGCGCGTCCGTCGTGCCCGGCCACGAGTTCACGGGAGTCGTGACCGAGACCGGGCCCGAGGTCACCCGGTTCGCCCCCGGCGACCCCGTCGCGGTCGGCAACATCGTCGACGCGTGCGGGGAGTGCGCCATGTGCCGCGCCGGCCAGGAGAACTTCTGCCACGCGTTCCCCACCCTGACCTACGGCGGCACCGACCGCCACGACGGATCGACCACCCTGGGGGCCTACTCCCGCGAGTACGTCGTCCGCGACCGCTTCGCCTACCGGCTCCCCGCCGGCCTCGACCCCGCCGCCGCGGCTCCGCTGCTCTGCGCCGGGGTCACCGTCTGGGAGCCGCTGAGCGCGCTCGGCGTGGGGCCGGGCACCCGCGTCGCCGTGGTGGGGCTGGGCGGCCTCGGCCACCTCGCGGTCAAGCTCGCCGTGGCGCTCGGCGCCGAGACCACGGTCGTCAGCCGGTCGGCGGGCAAGGCCGGCGACGCCCGGCGGCTCGGCGCCCACGACGTCGTCGTCCTCACGGACCAGGACCGGATGGCCGCGGCGCGGGACCGGTTCGACGTCGTCATCGACACCGTCCCCGCCCCGCACGACCTCGGCCC
The DNA here is from genome assembly GCF_055586745.1 of Nonomuraea sp. NPDC049378. Lineage (NCBI taxonomy): Bacteria > Bacillati > Actinomycetota > Actinomycetes > Streptosporangiales > Streptosporangiaceae > Nonomuraea > Nonomuraea sp. NPDC049378. The sequence goes on from NZ_JBVJHP010000008.1 coordinate 395,449, forward strand.
CTACCTGCGGCTCGTGGCCATGGACGGGACCCTCAGCCTCGTCGGGCACCTCGGGGAGGTCACCCTGCAGGCCATGGACCTGCTCGTCGGGCGTAAGAAGCTCAGCTCCGCGGGCAGCGGCGGCCGGCTCGGGACCGCCGCCCTGCTGGACTTCTGCGCCCAGCACGGCGTCGCCGCCGACGTGGAGGTGCTCCCGTCGGCGCGCGTGAACGAGGCACTCGACCGTCTCGAACGCAACGACGTGCGCTACCGCTTCGTCCTCGACCTGTCCGACCTGTCCTGAACGCCGGGGCGATCACACGGCGGGGACCTCCGCGTAGTGGCAGGCGGCCGGGTGGCCGTGGCCGCGGTCGACCAGCTCGGGCGCCTGCTCGACGCAGGCCCTCTGCTCGTCCGTCGTGAGCTGCGCGAACTTCGGGCAGCGCGTACGGAACCGGCACCCGCTCGGAGGGCTGACCGGGTTCGGCATGTCCCCTTCGAGGACGATCCGCTCGCGCGCCCTGATCCGTTCACGCCGCGGGTCGGGCACCGGGATGGCCGAGATCAGCGCCCGGGTGTACGGGTGGGCGGGCCGGTCGAACAGCTCGTCCCTGTCGCCGATCTCGACGATGCGGCCCAGGTACATCACCGCGACCCGGTGGGCGATGTGCCGCACCACGGACAGGTCGTGGGCGACGAAGAGGAAGGCGAGGCCCAGCTGCTGCTGGAGGTCCTCCAGCAGGTTGACCACGCCCGCCTGGATCGACACGTCGAGCGCCGACACGGGTTCGTCGAGGACGATCAGCTCGGGCCGCATCGCCAGCGCGCGGGCGATGCCGACGCGCTGCCGCTGGCCGCCGGAGAACTCGTGCGGGTACCGGTTGCCGTGTTCGGGGTTGAGCCCGACGTTGCCGAGCAGCTCCCGCACCCGGTCGGGCCCGTCCTGACGGTAGGTGCCGTGGATGCGCAGCGGCTCCGCGATCGCGTCGTTGACCGTCATGCGGGGGTCGAGGGACGCGTACGGGTCCTGGAACACGATCTGCATGCGCCGGCGCAGGCGGCGCATGCCGGCGGCCGTGACGGCGCCGAGGTCCTGGCCGTCGAGCAGCACCTGGCCGGAGGTCGGCGGCTGCAGGTTGAGCACGGCCCGCCCGGTGGTGGACTTGCCGCAGCCCGACTCCCCGACCAGGCCGAGGGTTTCGCCGCGGTGCAGGTCGAACGACACCCCGCACACGGCGTGCACGTTGCCGGTCGTCCGCCGCAGGAGGCCCTTGCCGCGCACCGGATAGTGTTTGACCAGGTCGCGCACGGACAACAGCGGCTGCCCGGTCATGACGCACCTCCAGCGGCATCGTCGGCTGACGTCACGGTGAAGACGTCCTCGGGCCGCCGCCCTTCCAGGTCGGCGGAGAAGTGGCAGGCGGCCAGGTGGTCAGGGCCGGAGGAGGCGGCCAGCTCCGGCTCGGCGGTCTCGCAGGTGTCCTGGCGCATCGGGCAGCGCGGCGCGAACGGGCATCCCGGCGGCAGGTCGAGCAGCGACGGAGGCGATCCCGCGATCGGCGTCAACCGCTCGCCCCCGCGGGGGCCGTCGAGCCGGGGAAGGCTGCCGATCAGACCGAGCGTGTACGGCATCCGCGGCGTGTAGTAGATGTCGTCGACGCCGCCCAGCTCGACCGGGCGGCCGGCGTACATGACGAGCACCCGGTCGGCGGCCCCGGCGACGACGCCGAGGTCGTGGGTGATCAGCACCATGGCGGCGTCGGTCGCGGCCCGCGCGGTCTCCAGAGCCCTGAGCACCTGGGCCTGGACGGTGACGTCGAGCGCGGTGGTCGGCTCGTCGGCGATGATGACGTCGGGGGAGTTGGCCATGGCGGTGGCGATGACGACGCGCTGGCGCATGCCGCCGGAGAACTGGTGCGGATAGTCGCGGGCGCGTTCGCGGGGCCGCGGGATCTGCATCATCGCGAGGAGTTCGACGGCGCGTTCGCGGGCCTGCGCGGCGGTGACGTCGTTGTGCGCCCTGACCGCCTCGGCGATCTGGTCGCCCACCGCGTAGACCGGGTTGAGCGAGGTCATCGGATCCTGGAAGACCATCGCGATCCGGCCGCCGCGCAGGGCCCGCATGCGCCTGTCCGGCGCGCCGATCAGCTCCTGGCCGCGGAACCGGACCGAGCCGCCGATCCGCGCCGAGGCCGGCAGCAGGCCCATCACCGCCATCGAGGTGACCGACTTGCCCGAGCCGGACTCGCCGACGATGCCGAGCACCTCGCCGCGCCGCAGCTCGTAGCTGACCCCGCGGACGGCGCGGACCAGGCCGTCCTCGGTGGGGAACGACACGGTGAGGCCCTCGACCTCGAGCACCGCCTCACGTTCGCTCATGCGCGCACCTTCCGCTGGGTCGGGTCGAAGGCGTCGCGCAGCCCGTCGCCGATGAAGTTGATGGACAGGGCGATCACCACGATGAACGCGCCGGGGAAGTAGAACAGCCAGGGCCGGGTGCTGACCGCGGTGTCGGCCTCGCTGACGAGGAGGCCGAGGGAGGTGTCGGGAGGCTGCACGCCCAGGCCGAGGAACGACAGCGCCGTCTCCACGAGGATGGCGGCGGCCACGAGGATGGTGACGTTGACGATGATGGGCCCGAGCGCGTTGGGGATCAGGTGCCGGAAGATGATCCAGCGGTCGGTGGCGCCGAGCGCGCGGCTCGCCTCGACATACTCCTTCTCCCGCAGCGACAGCACCACGCCGCGCACCACGCGGGAGACGTACGCCCACTGGAGGGCGGCGATGACGAGCGCGACGAACCACCAGGAGCCGGAGGTGGCGCGGGTCAGCACGGCGGCGACCGCCAGCAGCGGCAGCGTGAGGACGAGGTCGGCGATCCGCATCATCACGCTGTCGGTGATGCCGCGGTAGTAGCCGGAGAACGCCCCCCACAGGGTGCCCACCAGCCCGGCCAGGAACGCGATGAGCAGGGCGATCTCGATCGAGCGTTGGGTGCCGCGCAGCACCTGGGCGAACGTGTCGTGGCCGAGGTTGTCGGTGCCGAACGGGTGGTCGAGCGAGGGCGGTACGGACACCGCCGAGGTGATGTCGGCGTAGTCGTAGCGCCAGAGCGCGCCGCCGACGAAGGCCAGCAGGACGACGGCGGTGAACAGCGCCAGGCTGATCACGGCGGCCTTGTGCCGCAGGAAGCGGCGGAGCACCAGCTCGCCCTGGCTGCGCTGGCGCACCGCGCCGGCCGCCTGCGCGCTCGATGGGGGGCGGGGTGCCGCCTCGGTGTGGTCACTCATGGCGAATCCGGGGGTCGAGGAGGGCGTACAGCAGGTCGGCGATCAGGTTGAAGACGATGACCGCGACCGCCACCACCAGCAGCCAGGCGAGCACCGCGTAGGCGTCGCGCTGGTTGACGGAGGTGACGAGGAACTCGCCGAGCCCGCGCCACTGGAAGACCGTCTCGGTGATCACGGCTCCGGAGATCAGCGTCGCGAAGTCGAGCGCGGTGACGGTGGTCATGGGGATGAGCGCCGTGCGCAGGGCGTGGCGTACGACGACGCGCCGCCTGGACAGCCCTTTGGCGCGGGCGAACAGGACGTAGTCGCTGTTGAGCACGTCGAGCATGGACGCCCGCTGGAACCGGCTCCACGCGCCGAAGGACAGCAGCGCCAGCGAGATCGTCGGCAGCACCATGTGGCCGGCGGCGTCGGCCAGCTGGGCCCAGGCGCCGCCCTCGACGATGACGGATCTCTCCCCGATCGTGTACACGACCTGGTCGCCGATGAGGTTGTTGAGGGAGATGCCGCCCTGCTTGAGCAGCACGGCGAACCAGAACGACGGCATCGACAGGAACAGGAACGCGGCGAACGTGAACCCGTAGTCGATGCCCGAATACTGCTTGACCGCGCTGATCACGCCCACCACGACGGCGAGCGCTAGGGCGAGGAGCACCGCGACGGCTATCAGCCGCAGGGTGACCCCGAACCTGGCGGCGATCTCGTGGCCGATGTCCACGTTGGTGCGCACGGAGGGGCCGAAGTCGCCCTGCACGACGCCGGTGATCCAGGTCCAGTACCGCTGCAGCGGCGGCTCGTCCAGGTGCAGGCGCTGCTCCTCGACCGCGATCACCTGCGGCGACGGCGGCGGGTTGCGGCCCTTGAGGCCCGCGAGCGGGTCGCCCGCCATGGTCACGAGCAGGAAGACGGTGAAGGTCGACGCCACGATCACCGGGACGGCGATGAGGAGCCGGCGGAGTGTGTACGTGAGCACGGGTCGCTACCAGATCTCTCGCACGGCGTCGAAGACCTTGGGCGCGCTGCGGTCGATCGCGGGATAGGTGGTCTGGTCGTTGCTCAGCAGGATGACGGAGATGTCCTGGTCCGGGAACAGGGCGTTCATGGTACGGAACCCGCCCATGCCGCCGTTGTGCCAGACGTACGGCTTGCCGTCGTGTTTCTGGACGACCCAGCCGCACGCGTAGTTGTCGAGCTTCGGGGTGAACATCATCCGCAGCGTCTCCCGGCGGAACAGGCCGGGCCGCGACAGCGCCGCGTTCCATACGGCGAGGTCGCGCGCGCTGCCGGTCAGCCCGCCTGCGCCCGCCATCCACGGCAGGCTCCACTGGTACGCGCGGTGCACCCCGTCGGTCTCGGCGTAGTAGCCGAGGGCGACGTCCCGGCTGCCGCGCGCCGGATATCCCTGGGTCGTGTCGCGCATCCGCAGAGGGCCGAAGAGGTGGCGGTGCAGGAAACGGCCGAGGGGCATCCCGGCCACCTTCTGCACCACCAGCGCGAGGAGCAGGAAGTTGCTGTTGCTGTAGGCGTACTTCGATCCCGGCTCGAACTGGAGCGGCAGCGACTCCAGTTTCGTGACGACGGCCGAGTGGTCGGTCTCCCCGGAGGCGACGAAGGCGTCGTACGCCGACTGGAACAGCGGAAATTGGTTGTAGTCGGGAATGCCGGTCACCTGGTGCATCAGCTGGAGCAAGGTGACGTCGGCGGCCCGCCGGTAACCGGGGAGAAACGTGCCGAGCCGGTCGTGGACCGACAACCGGCGCCGCTCGTGGAGCAGCAGGACCGCGGCCGCCGTGAAACCCTTGCTGATGGAGCCGAGGTTGTAGACGGTGTCGAAGGTGGCCCGGCGCCGGCCCCGCCGCAGGTCGAGCACCTCGTCGAGCTGCTCGACCCGGAAGAAGTCCTCGCCGGTGAAGCGGTCGGGCAGGCCGCGGTCGCGCAGGCCGTAACCCTTCGCGAACACCGTACGGCCCTTCTTGCTCACGGCCACGGTGATGCCGGCGCCCTCCGGCTCGATGGCGGCGACGATCTCGTCGATGCGACGGTGCCAGTCCGGGCGATGCCGGCCGGACGAGGCGGCCCGCGCACCCGGGACGGCGACGGCGCTCATCACCGCCCCGCCCGCACCGGCGAGAGACGCCTTCAACAGCGTCCGCCTCGTGGCTGTGCTCTCCATGCTCGACCTCCGTGTCGTCGTACCGCACACGCCTAGGAGCCCAGTGCAGTCCACCGGCCGGGCAGGCTCTTCGTGGAGAGGGACGTAAAGTGGCCGCCGACTTCGTGCGATCGGATGAACTCCTGCGTGGTCCCGGCGTCGCAGGATGCTCGCATGTCGACGACCCTGGTGATTCGCGGTGGCACAGTCCATGACGGCAGCGGCGGGCCCGGCCGCGTGGCCGACGTCCTCGTCGAGGGAGACCGGATCCTCGCCGTCGGCCCGGGCGGGGGCGATCCCGACGCGCCCGTGCTCGACGCCACGGGCCTGGTGGTCGCGCCCGGCTTCGTGAACGTGCTCAGCCACGCGTACTTCACGCTGGAACGGGACGGCCGCGGCCTGTCCGACCTCTACCAGGGCGTCACCACCCAGGTCTTCGGCGAGGGGATCTCGATCGGCCCGCTCACCGCCGAGATCAGGGCCGAGCTCGAACCCGGCATGGGGCCCGACGACCCGCCGCTGACCTGGGACCGCCTGTCGGAGTTCCTCTCCCACCTCGAGACCAAGGGGGTGGCACAGAACGTCGCGAGCTTCGTCGGCGCGCACAACATGCGCATGATCGGCGCGGGTGCGGACGACCGGCCGATGACCGCGGCCGAGCTCGCCCGCGTCCGCGGCATCCTCGACGAGGAGATGGCCGACGGCGCCCTGGGCCTGGGATCGGCGCTCATCTACCCGCCGGGGTGCTTCGCCTCGACCGACGAGCTGGTGGCGCTGTGCGAGGTGGTCGCGCGGCACGGCGGCATGTACATCTCGCACATGCGCAGCGAGGGCGACCACTTCCTCGACGCCGTCGACGAGCTGATCGAGATCGGCCGCCGGGCCGAGCTGCACGCGGAGATCTACCACCTCAAGACCGCGGGACGGCGGAACTGGCCGAAGATGGCGCGTGCCATCGAGCGCATCGAGGCCGCCAGGGCCGCGGGCCGGCCGGTGACCGCCGACGTCTACCCCTACCTCGCCGGGCAGACCCAGCTCGCCGCCTCGATCCCGCCGGAGTTCCACGACGGCGGCCACGAGGCGCTCGCGGCCAGGCTCGCCGACCCGGGCGAGCGGGCCCGCATCCGTGCGGCCGTCGTCACCCCGTCGGAACGCTGGGAGAACCTCTACCTCGCCGCGAGCGGCGCGAGCGGCGTCATGCTGCTCCCCGACCCGAACGGGCCGGTGGCGAAACACCGCGGCCTCAGCCTCGCGCAGGCGGCGGACGCGGCCGGCACCGACCCCGTGGAGATGCTGCTCCAGCTGGTCGAGCAGGAGCCCGCGCTGCACGCCATGTACTTCATGATGGACGAGGAGGCGCTGCGCACCGCCCTGCGCAAGCCGTGGGTCTCGGTCTGCTCCGACGCCCCCACGTTCGCCGCCGAACCGCCCGACTCCGGCGTGCCCACCCATCCGCGCGCCTACGGCAGCTTCGCCCGGATCCTCGGCACGTACGTCCGCGAGCAGTCGCTGCTCACTCTCGGCGAGGCCGTGCGCCGGATGTCGAGCCTGCCCGCGGGCAACCTCGGCCTGCGCGACCGCGGCGTGCTCGCCCCGGGCAACTTCGCCGACATCGTCGTGTTCGACCCGGACACGGTCGGCGACCGCGCGACATATGAGGACCCCCACCAGTACGCGACCGGTGTCCGGCACGTGGTGGTCAACGGAGAGACCGCGCTGGCCGACGGCGTACCCACCGGGCGCCTGTCCGGCCGGGCCCTGCGCCGCCGGCGCTGAGACGACAGGAGAAACGCGTGAAAGAGCAGGTGGAGCAGGTCCTCGGCGCGGTCGGCGCGCGGGCCTGGGCGCACGCCGTCGATCTCGACAGCGGAGAGGAGATCGGGTACGGCGAGGACGGGCTCGTGGTGCTCGCGAGCGTCTTCAAGATTCCGGTGCTGGTGGAGTTGTTCCGGCGGTTCGGCGACGGGCGGCTCGACCCCGCGGAACGGATCGACGTCCCCGTCGAGGGGCGCTCGGCGGGACCGACCGGGCTGTCCGTGATGGCCGACCCGATCGAGCTCTCGCTGCGCGACCTCGCGTACTGGATGATGAGCGTCAGCGACAACGCCGCCACGGACCTGCTCGTCGACCTGCTCGGCACCGAGGCGATCAACGCCACCCTGCGCGAGCTCGGCCTGACCGCGACCCGGGTCGACGGCACCTGCGACGACATCTACCAGAGCATCTACGAGGACGTGCCGGACGAGAAGGCCGGCCCCGAGGTCTGGCGCGCAGCCCGCGCGGTGGACCCGGAGCGGTCCCTGCAGGCGGGCACCCCCCGCGAGATCACCCGGCTGCTCGCCGCCATCTGGAACGACGAGGCGGCGCCTCCCGAGCAGTGCGCCGAGATGCGCCGCATCCTCAGCCTGCAGGCCTGGCCGCACCGACTGCGCTCCGGGTTCACCGAGCCGGACGCGCGGGTGAGCGCCAAGACGGGCACCCTGCGCTTCTGGCGCAACGAGGTCGGCGTCGTCGAGACCGGCGGCCGCAGGTACGCCGTCGCCGTCTTCGTACGGTCCGACTCCTACGAGTACCGCATCCCCGCCGCGGACGCCTGCGTCGGCACGGTGGCCAGGCTGGCCGTCGACCACCTGTGCGGCGTCGAGACCCGCCGGAGGCCGCGTAGCACCGCCAGGGCGGCGACCCCCGGCCAGATCCGCGACCACGCGCGCGAGCTCGGCGCCGACATCTGGCTGCACGCGCGCGACCTGGCCGGCGGGAGGTCGGTGGGCGTCGGGGAGAGCACCCCGGTCGTCACCGCCTCGGTGCTCAAGGTGCCGGTCGCCCTCGAACTGGCCCGCCAGTCGGTGGCCGGCGAGATCGACCTCTCCGAGCGGGTCACCGTGCCGCCGGGCGGCGTGCCGTCGCCGTACGGCCTGTCGGTGCAGCGCGACGACACCGTCATCTCGTACCGGGACCTCGCCCAGCTGATGATCGTGATCAGCGACAACGTGGCCACCGACCTCGTCATCGACCGGGTCGGCAAGGACCGGGTGGCGGCGCTGCTCGCCGAGCTCGGGCTCACCGCGACGGCCGTGCCGCAGAACTGCGCGGAGATCCTGGCCTCGCTGGAGGAGGACCTCGGCATCAGCTACCGCGACGACGAGCGGGACCTGGCCGAGGTGCCGCTGGAACGCCTCCAGGCGCTGCGGGCTCTGGTGCCCGATGAGACCTGCCGGACGACGCCAGAGGAGATCACCCGGCTGCTGGCCGGGATCTGGCGCGACGAGGCGGCCGCGCCCGAGGCCTGCGCGCTGGTCCGCGGCTGGATGGGCGACCAGATCTGGCCGCACCGGCTGACCAGCGGGTTCCCCGGAGACGACATCGTGGTCAGCGGCAAGACGGGCACCCTCCCGCTGGTCCGCAACGAGGTCGGCGTGGTCGAGTTCGCCGACGGCGGCAGGTACGCCGTGGGCGTCTTCACCCGTGCCGACGACCCCTCACCCAACGCTCCCCATCTCGACGCGCTGATCGGCTGGGCGGCGGCCAACGCGGTCGCGCAGCTGCGCGGCGAGCGTTCTTGACCCTTCTCTGCATCTGGAGCAGACCATGGCTTACCGCGGGAAGCACTCCCTGGCCCTGACGACGAGCGCCGTGGCACTGCTGCTCGCTGCCTGCGCGGGCGGAGGCGGCGCGGCGGCCGGCGACGGTCGCGTGTCCGGCGACGTGAACACGGTGAACACCGCGAAGGTCGCCAAGGGCGGGACGGCGACCTACACCATCACCTATCCGATCTCGAACTGGAACGTGCTGAACTCCGCCGGCGCGACCTACTCGGTGCTCGACATCTCGAGCGTGCTGATGCCCGGCGCCTTCATGATCAAGCCGGACGGTACGCCGGTCCGCAACGAGACCCTCGTGACGAGCGCGGAGAAGGTGGGCGACTCACCGCAGACGATCAAGTACACGATCGACCCCGAGGCGGTCTGGTCCGACGGCCGGCCGATCTCGGCGGACGACTTCGTCTACACCTGGCGCGCCCTCGACCCGCGCGAGTGCCCCAAGTGCCAGGCGTCCAACACGGCCGGGTACGACCGGATCGCGTCGGTGAAGGGCTCGGACGGCGGGCGGACCGTCACGGTCGTGTTCGACGAGCCGTACGTCGACTGGCAGGCGCTGTTCTCGCCGTTCCTGCCGGCCCACGTCGCCGAGACGTACGGGCCGACCGACACCGCCGCGGGCCTGGCGAAGAGCTTCAACGAGGGCTTCGCCAAGTCCGTCCCGAAGTTCTCGGCGGGCCCGTTCCGGATCCAGGAGTACACCTCCGACGGTTCCGTGGTGATGGTCCGCAACGAGAAGTGGTTCGGCCCGCCGCCGAACCTGGACAAGCTGGTCTTCAGGCTCATCACGGACGTCGCGCAGCAGCCGACCTCGCTGGCGAACGGGGAGGTCGACGTCATCTACCCGAACCCGCAGGTCGACATCGTCCAGCAGGTCGAGGAGCTGCCCGGGGTCCGCTACCAGGTGACGCCGGGCGCGTCGGTCCACAAGCTGTGGCTGAACCTCAACGCCCGCGCGCTGCAGGACGTCGCCCTGCGCAAGTCGATCTTCCAGGCGATCCGCGTCCAGGACGTGATCGACAAGACGATCGGGCAGTTCGACGACACCGCGGAACCCCTGCTGAGCCACATGTTCATCGGCGGCGCGCCCGGCTACTCCGACGTGGTCAGCGAGCTCGGGTACGGCATCGGCGACGTCGAGAAGGCGAAGAAGACCCTGACCGACGCGGGGTACACCGGCGTCGGGGCGAAGCTCGCCGACCCGGACGGCAAGGCCGTGCCCCCGCTGCGCATCGTGGTCCAGGCGGGCGACCAGCTGCGCGCCAGCGAGGCCCAGCTGGTCAAGGCGGCCCTCGCGCCGCTCGGCGTGGACGTGCAGGTCGCCACCGTCGCCAACACGATCGAGGCCGTGCAGGAAGGGAACTGGGCGATGACGGTCGCCACCGTGTCGCAGTCGCCGTTCGCGACGACCAGCAACATCCCCTACTACCTGAGCTGCCCCGAGGACCAGACCTTCTGCCGGTTCAACCTCAACAACTACGGCAACCCCAAGGTCGACCGGCTGCTGAACGAGGCACTCTCGGCATCGAGCGCGCAGGCGGCGACGGAGAAGCTGCAGGAGGCCGACAGGATCGTCTCGTCGGACTACGCGATCCTGCCGCTCTACCAGAACAGGTCGTTCCTCGCCTACAGCGCCAAGCTCGGCAACGTCCGCGACAACAGCTTGGGGTTCCCCACCTACAACACCGAGCAGTGGGGCCTGCTGGGCGAGTCATGACGGGTCGTCACCGGGACCGGGCGGATCCCGTCTCCTTGACCACGCCCCGGTCCCTGGCGACGCGGTAGAGCCGCAGCTGCAACGTCGCGGCGAGCCGAGCGTCGGCGTCGGCGAGGTCGAGGCCGGTGATCTCGCAGACGCGGCGCAGCCTGTACCGGAACGAGTTGGGGTGCAGGTGCATCGCGGCGGCCGCCTCCGCGACGTTGCCGAAGGCGTCGAGGTAGGCCGACAGGGTGTCGACGAAGCCGCTCTCGTGCTCGGCGTCGTAGTCCACCAGCGCTCCGAGCGAGCCGAGGTGCAGCTCGCCGTCCTCGGCGACGAGATCGGCCAGGCGCAGCAGCAGCGACTCCACCTGGACGTCGCTGTAGCGGGCGATCCGCCTGCGGCGGCGGTCGGTCTGCAACACCCGCAGCGCCCGGTCGGCCTCGCGGCGGGAGTGGGTCACCTCGGCGAGTGACATGGTGGCCCGCCCGACCCCGATGACGGCGTCCGTACGCGCCCCCACCCGGGCGAGGAAGTCCACCGCCAGCCGGACCACGGACGCCGTGCCGTCGCGGTCGCCGCTCGCGCCGACGGGCAGCACGACGTAGGTGGTCCCGCCGAGCAGCGCCGCGGCCGAGCGCGGGTGCACCGCCGAGAAGTGCAGGGCGAGGGCGTCGCGCAGCCGTTGCATGGCCGCCTCGGTGTCCGCGGCGTCGCCCGTGACGACCTGCGCGGCCATCACGCAGAGCCGGCCGTCGGTGAGCCCGAGGCGGTTGGCCGCCTCGGGAGCTCCGGGGCCGCCCTCCAGCACCATGGCCACCAGGTCGGCGCTGAGCCGGCGCCCGACGTCGGCGCCCGCCCTGGCCCGCAACATGTGCAGCGCCACGATCTTGGCCGAGTCGGCGAAGGCCGCCGCACGCGCCTCGGACAGCGGCTCCCTGACCACGGCCCACATCGAGCCGAGCACCTCGTCCCCGGCCCTGACGACGATGGCGACCCGCGGCAGCATGTCCTCGGCGAGGGGCTCGACGTAGACCGGCGTGCCCTTGGAGAGCTCGCGGAACGCACCCCGCTGTTCGAGCAGCTGCGTGTAGCGGTCGGGGACCTGCCGGCCGAGGATGGTCTCGACCCGGCCCTGGTCGGCGCAGTGCTGGTGCCCGGAGAAGGCCAGCACGCGTGACGCGCGGTCCTCGATCGTCACCGGCGCGTCGAGCAGCGCCCCCACCGCGTTCGCGAGGGCGAACAGGTCACCGGCAGGCGCGCCGGCGAGCAGGTCCGCCCCGCCGGTGAGGTCGGTCGTGGCCAGCGGCAGCGCCCTGAGCATGGCGGCCACGTGCGACCACGAGGCCGCGCGGTTCAGCCCGAACAGTGCCACGCCGCTGTCGCGCACCGCCGCGACGATGGAGGCGTCCGCGGTCACCGGGTGCTTGACGACGAGCCCCACCGCACGGCGCTCGCCGAGGCGAAGCAGGAGCCCGGCGATCGCGTCGTTGTCGTGCAGGCCCACGCCGAGCACGAGCTCGCCCGGTTCGACGGTGAGTTCGTCGCCCGGGCCGTGGATCGCCACACCCGTCAGTTCGCCGTCCAGGTCCCCGGGAGACGCGATGAGGTCGAGCAACATGCGTCCGAGGTCGTCGAGCAACCGCGAGAGCCGCGCTCTTGGTGCAACCATCGGTGACAGATCCTAAGCCCCACATCGGACATAAGGCCAGCTCTCGGGCTTCTGTCCTCTGCGCGACGCTGTCAGTCCCATCGGAAGAACGCGGCCGAGACGGCGCCGCCGACGAGGACCGTCACGGACAGGCTCACCAGATGGAGGGGCTCGATCGGGGTGCCCGCCCAGGCGTTCGACAGGACCTCGACGGTGGCGCCGAACGGCAGCCACTCGCCCACCATGGCCAGCGTCTCGGGAAGGCTCTCCCGGCTGCCGAACAGCCCGCCGAGGGCGCCGAGGGCGAAGAAGGCGACGAGCCCGATCGCCACGGCCGAGTTCGGCGTCGGGGCGACGGCGGCCACGATCATGCCGACCGCGTACATCGCCGCGGTCGCGAGCAGCAGGAGGCCGAGCGCCGTGACGGGACGCAAAGGGAGGTTGGCGTCGAAGACGAGCACGGCCACGGCGAGCGCCGCCCCGATGCCGATGATCGTCTGCAGCGCGCTCACCGCCGCCTGGGCGATCAGCACCATGGCCGGCGAGGCCGGCGTGACCGACAGGCGGCGCAGGATCCCGGCACGCCGGTAGTACGCCAGGAAGCTCGGCATGTTGACGACGCCGATGGTGGCGATGATGATGGCCAGCACCAGGGGCAGCACGTAGAGGTCCAGTACCGTGCGGCCGTTGACCACCACCTCGCCGCCGGCCGACGAGGCGTTCATCACGAGGACCAGCAGGGGCAGCCCGATGGGCACGACGAGCCCGGCCGTGTCGCGGACGACCATCCTGGCCTCGCACCGGATGAGCGTCAGCCACGACCCGAGGCCGGGACGGCGGGCGTCGGCGTTCATGAGATCTCCTCCGGCCGCGATCCGGAAAGGGCGACGAACGCGTCGTCGAGGTTCGCGGCTCCCGTCCTGGCGACCAGCCCGGCGGGCGTGTCGAGCGCCACGAGGCGGCCGGCGTCGAGGAGGGCCACCCGATCGCAGAGCCGCTCCACCTCCTCCATCGCGTGGCTCACGAGCAGGACCGTGACCCGCTCGTCGCGCAGCCGCTCGACCGCGGCCCACATCCGCCGGCGCGTACGCGGGTCCAGCCCGGTCGTGAGCTCGTCGAGGATCACGACGCGGGGCCGCCCGACGAGGGCCACGGCGATGGAGAGCCGCTGCTGCTGGCCGCCGGAGAGCTTCTCGAAGCGGGTCGTACGCCGGTCAGCCAGCTCGACGAGCTCCAGGACCTCCTCGACGGGTCTCGGATGCGGGTAGAAACTGTGGAACATGCCCATGAGCTCGGCGACCGTCAGCGCGTGGTGGAGCTGGGCCTCCTGGAGCTGGACCCCCAGCACCTGGCGGAGCCTCGCGCGGTCGCGCCCCGGATCGAGGCCGAGCACGCGGACACGCCCGCTGTCGGGCTTCCGCAGCCCGGCGATCATCTCCACCGTGGTGGTCTTGCCGGCCCCGTTGCCGCCGAGGATGCCGAGGATCTCGCCCGTCCCGACGCGCAGGCTCACATCGTCGACCGCCACCGTGTCGCCGTAGCGTTTGCGGAGGTTCGCGGCCTCCACCGCCGTTTCCGTCTCTTCCATGCGGCGACGGTAGGCGGGCCAGGCGGGCGCGCGCCCGTGCCGAAGGTCAGGGCATGCGCGCGTGACTTTCGGCACCCGAGGACGGCGACGGGCCGGCGTTAGGGTGAGGCCATGCGTCGACTCGGGCCGGAGGAGTGGTCAGGGCTGGCGATGTTCGTCGTGTCGGTCGTGGCCGGCGGTCCGGTCCTGGCCGGCGCGGCCGGCGCGGTCATTCCCCGGACCCTGTGGATCACGTTGTTCGTGGTGTTCATCGCGGCCGTTCTCGTCGCCGGCGGCCCGGGCCGTCCGCGGTGGGTCCGCCACGCGGCGTTCGCGGCGGCGGTCGTGGCGTCGTGGGCCGTGGTGGTGTCCGCGGAGCAGTGGAGCCTCCTGCCGATCCTGCTGGTGATCGTCGCCGCGATCAGCGTCCACGTCGTGCCCCCGTGGGCGGGCTTCGTCGTGGTGGGCCTCAACACCGTGGTGCTCGCCCTGTCCGCGGCATCGCGCGGCATGGACGCCGCCGACACGGCCCTCGGCATCGGCTTCTACGTGCTCATCCAGGCGGCGACGCTGCTGAGCTCGCTGGTGACCATGCGGGAGCAGCGCATGCGGCGCGAGCTGACCGAGGCGCACGTCGGGCTCCAGGCGGCGAGCGTGTTGTTGTCGGAGTCGGCGCGCACCGCCGAGCGGCTCCGGATCTCCCGCGATCTGCACGACCTCATCGGCCACCAGCTCACCGTGCTCACCCTGGAGCTGGAGGCGGCGCGTCACCGCGACGGGGAGCGGGCCAGGGAGCACGTCGAGCGGGCCAACCGGGTGGCGCGCGACCTGCTGGGTGACGTGCGCGCCACCGTCGGCCGGCTGCGCACCGAGTCGTCCGACCTCACGGAGGCCCTGCGGCAGGTCGTGCGCGATCTGCCCGGCCTCGAAGTGTCGATCGAGGTCGCACCCGAGGTGCGGGCAGGCGAGGAGCAGGTCGCGGCGCTCGTACGAGCCGTGCAGGAGATCGTCACCAACACGATCAGGCATGCCGGCGCCCGCGAACTGTGGATCGAGGTCGCGTCCGACGGCGACGCGGTGCGGCTGACCGCGGTGGACGACGGCCGTGGCGCGGCCGATCCGGTGCTCGGCAACGGGTTGCGCGGGCTGTCCGAGCGGTTCGAGGCGCTCGGCGGCGAGGTCAGCGTCGACGGCCGGAGCGGGTTCCGGGTCACGGCTCAGGTGCCGGCGTCGTGACCCGGGTCGTGGTGGTCGACGACCAGACGCTCGTCCGTCAGGGGATCCGCAGCCTGCTGGAGGTCGCCGACGTCGAGGTGGCCGGTGAGGCCGACGACGGGCACGCGGCGATCGAGGTCATCGCGGCGACCGGGCCGGACGTGGTGCTGCTGGATCTGAGAATGCCGCGTTACGACGGGATCTGGACGCTCGAACGCCTGCGCGAGCGCGGCATCGAGACGCCGGTCCTCGTGCTGACGACCTTCAACGACGACACGCTCGTGCTGCAGGCGCTCCGGGCGGGCGCGCGCGGCTACCTGCTCAAGGACGTGACCTTGGAGCAGCTGACCAGGGCGGTGCGCACCCTGGCCGACGGCGGCACGCTCGTCGCGCCGTCGATCACCGACCGGCTGCTGCGCGCGATCCGCTCCGGCCCTCCACCGGCCGGCGGCGACGCGGCACCGGTGCAGGAGCTCACCGAGCGCGAACTCGAGGTGTTGCGGCTCGTGGCCGAGGGCTACGCCAACCGGGAGATCGCCAGGGCGTTGTTCCTGGCCGAGGGCACGGTGAAGAACTACGTGTCCACGATCCTGCTCAAGCTCGACGCTCGCGATCGCACCAACGCCGTGCTGCGCGCCCTGCACGAAGGCATCCTGCGCTGACGGTCGGTCGATGACCGATCACGGTGAATGAGCTCAGGGTCTTGACCTCGGCATGCACCGTCTCGTACTTTCCTTGTACTTCAAATATATCGAGGGTATACGGATGACCTTGACCGGACGGACAAAGACTGAGCAGGCGTACCACGTTCTGCGAAGGGCGATCGTCACGGGCGACCTCGTCGAGGACCTGCCCCTGGACGACGCGATGCTCTCGACCCGCTACGGGTTCGGGCGCACCCCCATCAGGGAGGCGCTCAAAAAGCTGGCCGACGAGCAGTTCATCAACTACCCGCCGCACCGCACCCCTTACGTGCGCGGGATCCGGGTCAGGGATCTGTCCAGGCTGTACGAGTCGCGCCACCTCCTGGAGGAGCCGGTGGCGCGGCTGGCGGCCAGACGCGCCACCCCAGCGCATCTCGACGAGCTGGAACGGATCTGCGATCGCATCGACGACGAGATCGCGGCCGGCCAGCCGTACGGGGCCATCGAGTACGACCACCAGTTCCACCTCGAGATCGCCAAGTCGACCGACAATCCGTTCCTGGCCGAAGCGGTGAACCGGCTCAACTGCGGATCTCTGCGGATCTGGTACCTGGCCCACAGCACGCTCGGCATGGAGAACACCAACGAGGACCACCGGGCGATCGCCGCCGCGCTCAAGGACAAGGATCCGGACAGGTCAGAGACGCTGGTGCGGCAGCACATCGACAAGTCGTACGCACGGCAGATGGCGCTGCAGCAGCTCGACCCGTGATCCCTCCACCGGCGGCCCGGTGGTCGTCGTCGCACAAGGAGAACCACCTTGACTTCCTCCCCACGGCTGAAGCCGGGGGATTCCAACCGTCGCCGGTTGGTCTTCCTGCTTCACCGCCAGCCGCCCGCCGGGCTTGCGCCCTTGAGGTCTTACAC